>JANYAE010000081.1 GCA_025355105.1 Pseudomonadota bacterium | reverse complement strand
CCGCTCGGCGGCGCCTTCGTGGTCGGCTGGCCGGCGGCGCCCGGTGCCGTGCGCCACGACGCCGACGGGCGACCGGTGCTGCTGCACTTCGCGCCGGCGCGCTGGCTGGTGCCCGCGCCGCACCCGGACATCGCCGCGCTGCTCGAGGCCGCGACCGAGGCCGACGCCGGTGTCGTCGTCGTCGTCGACGGCAAGTGGCAGGCGATGGAACTCCTCGGTGCCGGCGCGGCGCGCGTGCTCGCGAGCACCGTCGACCTCGAGCAGGCGCTCGCGGGACGGGAGTGCGCCGCGCTGACGCTGTTCGACTGCCCCGCGGTCCTGGCGCGGATCCCCGGCGGCTTCGCGGTCTGGGTGCGCTCGAGCTACGCGGCGGATTTCGTCGCCGCCGTCGCGGCGGTGCGCGCGCGGCGCTGACCCGTCGCGGCCGCGCGCCAGGCCGCTCGGCTGTGCCGCGCACCGCGCCGCAGCGTGCAAGCACCGGATCGTTCGCCTACCATCGGTGCCCCGCCGCTCGGCGAGGGAGAACGCCGATGCCGACGCGCGCTTTGCCCGCCGCTAGACCGACGGGCCGCTGCTCGAGGTTTCGGCTCGGCCCGCTGCGGCTCGTACCGTGGATGATCGCCGCAGTCGGCCTGTTCCCCGACCCGATCGCGCACGCGCAGGCCTGGTCGTCCTACGGCGGCGATCCGGGCGGCAGCCACGCCTCCGCCGCGCGCCAGCTGACTCCGGCCAACGTCGACGGCTTGAAGCCGCTCTGGACCTTCCACACCGGTGAACTGGGTGCTGGCCTCGCGCGTCGCGACAAACTCACCTTCGAGGCGACGCCGATCCTGGTCGGCCGCACGCTCTACTTCAACACCGCGACGGCGATCGTGTTTGCACTTGACGCCGTGACCGGCCGCGAGCTGTGGCGCCACGACGCGCACATCGACCGCGGCCGGCGCTACAGCGAAATGGCCGCGCGCGGCGTCGCGGTCTGGGGCCCGCCGCTGACGGACCTCGCGCCGTGCCGCACGCGGATCTTCGCCGGCACGATTGACGCGCGGCTGGTCGCGCTCGACGCACGCACCGGCAAGCCGTGCGCCGGATTCGGCGTGAGCGGCGAGGTGGACCTCTCGACGGGCGTGCGGCTGCGCGAGCGCGGTGAGTACCTCGTGACCTCGCCGCCCGCAATCGTCGGCGATGCGGTGATCGTGGGCTCGGCGATCGGCGACAACCGCGGCACCAGCCTCGAGCTCGGCGTGGTGCGCGCCTTCGACGCGCTCACCGGCGCGCTGCGCTGGTCGTGGGATCCGATTCCGCGCACCGCGATCATCCCGCCGGACGCGGCGAATCCGTCGTTCGGCGACCTCGAGAACCAGGCCGCGCGCTGGACCGGCGCCGCCAACGCCTGGAGCATCTTCTCGGCGGCCCCCGCGCAAGGCCTCGTATTCGTACCGACCGGCTCCGCGAGCCCGGACTTCTACGGCGGCGAGCGGCCTGGCGACAACCAGTGGGCGAACTCGGTGGTGGCGCTCGAAGCGGCGAGCGGCCGCCTCGTCTGGGGCCGGCAGATCATCCACCACGACCTGTGGGACTACGACGTCGCCTCGCAGCCGGTGGTCGTCGAGCTCAACCGCGGCGACGGTCCGCTTGCGGTCGTGCTGCAGGTGACGAAGACCGGTGAGCTGTTCGTGCTCGAGCGCGACACGGGCCGCCCGGTGTTCCCGATCGCGGAACGTTCGGTGCCACAGGGGGCCGTCGCCGGCGAGCAGCCTGCTCCGACGCAGCCACGGTCGGCGCTGCCGCCGCTCGTCTCGCAGGAGCCGGTGCGGGCGCAGGACGCCTGGGGCCTCAGCTTCTGGGACCGCGGCAAGTGCGAGGAGAAGATCCGCGCGCTGCGCTCGGACGGCGTGTTCACACCGCCCACGATCGGCGGCTCGATCGAGCGGCCCGGATTCGTCGGTGGCGCGAACTGGGGCGGGCTCGCGTTCGACGCGACGCACCAGTACGCGATCGCGGTCGTCAACGACCTGCCGATGGAGGTCGCGCTGATCGCTCGCGCCGACTACGATGCGTTGCGCGAGTCGGAGCGCTACCCGCATTCGGAGTTCGCGCCGATGCGCGGCACGCCCTATGGCATGCGGCGCGAGCTCTTGCGTTCGCCGCTCGGCCTGCCCTGCGTGGCGCCGCCCTGGGGCACGTTGGTGGCGATGGACCTCGTCAACGGCCGCATCGCGTGGCGGGTGCCGCTCGGCACGCTGCGCGACATGGCTTGGCCGCTCGCCTTTGTCCACGGCGCGCCGAGCATGGGCGGACCGATCGTCACTGCGGGCGGCCTGGTGTTCGTCGGCGCCGCGGCCGACAACTACCTGCGCGCCTTCGACACGGCGACGGGCGCGGAACTCTGGAAGGGGCGTCTGCCGGGCGGCGGCCAGGCGACGCCGATGACCTACGAGCTCGACGGCCGCCAGTTCGTCGTGATCGCGGCCGGCGGTCACGGCGGGCTCGGCACGACGCGCGGTGACGCGCTGGTCGCGTTCGGGCTCTGAGCGCAGGGAGCAGGCGCCGACAACTCGTCTAGACTGGCCGCCGGCGGCGCGGCTTGCGGAGGAGAGACGATGGAAATCACGGGAGGGTGCCTGTGCAAGGCGGTGCGCTACACGGTGACGGCCGAGCCCGTCACGGCCCGCATCTGCTGGTGCCGGGTATGCCAGTTCCTCGGCGCCGGCGGACCGACGGTCAACGTCTGCTTTCCCGCCGACGCGGTGACAATCAGCGGCGTGCTGCGCGATTTCGCCGCGACTGCCGACAGCGGCAACCGGATGCACCGCAAGTTCTGTCCGGCCTGCGGCACGGCCGTGAGCAGCGCGGCGGAATCGCGGCCGCACCTCGTGTTCCTGCGCGCCGGCACGCTCGATGACCCGGAAGTCGCCAGGCCCGCGATGACGATCTGGACCGCCGCGGCGCCGAGCTGGGCGTGCATCGATGAACGGCTGCCGGCGGTAGCCGCCCAGCCGCCAGCCGCACAGCTGTCGGGTCGCTGAGGCGCGCCGCCGGATGATCCGCGCGGCAACGCTGCTGCACCGTGCCCGCACCGTGCTCGGCGTCGCGATGTTCATCGGCGGGTCCGCGACGGTAGCCGCCAGCGGCCTCGCGACCGTCAGCGTCGTGACGCCGGCGACACCGACGCGCTGGTCGGCGGCCGCCGGCGGATTGATGCAGCTGGTCGATCCGTGGGGCGACGAGGCCAAGGCGACGCTCCTCAAGCGCATGGCGCGCGAGGATCGCTTCGACCTCGCGACGCGCATGCAGCAGCACCTGCTCGAGGCGCTCGCGACGCGGGGCCGGGTCGCGCTGCCGCTCGAAGTGTCGCGGCCTGCGGAGCTGTCGCCAGCGCCACTCGCGCGCGACCGGCTGCCGGCGCAGGCGTTGCCGGGATCGCTGCTCGACGTCAGCGTCGAGTGGTTCGGGATCTACCGAAGCGGCGCGCTCGAGTCCTACCGGCCGATGGTGGCGGCGAGCTTCCGCGTGCTCGGGCCGAAGGGCGATCTCGAGCAGAGCACGCGGCGCATCCTCTTCAACGTGCCGTCCGGCGTCGCCACGGGTGGCGAGGCGATGGCGGCCCAAGGTGACTGTGCCTGGAAATCCTTCGACGAGATCCGCCAGCAGCGGGCCCGGTTCTGGGGCTGCATGGACGCCGCGATCGAGCAGGTTGCCGAGCGGATCGGGACGCATGTCGAAGGGCCGTGATGCAGCGCGGCACGCGCGCAGGGGCCGTGACAGCGGCCGCCTCGTCGTGCAGTCTTGGTAGCCGGAGGACCCGCCGCATGAAGCTCTACTGGTGCCCTAAGACGCGCGCCGTGCGCGCGCTGTGGATGCTCGAGGAACTCGGCGTTCCATACGAGCGCGTGTTCATCGACATCCGCGACGCAACGGCCAAGGCCGACCCGGCGTTTCGGGCGGCCTCACCGATGGGCAAGGTGCCTGCGCTCGAGGACGGCAGCACGCGGCTTTGGGACTCAGGCGCCATCTGCGCCTATCTCGCCGACCAGTATCCGCGCGCCGGCCTCGCGCCGCCGGTCGGCGATCCGGACCGCGGTCGCTACCTGCAGTGGCTGCTCTACACCAACGCGGTGATCGAGCCCGCCATGGCCGAGAAGTTCACCAACGCGCCGGTGAGCGCGGCCGCGCACGGCTGGGGCAGCTACGACCAGATGCTCGAAGTGCTGCGCACGGGGCTCGCCGCGGGGCCGTGGATCCTCGGCGCGCGTTTCTCGGCGGCCGACGTGCTGCTCGGCACCGCGTGTCATTTCCTGCGGCAGTTCAAGCTGGTCGACGCGGACGCGGCGCTGTTTGCCTACGTCGATCGCTGCCTCGCGCGCCCGGCGATGCAGCGCACGATGGCGCTCGACGTGCTCTAGTCCGCGCTCAGCGCTGGCTGAGGGCGTGCTCCGCGCGAGCGATGTCCTCTTCGGCCGCCTGCAGCACGGGCAGCCAGGCGCGCGACGGCAGGCTCTGCGTGAGGCCGGCGAGATGGGCGTGCAGCTGCGTCAGCAGCGGCACGAGCACGGCGCGCTCGACTTCCGACATCCGCGCTTGACCGCTCGGTGCCGAGCGCGCACCCCTGTCGACGTCGATCATCGCGCCCAGATCCTCTAGCGCCGGGAAGGCGGCGTTGTGCAAGGTCATCGGGGCGCTGGAGGCGAGCGCGTGGATCAGGGTGTCAATACGAACCCGATAGCGCCCGAGCGCTTGCGCGAGTTCTGCGGCGGACAGGCCAAGCGGGGTCAGAGGATGCTCCGGGCGTCACAGTCCGGGTTGACGTTACGGGGCTGGCCGCGGTCGACCTATCCGTAGATTCCGACCATTTCGATACTGCGGTGCACCATTTCGGCGCGCCGGCCCGGGTGGCGGCGCCAATTTGGCGCAGCGCACCGCCTTCGGTAAGCCCCAACAAGGCCAGGCGGTCGATTGCCGGCACGCGGCGCCCGGTACGACTCTTGCTTCATCTCCTCGTTTCAAATCGCCGCCGAGGTCCGATGCGCGTTCCCCGCCAGGCTCTGCTCGATGGCTTGCGCGCCTTCAGCCTCGCGGCGCGGCAGCTCAGCTTCAAGGCGGCGGCCGACGCGCTGTTCGTCACGCCGTCGGCGATCAGCCACCGCATCCGCGACCTCGAGAAGCACCTCGGCCAGCCGGTCTTCATCCGCAAGACGCGCGCGGTCGAGCTCACGGACGCCGGTCGGGCGCTGCTCGAGGAGATCGAGCCGCTGCTGGGCGGGCTCGACGCGGCCGTCGACCGCGCCGCGAAGCGCGCACGCCGCCGCGTGTTGCGCATCGCGGCGCCTCCGTTCCTGGTCACCGACCTCCTGATTCCGAGCCTGCGCAGTTTCTACGGCATGCAGCCGCGCACCGACCTTGAAATCGTCACGAGCGCAGGCCGGCCGACCGAGCACGCCGCGACGATGGACGTCTCGATCCTGATCGCGGCCGCGCCGCCGGCCGGACAGGTCGCGACGCGTCTCTTCAGCCCGCGCTTCGTGGCCGCGACGTCGCGGCCCGTGGCGATGGTCGCGCGCGAACTTGGCTCGCGTGTCTTTGAAAAGCAGCGGCGCATCGTCTATCGTCATCGCGCACAGCTTTGGACCCAGTGGTTCGCGACCACCGGCTTCCCGCTCGCGCGCGGCGCGAGCACGCTGCACGTCGATACGCTGCCGGCCGCGATCAGCGCCGCCGAACTCGGGCTCGGCATCGCGCTCGTGCCGACCTTCGTCTGCGAGCGGCGCCTCAGGACCGGGCGGCTGGTGCGCATCGCCGACACCGAGATCGAGTCCGGCGACACCTATTTCCTCGTCCACCGGCCGGAGGACCGGGCGCGGCCTGAAGTGCGGGCGTTCCTCAGCTGGGCCCTCGCGGAGCTGCGCCGCTGACGACGCCTGAGCTGCGTTCACTCGTGCCCGGTTGCCGCATTCGTTTGTCGTCAGGCCACCGATTGCGGAAGCTGAGGTCCGCTTTCCGGGAGTAACCGATGGCCCTCAAATTCGTCACGCGCGCCGCGCGGCTGCTCGGCTTCCTGGTGTCGCCGCTGCTCACCGCGCCGGCGGCCGCCGGGGAACTCGAGCGTGGGGCGTTCGTGGCGACGCTGCGCGGCGACGGTCCCGGGGCGCTGCCTGTCGTTGACTGCACACGCCACGGTGCGGCGGGTCGCGACGACGAGCGGCGCGTCCGCCGCTAGCTCGCCGGCGTCATCGCCCGGGACCTTCCGTTGCCGCGAGCAATTGCAGGAGCTCGCCCTTCCACAGCGCCGCCCAGGTGTGCGAGCCGTGCCCTCGGGTGCGCTCGCTGACCGGCAACATCAAAAAGCGCCCGCGCGCGAGGCGCTTCGCCTGTGCCTCCGCGATGCCGAGCTCCGGCGGATTGATGAAGTCGTCCGCCGAGTTGATCCACAGTACTGGCGCCCGGATCTGGCCGAGTCGCGCCGCGGGGTCGTAGTCACGCGATGCGCCGACCTGGTAGAGGAGGTCGTTCGCATCCAAGGAGGCGAGCGACGCGGCGGTGTAGTCGACGACGCGCTGGTCCGCGGCGTCACGGGTCGGGAACGTGGTCTGATTGTAGAGCGGCGCGCTGCCGGCGAGCAGCAGCAGATCCGAGGCAGTGCGCAGCGCGGCACGCGGCTCGGCCGTGTATTCGCCGCCGACCCAGGCTGGGTCCTCGCGGATCGCGTCGATCAGCATCCGGCGCCACATGCGGTTGCGGCCGGCGATTTGCACCGGCAGGCAGGCGAGCGGCATCAGCGCGGCCATGAAGTCCGGATACGTCTCGCCCCAGACAAAGGCGTGCATGCAGCCCATGGACGTGCCCATCAGCAGCCGCAGCCGGTCAACGCCGAGGCCCTCGGTCAACAGCCGGTGTTGGGCCGCGACCATGTCGGCGTAGCCGTATTCCGGAAAGTGCGCGCGCAACCCGTCGCTTGGCTTCGACGATTTGCCGTGGCCGATGCCGTCGGGAAGGATGATGTAGTAGCGGGCGACGTCAAGCGGCTGGCCTGGGCCGAACAGCTCGCCGGAGAACTGCGGCCTGAGGAACTGATGACCGTCGCCTCCCGTGCCGTGCAGGACGAGCACCGCGTTCGTGACGTGGCCCGCGGCATCATGCGTCGGCGTTCCGAGCGTCGTGTAGTGCAGTCTCAGTTCCGGCAGCGTCGCCCCTGAGGCGAAGCGGAAGTCGCGTGCGACGAAATCGCCTTCCTGGGTCGGAAGCGCGGCTGTCTCGGCGGCGCCCGCCGGCCCGGCGATGACGGCGCAGAGTGCGGCAAGGACGACGATGCTGCGCGGCAGCACGACTGCATGGTGCAGGTGGCACATTTTCGCTCCTCCGGCCCGTGTTTCGCGGTCCACTGTACCGCAGCCCGAGTACGGCGGCGGATCATGTCGCCCTCGAAGCGATGCCGCCGGCGACCCGTCGAACCATCACCTACAATCCGTCTACGGCGGAGCGGAGCACGGTGCCGGGTGACCGTCGCCGGATGCCCGGGAGGGTCTGTGAGCGACGCGGTTGATCTCGTCAGCAACACCGTCCGGCGCCGGCTGCTGCGCGACGGTGCGGCGGCGCTCGGCGAGGCCGAATGGCACCTGCTGCGCGTCAGCCAGCTGCTGAACGCCGCGGAGCGCGGCCTGCTGGCGCGCCTGCTCGGCGAGACACCGATCGCGGAGCTCATCGACGTCGCCGACGGCCTCGACGCAATCGGCTCGCCGAACGCCGGTCAACGCCTGCGCACCGCCACCGAGCAGCTTGCAGTCGCGAACGACCCGGGCCACGGCCTCGTCCGTGACACGACCGTCGCCTCGTCCGCTAGCCTGCTCGGCGAGCAGATAGCCGAGATGCGCGGCGACATCGAGCGACGCCTGCTCGAGTTCGCCGTGCGGCATCGCGAGCGGCTGGTCGCCGCACGCTGACCGCGGGCGGCGAGCGCGTTCAGTCGGCGAGCGCGATCTCGACCCGCTTGTTGCGCTTGCCTTCGTTGCGAATGCGGGTCACGCGGATCGGACCGATCTCGGCGAGATTGGCGACGTGCGTGCCGCCACAGGGCTGCAGGTCGACGCCCGGGATCTTGAGCAGCCGGACGCGGCCGGCGCCGCGCGGCGGCTGAACGCTCATCGTCTTGACGAGCTCCGGCCGCGCATCGAGCTCCTCGTCGGTGATCCAGACGGTCTCGGTCGCAATCGCGCGCGCGGTGATCGCGTTGACCGCGCGCTCGATGTGTGCCGCGTCGAGCAGCGCGAGGTCGATATCGAAGTCGAGGCGCCCCTTGTCCGGCGCGATCTGGCCGCCGGTGACAGGTGCGACCACGATGCATGACATCACGTGCAGCGCGGTGTGCAGGCGCATGAGCCGGTGGCGGCGCTGCCAATCGATCTCGAGCGTGACCGCCTCGCCGACCGTGGGCAGGTCGCTGCCGGGTGCGACGACGTGCAGCACGCGGCCCGGCGTCTCGCCCTTGCGGGTGTCGACGACCGCGATGCGCGTGCCACCGGCGCGGATGATCGCGCCGGTATCACCGGGCTGACCGCCGCCGGTGGGATAGAAGATCGTCCGGTCGAGCTCGACGCCGCGCTCACCGGCGGCGGTCACGGTGGCCGGCGCGGTACGGCAGTAGGCGTCGGTGCGAAAGAGCAGTTCGGTAGCCATGCGAGTCCAGGGGGCAGCGAGCGGTGTCAGATCGCGGAGGCGGGAGGGTAGGGTCCGCAGCCGTCGGCGGAACTGTACCGTATCGCCACCGCGGCGCGCAGCGGCGCCACCGCACCCGGCTGGCGCGGTGGCACCTGATCAGGAAGCGGTCAGCCGATCGAGGACTCCGATCGGCGGCGTCGGCGTGCACCAAAGCCGCGTCGCCGCTGGCAACGAGATCCAGTATGAAGCAGCATGCTCGGACAACTTCGCGACCGAATGCGATCGGTCTGGCCCAGATCGTGGAGTCCCACAAAATGACGACGAAGATCGATCTTTCCACCGTGCCGGCGAAGATCGGCAGCACGTATCCGAGGCCCTTCGACGCCCCCTGCAGCGCTCAATCGTGCCAGCGGCTGGCGCGCCATGCCGGGCTGACCCTGTTTGGCGTCAACCTTACCGTGATCGAACCGGGCGCGTGGTCCAGCCAGCGTCACTGGCACAGCCACGAGGACGAATTCGTTTGGGTGCTGGATGGCGAGCTGACGCTGGTCACCGACAGCGGTGAAGATATCTTGCGCGCCGGGGACTGTGCCGCGTTCAGGCGTGGCGACCGCGACGGGCACCACCTCGTGAATAAGTCCGGGCGGCCCGCCAGGGTGCTTGAGATCGGCAATTCTGACCCGCAGGACCGTTGTACTTACCCGGACATCGACATGATCGCGGAGGCTGCAGGCTACACGCACCGGGATGGAACGCCGTATCCGGCGAAGCGGTGAGGGACCGCGCCAGAACGCAAGTCGGGTGCGCCAACGATGGCAATTCGCACCGCGGGCGGTCCTTCGCGCGAGCCGCCGTGAACGGATCCGGAGAGTGACCGGTGAGACCGCCCGATGCGCGCTGCGTGACGCCGATGACGGATCAAGCGTGCTCGCGCAGGCGTCGGTCGATCGCGGCGCGAGGCGCGCTACGCCCGTCCGGCGGCGCGATCAGTCGTACCGCCAGCCTGCGAACCGAACCCGGATCAGCCAAAATATCAGGAAGCCCAGCACCAGTAGCTGCGGCACGAAGAAGATGTCGGTCACGTGAACCGGCCCCGGCAGGAGCCGAGACAGCACGTTCGTGAAGAACGACCCGGCGGCGAGCGTGAGGCCGAGGCACATGCGCCATAGGTGCCGCGCGATGCGCGGCCGGCCGGAGATGCCGCCAGCCAACACCATCCTGGCGTCGCCGATCGCTGCGCAGGCGAGCACGGATGTAAAGACATAGATCGCGATCAGCACCGGACCCTCGAACGGAACGGCGCTCTCAAAGAAGGGCGGAAGACCTGGCACCAGTTAGATCGCCAGTGTCGCAAAGGGCGCGCACAGGCAAACGGCCACTAGCAGCGCGATCTGGTCGGAACGGCCGATCGTGCCTTCGTGCCGGCGGACGGTGGTCCACGCCGTTGCCACGAGGTACCAGGTGAACGTGGCGATGAACAGATTGACGATCTGGCCGGGAACCGTGACCGCGAGATAGGCGGCCGAGGTCGCCACGCCGAGCATGGAGAGCAGGAATACGGTCCCCGCCCGGCGATGCAGAGGGCCACCCTTGCGGGCCGCGGCAGCCAGCAGCCCCGAGGCAAGGTCGATCGTGCCGCCGCCGATGTGCAGGACGTAGGCGAGGATCGCCATCCCGTGACGCAGCGCGCTCTCTATGGACTGCATCGTCATGCATTGGCCTTGCGGGCTGTCGCGCGAGCATCCGACCCGCGCAGCGAAGTCGCGAGGCGGCGCGCTCGGGCCCCCGTGCCGCAGTTGCAGTGTCCGAACGGTCGTGTGCGATTCGTGGCCAAACAGGGCACCGACCCGGTCGTTCCGGAGTCGGCGGACGCGGCGCCCGGCCCGTCGCAGTCGAGCAGCGACACTGGCTCGACCCTCGCAGATCCTGCGGCCGCCCTGTTGCGATTGGCCGCAGCAGCCGACCGGCCGGCCGAGAAGGGGCTGTGTTCCCCCGGGGACTGCGGGGCGGACGCGGGTCGTGCCAACTCAACGCGCGCACCGACCAGCGACTGCGTGGCCGAGCTGCGACGCCGCGGGATCGTGCATGGACTCGTTCAGCCCGGCTTCACGGCCTTCACGTGGCCCGGTCGCAGTTCGCCGCGCCGCACGACGACTACCAGCTGCCGCCAGTTGGCGATGAAGTGAGCGGCCTTGTCCGCGCCGATCCGCTCGACGATGACCGAACGCATCGGCCCTTCAAGCGAGGCAAGCTCACGCCCGGCAAGTTCCAGGTACCAGGCGTTTCGGTCGCGGACCTCTACCTCGACGAAGCCGGCCTTGCGCAGCGTCGCGGCACTCTCTTCGAGCGAGGCCATGTTGTAGGCGATGCCCTCGAGACGAAAAAACTCCATCATTTCACGTGAATAGGCGCCACTGCCGCCTCGCAGCCAGTCGCCAGCGATGAATCGCCCGCCCGGGCGCAGCACCCGGTGCACCTCGGCATACAGAGCGGCCTTGTCAGGGATCTGCACGATCGAGTCCTTCGAGAACACGACGTCGAAGTTGCCGGTCGCGAAGAGCAGCGGCCCAGGCGTCACGAGCTGGCTCCGGATCCGGTCCGCGAGGCCGGCGCGCGCGATGCGCTGGTCCATCTGGCGAAGCAACGCGGGATCGACGTCGATGCCGACCACCGAGCCCGCGCCGTGCACCTGCACCAGCAGCAGGTCGATGGCGCCGAGCGCCGAGCCGACGTCGAGCACGCTGCAGCCGCGGATGTCGCTGCCCTCGAGGACGCGGGCGACTTCGTCGGCCCCGCCAGGGGACAGGAAGCCGTCACCCCACAGGAGCTGCAGCAGCGTCTGCATGCTGTCGTCGTATTCGCCGGCCTCGCTCGGCTGATCAATCTTCACAGTCACGGATGCTCCTTCGTGTCGCCCTGTGGGCACTCTAAGTTTAAATCGTAGCAACCGGCTGCCCGGGCAATTTGCTTCGCTGCCGCAAGCGCAGGTTCACGTACACTCGGCTCCCCGCGGCTCGTCCGCACCGACCATGGAGGGCCTCATGAAGCTCAATGTGTGTACGAAGGTTCTGGCGAGCAGCGCGCTCGCCTGCCTGCTCGCCACCGCCTCGGCCAGTGCGAAGGAGAGCCCACCCGTGAGCGCGACGATCACCGCCGCCGTCGATTCTCCTGACCGGCCGGAGGCCGACCGCAGCCGTGATGCCGCGCGCAAGCCCAAGGAGATGCTCGCGTTTTTCGGCATCCGCCCGGGCATGAAGATCCTCGATCTGTTCACCGGCGGCGGCTGGTACGCCGAGCTCGAGGCCCGCGTCGCGGGACCGGGCGGCGAGGTCTACGCGCAGAACCCGCCGGAATTCCTGGCGAAATTCAGCGACAAGGCCATCGTCGAACGGCTCGCCGGCGACCGCCTGCCAACGGTGAAGCGCTGGGACAAGTCGATGGATGCAATGGAACTGCCGGCGGCGCACTTCGATGGCGCGGTCGCGAACGACGTGTTCCACGACTTCTTCTGGCTGTCGAAGGACGTTGACGGCGTCGTCAAGCAGATCTTCGACGCCGTGAAGCCGGGCGGCTTCGTCGCAATCGTCGATCACTCGGCGCCGGCCGGCACGGGCGATAGCTTCGCGCGCAGTCGCGATGGCCAACACCGGATCGACGAGGCGTTCGTCAAGCAGGTGATGGCGAAGGCGGGCTTCAAGCTAGAGGCCGAGAGCCAGCTGCTGCGCAACCCGGACGACGACCGCACGAAGCCGTTCTTCGCGCCGGAGATGAAAGGCAAGAACACGGACAAGTTCGCGCTCGTGTTCCGCAAACCGAAGTAGTCACGAGCGGCCGGCGGCCCAGGCGGTCCGAGCGCCAGCCGCCGCGCCGCTACGGGCGCCGCGTCCAGCCGATCTCGGCGGCCGTCGCCGCGCCGACCACGCAGTCGTCGAGCGAGTCCGGCATTTCCTGCTCGCGCTCCGCGAGCGCGCGCCGCCCCGCCATGATCTCGGCACGTCGTTGCGGGAAGAGTGGACGCTGCTCAGGGTCGGCGAAGCCCTGCGGATAGAGCGGGGCGTCGGTCTGCGCGTCGTACTTGTCGACGGCGCCGACCGTGTGCAGCACCTCATGGGCGATGACGATCGCGTTGCTGCCGCTCATCGCGTCCGCCGCGAAGGCATGCACGACGCCGATCCGTCCCTTGCGCAGCCCGCTCGAGTGCGGCAGTCGCGACGCCAACGACGGATCGTGATACAGCACGAACGCACGGATGTGCGGCGGCGGGCGGCCGGCCACCGAACCGGAGCGCCAGGCGTACCAGCGCATCTTGAGACTCCACCAGATCGTGCCGATCGGTCCGGCCTCCAGCTCAAGTTGCGGTGGCGCCGCCGCGAGTGGTGGATACAGCTGCACCCGGAACGGCTCGGCGAGCGGCAGCCCGTAGCGCTGTGCTTCGCCCGCGAAAAACGGCTCGAGCGAGCCGAAGGCGTCCGGCCGCAGCGCCGCGACGAAAGCGCGCGTCGCCGGACGGTCGTCGGCGGCCACCGGGAAGATGCCGACGTACAGGCTGTCGCGCCAGGTCTGCGAACGACGCTGCTCGAGCCACGCATTGCTCGCGACGATGGCGAGCACCGCGAGGAGAATGCCGACGCGAATCTTCTTCCACATCGCTGCAATTCCGAGTGCCTGGGTCCGCTCGACGGCCGCCCGGTCGCGACCGCGAGATCCGGCGGCCAGAGTAGCCGATCCGGGCAGCCGGTCCAGCGCCGGAGCGGTTGCGGTCGATCGCCGATCCGGCTGCGGCGACCACTTAGAGATCTGCGTCACGATGCCGCGAAGATCAACTGCCACGGCCTGCGAATTCGTGCCGCGGCCGGCCGATACATGACGGGAAGGGCAGGTCCGCGAGCCGGGACGGGGTGTTCCGGCAGGGCCTGCCGGTCGTGCCCGTACACCCGCGCAGGTTCTCCGATGTCGGTGTCCAGTCTGCTGCCGCGACTTGCCGGTCACGGCCATGCCGAGCTGCCGCTCGCCGTGCTCGCGGCCCGGATGAAGCACGGCGTCGTAATCCTGGATCACGGCGCGTGCGTCAGATTCTGCAATCGTGCGTTCCTGCGCATGCTCGGCTGTGGCGATGCCGACGTCACCGGCCGGCCGGTCGTCGAGCTGCTGCACGCCGACAGCCGCGAGGCCTTTCTCGCCCGCTGGCAGGAGCGTCGCCACGGCGCCACGCAGTCCTACACGATGCAGTGGCGACGCGCCGACGGCCAGTCGGTCGTGGCGCGCGTCGAGCCACTGCCGCTGTTCAGCGACTCAGGCGAATTCGACGGCAGTCTCGCGCTGGTCGAGGACGTGAGCGACCAGCGGCGCTTCGACGAGGAACTCGCGACAGCGCGGGCGATCATCGAGAAGACCTCGATGGTCATGTACCGCGCGCGCCTCGAGGACGGCCTGCCGATCGAGTTCGTCTCCGGCAACGTCGCCTACTTCGGCTACCTGACGGAAAGCCTGACGTCCGGCCTCGTGGGCTTCGCCGACATCGTCCATCCCGCCGACGCGCAGCGCGTGCTCGACGAGCTCCACCGGCACGTCGTCGCCGGCGATCGCGAATTCACCCAGCACTACCGCGTCCGGACCGGCAGCGGCGAGACGCTGTGGGTCGAGGACCGCGCCTACCTGCGCGACGCGGTCGCGGGCGGCAGCGTCTGCCTCGAGGGCATCGTCAGCGACGTCACCGAACGCCACAGCGCCGAATTGCGGCTGCGCCGCGTGCTGACCCAGACCATCGGCGCGATCGCGGCGACCATCGACAAGCGTGACCCGTACACCGCCGGGCACCAGCGGCGGGTCGCGAATCTGGCGCGCGCGATCGGTGCCCGGCTCGGACTCGGCGCCGACCGCCTCGAGGGGCTCTATCTCGGCGCGCTGGTGCACGACGTCGGCAAGCTCGCGATTCCGGTCGACATCCTGACCCGGCCCGGTCCGTTGTCGGCGGAGGAGTTCGCGCTCGTCAAGACGCACGTGAAGGCCGGCGTCGAGGTGCTGCGCGACGTCGACTTCCCGTGGCCGATCACCGACATGATCGCGCAGCACCACGAGCGCCTCGACGGCTCAGGCTATCCGGCCGGCCTTGCCGGCGAGGCGATCGGGCTCGAGGCCCGGATCATCGCGGTCGCCGACGTCTTCGAGTCGATGTCGACCCACCGGCCGTATCGCGCCGCGCTCGGCCGCGACGCGGCGCTCGAGGAGCTCGCCCGCGGACAGCTGACGCAGTTCGACCTGACGGTCGTCGACGCCTGCCGCACGCTGCTTGCGTCGCACGCCGGCGATCTCAACTCGTTCTGGAAGTCGCTCGAGCCGCCGCTAGCGGCACCGGGTGCGGGCGCGGAGCCCGCCGCGGCCCAAGATCGGGGCCGCGACTAGGTCGCGGAGCGCGTCGCGTCGCCGCGCCCCGCGCGTGCCGGCTACTGGATCGCGCCGAGAAAGTCGTTCTTGCCGACGTCGACGCCGTTGCTGCGCAGAATCGCGTAGGTCGCCATGATGTGGAAGTAGAAATTCGGCAGCACGAACTTGGTGACGTAGTCGCGGCCGCTGAATGTCAGCGTGCTGTTCGGGAACTTGAGCACGATCTCGCGCGCCCCGGACGCATTGATCTGATCGGCCTTGACCGTGGCGATGAACGCCAGCGTCTTGGCGATGCGGTCCTTGAGCTCGGCGAAGTTGCTCTCGGTGTCCTCGTGTTTCGGGATCTCGACGCCGCCGAGGCGCGCCGCGGCGCCCTTGGCCGTGTCGCAGGTGATCTGCACCTGGCGCTTGAGCGGGAACATGTCGGCGATCAGGCGCAAGTCGGCGAACACCTTGGGGTCGACCTTCTTGGCTTCGGCGTGCGCGGCGGCCTTGTCGAGCAGGGCCGACAGGTTGGTCAGGCCGAGCGTCAGCGGCGCGATCGAGACATCGTAGAGGGAAAGGGACACGGGGACCTCCGGGGGTCAGGTGGGGAACGGGGGGCGCCAGTGTAGACGCAGTCGGTGACCGCGGAGGAAGGATCGTTCGGGTCCGGCGCCGGCCGACCGCCCTTCCGGGCCGGCGCGTTCCGGGTAAACTGCCATCGACCGAGCGCCGAGACGAGGATTCCCGTGACACCCGACGAATTCCGACAGGCCGGACACGCGCTGGTGGAGTGGGTGGCGGCCTACCGTGAACGGCTGGCCGCCGGCGACCTCCCGGTGCAGGCGCGGGTGGCCCCCGGCGACCTTATCGCGCGCCTTCCGGCGGCTGCGCCTGAGCAGGGCGAGCCGATCGCCGCGATTCTCGCCGACCTCGACGCGCTGATCCTGCCGGGCATCACCCACTGGCAGCATCCGCGCTTCTTCGGCTACTTCCCGTCCGGCGCCTCGCTGGCCTCGGTGCTCGGCGACATCGTCAGCACCGGGCTCGGCGTCGTCGGGCTCAACTGGCAGGCGAGTCCGGCGCTGACCGAGCTCGAGCAGGTGACGACCGACTGGCTACGTGACCTGCTCGGCCTGCCGTCGATCTTCAGCGGCGTCATCCAGGACACGGCCTCCGCCGCCTCGTTCGTCGCACTGGTCTCGGCGCGCGAGCGCGCGACCGGCTACGGTGCGGCGCGCGCCGGCCTGCAGGACGGCGAGCCGCCGCTCGTCGTCTACACCTCGGCGCAGGCGCACAGTTCCATCGAGAAGGCCGCGCTGCTCGCCGGCTTCGGCCGACAGCACGTGCGCTCGGTCGGGCTCGATGCGCAGTTCCGGATGGACGTCGCGGCGCTCGAGGCAGCGATCCGCAGCGACCGCGCCGCGGGCCTCAGGCCCTGCGCGGTCGTCGCGACGACTGGGACCACCGCGACCACCGCCATGGACCCGATCGCGGCGATTGCCACCGTCACGCAGCGCGAGCGGCTGTGGCTGCACGTCGACGGCGCGATGGGCGGCAGCGCGATGCTGCTCCCCGAGTGCCGGCACCTCTGGGCAGGCGTCGAGGCGGCCGACTCGATCGTCGTCAACCCGCACAAGTGGCTGACGATCGCCTTCGACTGCTCGCTGTACCTGGTTCGCGACGCCCAGCACCTGGTGCGGGTGATGTCGACCAACCCGAGCTACCTGCAGACGCCGGTGGATGCACAGGTGCGCAACTACCGCGATTGGGGCATCCCGCTCGGGCGCCGGTTCCGGGCGTTGAAGCTCTGGATCACGCTGCGCGAGCAGGGCGCGGCGGCGATCCGTGCGCGACTGCGCCGCGACCTCGCGAACGCGCAGTGGCTGGCCGCCCGGGTTGACGCCGCCCCGCACTGGCGTCGTGTCGCGCCGGTGCCGCTGCAGACCGTCTGCATCCGGCATGAACCGCCGGGCCTCGACGCCGCTGCGCTCGATGCGCACGCGCGCCGCTGGACGCAGGCGATCAACGACTCAGGCGTCGCCTACCTGACGCCGGCGGTCGTCGCTGGCCGCTGGCTGACGCGCGTCTCGATCGGCATGGAGCTGACCGAGGCGCGGCACGTCGCCGAGCTCTGGGAGGCGATGCAGCAGGCCGCCGCGACGAGCGCCGCGGTGGCCTGACGGCGCGCCGGGTGCGGGGCGCCCAGGCGAGAGGTGCGGCGCCGATCGAGTATATTGGCGGCCCGTCCGAATCCCCCCGGGGCTGATCGATGACCCTCAAGACACTGGTGCTCGCCGCCGCCATCACGGGCGCGACCATCGCGCCGCTGGCCGCCGCATCTGATCCCGTCACCGTGCTCAAGGCGCGGCACCTGTTCGACGGCGTGTCAGGACGGCTCACCGAGCCCGGCGTCGTGGTCGTTGCCGGCGCCAAGATTGTCGCCGTCGGCCCGGCCGCGCCGGTCCCGGCCGACGCCCGCGTGATCGACCTCGGCGACGTGACCCTGCTGCCGGGCTTCATCGACGCCCACGTCCACATCACCGACGAGGCCTCGGACAACTCTTACCGCGATTTCTACCAGGGCATGCTGCGCCAGCCGGCCGAGCAGGCCTACTACGCCGAAAAGTACGCGCGCGCGACGCTGGCCGCCGGCTTCACCACGGTCCGCGTGGTCGGCGCCGGCGACTGGGTCGACATCGGGTTGCGAAACGCGATCAACGACGGACTGGTGCAGGGGCCGCGGATCCTGACCGCGGCACACGCGATCGGCTCGCCCGGCGGCCATTGTGACCAGCCGCCGTTCCCGCCCGAGCGCGTCAAGCCGCTCGGACCGATGAACGGCGTGTGCTCGGGGCCGGAGTCGTGCCGCGAGGCGGTGCGCGACCAGATGAAGTGGGGTGCCGACGTGATCAAGATCTGCGCCTCCGGCGGCGTGTTCTCGGAGTCCGACCCGCTCAAGGTGCCGCAGCTGACGCCGGCCGAGCTCGAGGCGATCGTCGGCGAGGCGCATCGCTGGGGTCGCAAGGTCGCTGCCCACTCGCATGGCGACGAGGCGGCGCGGCTCGCCGTCGAGGCCGGCGTCGACTCAATCGAGCACGGCACCTTCCTGACGGCCGAGACGCTCAAACTCATGAAACAGAAGGGCACCTACCTGGTGCCGACGCGCATGGCCGGTTGGTGGAGCGGCCGCCGCGCCGACAGCTTCCCGCCGCCGATCGCCAAGAAGGCCAAGGCGGCGGCGAGTGCGGGCGCGGAGATGATGAAGGTCGCGCTGCGGATCGGCGTGCCGATCGCCTTCGGCACCGACTCCGGCGTGTCGCCGCACGGCTTGAACGCCAAGGAATTCTCGCTGCTGGTCGCCGACGGCATGGCGCCGGCGACGGCACTGATGGCGGCGACGCACGAGGCCGCGAAGCTGCTCGGGGTCGACGCCGAGACCGGCAGCATCGAGGCCGGCAAGTCGGCCGACCTCGTCGCCGTGCCCGGCAACGTGCTCGCCGACATCACCGCGACCGAGCATCCGACCTTCGTGATGGCGCGCGGCGCCATCGTCGCGCCGCGTCCATGAGTGCCGCGGCGAGTGCTTCGAGCGGGACAGCGGACATGAGCCACCTGAACTTGCGTTGGGACGATGCCGAGGTGCGGGCCGCGTTCCCGTCGCTCGCGCTCACGGACGACGGCGTGCCGCGAATCTACATGGACGCGCCCGGCGGCACGCAGGTCGCCAGCCGGGTGCTCGAGCGGATGCGCGAGGCGATGGTCGAGCACTGCGCCAACGAAGGCGGTGCGTTTCGCACCTCGCGGTTGACCGACCAGGCGCTGCAGGCAGCGCACGCCGCGGCGGCGGAGTTCCTTGGCGCCGGCGCCGACGAGGTCGTGTTCGGCCTCAACACGACCAGCCTGCTGTTCCATTTCTCGCGAATGCTCGCGCGCGACTGGCGCGCCGGCGACGAGATCGTCGTCACGCGGATGGATCATGACTCGAACGTGGCGCCGTGGCTGATCGCGGCCGAGGAGCGCGGCGTGAGCGTGCGCTGGCTCGACGTCAACCCGGCGAGCTACCAGTACCGCTATGACATGCTGCCGCAGCTGATCGGTCCGCGCACCCGCCTGGTCGCCTGCAACCACGCCAGCAACTTGCTCGGCACGATCAACGACGTGGCGCGCATCGTAGCCGCGGGCCGCGCCGTCGGTGCCGTGACGATGGTCGATGCAGTGCAGTCCGCGCCGCACCTGCCGCTCGATGTGGAGGCGATCGGCTGCGATCTCCTCGCCACCTCGTCGTACAAGTATTTCGGACCGCACGCGGGGCTCCTGTACGTGCGACGCGCGCTGGCCGATCGGCTCGCACCGCTCAAGGTCCGGCCCTGTGTCGCGTCGATGCCGCACAAGCACGCGCCCGGCACGCCGTCGTTCGAAGCGCAGCTCGGCACCGTCGGCGCGCTCGAGCACCTGGCCTGGCTCGGTGAACGCTTCGCCGGCGTGTCCGCCGGGGCATCGCTGCGACGGCGCATCGCCGGCGGCCTCGCGGCGGCAGCGGCGCACGAGCACTCGCTCGCGACGCACTTCCTCGAGGGAGTGCGCGAGCTGCCGGCGATCCGCCTGTACGGCAACGCCGATCCGAGCGAGGTGGCACGACGCGTGCCGACCTTCAGCCTGCGCATCGGCAATCTCGAGCCGGCACGCGTGGCAGAGGTCTTCGCGGCGCGCAACATCAGTGTCTGGGACGGCTCGTTCTACGCCTACGAGATCGCCGGCGTGCTCGGCCTGCGCGACAATGGCGGCGTGGTGCGCGTCGGCTTTGCGCACTACAACACGCTCGCCGAAGTCGATACGGTACTGGCGGTGCTGCGGGAGCTGTCGCGGGCCGCCTGAGCGCGGCGGCGCCGCGGCAGGTCCGCGCTGGAGGCCGGCGATGACGGAGATTCGCAAGAGATTCGAGGCGGCGGCGGCGGACGTCAAGTCGCTGCCGAACGAGCCGGGGACGGCCGAACTTCTGGAGCTGTATGCGCTCTACAAGCAGGCGACGGTCGGCGACGTCAGCGGGCCGCGACCTAGTGCCTTCGACGTCCGCGCGCGCGCCAAGCATGACGCCTGGGCGAAGGCCAAGGGCTTGCCGGCGGACGAGGCGATGCGCCGCTACGCGGCGCTCGTCGCGCGCCTCGCTGCCGGTTGACGGCGCGCCTGACCGAGGCGGCGCGCGCCGTACGCGATGGAACTCAGCCGCGCTCTCGGCGGCCTCAACGGAGGAGAACGACGATGGGACTTTTCGACGGGGTACTCGGTGGCGTTGTCGGCGCCGCCATGGTCAGCGTGGTCAATCACGTTCTCGAGCAGAACGGTGGCGTGCAGGGCGTCGTCAACCAGTTCGAGCAGAAGGGTTTCGGGCCGACGGTGCGCTCGTGGGTCGGGACCGGCCCGAACCAGCCGATCACCGCCGAGCAGATCCACCAGGTGCTCGGCTCGGGCGCCATCCAGGAGCTCGCGCAGAAGGCGGGCCTGTCGGTGCCGGAACTCACGGCGAAGCTCTCGCAGCTGCTGCCACAGGCGATCGACAAGCTGACGCCCGCCGGGACCATCCCCAAGGCCTGACGCCGCCCGTTCGGCGGCGACCATGACCCAGTCCGGCGAGCGTGGCTCGGGGCTCGGGCGATGGCGCAGGCGAGCATGCGTCCGCAGCACTCGTATCGGCGCGGCCGCTGAACGAGCGCTGAACCCGCGCGGCGCTCCCGCTCAGCGGCGCAGTCGCTCCGGCGCGAGCTGCGGCACGCTGAGTCCGCGTTCGGCGAGGGCCGGCGGCGGCTCGTGGCCGAGAATCATCGCCGCGGCAAAGGCGCCGAGCGCCGGTGCCGTCTGGATGCCGTAGCCGCCGATCGCCGCGTGCCAGTAGAAGCCCGGCACGCCGGGCTCGAAGCCTGACACGGGATCGCGGTCGGGGCCGAACACCCGCAGGCCGGTCCACGAGCGCAGCACCCGCCGCACCGCGAAGTCGACGGCCTGCTCGATGCGGTCGACGGCGATCGCAACGTCGAGCTCGTCCGGTTGCGCGTCGACCGGCGGCGAGGGAGTCTCCTCGGCGAGCGAGCCGAGCAGCCTGCCGGCCTCCGGTTTGAAGTAGAACAGCTCGTCGGCGTCCGAGACCATCGGCCAGCGTGCCACGGCGACCTGCTCAGGCGGGTCGAAGACGAACGCCGTGCGCCGGTGCGGCACGAGGCCGAGCGGCGCGACGCCGGCACGTCCGGCGATCTCGTCGGCCCACGCGCCGGCGGCGTCGACCAGGATGCGCGCCTGCAGCTCGAAGTCGTTGCCGCCGATGCGCCAGCCCCCGCCGTCGCGTTCCAGCACAGCGACCTCGCGGCCCGTGATCACGCGGGCGCCGTGCGCGCGCGCGCCACGCAGGAACCCCTGCAGCAGGCTCTCGACGTCGAGGTCGCGGGCCGTGCGGTCGAGCAGTGCCCAGTCGACGGCCTCGGGACGCAGCGACGGCACCAGCTCGAGCGCGTCGCGCGTCGAGAGGCGCGTCGCCGTCTGGCCGCTGGCGCGCGCCAGCGCCTCGTGCCGTTCGAGCGCCGGGCGTTGCGCGGCGCTGCCGATGGTCATGAAACCACGATCGGTCAACAGCGGTGCCGCAGCGAAGCCATCCGGTGGCGCGCTCAGGAACTCGCCGGCGCTCGCGGTCAGGCGGCGGATCACCGGGCTGCCGTACTGCGGCGCATACAGCGCGGCCGAGCGCCCGGTGCTGTGGTAGCCGACCTGCGGCTCGCGCTCGAGCACGGCGACAGCGGCGTACGGCGCGAGGTGGAAGGCAACCGACGCACCGGCCATGCCGCCGCCGATGATGCAGACGTCGACTGAATCCATGATCGCTGCCGGACCTCCTGCCGCCGGCGAGCGCCGGTGCGGCGACATTATCGGGAGCCGTGCCGCGGTGCCAGTCGCGGCGGCTGCGGATGCGGGAGGCGCCGCGAGTGGTGCTGGCGCCGGTGGCCAGCGCGGCCGCGCCGCGCGACCGCACGGTCAAGCGACGCGCTGGCGTGCAACGGCGGCACTGGCACTTGGCGCCGCTGCGTCGAGCGACCGGGCCAGATGGTGGCTGGCGTTCAAGCGGTTCTTTGCCCGCGCGTCGATGCGCCGTGCCGGCCGGAGGCGGGATCAGCATGACGCCCGGTCATGGCCCAAACGTCTCCCGGCTGCAACGGCCTGCTGGCGCTCGCTTGTCCGGGCCTGCCGGAGTGTGTAGCGTGATCGCTTCGTCGGCCGGAAGCTGCCCCGGGCAGGGCAGGCCCGACGTCCACACGGGTGCGCCATGGATCGCCGACGTCAGCTGGTCATTGCCGCTGCCGTGGCCCTGGTCGGGGCCGCCGCCTACTACTACTGGGACACACAAGCGCCCTCGGCGCCGGCGCCGGAACAGGCCGCGGCGAGCGCGGCCGCCCGCATCCAGCACCCGCTCGCGCCGGTCAACGGCGCGCCGTTGCCGCCGCTCGCGGAGAGCGACGCCGCGCTCGGCGCCGCGCTCGCCGCGCTGGTGCGCTCGGCGACGCTGCCCGAGCTCTTCTATCCGGACCGGCTGGCGCGGCGCTGGGTCGCGACGATCGACAACCTGCCGCGTGAGCAGGTTGCCGTCGAGGTGCGCGCGCTGCGGGCGCCTGGCGGGCCGCTCGCGACCCGCGGCGAGGACGAGGCGCTCGCGATCGCCGCCGACAACTCGCTGCGCTACGCGCGCTACCTGACGCTGCTCGCCGCGATCGACCCGGGCGAGGCCGCGGCGCTCTACCGGCGTTTCTATCCGCTGCTGCAGGAGGCCTACGAGGGCCTCGGCTACCCGGGGCAATACTTCAACGACCGCGTGGTTGCCGTCATCGACCACCTGCTCGCGACGCCGGACGTCGCCGAGCCGATCCGCCTCGTCCACCCGAGCGTGATGTATCGTTTCGCCGAACCGAAACTCGAGTCGCTGTCGGCCGGCCAGAAGGCGCTGCTTCGCATCGGGCGCGAGAACGCCGCCGCCGTGAAGACCAAGCTGCGCGCGCTGCGCGCCGAGATCTCGAGCCCGCCCTGAGCGCGTGCCGCGCACGACCGCGTAACGCCGGCCGCTGCCGCGCCGCGATTCCAGAAGAAGTAGCTCAGGGACGCCCGCCGGAAGGCAGCGGACTCGCAGCGTGCCCGAACGGGCACGCCGGCAGGATCGTCAGCCGTCGGCGCCGTTCAGAAGCGCAGCAGCGACGCGAGCCCCATGACGACCATGAGGACGCTGACCGACAGCACCAGAAAATCAATGACCTTCCCAACTCGTTCCATTTCGATCCCCTTACACGATGACGCCCTTCTGAGCAGGCGTTCGGTTTGACTGAATACTGACGCAAAACGGCGACAAGACTCAAGGGGAATCGACGCTATTTGACATAACGAAACAGATGATCAGTGCTTTTCCCGGCACGATCGCGGTCAGATGGGCGCTTTTCGGTCCGGGCTGACGGACGCGGCCGGCGCGGCGCGGAGTCGGCTTTCCGGACCGTTCACGGCCGAAGCGGCGGCGGCACGCAGGTCGGCGGCCGGCTACTCCGGCTGCATCGCCGCGAGTTCATTGCCGGACGGGTCAGCGAAGTGGAAGCGACGCCCGCCGGGGAACGAGAAGGTCGCCTTGGTGATGCGCCCGCCGGCGGCGCGTACCGCGGCCTCGGTCGCCTCGAGCGAGTCCACCTGGATCACCGGTAGCGGCGCACGCGTGGCTTCCGCGCGGTCCGCCTGCAGGCCGAGGTCGACGTCGCCGGTGAGCGTGCAGGCGTAGGACGGTCCGAAGTCGGTCATCTCCAGGCCGAATGCGGCCGCGTAGAAGCGCTTGCCGGGCTCGGTTGCCTGTGCGGGAAGCTCCACAAAGCAGAGTCGGGTGGCCATCGCTTGGTGCTCCTGGGGTGGTGGTTCAGTCCGGCCGCTGCGCGCCCGGTGCGTCGAGCCAGCGCTGCATGAACACGAGATCGAGCCAGCGGCCGAACTTGCGCCCGACCTCGCGAAAGTGCGCGACGCGCTCGAAGCCGAGCCGCTTGTGAAACAGCAGCGAGTCGAGGTTGGTGGCGTCGATGCCGCCGATCATCGCGTGCTTGCCGAGGTCGCGGGCGCGCGGAATCAGCGCCTAGACCAGTTCGCGACCGACGCCGCGGCGACGGGCGTCGGCGCGCACGTGCACCGTGTGCTCGACGGTGTAACGGTAGCCGTTCCAGCTGCCGCGCCATTCGCCGAAGGAGGCGAAGCCGAGCACTTGGGTCGCGTCCATGGCGTCGATCGCGACCAGCACCGGAAAGCCGCGCTCGCGCCGCGTCGCCAGCCAGGCGCGGCGCTCGTCGATCGTCACCGGCTCGACCGAGTAGACCGCCGTCGAGGTGCGGATGATGTCGTTGTAGATCTCGAGAATCCCCGCGAGATCGGAGTCCGCCGCGTCGCGCACCTGCATCCACTACCCCCCGCTCGAACGCCGCCGGAGCGCCTCGGTGCGGTCCGTCAGGTCGCCATCATGCCGGGGTCCGGGCGTTGGTGGGTAGCCGGCCACGCCGCGACTCGCATCGCCAGCGCCCGCTGCCGCCCACGTGGCAGAATCCACGTGCTGGCCGCCACCTGAGCGGCGCGAAGGGGTGAGGATGAACCGGACCGGCGCGGAACTCGTCCGCCATGCGCTCGAGACGCTCGGCGTCCGGTTCACCTTCGGCATTCCCGGTGTTCACAACACCGAGATCTACGACCAACTCGCGGCTGCGCCCGGCGTCGAGCCTGTGCTCGTCGCCCACGAGGGCGGTGGCGCGTTCATGGCCGACGCGGTCAGCCGCCTGGGGGGTAGCGTCGGCACGCTGCTGATTGTCCCGGCCGCCGGCATCACCCACGCGGCGAGTGGCATCGGCGAAGCCTTCCTCGACGGCATCCCGATGCTGGTGATCTCGGGAGGCATCCGCCGCGACACCGGCCGCCGGTTCCAGCTGCACGACGTCGACCAGCACGCGCTGCTGAGGCCGATCACCAAGGGGACCTGGCTCGCGAAGAGCCACGCCGAGATCGTGCCGGCGATCTACGCCGCCCACGCGCTCGCGATCTCCGGGGAGCCCGGGCCTGCCTATGTCGAAGTGCCGGTCGACCTGCAGCTGTTCAAGGGCGAGGCCGGCGCGCTGCCGCCGCCACCCACCGCGCCGCGCGCTCCGCAGCCCGACGGCGCGGACCTCGATCGCGCCGCGGCGCTGCTCGCCGCCGCGACCGCACCAGGGATCTTCTGCGGCTGGGGCGCAGTGGACGCCGGCGCAGAGCTCGAGGCGCTCGCCGAGCGGCTCGGCGCGCCGGTCGCGACGACGCTGCAGGGGCTGTCGAGCTTTCGCGCCGACCACCCGCTGCACGCCGCGTTCGCGCTCGGGCCGTCGTCGACCCCCGCCGGCGTCAACGCCTTCGCTGGCTGCGACGGGCTGCTCGCGGTCGGCACGCGCTTTGCCGAGATCCCGACCGGCAGCTACGGCGCCAAGGTGCCGGCGAACCTGGTGCACGTCGATATCAACCCGGCGTCGATCGGCGCGAACTACCCCGCGCGCGTCGGCCTGGTCGGCGACGCGCGCCCGACGCTGCGCGCGCTGCTCGAACGGCTCGGTCCCGGCACCGCCGCGAGCCGCGCGCGGCTTGACGCCCAGGTACGGCGAATCGCGACCGACAAGGAGGCCTATCGCGCCGAGTGGCTTGCGCACGACTCCGGCGGGCGCGTCAATCCCGGGCGCTTCTTCGCGGCGCTCAGACGCGCGCTGCCGCGCGACGGCGTCGTCGTCGCCGACGACGGCAACCACACCTTCCTCGCCGCCGAGCTGATGCCGATCCTCGAGCCGCGGACCTTCCTGTCACCGACCGACTTCAACTGCATGGGCTACTGCATCCCGGCGACCATCGGCGCCAAGCTCGCCGCTCCGCAGCGCCCGGTCGTCGGCATCGTCGGCGACGGCGCGCTGCGCATGACCGGGCTCGAGGCCGTGACCGCAAGCGGGCGCGACCTCGGCATCGTCTGGTTCGTGTTCAACGACGGCGAGCTGTCGCAGATCTCGCAGGCGCAGGAGATCCCGCTGAATCGCAAGACCTGCACGGTGCTGGGTGCGCTCGACATCGGCGCGCTCGCGACCGCGGTTGGGGCCGAGCACCTGCGCATCGCCGACGACGCCGGCATCGAGGCGGGGATCGCGGCGGCGCTCGCCATTGCCGAGGCCGGCCGGCCGGTGTTCGTCGACGTCGAGATCGACTACTCCAAGCGCACGCGCTTCACGATCGGCACCGTGCGCACCACGCTCGATCGCTTCGACCTCGCCACCAAGCTCCGATTCCTGTCGCGCGCGCTGTGGCGGCGCGTGCGCGGCTAGCGATCGCCTGTCGCGACGGCTGGCCCGGGCCGGCCGCCTGATCCAGCGGCGGGGACGCTGCAACCTGAGGAAGCCACGATGTCGCGTCATCTTGTCCCGCTCGCCGCGCTGCTGTGGATCGCGCTCGTGCCGGCGGCCGCCGCGGCGCCGCTCGCGGTCTACGGCCGCCTGCCGACTCTCGAGGATGCCGCCCTGTCGCCTGACGGGTCGCTGATCGCCTTCGTGCGGACCACGGATGAGCAGCGGCTGATCGTGATCTTCTCGCTCAAGGAGCATCGCTTCCTCGGCGGCGTGCGCGTCGGCAACGAGAAGCTGCGCTCGATCGACTGGGCCGACGACACCAAGGTGCTGTTGACGACCTCGTCCACCGGCTTGCCGTGGGGGCTTTCCGGCTCGACGTCCGAGTGGTACCTGATGCAGTCCTACGATGTGCAGAAGCACAAGACGCACGCGCTGCTCGACAGCGTGCGCGACCTGCGTACGATGAACGTGGTCTGGAACTCGCCGATGGTGCGCCACGAGGGGACCGACACGGTCGTGTACCTGCACGGCCTGTACGTGAACGACCGCACGACGCCGGGCCTGTTCAAGGTGAACCTCAATACCGGCATCGAACGGGTCGTGCGGCAGGGCACGACCGACACGATCGAATGGCTGGTCGACGACCACGGCCAGGTGGTCATCGAGCAGGACTACTACGAGCACGAGCGCCGCTGGGCCTTCAAGTTGCCGCGCGACGGGCGCCTGAAGGAGGCGGCGTCCGTGATGGAGGCGATCGACCAGCCTTCGATCCTCGGCTTCGATCCGAGCGGCGAGTCGGTCGTGGTGTCGCTGATCGAGAACGACGAGTTGGTCTGGAGGACGCTGTCGATCAAGGACGGCAAATGGGGCGACCTGTTCGCGGCGGATCGCCCGTACGCCAGGGTCATCGTCGACGAGCACAATCAGCGGATCATCGGCACGATGCCGAAGGCCGACGAGCCACAGTACGCGTTCTTCGACCCCGAGCTGCAGGAGCGCTGGGAGTGGGCGCTGCGCCAGTACCGCAACGAGCGCGTGCAGCTCGTGTCGCTGTCGCAGAACCGGTCGAAGGCGCTGCTGCTGGTCACCGGTCCGCACTCCGGCCACGGCTACCAGGTGGCGGACTTCGACGAGCGTCTGATCGAAGTTGTCGGCAGCGCCTACGAGGGATTGGACGTCATCGCCGAGGTCCGGCCGATCGTGTATCCGGCGGCCGACGGCCTCAACATCCCGGCGTACCTGACCCTGCCCCCGGGCCGGCCGGCCAAGAACCTGCCGGTGATCATCCTGCCGCACGGCGGGCCGGAGGCGCACGACGTGCTGCAGTTCGACTGGTGGGCGCAGGCGCTTGCGGCGCAGGGCTACGCCGTGCTGCAGCCGAACTTCCGCGGCTCGAACCTCAGCCTGCACTGGGTCCAGTCAGGCTACGGCGAGTGGGGCCGCAAGATGCAGTCGGATCTGTCGGATGGTCTGCGTTACCTGGTCGCGCAGGGCATCGCCGACCCGAAGCGCGCCTGCATCGTCGGCGCGAGCTACGGCGGCTACGCCGCGCTCGCCGGCGCCACGCTCGAGCCCGGCGTCTATCGCTGCGCCGTCGCGGTGGCCGGGATCTCCGACCTGCGGGAATTCGGCCGCTGGATCGATGAGCGCACGCGCCTCGGCCACAAGACCCGGCTGCGCTACTGGGACCGGTTCCTCGGCGTGAGCTCGCCGGACGACCCGAAGCTCGCCGAAATCTCGCCGATCAAGCATGTGCAGGCGGTGACTGCACCGGTGATGCTGATCCATGGCCGCGACGACACCGTCGTGCCCTTTGACCAGAGCACGGACATGGTCAAGGCGCTGCAGCGTGCCGGCAAGTCGGTGGAATTCGTGTCGCTGAAGAGGGAAGACCATTGGCTGTCGCGCAGCGAGACGCGCCTGCAGCTGCTGCAGAGCTCGGTGGAGTTCCTGAAACGCAACAATCCGCCGGACTGACGCGACAGTCGAAGCGTGACGGCGGTCCGCCTGCCGGCGTCAACCGCCCCGGTCAGCGGGCGTTGCCACCGGCATGGACTGTAAGACTCGAGCTCTGATCGCGCGCGGACCCGGCCGGGACGGTCGCCGTCATCCCGGCAGGGCCGTGGCCGTCGGGCTGCTCACCGCCCTGCTGTCGGCGCACGCCGCTGCCGACACGCTGGCCGCGGTCAACCGCGGCCGCACCGCTGCCTGCGGACGCGGCGGCGAGATCGTCGCGCTGCGCGGGAGCCGCGAGCTCGATGCCGCCGCGCGGGCGCTGGCGCGCGGCACGACGCTGCACGAGGCGCTCGGCGCGTTACCCTTGCGGACGGAGTTCGCCGCGGCGGTCGAGCTTGGCGGCGCGGTCGACGACCGCAGCGTCACCGAGGCGCTGGCGCGGCGCGGCTGCGGTGACCTCGGCAAGCCGGCCCTTCGCGAGCTTGGCAGCTACCGCTCCGGGCGCACGCTCTACCTGGTGCTCGCCGCGCCGCTACCGGTTCCGGCCGCCGCCGACCGCGCCCGCGTGGAGCGCGAGATCCTCGCGCGGGTCAACGCCGCGCGCGCCGCACCGCGCCGTTGCGGGGTGAACTCGTACCCGGCAGTGGCGCCGGTCACATTGTCCGACGCGCTGTCGCGGATTGCGCAAGGCCACTCGGTGACAATGGGTGCACGCGACACGCTCGTCCACCAGGATCCTGACGGCAGCACGCCGGCCGACCGCGTGCGGCGCGGCGGCTACGCCGCGCGCCTCGTCGGCGAGAACGTCGCCTCGGGCGTGCCGACCGCGGGCGGGGTCATCGCCGGCTGGCTCGCGAGTCCTGGCCACTGCGCCAACATCATGGACGCGCGTTTCCAGGAGATGGGCATCGCTTTCGCGATCGCGCCGCGCAGCGGCGGCGCGATCTACTGGACGCAGCTGTTCGCCACGCGCCGCTCCTGAGCTCGTTCGCTACTTGCCGAAGCCGGGCGCGTCGTAGACCACGCGGCCGCCGACCACGGTCTCGAGCACTTTGATCGCGGCGATGTCCTCGGCCGGGATCTTGAGCGGATCGTGGTCGAGGACGATCAGGTCGGCGAGCTTGCCGGACTCGAGCGACCCCGTGACGTCATCCTCATGCAGCTCGCGGGCGGCGACGATGGTCGCGGCCCGCAGCGCCTGCAGGCGCGTCAGACCCGGGTCCGCGCCGAGACGACCGGCGTATTTCGGGCCCGCATCCGGCGCGTTGCTGCGCGTCACGCCGACCTTGAGCGCGAACCACTCATCAAGCGCATCGACCGGCCAGTCGCTGCCGAAGGCGATCGTCGCGCCCTTCGCGGCGAGCAGGCCCGACGGCTCGAGAATCCCGGCGCGCTCCGGGCCCATCGGGTCGCGCAGGCCGTCGACGGTGTCGGTGGCCGGCTTGCCCCACTGCAGCGACAGCACCGGGAACACTTTGAGCGCGGCGAAGCGGCCGTAATCGGACGGCGCCACAATCTCGCAGTGTGCGAGGCCGGGGCGAATGTCCTTGCCGGGAAGCGCCTTGCGCATCGACTCGATCGCGTCAAGCGCCGCGCGCACGGCGCCGTCGCCGTCGACGTGCATGTGCGGGTCGATGCCGGCGCGGCCAAGGCCGATCAGCGCCTCCTTGAGCGGCGCCGCCGGGAAGTAGACGTCGGGGCCGCGGCTGGTGCCGGGCTGCCAGTTCGGCGCGGCCTCGGTGCCGGCGTTGACATGATACGGCTCGAGCATCGCGCCGGTGAACGAGGGACCGGCGATCACGCCGTCGAGGAACAGCTTGGCGTTGCGGACCGTCAGGCGCGGCGTGGCGACGATCGGCCCCTGGTCGTAGCGCCCGCGGAATGCGACCACGCGCGTGACGGCGGCCTTGAGGTGCTCGGCCTCGGTCGGCGCGATCGGCGGCGCAAAGTGCGCACGGGCCGTCAGGTGGCCGCTCTTCTCGACGGCGCTGAACGCCGCCATCGACTCGGCCGGCGCGTCTGCGTCGAGGAAACTGGTTACGCCCTGCTTCGCGATCGCGGCGAGCGCGGCGCGTGCCGCGGCGATGTCCTGCTCCGGCGTCGGCTTCGGCACGAGCTTGTCGAACACCTCGAACGCGGCATCCTCGAGGATGCCGCTCAGCTCGCCGGCCGAATCGTGGGCGATATGGCCGCCGAGCGGATCAGGCGTGGCGCGCGTGATCTTGGCGAGCGCGAGTGCCTTGGTGTTGGCGAGTACCGTATGGCCGAACGACGAGCGCACGATCACCGGGCGCGTCGTCCTGAGCGCATCGAGCGTCGCGCTCGAGGTCGAAACGCCGGAGGGCAGCATGCTCTGCTGGAACCAGAACACGACCTCGAGCCAGCCGTCCGGCTCCTGCGGCCGGGTCGCGTCCAGGCAGGCCTGGATCCGCGCCTGGAACTGCGGCACGGTCATCGCTTCGTAGTTGAGGTTGCACTTGAGCAGCGAGGTGCCGCCCTCGAGCGGATGCATGTGGCCGTCGATGAGGCCCGGCATGACGCTGCGACCGCCGAGGTCGACGCTGCGCGTTGCCGCGCCGGCGTAGGCGGCAGCCCCGGCATCGCCACCGACATAGACGATGCGGCCGGCGCGGATCGCGATCGACTCGGCGACCTCGTCGCGGGCGTTGGCGGTGTAGACCCTGCCGTTGCGGTAGATCAGGTCCGCCGGGGCGTCCGGTGCGGCGAGCACCGGCAGCGTGGCGAGCAGCAGCAGTGTGGCGAGCAGTGTCGGCAGCGTTGGGCGCATGGGGTGTCCTGGCGGCGGCGGCGGTCGGGAAGGCGCTACAGTATCGCAACAGCGGGCCGGGCGGGCATCGTCGCGACCGGCCGGCGGCGCGGCGAGAACCCTGACTGGCGCGGGGCGGCGACCCTATACTCGATGCACAACGCGTCGCCACCGGGGTCCCGGCGGCGCCTGCGGAGGTGAGCGTGCGCGACGACGTCGATCCGCGGGCCAGGGCCGCCGCTGCCGCGATGGGCTCGCGGTGCTCGCGTGCGCTCGCTGCCGTCTGTGCGACGCTCTGCTTCGCCAGCTCGCTTGCCGACGATGTCCCGCCACCGGTGCCGCCGTCGGCAGGCGCCGCGCCGGATACGCCCTTGCCGGACGTGGTGGTCGAGGCGCCCGAGCCGCGCTATGTCGCGCCGACGCGCCGCGATCGCATCGGCCGGATCTGGGCGCCGGTGCTGATCAACGACCAAGGCCCGTTCCGGCTCGTGCTCGACACCGGCGCGAGCAATTCCGCAGTCATCGCGTCGGTTGCCGCGGCGCTCGGCCTGCCGCTCGACGCCGACAACCCCGTGATGCTGCGCGGCGTGACCGGGGCGCGCCAGGTGCCAACGATCTCGATCGACAGCCTGGTGGTCGGCGACCTCGAGCTGCGCTCGAAGCGCCTGCCGATCGTGATCGACGCGCTCGGCGGCGCCGAAGGCGTGCTCGGCACCGAAGGGCTGCAGGACAAGCGCATCTTCATCGACTTCCGGCACGACAAGATCACGATCTTCCGCTCGCACTCGGAGCGCGCGCCGCCGGGCTTTGTGACGATCCCGATCAACATCGTCAACGGCCTCTTGCTGGTCGCCGACATTCGCATCGGCCCGCTGCACGCCAAGGCGATCATCGACACCGGCGGGCAGGGGACGCTCGCGAACCTGCCGATGCGTGATGCGCTGGCGACGCGGCTGCGCCCGGAGGACGTGCGCGCCGACGAGATCACCGGCGCGACGCTCGACGTGCAGCGCGGCGACCGGATCGTCATGCCGCCGATCCGCATCGGCGAACTGACGATCCGCGGCGCTCACATCACGGTCGGCGACATGTACATCTTCCAGCACTGGAAGATGACGCACGAGCCGTCGCTGCTGATCGGCATGGACGTGCTCGGCCTGCTCGACACGCTGATCATCGACTACAAGCGCCACGAGCTGCAGGTGTTGCAGCGCGCTCCCGGCAGCTGAGGCGGCGTCAGGCCTTAAGGCCGCGCGACAGCGGTAGCGTCCGCACGCGCTTGCCGGTCGCTGCGAACACGGCATTGCAGAGCGCCGCCTGGACGCAGGCGGTGCCGGTCTCGCCGACGCCGCCCGGCGTCTCGTGGCTGCCGATCAGGTACGTCTCGACGCGCGGTGCCTCGCCGAAGCGCAGCACCGGGTAGTCGTTGAAGTTCGACTGCTGCACGCGACCGCCGGCGAAGGTCACCTCGCTCATCAGCGCCGCCGTGAGCCCGAAGATCACGCCCCCCTCGAGCTGCGCGTGGACCGTGTCGGGGTTGACAGTCTGTCCGCAATCGAAGGCGCAGACGACGCGTTCGACGCGCACCGTGCCGTCGTCGCGCACCTCGACCTCCGCAACCTGCGCCAGATAGCTGCCGAACGCCGCCTGGATCGAGATGCCGCGGCCGCGGCCTTTCGGCAGCGGCGCGCCCCAGCCCGATTTCTCGACGGCGAGCTCGAGGACCGCGCGCAGGCGGGCATCGGCGATCAGCGGCCGGCGGTAGGCGACCGGGTCCTGGGCGGCCGCCGCCGCCAGCTCGTCGATGAAGCTCTCGACGACGAACACGTTGCGGGTCGGGCCGACGCCGCGCCACCAGCCGGTCAGCACCCCCGGCGGCTCCTCGCGCACGTAGCGCACCGCCATGTTCGGGAACGCGTAGGCCGGGTTGGCACCGGACTCGATGGCGTCGACGTCGATGCCGTCCTTGAGCGGCGCGCCGTAGTAGACCTCCATCACCGCGGAGCCGGCGATGCTGTGCAGCCACGCGACCGGCTGGCCCTTGGCGTCGAGCCCGGCCTTGAGATGGTCAACGTAGTAGGGACGGTAGCGGTCGTGCTGGATGTCCTCCTCGCGCCGCCAAATCACCTGCACCGGGCCCGCGACGTGGCGTGCGACGCGCGCCGCGATGACGATGCCATCCACCTCCAGTCGCCGGCCGAAGCCGCCGCCGATCAGCTGGTTGTGCAGCACGATCTGCTCGGGCGTGAGGCCGAGCGCGGCGAGCTTGTCGACGGCGCGCGCCGGCGCCTGGCTGCCGGCCCAGATCTCGCAGCGGCCACCGTGCCAGTGCACGGTGCAATTCATCGGTTCCATCGTCGCGTGGGCGAGGAACGGCTGGTGATAGCGAGCCTCCACGACCCGCGCAGCGCGTCGCAGTGCGGCCGCCGGATTGCCCACGCGCTTGGCGAGCACGCCCGGGCGCTCGACCGCGGCGTCGAGGTTGGCGACCAGTCGCGCCTGTTCGACGGCGCCGTGCGGCCCGTCGTGCCAGCGCAGCTTGAGCGCCTCGAGCCCCTTGAGCGCGGCATGCGTGTCGTCGGCGATGACGGCGACGAGGTCCGGTTCGCGGACGACCTGGCGCACGCCCGGCACCGCGCGCGCCGCGGCCGTGTCGAGCGCGGCGACGGTGCCGCCATCGACCGGCGCGAGCGCTAGCGCCGCGTAGCGCATCCCCGGCAGCCGCACGTCGATGCCGAAGCGCGCGCTGCCATCGGTCTTCGCCGGCGTATCGAGCCGTGGCGTCGTCCGGCCGATCAGCGTGAAATCCTTCGGCTCCTTGAGCGCGACTTTCCTCGGCACCGGCTGCTGCGCCGCGAGCGCCGCGAGCGCGCCATAACCGAGATGCCGGCCGGAGGCGGCGTGCAGCACTTCGCCGCGTGCCGCGTGGCATTCGGCCGCCGGGACCTTCCAGGCCTTGGCGGCGGCCCGGACGAGCATGGTGCGCGCGGTCGCGCCGGCGGTCCTGAGCGGCACCCAGCACTCGCGGATCGAGGTGGACCCGCCGGTCTCCTGCAGGCCATCGGCGCCGTACACCTCGACATCAGGCGGCGCGTCCTCGGTCCGGACCTGGTCGAGGCCGACCGCGAGTTCCTCCGCGATCAGCATCGGCAGCGACGTGTAGGTGCCCTGGCCCATCTCGACCTTGGGCAGCACCAGCGTGATGACGCCCGCCGCGTCGATGCGCACGTAGGCGTTGAGCCGTGCGCCACTGGCGGCGGCCTCGGCGCGTCGCGCGAGCGGCACGGCCACGAGCAGTGCCCCGCCGGCGGCCAGCGAGACCTCGAGGAAGCGACGCCGTTCCATCGACGCAGGCTGATCGACGCTCATGACAGTTCCCCCTCGGTGCAGCGCTATCTTGCCGCAAAGCTCCGCGGTTGTGTGGCGCGGCCGGCCCGCTCGGTATCGATCAGCGCGCGCTTGCGCTCGACCCCCCAGCGGTAGCCGCCGAGGCCGCCGTCACCGCGCAGCACGCGGTGACAGGGAACGAGCACCGCGATCCGGTTGGCGCCGCAGGCTGACGCCGCGGCACGCACCGACTTCGGCGCACCGATCCCGGCCGCCACCTCGCTGTAGCTCAGCACGTCTCCCTCGCGGATTCCCAGCAGGAAGCGCCACACCTTGATCTGGAACGCGGTGCCGCGAAGGTCGAGCGGCAGGTCAGGACGCGGCGCCCGTCCGCCGACGTGCGCCTCGAAGGCGCCGATCCAGTCGTCGAGCTGAGGCGCGGCGGTGAGCGGCGACGGCGTGCGCGTCGCCCTCGGAAACTCGGCCGCGAGCTCGCGCCCGAGGGCCGTCTCGGACGACCCGAATTGCGCAAAGCAGACGCCGCGGTCGGTGGCGGCCATCATCAGCAGGCCTAGCGCCGTCGGCCGGCAGGCGTAGGCAATCACCTCGCCGGCGCCGCCGGCGCGGTAGGCGGAGGGCGTCATGCCGAGGTTGCGCGCGGCTTCGCCGTAGACGCGACTAGTCGAGGAAAAGCCGGCGCCGACGATCGCCTCGAGCACCGCGCCGCCCGAGCGCAGCCCCGACCTCAGCCGCGCGAGACGCACGCCGTCATGGTAGGCCTTCGGCGAGATGCCGAGCAGCGCCTTGAAGCGGCGCTGGAAGTGCGTCGGCGAAAGTCGGGCGCGGCCCGCGAGCGTCGCGAGCGGCAGCGACTCGTCGGCATGGGCGTCGATGAAGCGCGCGACCGCCTCGAGCCGTGCCTCGACCGGGTCCCGGGCGGTCAGCGGCCGGCAGCGCTTGCAGGGGCGAAAGCCCGCCGCGGTCGCGGCCGCGGTGGTGGCGAAATAGAGGACGTTCTCGCGGCGCGCGCGACGCGACGCGCACGACGGGCGGCAGAAGACGCCGGTGGTCCGAACGCCGTACCAGAACGAGCCATCAAGTCGCGCATCGCGCGCGATGACGGCCTGCCACTTCTGATCGTCGCTCAGCATCGGCGCTCGCGGGTTCTCGGGGGTGTCCATTGTAGGCTCCGGGTTGGCTGTGGCGTAGCCGGACACTAGCTGTGCGCCGCGTGACGGGCGCTCCGGTTCTTGCGCTTGCGTTGCCTCGGACGCCGCTCGAGACGCGCCAGTCCGGTCGCGAAGTCGTGTGGCTGCGGCTCGGTCGTGAGCCGCGCAGCCCGAAGCGAACGGCGGCCATGGACGGATCCCGCGGTTCTGGGGAGCCGCCTGCCTGCCAGCATGACGGGTTGCCATCGAGCGGATGCTGGCGGTCGCGGCCGGCCGCGGCGCTGCGTCGGAAGCGGCGCGGGCGCGTCGGCCTCGGTTGGCGGTCGAGCGCATCGGCGACCGGCGCGGCGATCGCCGTCGGAAGGCTGATCGCGCCAGTTCCGAGCCTATACTCGAAACCACCATGAACGCCCAACGCCGCGCCGGTGCGATCGCCACGCTCGCCTGCCTCTTCGCGATGCTGAGCACGGCCAGTGCACAGGCTCCCGAGCCCGACGGCGCGGGCGTGCGCCAGGGAACCCTGCCACGAAGCTGGCCGACGAGCGGTCCGCGCTGCGCGGACAAGGCGGACTTCCAGGTCCACGCGTACAACGACGATCTGTACATCCTCCGCGAATCGGGCTGTTCGAACTACGAGAAGCCCTTCCTGTACCTGATCTTCGGCAAGGAAAAGGCGCTGCTGCTGGACACGGGAGCTGGCCAGACCGACGTCGATCAGGTCGTCAACAACGTGCTGCAGGACTGGCTGAGGCGCAATGGCCGCGAGTCCATCGCCCTGGTCGTTGCGCACACGCACGCCCACGGCGACCACATCGCAGGGGACAGCCAGTTGCGGGGGCTTGCGCGCGCCACCGTCGTCGAGCCCAAGCCCGCTGCGGTGCAGGCCTTCTTCGCACTGCGGAACTGGCCCAGCGAAACGTCCACCTACGATCTTGGGCAGCGGGTTCTCGACATCATTCCGATTCCGGGGCACGAGCCTTCTTCAATCGCGTTCTACGACCGCCAAACCGCCCTTCTGTTCACTGGCGACACCCTGTACGCCGGCAGGCTGTACGTGGCGGACGCGGCCGCCTTCGCCCTCAGCATCCAGCGGCTCGTCGATTTCACGCACGGGAAGATCGTCGCGCACATCCTCGGCAATCACATCGAGCAGACGCGGACGCCGTACATGGACTATCCGGTCGGAACGGTCTACCAGCCGGACGAACACCCGCTGGAACTCGGTCGCGCACACCTTCTCGAGCTGAACGAAGCCGTGCGCGAGATGAACGGCAAGGTCCAACGCAAGGCATTTCGCGACTTCACGATCTGGCCGCACTGAAGTCGGTTCAGGGCCCGCCGCGCCAACGCGATGAGTGACGCGATAGGCCGCGGCCAGCACTCCTCAAGGGTCGCGCCGGGTCGGATCGCGGCAGATTGCCGGCTCAGAGTGGGCAGAGGGCCTAGCCTCCGCAGCTGCCCGGCGTGGCGCGCAGGTGCAACGCGATCGACACCTCGTCGCTCGCGAGCGGCAGAACGCCACCGAGTCCGAAGTCGGAGCGCCGCACGCTCGTTTCGGCGTCGATGTCGAGCGCCGCTTCGGTCGTGACGAGACGTGCCCTGAGCGTCACCGCTCGCGTGATGCCGCGCAGCGCCAGTGCGCCATGCGCGAGCCCGGCATTCGGTCCGTTCTGCTCCGCGCGCCGACCGTCGAAGGCGATCCACGGGAAGCGCGCGTGGTCGAAGAAGTGCGGCCCGAGAAGCTCGTCGTGCCAGAAGCCCGGCCGGCTCTCGAGGCTGTCGACGGCGATGCGAATCGAGACCGCGAGCGTATCCCAGTGCTCGGGATCGAAGCTCACCGTGCCCACCACCCGCTCGAAGCGGCCGCCGGGACTGAAGAAGCCGAAGAAGCGGATCCGGAACTGCACCTGCGAGCGCGTGTCGTCGACGGTGTAGCATCCGGGTACCGCGAGCGCGGCGCCGGCAGGGGTCGCGAGCGTGAGCGCGACGGCGACGCTCCGCGCCCACGCGGGGAGTCGCCGGCTGCACGGGAGACCGCGAACGCACTGCATCAATCGAGCTTACGCCTGTGGGTGAGGATCCGACGGTTGCCCCGACTGCGGGCGGCCGCCGCTGCGCGATATAGTCGCGCCCGGGCACGTGCCGTGCCCGTCCGTGAGTCCCGCCGCGATGAGCCAGCGTTCACAGTCGCCCGCGCCGGCCGCCGGCCACCTGCCGGCCACGATGACCGGGGGCGAGGCGCTCGTCGCCGGCCTCATCGCCCACGGTGTCGATACCGTCTTCGGCCTGCCGGGCGTTCAGACCTACGGGCTGTTTGACGCACTGAAGCGCGCCGAGGACCGGATCCGGGTCATCTGCCCGCGCCACGAGCAGACCTGCGCGTATATGGCGCTCGGCTACGCCGCCTCGACCGGTCGGCCGGGTGTGTTCTCGGTGGTGCCCGGCCCTGGCCTCATGAATGCCGCCGCGGGGCTGCTGACCGCTTTCGGGCGCAACGCCCCGGTGCTCTGCCTGACCGGCGAGGTGCCGTCGGCGTGGATCGGCCGCGGTCGCGGCCACCTGCACGAGATGCCTGACCAGCTCGCGGCGTTGCGCCAGCTGACGAAGTGGTCGGCGCTGATCTCCGAGCCCGGCGAGGCACCGACGCTGGTCGCGCGCGCGTTCCGCGAGATGACCTCCGGCCGGCAGGGGCCGGTGGCCCTCGAGATGCCGTGGGATCACTTCACGAAGCAGGTGCCGGCGGCGGCGGCGGAGCCGCTGCCGCCGGTCGCGCCGGCGGTCGCGGATCCAGCGTCGCTGCGCGAGGCCGCGCGGCTCCTCGGCGACGCTCGCGCGCCGATGATCATGGTCGGCGGCGGGGCGATGGCCGCAGCAGCCGAGATCGCGGCGCTCGCCGAGTGCCTCGGTGCGCCGGTGGTGGCGTTCCGCTCCGGCCGCGGCATTCTGAGCTCGGACCACGAACTCTCGCACACCATTGCATCCGGCCGTGCGTTGTGGGCGGATACCGACGTGCTGCTTGCCATCGGCACGCGGCTCGAGGTCCCTGACTTTCGCTGGCGCGCCAAGCCACCCGGCCTCACGACCATCCGCATCGATATTGATCCGCGCGAGTTCGAGCGCGTCGCGACCGACGTCCAGCTGCTTGCCGACGCGGTCCAGGCGACCGCGGCGCTGGTCGAAGCGCTCGAGCCGTACGTACCCGCGCCGCGCCCAGGGCGGCGGGCCGCGTCGCGCGCTGCCCGCGAGGCGACCGATGCCGCGATCGAGCGCCTTCAGCCCCAAATGGGCTACCTGCGGGCGATCCGCGCCGCGCTGCCGCGCGACGGGTTCTTCGTCGACGAAATGTGCCAGGTCGGCTATGCCGCCTGGCTCGGGCTGCCGGTCTACGAGCCGCGCCATCTGGTGACGACCGGCTACCAGGGGACCCTCGGCTATGGCTTTCCGACCGCGCTAGGCGTCAAGGTGGCCCACCCCGACAAGGCCGTCGTCTCGGTGGCCGGCGACGGCGGCTTCCTGTTCGCCTGCGCGGAGCTCGCCACGGCGGCGCAGTACGGCATCGGCGTCGCCGTGGTCGTGTTCGACAACAGCGCCTTCGGCAACGTGCGCCGCGACCAGCAGCGGACCTTCGGTCGCGTGATCGGCAGCGACCTCGAGAACCCCGACTTCGTCCGCCTCGGCGAGTCCTTCGGCGTGCCGAGCCCGCGCGTCGACAGCCCCGCCGCGCTCGGGCGCGAGCTCAAGGCCGCGTTCGGCCGCCCCGGGCCGACGCTGATCGTCGTGCCGGTCGAGCGCGACTCCGAGCCCTCGCCATGGGAGTTCATCATTCCCGGGGGGCGCTGAGCCGGCGCGACCAGCGTGCGGCGCGGGCCCATCTCCTTGTAGAGTGCCGGAGACTTCAGCGACTGGAGATGCCGATGACGCTGTCACGCCGGGAGTTCGTATCCGGAATCGCGCTGGGTGCGCTCGGGACCAGCGCGACGGGCGCTGCGGCCGCGCCGACCATCGAGCCCAAGCAGAAGATGCGCGCGGCGGGCGCGCCAGTCATCGTCTGCGCGGGCAACGGCTTCGCCTACCTCGAGCGTGGCTACGGGCTGCTGAAGAGCGGTGGCGACACGCTCGATTCGGCCGTTGCCGTCGTGCGCGGGCCGGAGGAGGACCCGGACGACGATTCGGTCGGGCTCGGCGGCCTGCCGAACGAGGAGGGCGTCGTTGAGCTCGACGCCTGCTGCATGCACGGCCCGTCGCGGCGCGCGGGCTCGGTCGGCGGCGTCCACAACATCAAGAACGTCTCGCTGCTGGCGCGCGAGGTCATGCTGCACACCGGCCACGTGATGCTGGTGGGCGAGGGCGCCGAGCGCTTCGCGGTCGCGCGCGGCTTCGCGCGCGAGAACCTGCTGACCGAGGCCTCGCGCAAAACCTGGCTGCTGTGGAAGGAGAGCCACGCCGACTGGTGGGGGCCGGGTCTCGCGGACCCGAGCTGGAAGGAGCGGCTGCGTGGGCGGACGCGGACGGCCGATGGCAGCGCGGTATTCGGGCGCCTCGACGGGCTGGCGCGCGAGCTCGGCATCGCGCCGCAGGACCGGCTCGCTGCGATTCACAAGGTGCTGTTCCCGCCGACCGGCACGATCCACTGCTCGGCGCTTGCCGCGAACGGCGAGATGAGCGGCATCACGACCACCAGCGGCCTGGCCTGGAAGCTGCCCGGCCGGCTCGGCGACTCACCGGTGATCGGCGCCGGCTGCTACACGGACCAGGACGTCGGCTCGGCCGGCGCGACCGGCAGCGGCGAGGAGAACATCAAGGTTGCCGGCGCGCACACGATCGTCGAGAACATGCGGCATGGGATGTCGCCGTTCGACGCCGGCATGGACGCGCTCAAGCGCATCGTGCGCAACTACAGTGGCGACATGGAGCGGCTCAAGTACGTCGACATGACCTATTACGTGCTGCGCAAGGACGGCGCCTACGCCGGCGTGTCGCTGTGGACCGGCTACCAGGCCGGCCATCCGCACACGATCGCGGTCCACGACGGCACGCCGCGACTCGAGAAGACCGTGAGCCTCTACGAAGGGGTTTCGCAGGAATGGCCGCCACTCATCGTCGCGGACAAGGTGCACATATGAACGCCCGCCTGCCGTGGCGCCGCGCATTCGCGGCATGCGCCGGCCTCGCCGTGGCCGCGGCGACGGCCGCGCCGCCGGCGGAGCGGCCGCTCATCGTCACAGCTGCCGCGCTGATCGACGGCGTCGCCGCGAAGGCCCGCGCCAACGTTGCGGTCGTGATTCGCGGCGACCGGATCGTCGCGGTCCGCGATCGCGGCGCGGCGGACCTGCCGGCCGACGCCGAGCGCATCGACCTCGGCGGCGCGACGCTGCTGCCCGGGCTCATCGATACGCACACGCACCTGTTCCTGCAGGGCGAGGTGCCGGCCGAGGGCGGCTACGACGTGCAGCTGCTCAAGCAGCCGCTGGCCTTTCGCGCCGCGCGTGCCGTGGTCGCGGCGCGGCGGGCACTCGAGCAGGGCTTCACGACGCTGCGCGACCTCGAGACCGAGGGCGCCGGCTACGGCGACGTCGGCATCAAGCAGGCGATCGAGGCCGGCTACATCCCGGGTCCGCGCCTGTTCGTCGTGACGCGCGCGATCTCGACGACCGGCGGCTATCCGCTCGAGGGCTACGCGCCGGAGGTCGAGGTACCGAAGGGTGCGCAGCTGATCGACGGCCCGGTCGAGGCGCGCAAGGCGGCGCGCGAGCAGCTCGATCATGGTGCCGATTGGATCAAGGTCTACATGACGCACCGCTCGTGGGTGGACGCCGCCGGCAACCTGATGGCGCAGCCGACGCTGACCGTCGAGGAGCTGCGGGCGATCGTCGACGAGACGCACGGCTGGGGCCGCAAGGTCGCCTGCCACGCCTACACCGGGGTCGGCCTGCAGCGCGCACTTGACGGTGGCTGCGACTCGATCGAGCACGGCCTTGACCTTACCGACGCCCAGATCGCGCAGATGCTGAAGCAGGGCACCTGGTACGTGCCGACGCTCGCGGTCTACTACAAGGACTGGGACCCGGAAGACACGCCGGACGGCCAGCGAGACCGCAAGCGCGTGTCGACGCACGAGGTCTCGTTCCGCAAGGCGCTCAAGGCCGGCGTGAAGATGGCCTTCGGCACCGACATGGGTGGCATCCCGTGGAGCGAGCCGATCGCGCAAGAGTTCCCGCGCGAGGTCGCCTTCGGCATGACGCCGATGCAGGCGATCCAGTCGGCGACCGGCCGCGCGGCCGAACTGCTCGGCATGGAGGGCCGGATCGGAGTCGTTCGCGAGGGCGCCTACGCGGACCTGGTCGCGGTCCGCAACGATCCGCTCGCGGACGTCAACCGGCTCACCGACGTCACGTTCGTGATGAAGGCCGGCAAGGTGTTCCGCAGTGCTGTCGGCGCCGCGCGCTGAGGCGCGCCGCGCTCAGCCGATCAGGTACGCGGCCAATGCGTGCCACGCGTCGGAGCGCCCGACCAGGATCCGCAGGGGCGCCGAGAGCAGGATCGCGAGCCCGCCCCACCAGTAGACGGGTGACACCCGCCCGCGGCTGCGCCAGTCGTAGGCGATCGCTGCGACGACGAACAGGTTGGTGAGCGCGAGCGCGATCGCCGGCCGCTGGCCGACGAAGCCGAAGCGGGCGATCGCCGGTGTCAGGATCGAGATCGTCGCGAGCAGCACGAGGCGCTTGTGGAGCTCCGGTCGAGCGCGCCAGACAACCGCGGCACCGAAGAATCCCGCGAACAGCACCAGCGAGCCGAACGGCACTGCCGTGAACGTCAGCGGGTCGAGGCCGCTTGGCGCGAAGCCGCGGCGCGCCGAGGCGATCGCCGCGCGCGCGCCCACCGGCAGCATCGCCATCGCAAGCACCGTGCCGGCGATGCCGAGCCGGCGATGCCAGTGCACCCGCCGCAGCGCCACGAGGCTCGCCTGCGCGAGCAACAGTAAGATCCAGGCGCTGAACAGTGCGCCGTGCAGCACGACCAGCGGCGGCAGCGGCCGTGCGTCGTACACGCGGCCAAGGTAGAAGGTCGGGGCGAAGCCCACGAAGGTCGTCACGGCGACGGCGACCGCCATGCCGAGGTAGAAGCGCCGCTCCCGCGCCGGCAGCGGCCTCGGTCTCGGTACGGCGGCCATGGGATCCCCTTCGCGTTCTTGCGCCGAGCGTAACCTGCGAGCCGGCAAATTGCTTCGAATCACCGGACGGGGCATCCTGCCGGCTGCGTACCTGGGCTAGGAGGGGGCCGATGTCAAAGCTCTACCGACCGAGCCACCGTGCACTGCAGCAGCAGTTCGACACTGAGCGGCTCGCCGACCGGCTCGAGGCGACGCGCTGTCGAGAGGCACTGACCGAAGAGGACGCCGCGTTCATCACGCGCCTGGATTTCTTCTTTCTCGCCACCGCCGACGCCGACGGCTTTCCGAGCTGTTCGTACAAGGGCGGCGACGCGGGCTTCGTGCGCGTGTTCGACCCGCGCACGCTCGTGTTCCCGGTGTTCGACGGCAACGGCATGTACCTGTCGCTCGGCAATGCGAGCGAGAATCCGGCGATCGGCATGCTGTTCATCGACTTTGAGAACCAGAAGCGCCTGCGGGTCAACGGCACCGCCTCGTTCGCCGCCGCCGACAGCGTCGACCCGCCCTATGCGGAGGCGCAGTTCGTGGTCCGCGTCGCGCTCCGGCAGGTGTTCCCCAACTGCCCGCGCTACATCCACAAAATGCAACGCGTGGAATCCTCCAGGTTCGTGCCGCGGCCGGGCGTGCGCACGCCGGTGCCCGGCTGGAAGCGCATGGACTGGGCCTTCGACGCGCTGCCGGCGAAGGATCCGGCGCGCGATCCGGAGAACCCCTGATGGGCGATCCCGGGCGCCGGCCGTGCTGGCCGACGCAGCTGCCCTGGTGACGGTACCCCGCGGCCGCTCGATGACCCGGCTCGCGCTCACCGGCCTCGCCGGCACGAGCATCGAGTGGTTCGACTTCTACCTGTACGGCGTCGCCTCGGCGCTCGTGTTCCCGGCGCTCTATTTCCCGAAGAGCTTGTCACCCGCGCTCGCGCTGAGCGCCTCGTTCAGCACTTTCGCGGTCGGCTTCTTCGCCCGGCCGATCGGCGCCGCGCTCTTCGGTCACCTCGGCGATCGCGCCGGGCGCAAGGCGGCACTCGTCGCCGCGCTGGTGCTGATGGGCTTGGCGACGACGCTGATCGGCTGCCTGCCCTCGTACGCGGCGGTCGGCCCGCTGGCGCCGGCGCTGCTCGTCGGCTTGCGCTTTCTGCAGGGCCTCGCGATCGGTGGTCAGTGGGGCGGTGCGATGCTGCTCGTCGTCGAGAGCGCGCCGGCGAACCGCCGTGGCTTCTACGGGAGCTTCGCGCAGGTCGGTGCGCCGATCGGAGTGGTCGCCGCGAACCTCGCGTTCCTGCTCGCGAGCGCGCTGACTACCCCGGCCGACTTTCTCTCCTGGGGCTGGCGAGTCCCGTTCCTGCTCAGCGTCGCGCTGATCGGCCTCGCGCTCTATGTGCACCGGCGCGTTGACGAGACCCCGGCCTTCCGCGAACTCGTGGCGGCGCGCGACGCCCGACCGCGAGAGGCGCCGGCCGGTCGCGGCGTCGCAACGCAGCCGGCGCGATCGCCCATCACCGAGGCCATCGTGACCGAGTGGCGCACGATTCTGCTCGCGGCCGGCGCCTACCTCGCGGTGCAGGTGTCGTTCTACGTCTCGATCACCTTCGTGGTCGCCTACGGCGCGGCGGTCGACGGCCTCGGACTCTCGAAGGATGCGCTGTTGACGGCGGTGCTGATCGCGAGCGCAGTCACGGCGCCGGCGCTGCTTTTCTTCGGCGCGCTCTCGGACCGCTTCGGGCGTCGCCGCATCTACATGGGTGGTAGCGTGCTGATGGCGTTGTGGGCATTCGGGTTGTTCCCGCTGATCGAGACGCGTTCGCCGCTGCTGATCACGCTCGCGATCTGCGTCACGCAGACCATCAACGGCATGATGTACGGGCCGCAGGCGGCGCTGTTCGGCGAGCTGTTCCGGACCCGTGTGCGGTATTCCGGAGCGTCGCTCGGTTACCAGTTCGGCTCGGCGATCGGCGGGGCGCTCGCGCCGCTGATCGCGAACACGATCCGGACCACCTTCCACAGCACCTTCGGGATCTCGCTCTACATCGCGGTAGCCTGCGTGATCACCTTCGGTTCGGTGGCGCGGCTCACCGGTCCGGCCTACGTCGACCGAATCGCGCCGCCCACGTAGCGCAGCGGCGCCGTCACCTGCCCCCAGGGATGGGCAGGCAGGCGACGGGCGAGCCCGCGGCTAGAAGCGTTCGCCGAACGTCAGGCCCACGAGCCGTGGCCGGATCGGGATGACGTTGACCAGCCGGCAGGTGGAGGTCGCGCAGGTCGTGTAGCGAATCGACTCGCCGCGCTTGTCGAACAGATTCTGGACGTAGAACTCCGTCGTCCAGCTCGAGTGTCCGACACCGAGGGCAACGTCGAGCGTGCCGTAAGCCGGCTGCGAGCCGAGGACGCCCTGATCATGGATGCGCAGCGCCGCCAGCGCGTCGGTCTGGTAGACGGCAGCGGCCTGCGCGTGCGCCCTATAGTCACCGGCGGACCACTCGTAGCGCGCGATGGCGTTGCCCTTGAACTTCGACGACACCGGCAGGCGGGAGCCTGCCGGGGCGAAGACCTCGTTGCCGGCTTCGCTGCAACTGAGGTCTGCGCTCGGTCGGTGGCAGACGTTGGTCAGCAGCTTGGCGTCGAGATACGTGGCCGAGGTCGACAGCGTCAGGCCCTCGGTCGCCCGCCAGTGCAGGTCCGCCTCGACGCCCTTGATCGCCGCGCGGCCGGCGTTGATCACGATGTTGACGCCCTGCGGGCCCGGATAGGCGAATTGGGCGTCCTTCCAGCGCTCGTAGAAGAGCGCCGCGTTGAGGCGCAGCCGGTGCTCGAACCACGAGGTCTTGGCGCCGAGCTCGAAGTTCGCGAGGTAGTCCGCGTTGTAGGGCGGGATGACCACTGAGCGGTTGATGCCGCCAGGCCGGAATCCCGTCGACCAGGTCGCATACGCCATCCGGTCGTCGTCGAATTTGTAGGTCAGGTTGACACGGTGCGTCTCGCTCGACTTGGTGGCGCGGTAGTCGAGGTTCTGGCAGGGCATGGTCTTGTCGGCCGGGTTGGCGCTGCCCGGAAAGCAGAGGTTCTCGCCGGCAAAGGACGTGTCGAGCCCGATCGGCCCCGGGTACGCGCCAAAGCCGAAGAACCCGGTGATCGTATTGTCGTAATGGAACGCGCGCACCCCGCCGGTCAGCGCGAGGCGGCTGGTGATATCCCACGTCCAGTCGGTGAACAGCGCCCGGTCGCGGTCGGTGCGGTAGGCCTTCTCATACCAGAGCGTGCCGGGCTGACCGTCCACCGAGACCGCGGGACTCAGGTTGTCGATTGCGTAGTGGTACTGGATGTCATTGAACTGGCGCTGCCAGAAGTATCCGACCACGCCGTGTACCTTCCACGACGTCGGCGTCGCGAGGCGAAGTTCGTGGGACTCCTTCGTGAAGTGGTTCCAGCCAACCACCGTCTGCGCCGGGCTGATGACCTTGCCGTTCTTGTCGACGAAGATGTTGCCGTACGAGTTGGGCGTCGACGAGTAGTAGACGTCGTAGAACAGCGAGTAGTCGGAATAGTCGCCGACGCTGTAGGTGTCGCGCTTGATGTAGCCGCCGGCGTAGGTGAGGTCAAGCGCAGCGATCTTGCCCTCGACGACCAGCGTGCCCATCCACCAGTTGTCACGATTGATCTCGTCGTGATATCGCGCGACGTTGAGGTCGCCCGTGCCGCCGAGCGTCATCGGCGTGCGCGGCGAGCCGTCCGGGTTGGTCGGGTTCAGCGTGACCGGATACGGCGTGTAGGCGAACTGCCCGTGCGCCGTCTGGCTCTGCGCCATGAGCATCGGCGTCACGGTCCAGCGCTCGTTCAGGTTCACCTTGAGCGCCGCGCGGCCGCCGGCGGTGTCGACGTAGTTCGAGTTCTTCTCGACGAACTGGGCATTGTCGCGCGCGACACCCGAGGCGGGATAGTACTGTGGCGAGCTGCGCACGACGTTGATGTAGCCGCCGTCATGTTCGCTCCAGCCAACGAGGCGGATAGCGGCCGTCTCGCCGACCGGGAAGTTGACGAAGCCTTCGATCTTGCCGCCCGGATCGCCGGCGGTGAAGTACTCGCCGGTGACGTCGAAGCCCGACTCGGTCTTGGTCGGGTCCGGCTTGTTGGTGATGAGGCGCACCGTGCCCGACATCGAACTCGCGCCGAACAGCGTGCCCTGGGGGCCCGACAGCGCCTCGACGCGCGCCATGTCGTAGACGTGCACGTCGAGGTTCTGTGCGATCGTCGTGACCGGCATTTCGTCAAGATAGATGCCGACCAGCGGCTGCGAACCGACATGCACGCCGTCGCCGCCATTGGTGACGCCGCGCACGTAGAGCTGCGCGTTGCTGGGCCCATAGGATTGCACCGACAGGCTCGGCAGGAAGCGGGCGTAGTCGTCGAAGCTCGCAACCTGCAGGTCGGACAGTTTCTTCGAGTCGATTGCCTGGATGCTGATCGGCACCGACTGCAGGTTCTCGGAGCGCTTCTGCGCGGTGACGACGATCTCGTCGAGGCCGAGCCCCGGCGCAGGCTGCGGTGCCTGCTGCGCACTGGCGGCGAAACTCGCTGCCAGAGTCGAGGAGATGGCCGCCGCGAGCGGCGAAAAACGAGTGGCCCGCGGCATGAACCGCGCATTGCTGTGCTTCACGAATTCTCCCCAGCTATTCTTGTTCGTACCGGGACGCTGCATCCCGATCTTACCGTTCGCGGCCGGCGGATTGCACTCAAATTTGCCGGCGAACGCGAACGCGCGTGCCGCGGCGGATGGGCTGGCGCACCGCAGGTCCGCGGATGTCTGCGCACTAACCGTGCGTGCTGGCTGCGCACGCACCGAATCGGGGCGCCGCGCGACCGGTCAGTCGGCGCCGCCGCCGGCCGGGTCGCCGGCGCCGCGGACGCGCAGGAAGCCGCGCCGGCCACCAGCGAAGAACTCGAGGAAGCGGCGTGACTCTGCGCTCTGGAAGCTGCCGGATGCGAGCGCGCCGGCGGCGAGCTCGCGCGGGTTGCCGATCGGCCCGCAGACCGTTCGGAACGCCGCCTTGAGCTCGGCCACGACCGTTCCCTTGAGGCCACGCCGCCGGAGCCCCACGACGTTCAGACCGACGAGCTCGTCACGCTCGGCCGCCATCGTGAACGGCGGAATGTCGCGCGTGATGCGCGCCAGGCCGCCGAGCATGACGCCCTCGCCGATGCGCACGAACTGGTGAACGGCGGCGGCGCCGCCGATGAAGGCGCGCTCGCCGACGTGGACGTGGCCGGCGAGCAGCACCGCGTTCGCCATGATGACGCGGTCGGCAACCTGGCAGTCGTGCCCGAGGTGGCTCGCCGTCATGAGGTAGCAGTCCGCGCCGAGCTCAGTCGCGAGTCCTGCCTTGCTCGCGCGGTTGATCGTGACGTGCTCGCGCAGCACGCTGCGGGCGCCGATGCGGACGAAGGTCGCGAGCTGGGGGTCGAAGGACAGGTCCTGAGGATCGCCGCCGATCACGGCGCCCGGATGCACGACGACGCCGTCGCCGAGTACGCAGTGCCGCGTCACATGCGCGTGCGCGTGAATGACACAGCCGTCGCCGAGCACGGCGCCGTCCTCGACGATCGCGGTCCGGTGGATGCTCATGGGGCGGACGTGGCCCTCATGGCGGCAGCACCGTGATTGCCGGGATGAGCCGCCGGCTGGCGGCGTCCCGCGACGCACCGCGCCGGCTGGCCCGACCGGCCAGAACCGTGGAACGCCGCACCGGGCTCGCCAGGCCGCGCCGACCGGGTAGGTCGTGCGCCGGCAGCGGCGATTGTGAAGCGCATAGGCGGTTTCCGACGATGGCAGTTCGTGCCCGGTGCCGCATCCTAGCGTGGCGGGTGGCGGAGACGCGAGTCCGGGCGCTGGCGGCAACGGCCGTCCGTCGGCGGCGATCACGCGGCCTTCGAGTACCATCCGGGCAGCGAGGGAGGTCACATCGGCGCCATGCACAGCGACGTCGGGATCATCGGCGGGGGCATCATGGGCTCGGCGTTAGCCTACTGGCTCACGCGCCTCTCGCCCGGTCTCGCGGTCACGGTCATCGAGCGTGACCCGTCGTACCGGCAAGCCTCATCGGCGCTGTCCGCGGCCTCCATCCGCCAGCAGTTCACGACACCGGTCAACATCCGCCTTGCGCAGGCGAGTCTCGAGTTCCTGCGCAGCGCAGCCGAGCGCCTCGAGGTGGACGGCGAACGCCCGGACATCGGCCTCTACGAGGGCGGGTATCTGTACCTCGCCGGTGCAGCAGGCGCCGCCACCCTGCGCGCCGCGCACCGCATCCAGCGTGAGCACGGCGCCGACGTCGCGCTGCTCGGGCCCGCCGAACTCGCGGCACGCTTTCCGTGGCTGGCGGTCGGCGATCTGGCGGTTGGCTCGCTCGGCGAGAGCGGCGAGGGGTGGTTCGACGGCTACGGTCTGCTGACGGCGTTCGCGCGCCGCGCGCGCAGTCAGGGCGTCCGGTACCTGCGTGCCGAGGTCGTCGGGATCAGGATCGCGGACGGTCGCGTCAACTCAGTAGCGCTCGGCGATGGCACATCGCTCTCGTGCGGCGTCGCGGTGAACGCTGCCGGGCCGTGGGCCGGTGGCGTCGCGCGCCTGGCGGGCATCGAGCTGCCGGTGCACGCGCGCCGTCGCACGGTCTACGTGATTGCCTGCCACGCGTCGCTCGAGCACTGCCCGCTGCTGATCGACACCAGCGGCTTCTGGATGCGCCCGGAGGGCGATCGCTACATCGCGGGCCTCGCGCCGCATGCCGATCCGGATGACCTGCCGCTCGACCCGGACTACGGGCCGTTCGAGGCCGAACTGTGGCCGGCGCTCGCGGCCCGCATTCCGGCCTTCGAGGAGGCGAAGCTCGAGCGCGCCTGGGCCGGCTACTACGAGGTCAACGACTTCGACCACAACGCGATCGTCGGTCCGCATCCGGCGATCCCCAATCTGTATTTCATCAACGGCTTCTCCGGCCACGGGCTGATGCAGGCCGCGGCGGCCGGTCGCGGCCTCGCCGAGCGGATCGTCGGCGGGCGCTACACCAGCGTCGATCTGACGCCGCTCGGCTTCGAGCGCGTGCTCGAGAACCGCCCGCTGCGCGAGCTGAACGTCATCGGTTGACAGGCCACGCCCGCTAGCCTGTCGCGGTGCGCAGTACCCGCAGCGACGCGCGGATGGCGTCGGTGCCGGGGCTCGTCGTGCCGTCATCCAGTTCCGCGCCAAGCTCGGCGAGCGCGTTGAGCGCCGCGCGCACGGGTGCGTAACGCGCCGGCTCGAAGGGGTCCTGCCACGCGGCGGTATGTTCGGCCGCCAGCTGCCGCGTCCAGGCGTCGAACGGTGCCGGATCGGCGTCGGCGCGGCGAGCGACCGCGGCAAGCGCGGCCGCGAGCCGTGCGTCCTCGCCCCAGACGAAGACGTGGCCAGCGGATCGCAGTCTCGCGGCGACCCCCTCCACGATGCGGGCCTGCTGTGCCCGCGTCAGCTGCGGGCTCCGGCCGAGGAACTTCAGCAGGTCGGCGGTGTGCGCGGTCGCGTGACCCCAGCCCTTGCCGGGGACCCAGCCGCGCAGATCGCGCTCGCGGCCGAGCGCATCGAGGCCGACGTCGAGCAGGCCGCTGAAGGTGTCGGCGCCGAGACACGGTCGCTTGAGGTCGGCCGCGGCGAGCACCGACAGGGCGAGTGTCGAGAACGACCGCAGGAAGAGGCCATCGCCCTCCGGCTCGCCGAGACTACCGCGGGCGCCGGCCACCAGCGTCTCGCGCAACCGTGCGAGCTCGGCGCAGCCGAGGCGCTGGTCCTGGTAGACCCAGGTGGCGAGCGCCTCATAGCCTATCGTGTCGCGCAGTTCCGGGTCAGGCGAGCCGAGGAGGCGGGTGACTTCGAGCGCGAGCGGCAGCACCGGCTGGCCGGCCGGCAGCTGATAGCCGTGACCGCGCAGCGCCACCCAGTACGCGCGGTCGTGGAGCGGCGCATCGGCTGCGACCGAGGGGCCGGCCAGCAGGGTCAGCGCGACGAGCACGCCGCGCGCGAGGTGGATTCGTGCGCGCACCGCCCGGCTCATCGGCGCCGCGGCGCGAGCCGGGCGCACATCGCTCGGCGCAGGCCCTCTGAGCTCGCCGCCACGAACGAATTCGCGCCGAGCACGTTACCGGTGCGGCCGGCCAGATCGCTGAACGCGCCGCCAGCCTCGCGCACGCAGACCATCAGCGGCGCGATGTCCCACGGGTTCATCAGCGGGTCGACGGCGGCGTCGAGCTCACCACGGCAGACGAGGGCGTACTGCACGCAGTCGCCGACGAGCCGAACGCGGCCGACAGCGCGCACGAGCGACGACAACCGCCACGGGCCCGGCCGCGGGAACAGGTCGCTTGCCTTGTAGCTCGTGAGTCCGGTACCGGCGTCCTCGATGGGTCGCGGCGCGGCCACCCGGATGCGGCGCGGCCGGCCGTCTCCGCGGCGCAACCAGCAGCCACGCCCGGCGCCGGCGTAAGTGGTCTCGCGCATCGCCGGCAGGTGGATGCAGCCGAACACCGGCTCGCCATCCACCAGCAGCGCGATCAGCGTGCCGAAAGTCCCGAGGCCGAGCACGTACGAGGCGGTGCCGTCGATCGGATCGATCAGCCAGCAGCGGCCGCTGCGATTGAGCGTGCCGCCATATTCCTCTCCGAGGATCGCATCGTCCGGCCACGCCGCGCCGATGGTCCGGCGCAGTTGCCGCTCGGCCGCGCGGTCGGCGGCCGTGACCTCGGTGCCGTCGCGCTTGCGTTTGATCGCGACCTTGTTCTGCCGGCCGAGAGTGATCACGTCGACGGCGGCGAGCGCCGGCAGTACGACATTGACGATCGCCGCGAACTGGCTGCGGCGGAGCGGCGGAGGCGAGGGCGGCTTCACCGCGGACGATACCGGGCCGTCGGCGCGCCGTCCGCTGCGCGGGCGCTTGCCGGGCCGCCGATTGCCGGTCGCGCGCGTCACCCGACGACGACTTCGCTGATCTGAATGACCGGGGCCTGGTCGGTGTAGTTGGCGACGTCGGCCATGATCTCCTTGGCATGCGGCGCGAAACCCTTCTGGAAGGCGTCGGTGGACTCGCAGTAGATGTGGCACATGGCGATGTAGGTGGCCGGCACTCCCGGCGTGCCGCCCGCGAGTCCCTTGTCGAGCGTGTAGTACGCGCAATGCGTGCCGAGGCGGGTCTTGACCAGCGGCATGTGCTTGTCGCGGTAGTAGTCGTGGTCAAATCGCGCGCCGGGCGGGTTCGGGTACATGACGCTGACCTTGATCATCGTGATTCTCCTGGCTGCGGATCGGTTCACTCGCTAACGAGCGACGACGACCTCATCATAGAGACATTCGCCGGTCACCACCGGCGTCTGCTCGCGCGCGCGGCGCGACTACGCGCCGGTCCGTCCAGACGGCGGCGCGGGCGCCGGCGACCAGCGCATCTCGTTCGTCGCGACGAAGCCGAGCGACTCATAGAGGTGGCGGCCAGCGTCGGAGGCGTGCAGCACGACCCGATCGCACCCTTCGCCCGTCGCCCACGCCATCACCACCACCATCAGCGCTCGTGCGACACCCTGGCCGCGCCAGTCCGATTCGGTGTAGACGTTGACGACCAGCGGCAGGGGCCCGGTGACAATGCGGGTGCCATCCTGCGAAATGCGCGGCAGCTGTTCCTTGATCTGAGCGCCGGCACCGGCAATGACCTGATCGCGTCGGTCGACGGCGAGCCAGTGGATATAGGAGCCGTCGCGCAGCCACGCGGCCAGCGCCGGGGTGGATTCGGTGAGCAGCGTCGCCGCGAGCGTCTCGCTGGGCACCTGGCCCATGTCTCGGAACATGCGCACCCGATGGTCGGCGATGACGGCGGCATCGCTGATGGTCGCGCGGCGAATGGTGTACGGCGTCATCTCGGCGTCGAAATCTACTCGCGAACGCCGTCTCGGTCGAGTGAGCTCGCCGCCCACCGCCCACCGCCCACCGCTTACCGCCCACCGCCCGCTGCGGCCACGCGGCATCGCTCCTGTACCGGCCCGCACGCGGCTGCTATGTTGCCATCCCGCCCAAGCGAGGTCCGCCGATGAAGCAACGTCTGCGGTCCCGCTGGACCGCCCTGGTCGGATCGGCCTGCTGCGTTCTGCAGGGTGGAGCGTTGGCCGCCGAGCCGGCCACCGCCGCCCCGGATCACTACTTGCTCGTGTGGGCCGGCGACCGGGCGCACAACGGCAACGATTTTCTGGCGGTGATCGATGCCGACCCGTCGTCCGCGTCGTACGGGCACCTCGTGACGACTATCGTCACCGACCAGCAGACGGTCCGAGTGCATCACACCGAGTACACGATGCCGCCGAGCGGCATGCTCTTCGCCAACGATCACGACGTCGGCCGGACCTTCATCTTCGACGTGCGCGATGCGCGCCACCCGAAGCTCGCGCGCTCGTTCACCGACATGGCAGGCTACATGCACCCGCATTCCTTCCTGCGGCTGCCCAACGGCCACGTGCTCGCTACCTTTCAGCACGCGCATCGCCTCGCGAGCGATGCCCAGACCGGCCGGACGGGCGGCCTCGTCGAGATCGACGATCGCGGCAATGTCGTGCGTTCCGCGAGCTCGGTGGATCCGGCGTTTCCCGACGCGTTGCTGATGCCGTACAGCCTGGTGGTGCTGCCGGATCTCGACCGCGTCGTGTCGACCAACTCTTCGATGCACGATCCCGATCTGTTCAGCGGCACGACCTACCAGGTGTGGCGCCTCTCGGACCTGAAGCTGCTCAAGACTGCGTTCTTCGACGTCGGCGCGAACCGTTATTCGCACATCAGCCCCGAAGAGCCGCGGCTGGCGGCCGATGGGTCGGTGTTCGTGCAGACGCTCGCCTGCGGGCTCGAGCGCATCACCGGGCTCGACACTGGCGAGGTGCGCTCGCAGCTCGTATACACGTTCCCGGGCAACTTCTGCGGTGTACCGACGATCGCCGGGCACTTTCTCGTTCAGAGCGTGCCGCGCGTGCACGGCTTCATCGTGCTCGACATCAGCGACGGCGCGAGGCCCGTGGAGGTGTCGCGCCTGACGATCAGCGGCAGCTACGCACCGCACTGGACCGGCTGGGACCCCCGGACGCAGCGTCTCGTCGTCACGTCCGGCGCGACGCCGGAGGACCGGACCTACCTGCTGAAGCTCGACCCCGCTAGCGGCGCGCTGACCATCGACACCGCTTTTCGCGACGCCGACGGTCAGCCGGGCTTCAGCTTCGCCGAACGCGAATGGCCGCACGACTGGAAGGGCGTCGGCGCGCCGCACGGCGCCGTGTTTACGCGCTGAGCGGCGGCGATCGACGGACTCCGAGACGGCCCGCGCGGATCGGCGCCTGCGCGGAACCGCACCGCGTGATTGCGTTCGCCGTCAGGCGAGGTCGAACAGCAGTAGCTCCGCGCCGGTCGTCGTCTCGAGCGTGATTGACGCCTCGCCGCTGATAGCCGCACCGTCCCCCTCGCGCAGCTCGTCGCCCTCGAGCGCGACGACGCCCTGCGCGACCTGCAGCCACGCATGCCGGCCGGCTGGCAGCGACTGCGTGAGCCGGGTACCGGAGTCGAGCGTGGCGGCATACAGCCGCAGGTCCTGGTGCACCGTAACCGCGCCGTCGCCGCCGCGGCGGTCAACGACCAGCCGGAAGCGGTTGCGCCGCTCCTCCGGCGCGAACTGCTTCTGCTCGCAGCCCGGCGCGATGCCGCGGGTTTCCGGCAGGATCCAGATCTGTAGAAAGTGCACCGACTCCGTGGCGCTCGCATTGAACTCGCTGTGCATGATGCCGGTGCCGGCGGACATCCGCTGCACCTCGCCCGGGCGGATCGTCGAGCCGGTGCCAATGCTGTCCTTGTGTGCCAGCGCGCCTGACAGCACGTAGGAGATGATCTCCATGTCGCGGTGTCTATGGGTGGCGAAACCCGCGCCCGGGATCACGCGGTCATCGTTGATGACCCGCAGGCTGCGATAGCCCATGTGATTCGGGTCGTGGTAGTCGCCGAACGAGAAGGTGTGGCGGCTGTCGAGCCAGCCCAGCTGCGTGTGGCCACGCCGGCCGCGGTCCCTGACGACGATCATGGAAGGCTCCTCCGAACGGTATCGGCGCAGCATACGCACCCCAGCGATCGCGGCGCACGAACCTCAGGTTCGCTTTCCGCGACACCCGCCGGGCGTGCGGTGCAGCAACGAGCGCGTGCTAGCATCGCGCTCCCGCATTCCCGGAGACGCCGCCCATGCGCGCCACACTGGTCCTGGTCGGTTCGATACTGTTTGCGATCGCCCCGTGCCAGGCGCAGGAACAGGACTTCAGCAAGGTCGAGATCAAGGCGACGCTGGTCGCCGGCAATATCTACCTGCTGCAGGGCAGCGGCGGCAACATCGCCGCGTTGGTCGGCGAGGATGGCATCGTGCTCGTCGACGACGAGTTCGCGCCGCTCGCGCCGAAGATCGCGGCCGCGCTGAAGTCGCTCGGCATCACCGACAAGCCGGTCCGCTACGTGATCAACACGCACTATCACTTCGATCACACAGGCGGCAATGCGCCGTTTGCCGGTGAGGGCTCGACCGTCATCGCCCACGACAACGTGCGCTCGCGGATGGCGAGCGGCGGCACGGGCGGTAACGGCGGCTCGATCAAGATGACGGTCAAGCCGGCTGAGCAGGCCGCCCTACCCGTGATCACCTTCGACCACGACGTCTCTGTGCACCTCAACGGCGAGGACATCCGCGCGCTGCACTACCCGTCCGGGCACACCGACGGCGACGCGATCATCTTCTTCCCGAAGGCGAACGTCGTGCACATGGGTGACGACTACGTCCGCTACGGTTTCCCCTTCATCGACGTCGACGCGGGTGGCAGCGTCACTGGCATGATCAAGGCCTGCGAGGCCGTGATCGAGAGGCTGCCGGCGGATGTCCGGGTGATCCCCGGCCACGGGCAGCTGTCGAGCCTCGCGGAGTTGCGCGAGTACGTGGTGATGCTGAAGGGCACGAGCGCCGTCGTGGCAAATGCGCTCAAGGCCGGGAAGAGCCTCGAGCAGATGAAGCAGCAGAAGCTGCTCGCGCCGTGGAGCCAGCGGTACTCCGGCGACTTCATCTCGACCGACGCGTTCCTCGAGACGCTCTACAACTCGCTCAGCCAGCGCGGCCACACGCCGTTCGTGCGGCACAACTGAGGCACGCCGCAGGCTAGAGCTGCGGGCGGGGCTCCGGCAGCGGGATGAAGGACGCGTCGCCTTCGATGCCGCCGAGGCGCATGGCCTCCCAGTCGGCGGCGGCGGCGATGATCCGCTCCTTGCGCGTCGACACGAAGTTCCACCACAACAGGCGCCGCCCGTCGAGCGGTTCGCCGCCGATCAGCACTGCGCGGGCAGCCGTCGCGCTCGCGAGGCGCACCGGCCGCTCGGCGTCGAGCACGACCATTACGCCGCGCGCGACCGCCCGGCCGTCGACGCTCAGCGGGCCGTCCACCACGTAGAGCGCAAGCTGCGGCGCGAGCACCGGGAGCGTGATGCTCGCGCCGGCGGCCAGCTCGAGCGCGACGTACAGCGTTGCCGAAGCGGCGGCGACCGGCGAGCGGACGCCGAAGGCGCTGCCTACCAGCACGCGGCCGTCCAGGCCGGCCTCGCGGAACGTCGGCAGCGTCGCGGCGGGGTGGTGTGCGAACGAGGGCTCGCTCTCCTCGAGCTCGCGCGGCAGCGCCGCCCAGAGCTGCAGGCCGTGCAGGCCGTAGCGACGTTCGCGCAGGTCATCGGGGCGTCGTTCCGAGTGCACGATGCCGCGTCCGGCGCTCATCCAGTTGATGGCGCCGGGTTCGATGCGCTGCGCGTTGCCTAGGCTGTCGCGATGCATCATCGCCCCTTCGAACAGATAAGTGACGGTCGCGAGGCCGATGTGCGGATGCGGGCGGACGTCGATGTCGGATTCCGCTGCCACCTCGAACGGGCCGAAGTGATCAAAAAACAGGAAGGGCCCGACCGACTGGCGTGCCAGCGAGGGCAGTACGCGCCGCACGCGGAAGCCGCCGAGGTCCTTCTCGTGACCGGTGATCTCCGCGACGATGCTCATGACCTGCTGCCCCGCTACAGACCGAGGTCCGACAGTCCCGGATGGTCGGCCGGCCGCGGACCCGGCGCCGGCCAGTGGTACTTGCGGTCGCTGGCGGCGATCGGCAGGTCGTTGATCGAGGCAATGCGCCGGCGCATGTAGCCGAGCTCGTCGAACTCCCAGTTCTCGTTGCCGTAGGAGCGGTACCACTGACCGGAATCGTCGCGCCATTCGTACGCGAAGCGCACGGCGATGCAGCTGTCGGTGAAGGCCCACAGCTCCTTGATCAGCCGGTAGTCAAGTTCGCGGGCCCACTTGCGGGTCAGGAAGGCGACGATCTCCGGCCGGCCCTTGAGGAACTCGGCGCGGTTGCGCCAGGTGCTGTCCTCGCTGTAGGCAAGCGACACCTTGTCAGGATCGCGGCGGTTCCACGCGTCCTCCGCGGCCCGGACCTTCGCGGTGGCAGTCTCGCGGCTGAACGGCGGCAGTGGCGGGCGGGGTGCAGGTGCGCTCATGGGACCTCCGGACGGGCGGCGACGCGGACCGCGAGCATGCCACAGCGACCGCGGCGGCGGCGCGGCGTTGCCGCGTCTAGAATGGGTGCCGACGTCCGCCAATGGAGAGCCTCCATGGGAACGCGTGATCCTCGCGTCGATGCTTACATCGCCAAGGCGGCCGAATTTGCCCGCCCGGTTCTCGAGCAGCTGCGGGCCGCCGTGCACGCTGCCTGCCCCGGCGTTGCGGAGACGATCAAGTGGGGCATGCCGTTCTTCGTCCAGGACCGTCCGCTGTGTTACATGGCCGCCTTCAAGCGCCACTGCGCCTTCGGCTTCTGGAAAGGGGAGGGCCTGCTGCGCGCGGCGGACCGCACCGCGATGGGCCAGTTCGGCCGCATCCTGTCGCCAAGCGATTTGCCGCCGCGGCGCACGCTCGAGGCCTTGCTGCGCCGCGCGGCGCGACTCTACGCCGGCGCCGCCGCGCCGCGCCGTGCGGTGCCTCGGCGCCCGCCACCGCGAGTACCCGCCGACCTCAGGGCGGCGCTCGCGGTCGACGCCCGGGCCAAGGCGGGCTTCGATGCGCTGCCGCCGTCCGGCCGGCGCGAATTCATCGAATGGCTGACCGACGCGAAGCGGCCGGAGACGCGCGCGCAGCGCCTGGCGCGGACGGTCAGCTGCGTCCGGGCCGGCCGGCGTTTTGATCAGCGTTCCCCCGGCTGAAAGCGATTGCACCGCCGCGAGGTCTTGACTAAACTCGCGCCCGCCATCATCGGAGCCGATCCCGCCGCACAGCCCGCACTCCCCTGCAGGCGCACGGACGGGCGCCGGGTCCGCAAACAATCACGGACGGTCTTGCGAGCGCTTCGACATTCGCGCTCCAGCACCTGTATTGCCTGGGAGGCAACAATGGACATCGGATCCCTCTCGCGCGTCGCGCGCAGCGCCGTCGCGACGGCCGTGATCGCCCTGAGCTTGAGCATGCCGGCGCATGCCGACTGGCTCGGCAAGGGCGAGGGCGGGCTGCTGCTGTCGCGCGGCAATTCCGAATCGACCGCGGCCAACGCCAAGCTCGATGTCTCCGAGGAGCAGAACGGCTGGAAGAACTCGGTACTGCTTGCCGGCCTCTACAGCAAAGGCGCGAGCTTCGAGACCGGGCAGCGGCTCGAGGCTCGCTACGAACTCGACCGCAAGATCTCCGACCGGCTGTACGGCTACGGCGCGCTGCGCGGCGAGCGTGACCTGTTCAGTGGCTTTGCCTACCAGATGTCGCTGACCGGAGGCGTCGGCTACAAGTTCATCGACAGCGAGGCGACCAAGCTGGCGGGAACCTTCGGTGTCGGCTACCGCCGGCTGCAGTCCGAACAGCTGATCAAGGACCCGAGCGGCGCGGTGATCCAGCGCATCAAGGGCGATGCCACGGGCAATGTCGTCGCGACCGCCGGGGTCAACTTCGAGCACCGGCTGACCAAGACGACGAAGCTGCTCGACAAGCTGATGATCGAGGCCGGTTCGAGCAACACCTCGATTTCAAACGACTTCGCGGTTCAGGTCAGCATGACCGACCGCCTCGCACTCGCCTTTGGCTACGGCGTGCGCTACAACACGGATCCGGCGCCTGGCACCAAGCGGCTGGACCAGCTGACGACGGTGAACATCGTCTACAACATCAAATAACGGGGAGACGGAGCATGAGCCTGGCTTCAGAATTCAGGGAATTCGCGATGCGTGGCAACGTCATCGACCTCGCGGTCGGTGTCGTGATCGGTGGCGCGTTCGGCAAGATCGTCTCGTCGCTGGTCGACGCGGTGATCATGCCGGTGGTCGGGGTGCTGACGGGCGGCGTGAATTTCTCGACGCTCGCGGTCGCGATCGGCACCAGTGCGAAAAACGAGCCGGTGCTGCTCAAGTACGGCGCGTTCATCCAATCGGTGGTCGACTTCCTGATCGTCGCGTTCGTGATCTTCGTCGCGATCCGCGCGATCAACCGCCTTAAGAAGGCGCCGGCCGCGCCAGCAGCGGTTACGCCGCCGCCGCCGCCGCGCCAGGAAGTCCTGCTCGAGGAAATCCGCAACCTGCTCGCGAAGCGCTGAGGACCGGACCGCGGCCTGCGGGCGGGTCGCGCTGCATCAGAACTCGGTCCAGTCGTCGCCGCCGCCGGCGCCGGATGTGGCGCGTGACGGCGGCGTGCTGCGAAGCGGCGTGAGCGGGGGCTTCGCCCGCGCATCGGCCGCCGGTGGTGAAGCCGCTGCCTTCGCCGCGCCGGCGGCTGGGCGGGTCGACCACGGCCGGGCGGCGCTGCGCCGCTCCGCGGCGGCCGGCCGCGACGCCGGCGGCTCGCCGGCCTTCCATGCATCGTCGCGGCGCCGATCGATGGCGCCGGACCAGCCGGGTGCCCGCTCATCCATGATCTTGAACTTCGCGATCATGGTGTCGAGTTGGCGCGACTGATCGAGTAGTGACTCGGCCGCTGCGGCCGCCTCCTCGACGAGCGCCGCGTTCTGCTGAGTGCCCTGATCCATGCTGGTCACGGCCTTGTTGACCTGTTCGATCCCGGAGGACTGCTCGGCGCTTGCCGCCGCGATCTCCGAGACGATGTCGGTGACCTTCTTCACCGATGCCACGATCTCGCTCAGCATGGCGCCGGACTGGTCGACGAGCTTGGATCCCTGCGCGACCCGGCTGACGCTGTCGTGGATCAGGGCCTTGATCTCCTTCGCTGCGCCGGCGCTCCGCGAGGCAAGGCCGCGGACTTCTGAGGCGACCACCGCGAAGCCGCGTCCCTGGTCGCCGGCGCGCGCCGCCTCGACCGCGGCATTGAGAGCAAGCAGGTTGGTCTGGAAGGCGATCTCATCGATGACGCCGATGATGTCGGCGATCTTGCTGCTCGAGGCATTGATGCCCTGCATCGCGCTCACGGCCTCGGAGACCACCGCACCGCCCTTTTCGGCCTGCAGCCGGGCCGCGGCCGCGAGCTGGTTCGCCTGCGCGGCGTTGTCGGCGTTGCGCTTCACGGTTGAGGTCATCTCCTCCATCGACGAGGCGGTCTCTTCGAGCGAGGAAGCCTGTTCCTCGGTGCGCTGGCTGAGGCTCGCGTTGCCCGCCGAGATCTCCTCGGCGCCGGCGGTGACCGCGCGCGCCGCGTCCTGCACGACGCGCACGAGATTGGCGTTGGACTCGAGCAACGCGTTGAGGCCGTTGGCGAGCGTCAGGTAGAAGCCAGTCTTGCCTTCGCTGCGGATGCGGCGCGTCAGGTCGCCGCTGCCCGCGGCGTCGACGACGAACTTCACTTCCTGCTCGATCGACAATTCCGACGAGCGATCGGGCCACTGCACCACCGTGCCGAGGCGCTCGCCGTTGGCGCCGACGATCGGCGTCGCGACGACCCTCAGCGTCGCGTCGCCGAGCTTCATCTCGGCGTTGTGCGTCTCGCGCAGTGCCGAGATGGTGCTGCGCTGCTGGGCCGGCGCCTTGTGAAAGCCGTCAAACGGGGCGCCGAGCACCTGCTCCGGATCGAACTGTGGCAGCTGCTTGCGGATTTCCGTGGCGTTGGCGCGAAACATCGCGTGCAGCGCATCGTTCATGAAGATGATCTTGCCGTCGCCGTCGGCAACCATGACGTTGATCGCGAGCCGTTCGAGGGCGCCCTGCAGGCGGCCGCTGGCGCGCCGCTCCGCCGCCGAGGCGTCGGCGCGCGCCTTGAGCGAGGTGCCAAGCGTCGCCAGCGCGGCCTCAAGCGGGTCGCCGGCGACGCCGGGAACGGCGAAGTCGCCACGCGCGAGCCGCTCACTCGCGGCGAGCACGCGCGCACGGTCGGCGGCGGCGCCTTGGGCGATGGCAAAGCACAGCGCCCCGCAGATGCCGGCACCGGTCGCGGCCAGGACGACGCCGGTCAGGCTGCCGCCGGCGATCCCGGTCTGGTAGCCGAGGTAGGCGAGCGGCAGCGCGCAGCAAGCGAACAGTAGTCCGAGTTGCTGTCGGACGGACAACCGAAAGATGAATCGCACGATCTCCCTCCCGCCGCGGGACGCAACGGCCAGCCGCGCCGCGTCATGCGCCGCCACCTCCACTAGTCGGACCGAAGGGCCGGATCTTTAGACAGCCGCGAGTGGCAGGCGCACGCACGCCGGCCCCGCACGGGGCTTGCGGAGCGTCGGGGAGCAGGGCGGCGGCGCGCCGGAGCGTTCCGGCACAGGCTGGAGCCGGGCGATCGCGAGGCGACCGCCCGGGCCATAAGTGGGGCTCAGGCGGCGCGATCGAGCTCGGACCGCGGGCTGGTGGACTCCTCGTTGGCGGCGCGGCTTCCAGGAGCGAGATCGACGACCGTGGCGATCTGGCGGGTGGCGACGGCCGTCGACGGACGGGTGAAGTGCACGCCGCCGGCCAGATCGCGCAACTCGGCGATCAGGATGGCGACGGCGGCAACGGTCGAGAGAATCACAAGTTCCATAACAGTCTCCAAGACATCCAGTCAGAAGCCATTATCGCACCGCAACATGAATAAAAACTGAAGTAGAGATGTATTTTGCAAGACGTTGAAGAGACATTGAAAAAGTGTGATGCGAATCACGCGGCGCCGAGCGGAAGGCCGCCCTGCTGTGCATTACGGGAAAGGGGCCGATGACGGCGTTTCAGCGAGTTCGCGCCAGGCGGGCGGCCGCGGCCGGCGTCCGTCCAATCCCGCTATCCTGCCGGCGAGCACGCCCCGATGGGCGACCGGACTTCGCATGACGACAATCACCCTGCTCGATGGCGGCACAGGCCGTGAACTGAAGCGCATCGGCGCGCCGTTCCGGCAGCCGGAATGGTCGGCGCTTGCGCTGCTCGAAGCGCCGGACTTCGTGCGCCGGGTGCACGCCGCGTACGTGGCCGCAGGCGCGGACGTCATCACCACCAACAGCTACGCGGTCGTTCCCTTCCACATCGGCGCCGAGCGCTTCACGGCGCAGGGCGCCGCGCTCGCGGCATTGTCCGGGCGTCTCGCGCGCGAGGTGGCGGACGCGGCGCCGCGAGTCGTCGCCGTGGCCGGCTCTTTGCCGCCGATCTGCGGCTCCTACCGTGCCGACTGGTTCGATGCCACGACCGCGCGGCCGGTGCTCGCGACGCTCATCGCGGCGCTGCGCCCGTACATCGACCACTGGCAGGCGGAGACGCTGAGCGCCATCGCCGAGGCGGAACTGGTCCGCGAGCTCATCGGCGCCGATGGCAAGCCCCTCTGGCTGTCGTACACGGTTGAGGACGGCTCCGCCGCCAATGGCCAGCCGCAGCTGCGCTCCGGCCAGTCGGTCGCGGAGGCAGTCGAGTCCGCGCTACGGCTGCGGGCCGCGGCGGTGCTTTTCAATTGCAGCCAGCCAGAAGCGATGGGGGAGGCGGTGAGCGTCGCGCGGTCGACGCTCGACCGGCACGGTGGCGCGGCGCACGCGGTCCGCATCGGCGTCTACGCGAACGCGTTTCCGCCGCAGGGGGAGGTGGCGGAGGCGAACTCCACCCTGCACGACATCCGCGCCGACCTCACGCCGGCCGGTTACCTGGCCTGGGCCGAGGACTGGATACGGCGTGGCGCGACGATCGTCGGCGGCTGCTGCGGCATCGGCCCGGAGCACATCGCGGCGTTGCGAGCGGTGCTCTGAACGCGACTCGCGGCGTTATTCCTTCGGCTCGCCGACGCTGATCAGCTCGACGTCAAACAGCAGCAGCGAGCCGGGCGGAATCGGCGGGCGGGAGTTGGTGTCGTACGCAAGCTCCGGCGGAATGAACAGCTGCCACTTCGCGCCCGGCTTCATGAGCACGAGAGCCTCCTGCCACCCTTTGATGACGCCGTTGACCTGAAAGGTAGCCGGCGTTCCGCGCCCATAGGAGCTGTCGAACTCGGTGCCGTCGAGCAGCTTGCCCCGGTAGTGGACGACCACTTTGTCGGTCGCGGCGGGCGAGGCGGCCTTCGGATCGCCGGCGGCGAGGATCTTGTACTGCAGGCCGGACGTCGTCGTGACCACGCCTTTCGCCGCGGCGTTCTTCGCGAGGAAATCGCGCGCCGCCGTGTGATTGCGCGTGATCAGGCTGTTGTGCATCTCGGTCATGTACTGGTTTAGGCGCTCCCGGTCCTCCGGCGTGACGACCCTGCCGGCGAGTGCGTCCTTGATGCCGCGGACGAACGAGTCGATGTCGAAGTCGCTGTTGAGACCCGCACGGTGCATGCCCTCGCCAACCTGCAGGCCGACGGTGTAGGCAGGCGGCGGTGCGGGGGTCGACGCCGGCACGGGCGTCGCGGCAGGCGCCGCGGGCGACGTGGCGTCGGCGCGGACGGCGGCTGGCAGCACGAGACCGAGCAGGGTCGCGGCGATCAACGTCGACTGGATGCGGGTATTCCGGTGCATGGGGGATCCGTGAGGGTGAGGGGAGCGCGACGCGACCCGGCGCGTCCTCCGCGACCGGCGGCGGCTAGTTTCGCATATCGGCCGCGGACGAACGAGCGTCGCCGATGCGGTGGCGCACGTACAATGCCGGCCGCGTGCCTGGCGCGCGCCGTATTGCGAAGGACACGTGTGCTGGCGACGATTCCCTACGACGCACTGCGCGCATTCCGCTCGCGCCACGTGTTCAACCCCTGGGCCGAGCGCGACCCGCTCGACATTGCCGATGCGCCGGGGCTCGGCGCGCCGGGTCCGGACGGGCGGTTGGCGCGGCTGCAGGCGCATTTCGCGTCGAGTCCCGCGCTCGTGCTGCTCGGCGAGGCGTCAGGCTACCAGGGCTGCCACTTCTCGGGCATGCCGTTCACCAACGAGAAGCTGCTGCTTGAGGGGCGGATCCCGCGCGTGCAGGTTCCGGCACGGTTGACGACGCGGCCGAGGCCGTGGTGCGAGCCGTCGGCCACGGTTGTGTGGGGCACGTTGCACGCGCTCGGCCTCGCGGAGCGCACGGTGCTGTGGAACGCGTTCGCGTGGCATCCGTTCAAGCCGGGCGATCCGTATTCGAACCGCGCACCGACTCGCGACGAGCTCGAGGCCGGGCGTCACGTGCTCGATGCAGTGCTCGCATCGTTCGCGCGCGCCAAGCTCGTGGCCGTCGGCAAGGTAGCCGAGCGAACGTTACGCGGCCTCGGCCGCGAGCCGGACGCGACCGTCCGCCACCCGTCGATGGGCGGAGCCAATGAGTTCCGCGCCGGTCTGTTCGCGCTCGCTGAGCGCTTCGGGCTGGCGCCCCGCGCGGCAGCGACTCCAGCGCCGACACGCCGTTCGGCACGGCGCCGCTAGTGCGCGCCGTATTGCGTCCGCCGAAGGCAGCTGGTGCAATCCGGCGGCAGCGGAGAGCACGTCGTTCACCGCCTAAGTAGATAAGGAGTCGACCATGAAGCCAGTCTTGCTTGCGATCATGCTTGTCGTTGCGGGATTCTCGATGACGGCGCAGGCCGCCGACGCAGACTGCGAATCGAAGGCCGCGGCCAAGCACCTTGCCGGCGCCGCGAAGAACAGTTTCATGACGAAATGCGAGAAGGACGCGAGCGCGTCGTCCGCCAAGGCGCAGTGTGAGTCCCAGGCCGCCGACAAGAAGCTGCACGGCGCGGCGAAGATCAGCTTCACCAAGAAGTGCGTCGCCGACGCATCGAAGTAGCTCGCGCCTATCCTGACTCCGTCCGCCGCGGGAAGCGGAAAGGCGAGGCGGCGGTGGACCCCGCCTCGCCTGAATGCCCGACATTGCCTGGGCGCGGCGCAGACGAATCAGTGGCGGTGCCAGTAGCCTTCGCGGAGCCGCCAGCCGCCGCCCACGTGCACCCAGGTGTGGGGCACCCAGTAGTACCCCGGATGCGGTCGCTCCCAGAAGCCCGGCATCCACTCGTGGCGCCCGCCGGCCCAGCCCCAGTAGCCGCCGATCCAGACGTAACCGGCACCGGGGGCGACGCCTGCCGTCTCGACGCGAACCGAGGGTGGAGCGATCGCCACCGTCTCGCCGACGTAGCGCTCCGGCACCACGACGCAGGCGCTCGCGAACATCGAGACGGCGACGAACGCTAAGGCCAGCGGTCGCGGCATCCAGGGAGAATTACGAGCGGTCATGTAGCCTCCAGAGGTCAGCTGCTGACTCGAGGAGATTCCCGAGCTGCCTCATAGAGTCAAAACGGGACCGTGCGTGACTAGTTGACGGGGACTCGAAACGCATTAAGCAGCTGTAACGGTCGTTTGCACCTGCGAACGGCGACATGGTGTGCATCGATGCCCAGCGTCGGGATCCTAAGACGGGGCTGATTAAAGACTGGTCGATCAACGGCAAAAGGGGACATTTGAACTGAGCCAGAAGCGGACATTACAACTGGTCGCCTACAAAGTTTGCTCTAGCTAAGTTCAGATGTCCGGTCTTCCGCTAAGTACAGATGTCCGCTTTCCCGTTTCCAGTTCTGGCTCGTTTCACGACCTTCAGTCGTCCTTAGCCACCGCAGTCGTCAGAGCGTTTCTGAGGTCTGCGGCGTTCAGTTCGCGCTGTGTCTTCGATCCTGGCTTCCTCTTGCGCGGCACGTGTTTCCCATTGCTGCGGTGAGCGGTGGACGGCCCTGCAACGCTGCGATCGTCACGCTGAGCCTGGACGAGTTGCGCGACGCGTAGCACGCTGCCGAGCCGTTTGTTCTCGACGATCTCGCCCTGATCGATGGCGCCGAGCTTATCGTAGGTGGAGTAGGGCAGCGACTTGCCCGCTGCCCGGATCTCGATCCGCCCGTCCGGGTACTGGTACACGTCGAGGTATTTGCCGGCATATCGGCGGTGTTCCGGCGTATCGGCGAGCAGGTAGAGCTTGCGTTCGTAGTGCAGCGTGAGGTTGCTGGTGAGCTTGCGGGTCTCGCGCCAGGCAAAGATCGAGTCGAGGTTCTCATCGTCCCTGAGCGGTCGGTGCGCATCGTGCCGGTCCCGCGGCAGCTTGCCGAAGCGGCGGTTGTAGTCGGCGATGAACGTCGGCATCAGCTCGTTGGCCGCGTCGATCGTCGAGATGCGCTCGAGTCGCAGCTCCTTCACCAGCCGGTCCTGCAGCGTCAGATGCGCCCGCTCGACGCGCCCCTTGGCCGCCGGCGTGTTGGCGCAGATCCCATCGATGTTGAGCTCGTAAAGCGCCCGGCCGAACTGCGTATGCCCGTCGCCGCCCGTCGCCGACTTGAGGTTGACGCGGAACACGCTTGCCTTGTCGCTGTAAAACGCCAGCGGCTTGCCGTAGCGCGCCAGGTACTGCCGCGTCGCCTCGAAGTACGCAAACGTCGACTCCGTCCCCGTGAACAGCACCGTCATCAGCCGGCTGGTCGCATCGTCGACGTACACGAGCGTCGTGCACGCCGGTGCCCGGTCCTCGAACCACGCGTGCTCGCAACCATCGATCTGGATCAACTCGCCGGCGCACGCTCGTCGGGCTCGTGGCTGCTGGATCCTCGGCGGCCTGAGCTTGCGCGGCAGCCACAGCCCGCCAGCGACCATCAGCGACCGGACCGTCTCGACGGCCAGATCCACGCCGTGACGCTCCCTGAGCTTCTCAGCGGCCAACGTCGGCCCAAAATCGGGGTAGCGCTCGCGGATGATCGCGAACGCCTGGTCTGCGACCTCGGCCTTGAGCCGCCCATTGCTCGGTCGGTTCCGGTGCCTCGAGATCAGGCCAACAGGGCCTTCCTGCTCGTACCGCCGCACCATCCGGCGAACCTGCCGCGTCGTCAGACCCAACCGCTCGGCGGCTTGGTACAGCCTCAGCTGACCATCAACAACGCCCTGAACACACTTCAGCCGGTCCAGATCGCGCATCGTCACCGTCACCCTTGTTCTGCGGACCATGACCAGCCTCCAGACCCCAAAACAGGGCCGAAAAGACTGGTCGATCAACGGAAAAAGGGGACATTTCTACTTGGCAGAAAGCGGACATTTGAACTTAGCTAGTACAATCGTACTACGCATAATCTATCTTATGTTAAATCATGGCATCAACGTCGATCGCCGTCGACGTGCTCAATCATCAAAGGCAAACGAGCCCTCTATTGTTCCGGCTGGCGGGTGCCGGAGTACGATCCCTCTAGAGTGGATACCGAGGCATCAAGCAACGCCGAACGGAGCCCGGAACCGCAGCAGCGGCAGGCTCGCTGTGCCGTTTGCGGGAACATCGCGGCGTTTCAATTCAACGCGTGCGCCGAGCTGCCGGCGTGGGGACCGCCGTGCGCGCGATGCCAGAACGAATTTACGGAGCTCGTCCCGCTGGCGGCCGAACTTGCCGCGGAAGCGGCGAACGCGATGCCCTCACCTGACCAGCCGGCCGTCCCGCGCGATTCAAGTCGCGTGACGCGCGCGGTACGATTCTTCGCGCTGCGCGGACTGGCGTCCGACCATTCTTCGCGCGCGCGCGGACCGCTGCTGACCATCACGGAGTTCTGGTACACGAGACGTGCAAGCCGTCGCTTGCTCCGGCTGCACGACGCCGTTCGCCGAGAACTACCGACGCAGCCCAAACGCGCGCGCTACGAGGAAGTGGTCGGTCGTTGGGCAGGCATCGATCTGCCGGCGGCGCGTGCCGTTCTGGAACGCGCGGAACAGAGCGTCAGCGACTGGGACACCGATCGCGACCTGCGCTTTTTCGATGTGGTGCTGTACGTCGTATCGGACGACTACCTCCGCGCCCACCCTGAACGCCATGGGGCCAGGAGCCGCATTGCGCAAACGGTCGGTCGCGTGATTTCGAGGCACCTCTAGATTGAGGCCACGCGGTTGCGCTACGTCACGGGCAACGGCAGTCCTAGAAGCGTTGCCCAGTCCTGGGATCCGAGGAGATCCGGCCAGCTGAAATGGCCGGCGAGCGGTAGCTCGACGTAGGAGGTCGGTCCGCGCGCCTTGGACTGGTCTGCCAGGAGTCGGCCCTGACCGGCGCCGATCACCTCATCGTGCCCCGCGACGAGAATGGCGACCGGCCCGGTGTATTTCGCGAGGGCGCCGGCCGAGTCGAACACGTCCTTCACCAGCAGTCGGACCGGCAACATCCAGTAGCGCTGCGCGGCGACCTCGGCAATCGACAGGTACGGGGTGAGCAGGATCAGTCGGACCGGGGCGCGGCTCCGGCCAGGCTCGGCTGCCAGCTGTGCCGCAACTCCGGAGCCGAGCGAGGCACCCATCAGGAGCAACGGACTCCGCGGGTAGCGGGCGGCGATGCTCGTGTACAAGGCGCGCGCATCGTCGATGATCGCCGGCTCCGACGGCTCTCCCTCTCTGGCGCCGTAACCTGGGTACTCCGCGAGAATCATCCTTAGCCCGCGCTCCGCGAGGGCTTTCGCGAATCCCGACCGATCCACGTTGAGTCCCGAGTTGCCGTGAAACCAGATGACGGTCGCAGTGATGCGTTTGGCCTCCGGCTCCAGAAGCACCGCATCAAATCCTGGCAGCACCGACGCCCTACCCTGGAACTCCGTCTGCACACGCGACAGGAATTGCGCGCGCGTCAGCTTCTCGGGGTAGTAGATCAGCGTGCGCTGGATCACGTACAGCACGCTCATCGGCACGACGAAGCCGAGCGTGACCAGCGCGAGCAGCGGGATGGTCAGCCTGCGGGGCGGCATAAGGACTTGGCGAGGGCGGAGCGAGGCAACGACGGTCCCCACGAAAGCGTGTGATCGAGCACGCCGCGCCGTCGGCGGCGACGGCAGACGGCTGAAGCATGCGACGAATCAGCGTCGCGGCCATGCGACGCCGGTCCCATTCCGCCGTAAGTGTCGCTCCAGTTGCGCTGCGATTTCGGTGCGACGCCGCACGTTGTGTCGCGCGCTGCGGAAACGCATTGCTACGCGCGAGTAAGAGCTCCGGTGGCGTCGCCCCGCGCAGGTTGGCGCCGGCAGTCACTCGCGGCCGGTGCCAGCGCGACCTATCGCTGGTCGAATGCCCGCTGGAGCTCGCCAAGCTCGAGCTTTCGCATCTTCATCAGCGCCTCCATCACACGCGCGACACGCCACGCGTCGGCGTCGGCGAGCATGCGCGGCAGCGCGCGCGGAACGATCTGCCAGGACACCCCGTAGCGGTCCTTCAGCCAGCCGCATACATGCGGATCCCCTCCGGCCGAAAGGAGTTGCCAGTACCGATCGATCTCCTCTTGCGTGTCACAGTTGACGACGAACGAAACGGCTGGCGAGAACGTGAACTGCGGGCCGCCGTTCAGCGCGACGAATTCTTGGCCATCGAGTTCGAAGGCTGCGGTCATCACCGTTCCTTTCGGGCCGGGGCTCCCGTCGCCATGAAGGACGGTGGCGCCGACCCGGGAATTCGGGAATACGGAGACGTAGAACTCACGGGCCTCCTCGGCCTGGCTGTTGAACCAGAGAAATGGCGTGATCCGTGCCATGCCCTGAGCTCCTGTGCAGTCGAGAAAATGGGCTGAACTGCGCGCTGGCGGCCGCGGGCCGGGGCCCCGGCGGCTTGGCGTCGCGCTTGCCCGTGGGCGCCAACCGTGGGGTCACGTCGCGTGACCCCGCAGCATCTTGACATGTCTTTGCGGCCGGCCACGCCCCCCCTTCCCCGGGCCATGGGAGAATGAAAACAGGGTCTTAGCGGCCGGCGAACGGTGGCCGCAGCGGTAAGGAGTAGACGCAGGGTGAGCAAGAGAATTGTGTGGATTGTCGCGATCGTAGCCGTCGTCGTCGCCCTCGCGTCGGCGGTCTACGTGGCGCGCTGGAAGGACGCCCCGTCGGCCGGCGGCCCTGGAGGCCGCCCAGGCGCGGGCGGCGGCCGAGGCGGTGCGGGCATGAGAGTCGCGGTACGGGTCGCGGCGGCGCGCTCCGGCAGCATCGATTCGGTGCTCGATGCGCTAGGCACGGTGACGGCACGCAATACCGTCGTGGTCCGAGCGCGCGTCGACGGCCAACTGGTGCGTATCGCGTTCGAAGAGGGCCGCGAGGTCCGGGCCGGCGCGGTGCTGGCCGAAATCGATCCCCGTCCGTTTGACGCCGCGCTCGAGCAGGCGCAGGGCCAGCTGGCCCGCGACCAGGCGCTGCTGTCGATCGCCAGGAGCGATCTCGACCGCTATCAGACCCTCCTCGAGCAGGACTCGATCGCCAAGCAGCAAGTGGACGACCAAGCCGCCCTGGTGCGGCAGTACCAGGGCGCCGTCCAGACTGATCAGGGCACGGTCGCGAACGCCCGCCTGCAGCGCGACTTCACGCGGATCACCGCGCCGATCGCTGGCCGCGTCGGACTGCGTCAGGTCGATAACGGCAATATGGTGCACGCCGCCGACGCGAATGGCGTCGTCGTGCTGACCGAGACGCGACCGATCAACGTCATCTTCGCCGTGCCGTCGGACCGGGCGCCGGAGATCTCGCGCCGCTGGCAGGCCGGCCAGGCGCTGCGCGTCGACGCATTCGACCGCGACGGCAAGACGCTGCTGACGACTGGCCACCTCGACAGCGCCGACAACGTCGTCGACCTCGCAACCAGCTCGGTGAAACTTAAGGCGACCTTTGAGAACAAGGATGCGGCCCTCTTTCCAAACCAGTTCGTGAATGCCCGCATCACGATTGCAACGCTCGACAACCAGATCCTGGTTCCCGGCGCCGCGATCCAGCGCGGCACGCCCGGCACATTCGTCTACGTCGTCGGCGACGACTCGAAGGTCTCGATCCGCACGATCACGATCGGCGCGACGAACGGCGACACCGTCGCGGTCGCGACCGGCCTGAAGGTCGGCGAACAGGTGGTCACCGACGGGACCGACAAATTGCACGACGGCTCGATGGTCGAGGCGGCGGTCGACACGCCCGCCGCCGCCGCGGCGAAGCGCAAGGGCCCATGGAACGGCGCGGGCGGCAAGCCAGCTACTCAGCCGGGCAGCGAGCCGACCGGTGCCGCGTCCACTGCCGGCCCGGCGCCGCGCAAGAAGCGCGAACAGGCGGGCGCCACGCAGTGAATCCGTCGCGGCTCTTCATCCTCCGCCCGGTTGCGACCTCGCTCGCGATGGTGGCGATAGTGCTCGCCGGCCTGATCGGCTACCTGTCGCTGTCGGTCTCGGCGCTGCCGGAGGTGGACTATCCGACGATCGCGATTACGACGCTCTATCCCGGTGCCAGCCCGGATGTCGTCACCTCGGCGATCACCGCGCCGCTCGAGCGCCAATTCGGCCAGGTGCCGGGACTGCTGCAGATGTCCTCGACGAGTTCAGGCGGCGCCTCGGTGATCACGTTGCGTTTTTCGCTTGACCTGACGCTCGACGTCGCCGAGCAGGAAGTGCAGGCGGCCATCAACGCCGCCGCCACCTTCCTGCCGACCGACCTGCCGATGCCACCGGTGTACGCGAAGGTGAACCCCGCCGACGCGTCGATCCTGACGCTGGCCGTGACCTCGGCGACTCTGCCGCTGCCGACGATCGAGGATTTCGTCGACACGCGACTCGCGCCGAAGCTGTCCGAGGTCTCCGGCGTCGGCCTCGTCTCGATCGCGGGTGGCCAGCGGCCGGCAGTGCGGGTGCAGATCAACCCGGTCGCGCTCGCAGCCGCCGGCCTCACGCTCGAGGACGTGCGCACCGCGATCGGGAATTCCAATGTCAACCAGGCCAAGGGCAGCTTTGACGGCAGCAGTCAGGCCTCGACCCTGGACGCCAACGACCAGCTGCGCTCGGCCGATGAGTACCGCAAGATCGTCCTCGCCTACAAGAGCGGCGCAGCGATCCGGCTCACGGACGTCGGCCAAATCGTCGACGGCGCCGAGAACGCCAAGCTCGCCGCCTGGGCCGGCGTCAACGGGCGCACGGTGCCGGCCGTCATCGTCAACGTGCAGCGCCAGCCCGGCAGCAACGTCATTGCGACCGTCGACCGGATCAATGCCCTGCTGCCGCGCTTGCAGGCGGGGCTGCCGGGGGCCGTCGAGGTGACCCTGCTCGCCGACCGCACGACGACAATCCGCGCCTCGGTGCGCGACGTGCAGTTCGAGCTCGCGCTCTCAGTTGCGCTCGTCGTGCTGGTGATCTTCCTGTTCCTGCGCAATCTGCGCGCGACGATCATCCCGAGCGTGGTCGTGCCGGTGTCGCTGGTCGGCACCTTCGGCGTCATGTACCTCGCCGGATTCTCGATCAACAACTTGACGATCATGGCGCTGACCATCGCGACCGGCTTCGTCGTCGACGACGCGATCGTGATGATCGAGAACATCTCGCGCTACATCGAGGAGGGCGTACCGCCGCTCGACGCGGCATTGCGCGGCGCCCGGCAGATCGGCTTCACGATCATCTCGCTGACGGTATCGCTGATCGCGGTGCTGATCCCGCTGCTGTTCATGCGCGAGGTCGTCGGCCGGCTGTTTCGCGAGTTCGCGATCACGCTCGCGGTCTCGATCGTCATCTCCGCGGTCGTGTCACTGACGCTGACGCCGATGATGTGCGCGCGGCTGCTGCGGCAGTACGATGCCGCGCAAGAGCCGCGATGGCTGAAGCGCATCGGCGCCGCCTTCGACCGGCTCAGCGAGGCCTACGGCCGGTGGCTTCGCATCGTGCTACGGCACAGGCGCGCGACGCTCGCCGTCGCCTTCGGCACGCTGCTGCTGACGATCGCCCTCTATGTGTTCATCCCCAAGGGGTTCTTCCCGCTGCAGGACACCGGCGCCTTGCAGGGCATCACCGAGGCGCCGCAGTCGATCTCCTTCGGCGCGATGAGCGAGCGGCAGCGGCAGCTCGCCGAGGTATTGCTGGAGGACCCGGCCATCGCGAGCATCGCTTCCTTCATCGGCGTCGATGGCGTCAACGCGACGCTCAACAGCGGCCGGATGCAGATCCAGCTCAAGGCCCACGGCGACCGCGACACCGACCTGCGAGCGCTGATGGCCGGCCTGCAGGCACGCGCCGCGAAGGTCCCGGGCATCACGCTGTACCTGCAGCCGGTCCAGGACCTGACGATCGAGGACCGCGTGTCGCGCACCCAGTACCAGTTCACGCTCGAGGACCCGAGCTCCGACGAGCTGTCGCTGTGGGTGGGTAAGCTGGTCGCGCGGCTGCGGGCGGTGCCGGGCCTCGCCGACGTCGCCAGCGACCTGCAGGACCAGGGCCTGCAGCTATACGTCGACATCGACCGCGCGAACGCGAGCCGCCTCGGCGTGACCCCGGCCGGAATCGACAACGCGCTCTACGATGCCTACGGCCAACGGCTCGTCTCGACGGTGTTCACACAAGCCAACACCTACCGTGTCGTGCTTGAGACGCGACCGCAGGACGCCGTCGGGCCGGCGTCGCTCGCCAACCTGTACGTCGCCGGGCTGACCGGGCCTGTGCCACTGTCGAGCGTCGCGCGCTTCAGCGAGCGCACGACCTCGCTCGCCGTCAATCACCTCGGCCAGTTCCCGGCGGCGACGATCTCATTCAACCTCGCCTCGGGGACCTCGCTCGGCGCCGCGGTCGATGCGATCCGCGCCGCCGAGACCGAGCTCAAGGTGCCGGCCAGCATCGCGACCAGTTTTCAGGGCGCCGCGCTGGCCTTCGAGGGCTCGCTGGCGAGCACCGTCTGGCTGCTATTGGCGGCGATCGTCACGATGTACATCGTGCTCGGCGTGCTGTACGAGAGCTACGTGCATCCGGTCACGATCTTGTCGACGCTGCCGTCGGCCGGCATCGGCGCCCTGCTCGCCCTGCTGCTGAGCGGCAGCGACCTCGGCATCATCGGCATCATCGGCATCGTGCTGCTGATCGGCATCGTCAAGAAGAACGCGATCATGATGATCGACTTCGCGCTCGCCGCCGAGCGTGAGGAAAACAAGACACCCGAGGAGGCCATCTACCAGGCGTGCCTGCTGCGCCTGCGGCCGATTCTGATGACCACCGTCGCGGCGCTCGCCGGCGCGCTGCCGCTGATGCTCGGCCGCGGCGTGGGCGCCGAGCTTCGCCACCCGCTCGGCCTGACGATGGTCGGCGGCCTGCTCGTCAGCCAGGTGCTGACGCTGTTCACGACTCCGGTGATCTATCTCGCCTTCGACGCGCTCGCGCGGCGCGTGGAGCAGCGGGTGGGTGCGCCGGCGGCGACCGGCGCGGCCGTGCCGTGAGCGCCGCGCCGCTCAGCGACGGCGAGGCACAGGCATCCGCCGCGGCGGAGTCGGCGGCCGACGCGGGCAGCCTGTCGCGGCCGTTCATCGAGCGTCCGGTCGGCACCACGCTGCTGACGATCGGTATCGCGCTCGCCGGCTGGCTTGCGTTCTTCGGCCTCCCGGTCGCGCCGCTGCCGCAGATCGACATTCCGACGATCTCGGTACAGGCGTCGCTGCCAGGCGCGAGCCCGGACACGATGGCGGCGACGGTCGCGACGCCGCTCGAGCGATCGCTCGGCCGGATCGCCGGCGTCACCGAGATGACCTCGTCGAGCTCACTCGGCTCGTCGCGCATCACGCTGCAGTTCGACATCGACCGCGACATCGACGGCGCGGCGCGCGACGTCCAGGCGGCGATCAACGGCGCCAGGGCGCTGCTGCCGACCGCTCTGCCGAGCAACCCGACCTGGCGAAAGGTCAACCCGGCCGACGCGCCGATCATGATCCTGGCGATGACTTCGCCCACCCACACGCCCGGCGAGGTCTACGACGTCGCCTCGACGATCGTCGCCCAGAAGCTGTCGCAGGTGCAGGGTGTCGGCCAGGTGACGGTCGGTGGTGGCTCGCTGCCGGCGGTGCGCGTCGAACTGGACCCGCTCGCGCTGGCGCACGCCGGGCTGTCGCCCGAGCAGGTCCGCGCCGCGATCGCGAGCGCCAACGTCGATCGGCCGAAAGGCGCCGTGGAGGACGGGCCGCGCCGCTGGCAGATCCTCGCCAACGACCAGGCGCGGACCGCGGCCGAGTACCTGCCGACGATCGTGGCCTATCAGGGCGGCGCCGCCACCCGACTGGCCGACGTCGCGGCGGTCACCGACTCGGTTCAGGACGTGCGCAACGGCGGCATTGCCAATGGCAAGCCGGCGATCTTGCTGATCCTCAACCGCCAGCCGAACGCCAACATCGTCGAGACGGTGGCGCGGATCCGCACCGTGCTGCCCCAGGTGCGCGCAGCGATTCCGGGAACCATCGATCTCGAGGTGATGCTGGACCGCACGCCGACGATCCGCGCGTCACTGCGCGAGGTCGAGCGCACGCTGGTGATCGCCATCCTGCTGGTCACGCTCGTGACCTACGCGTTCCTCGCCGACTGGCGGGCGTCGGCGGTGTCGGTCGTGGTCGTGCCGGTTTCGCTGCTCGGCACCTGCGGCGCGATGTACCTGCTCGGCTTCAGCCTGAACACGTTCTCGCTGATGGCGCTCACCATCGCGACCGGTTTCGTGGTCGACGATGCCGTCGTGGTGCTCGAGAACATCACGCGCCACGTCGAGGCCGGCATGGCGCCCGTGGAGGCGGCGCTGCGCGGTGCTCGCGAGGTCGGCTTCACGGTGCTCGCGATGAGCCTGTCGCTGATCGCGGTGTTCATCCCGATCATCTTCATGGGCGACGTCATCGGCCGCATGTTCCGCGAGTTCGGCGTGACCCTCGCGGCGGCGATCGCCGTGTCGCTGGTCGTGTCACTGACCGCGACGCCGATGATGGCCGCCCGGCTGCTGCGCGCACGCGCCGGGACACCGCCGTCGTGGATGGCGGTGCGGACCGAGCGCTGGTTCGAGGCTCTGCGCCGAGGCTACGGCCGGTCGCTCGAGTGGTTCCTCGACCACGGCTCGATCGTGGCGGTCGTGCTCGCCGTCACTTTCGTCCTCAACGTCGCGCTGTACGTCTACGTGCCGAAGGGGCTGCTGCCGCAGCAGGACACCGGCCGGCTCGTCGGCAGCATCCAGGGTGACCAGAGCATCTCGTTCCAGGCGATGACCGACAAGGTGCAGCGTTTCGTGGCGCTCGTGAAGCAGGACCCGGCGGTCGAGAACGTCGTCGCCTTCACCGGCGGCGGCCAGCGCAACGGCGGCTTCGTGTTCGTGACGCTGAAGCCGGTCGCTGAGCGCAAGGTCACCTCGGACGGCGTGATCAACCGCCTGCGCTACCCGCTGACGCACGAGCCCGGCGCCGTGCTCTACCTGCAGTCGGCGCAGGACGTGCGCGTCGGCGGGCGCTCGTCGAACGCCCAGTACCAGTACACGCTGCAAGCCGACTCGCTCGAGGACCTGCGAGCCTGGGAGCCGAAGCTGCGGACCTCGCTCTCGGAGCTGCCGGAACTCGCCGACGTCAACACCGACGCGCAGGACAAGGGCCTGCAGACGACGCTGACGATCGACCGCGACGCCGCGGCGCGGCTCGGGGTGAACGTCCGGACCATCGACGCCGTGCTCTACGACTGGTTCGGCCAGCGCCAGGTCGCGACGATCTACAACCCGCTGAACCAGTACCACGTCGTGATGGAGGCCGCGCCGCGCTTCCTCGAGAACGCCGAGATGCTGCGCAACGTCTACGTCCCGGGCACCGGCGGTGCGCAGGTGCCGCTGATGGCGGTCGCGAAATTCGGGCCGACGAACACACCGCTCGCGGTGAACCACCAGGGGCAGTTCGCGGCCTCGACGATCTCCTACAACCTGCCGCCGAATACCTCGCTGTCGCAGGCCTCGGCGGCGATCGACAAGGCGTTCGCGCGGCTCGGTGTGCCGACCAGCGTGCGCGGCAGCTATCAGGGTACGGCGAAGCTGTTCCAGGCCTCGCTCAAGAACCAGCTGCTGCTGATTCTGGCGGCGATCGTTGTGATGTACCTCGTGCTCGGCATCCTCTACGAAAGCACGCTGCACCCGATCACGATCCTGTCGACGCTGCTCTCGGCGGGCGTCGGGGCGTTGCTCGCGTTGCTCGCATTGCGCTTCGAGCTGACACTGATCGCCCTGATTGGCGTCATCCTGCTGATCGGGCTCGTCAAGAAGAATGCGATCATGATGATCGACGTGGCGCTGTCGCTCGAGCGTGAGCACGGCCTCGACCCGCGTGCTGCGATCTACGAGGCGTGTCTGCGGCGTTTCCGGCCGATCCTGATGACGACCGTCGCGGCGCTTGCCGGTGCCGTGCCGCTCGCCTTCGGGCATGGCGACGGCGCTGAACTTCGCCAGCCGCTCGGCATCACGATTGTCGGCGGACTGGTGCTCAGCCAGCTGCTGACGCTCTACACGACGCCGGTCGTCTACCTGTTCTTCGACCGCCTGCGGGTTCGCTGGCTGGAACGCCGGCGCAACCGCCAGGCCGGCATAGCCCTGGAGAGCGCGTGATCTCGCTTCGCACACTGACCATCTTCGGACCCGCCCTGCTGCTGGCCGCCTGCGCCGTCGGCCCGGACTACCGCCGGCCGACTGCGCCCGCTCCGGCCGCGTTCAAGGAGGCCTGGCAACCGGCGACGCCGGGCGACCAGTTGCCGCGCGGCCCATGGTGGCACGCCTATGGGGACCCGGCGCTCGACGAACTCGAGGCAGCCGCCGAACGCTCCAACCAGACGATCATGGCGGCCAACGCCCAGTACCGCTCGGCACTGGCCGCCGTCGGCGGCGCGCGCGCGGCGCTGATGCCGACCGTCGGCGCCGCCGCCGGTACGACGCGCAGTGCGAGTGCCAGCGGCTCGCTCAGCGTCGGCGGCGGGCCGGCGACGCCCGGCGGCGCCACCTTCACGACCGACCGGCTGACCGGCAGCCTGTCGTGGGAACTGGACCTGTGGGGACGCCTGCGGCGGGGGCTCGAGGTGAGCCGCACGGCGGCCGAGGCGAGCGCCGGCGACCTCGCCGGGGCGCAGCTCTCGGTCGCGGCGACGCTCGCACAGGACTACGTGCAGTCGCGCTCGCTCGACACGCAGCGGGAACTGTTCGCGCGCACCATCGCCGCCTACCGGCGTTCGCTCGAGATCACGCGCAACCGCTACGCCGCCGGCGTCGCGCCGCGCACCGACGTGACCGAGGCGGAGTCGCAGCTGGCGGGCGCCGAGGCGCAGGACGCGGACCTCGCCATCCAGCGCGCGGCGCTCGAGCATGCGATCGCGACACTGAGCGGCCGCTCGGCGACGGAGTTCACGCTGCCCGTCGCGGCCGCACTGCCGACGCTGCCGCCGGTGCCCGCGGTGCTGCCGGCGACGTTGCTCGAGCGTCGCCCGGACGTTGCTGCAGCGGAACGGCGCGTCGCGTCGGCGAATGCCGCGGTCGGTGTCGCGCGCGGCGCGTGGTTTCCGACGCTATCGCTCGCCGGCAGCGGTGGTTACCAGGCGTCGGCCTGGCAACACCTCGTCAGCCTGCCGAACCGGTTCTGGAGCCTCGGCCCGCAGCTCGCCGAAACGCTATTCGACGGCGGTGCGCGCTTTGCGCAGAGCGCCGCCGCGCGGGCCGACTACGACCGCGCGGTGGCCAACTACCGGCAGGCGGTACTGACGGCCCTCGCGGACGCGGAGGACTCGCTCGCGGCCCTGCGCGGCCTCGCCGACGAGGAGGCCGCCGAGAACCGCGCGGCGGTGGCGGCGCGCGAGACGCTGCGGGCGACCGAGAATCAGTATCGCGCCGGCACGGTCAGCTACCTCAACGTCGTGATCGCGCAGAATACGGCGTTCGCCGCGGACCGCAGCCTGATCGACGTGCAGAGCCGGCGGCTGCTCGCGCACATCGGGCTGCTGAAGGCGATGGGCGGCGCCCCGAACCCCTGACATGGCACAGCGTCCACGACTGCCCTCGCTGAGTCGCCGAGATCTGTTGAAGCGCGGTGGCATCGCCGCGGCTGGCAGCCTCGCCGGCGGCGCCGCGATCAACGCCGCGGCACCGTTCGTGCTGCCGGAGGCGGTTGCGGTGGACCGCAACCGGAGCCACTGGGCGGAGGCCCTGCCCGCTGCGGCGGCGGCGCTCGCCGCGACGGCTGATGCCGACGTCGTGGTCATTGGCGGCGGCTTCACGGGGCTGTCGACCGCCTACTACCTGCGGTCGCAGTCGCCGGGCCAGCGGGTCATCCTGCTCGAGGCGCAGCGCTGCGGGAACGGCGCGTCGGCGCGCAACGGCGCGATGCTGCTGACGTCGACCCCGGACCGCTGGCTGCGCGCCGGCGACGAGCCGGCGCTCGATCGGCGCATCCACGAGCTGACCGCCAGCAACATCGACGCGCTGCGGTCCCTCGCCGCCCGCTTCTCGGCCGACATCGAGCTCGATACCGCAGGCGCCGCGCACGCCCTGCTGACCGTGACCGAGGCGCGCGAGGCGAAGCAGACGGCGGCACGGTTGCACGACGCCGGCCTGCCGATCGAGTTCTGGGACGCTGACCGGACGCATGCGGCGCTCGGCACCGGCGTCTACCGCGGCGCGCTGTGCGACGCTGCGAGCGGCCAGGTTCATCCGGGCAAGCTCGCGGCGTTGTGGCGCACCGCGGCGCTCGCGGCCGGCGTCGAGATCTACGAGAACACGCCGGTGACGTCGGTCGTCGAAGGTCCGCTGCACACGCTGACCACGGCCGGCGGCCAGCAGGTCCGTGCGCCGGTGCTGGTGCTCGCCACCAACGCCTACTCCTCCCAGCTCGGCTATCTGCGCAGCGCCTACGCGCCGTTGGTCGCCTACGTCGGCATCACCCGCCCGCTCGAGGCGGCCATGATCCGCCAGCTCGGCTGGCAGAGCCGGGCGCCATTCGACGACAGCCGGACCGACGAGTACTGGCTTGGCCTCACCCGCGACGACCGGATCCACATCGGTGGCGGGCCACAAGGCTATGGCTACGAATTCAACAATGGCACGCCGCCGCCGGAGGTCCCGCCCGAGCGCGCGGCCGCGCTTGCGGCGGAGCTCTTGAGGATCTATCCACAGCTCGGTCACGTGGAGTTCGAGCGCTGCTGGGCCGGCGCGGTGGACTGCTCGCTGGACCTGACGGCGTCCGTCGGGCGGATGGGTCGTCGCCGCAACGTCTACTACGCGATCGGCTACTCGGGCCACGGCGTCAATCTGACCTCCGTGTTCGGCCGCGTCCTCGCCGACCTCGTTGCCGGGCGCGACGCCGAGTGGCGCTGGCTGCCCTACCTCAACCGGCACTCACCCTACATTCCGAACGAGCCGTGGCGCTGGCTCGGGCTGCGTGCGGTGCGCGCCGCGACCGGCCTGCTGGACGGCTGAACCAGGCGACGGCCGGGCTTGACGGGCCCAAACCGGCGGAATACGCTGCCTAAGCAGAGATTGCCGAGGCAGTGATGAAGCACTACGACCCGCGTACCTACACGGTCGACGACAGCGTCGGCTACCTCATCCGCCGCAGCGCGGTGCTGCTGCGCCAGCAGCTCGAGGCGGCGTTCGAGGGTCACGGGCTGACGTTCGTACAGTGGGTCACGCTGATGCGGCTGCGCGATGACCCGCAGCTGACGGCAGGCGACATCTGCCGCGATCTGAACCACGATTCCGGCGCGTTCACCCGCGTGGTCGACCATCTCGAGGAGCGCGGCCTCATCCGCCGCGAGCGCAGCGAATCCGACCGACGGGTAGTGTTGCTGTTCCTGACCGGCGACGGCCGCCAGGCGGTGCAGGCGATGCTGCCGCTGGTGGTCGGTCACCTGAACGACGCCTTGCAGGACCTGAGCGCCACGGAAGTCGCGACGCTCGCGAAGTTGCTGAGGCGCGTGACCGCGCGGCTCGAGCTGCCTGAGGCGCCGAGCGCGCCCGGTGCGCGCAAGGCGGCAAAGCCGTGACGCGACTTGGCGCGGTGCTGCTGATCATCGTCGCGCTCGGGCTGCCCGGCTGCGCGTTCGACGCACGTCGCGCCGCACACCCGACGCCGATCGCGGCCGCTGCGCTCGGCCTCGCGGCCGAGGCCGAGCCACCGATCGCGCAAGGCTGGTGGCAGGTCTATGGAGATCCGCAGCTCGATGCGCTCGTGGCGCGGGCCACCCGTGACAATCCCTCGCTTGCCGACGTGCTGGCCCGGCTCGAGCGCGCGCGCGCCGACACTGCGGCGGCCGGCGCAGGCCGGGGACCGAGCGTCGACGCCTCGGCGTCGGAGAGCCGCGAGCGCTTCAGCGCTACCTACATCATCCCGCCGCCCTACGGCGGTGGCAGCTATTGGGATGTGCAGATCGACGTCGGGCTGAGCTATGCGCTCGATTTCTGGGGTCGGCAGAGCGCCCGCATCCATGCGGCCGACCGGATCGTCGCTGCCCGCGCGCTCGATGCGCGCGCCGCCGAGCTCGCGATCCAGGGCGCGGTCGTCACGAGCTACGTCGAGCTCGACCGTCGCTACGCGCTCGCCGCGCTTGCCCGCGCTGCCGAGGAGACGAGTCAGAAGATCGCCGATCTCACGCAGCGACGCGTGACCGCGGGACTCGACAGCGGCATCGATCTGCGCAGTGCGCGCTCGGCACTGCCGGAGGCCCGCGGCGACCGCGAGCAGGCTTCGGCCGCGATCGAGCTCGGCGTGCACCGGCTCGCGTCACTGACTGGCCAGGGGGCGACCGCCTACGCCACGATCGACCACCCGAAACTGGTCTACGACGGCGCGTTGCCGCTGCCGGCGACGCTGCCGGGCGACCTGCTGGCCCGGCGGCCGGACGTGCAGGCGGCGCTCGCGCGAGTCCAGGCCGCGAGCGCGAGCGAGGACGTCGCTCGTCTCGCGGCGTATCCGGACATCAACCTGAACGCATTCGCCGGACTCGCAGCCCTGACGCTCAAGGACCTGCTGTCCGCGCCGGCGCGCACCTACGGTCTCGGCCCGTCGATCCGGCTGCCGATCTTCGACCGGGGCAGGCTGCAAGCCGAGTACCGCGGCGCCGGTGCCGACCTCGAATCGGCGGTGGCGCGCTACAACGTGACGGTGCTCGACGCCGTCCGCGAGGTGGCCGACGCAATCACCACGCGCACCTCCCTCGGCCGCGAGCTGACGCAGGCGGACGAGCGCGTCACGTTGCTGGCGGAGGCCGAGCGCCTCGCCGCGGAGCGCTACCGTGGCGGCCTGACCGCCCAGCTGGCGCTGCTCGAGGCCAACGCGCGTGTCATCTCCGCCCGCCGCGGACTCGTCACCACCCGCGCACTCGAGACCGAGGCCCGCGTCCAGCTGGTGCTTGCGCTCGGCGGCGGCGTTCAGCCCGAAATCGCGACTCCCTCCGCTGCTGCAAAGGCCCACCCGTGACCGACTCCCCCGCCGCCGTCGTCCCGGCCCCGACCGGCAACCCGGCCGGCCGCCGCCGCGCCTTCCTGGTCTTCGGCGCGGTGTTGCTGGTCGCCGCGCTGGCCTGGGCGCTCTGCTGGTTCGTCGGCCTGCGCCACTACGAGTCCACCGATGACGCCTACGTGGCCGGTGACGTGCTGCAGGTGACGAGCGCCGTAGCGGGGACCATCGTCGCGGTGCGCGCGGACGACACACAGAGCGTGCGACGCGGTGACGAGCTGGTCGTGCTTGACGCGAGCGACGCGCGGATCGCGGTGGCGGCCGCCGAGGCCGAGCTGGCGCGCACCGTGCGCGAGGTCACGGCGCTCTACGCCCAGGACGCGGAACGGCGCGCCGAGCTCGCCGAGCGCGAGGCCGCGCTGGCGCGCGCGACGCGCGACCTCGAGCGGCGCCAGCCGCTGCTCGCCGATGGTGCGGTGTCGAGCGAGGACTTCAACCACGCCCGCGACGCGGTCGAGGAGCTACGTGCGGCGGTGACGGTCGTGCACGCGCAGCGCGCGACGCTCGCCGCCCAGACCCAGGGCACGACCGCGGCCAGCCATCCGCGTGTGCTCGCCGCCGCCGCGGGGCTGCGCACTGCCAACCTCGCGTTGCGGCGCACGCGGCTGCTCGCGCCGCTCAGCGGCGTCGTCGCGCGGCGCAGCGCCCAGATCGGCGAGCGGGTTGCCGCCGGCGCGCCGCTGCTTGCGGTCGTGCCGCTCGAGGCGGTGTGGATCGACGCCAACTTCAAGGAAGTCCAGCTGCGTCGCATCCGCGTCGGCCAGACGGTGACGGTGCAGACCGATGTCTACGACAGCGAGGTCGAGTTCCACGGCAAGGTGGCCGGCCTCGCGGCCGGCAGCGGCAGCGCCTTCGCACTGCTCCCGGCGCAGAACGCCTCCGGCAACTGGATCAAGATCGTGCAGCGCGTGCCGGTGCGCATCATGCTCGACCCGAAGGAGGTCCGCGACCATCCGCTGCGGCTCGGCCTGTCGGCGGTCGTGCAGGTCAACGTGGCCGATCGCTCAGGCCCGCTGGTGGCCGGTGATGTCCGCGGCGGCGTCGCGGCGCCCTCACTTGACCTGCCGGACGAGCCGGCCGTCGAGGCGCGGGTGCACGAGATCATCCAGAGCAACAGCCGCGCGACGGCCGTCAGCGGGGCGCGGACCCACCTGTGAGTGCAGCGGCAGAGCAGCGCGAGCCTGCCGCGGCGCGCCCTGGGCTCGGCGAGCTCGCGCCGCTACCCAAGGCGCTGACGGCGTTCGCGCTCGCGCTCGGCACCTTCATGCAGGTGCTCGATTCGACCATCGCCAACGTCTCGATCCCGACGATCGCCGGCGATCTCGGCATCAGTACCGACCAGGGCACCTGGGTCATCACCTCGTTCACCGTGGCGAACGGCATCTCGCTGCCGCTCGCCGCTTGGCTGATGCAGCGCTTCGGCGTGGTGCGCACCTCGGTGCTCGCAATCGCGATGTTCACGGCCGCATCGCTGCTGTGCGGTATCGCCTGGGACCTGCCGTCGCTGCTCGCGTTCCGCGTTCTGCAGGGTGCCGTGTCCGGGCCGATGATCCCGGGCTCGCAGGCGCTGCTGCTGCTGGTCTTTCCGCCGCAGAAGCGGACGCTCGCGCTCGCGATCTGGTCGATCACGACGCTGGTGGCGCCAATCGTCGGGCCGATCCTCGGCGGCTACATCTCCGACAACTACAGCTGGCCGTGGATCTTCCTGATCAACGTGCCGGTCGGCATTCTCAGCGCCTTCCTGTGCTGGCGCTACATCGGCAACCGCGACACGCCGACCCGCCGTTTGCCCATTGACCGCGTCGGCATTGTGCTGCTCGTGATCTGGGTCGGGGCGCTGCAGATCCTACTCGACAAGGGCCGCGACGCGGACTGGTTCGAATCGCCGCTGGTGGTGGCGCTTGCGCTCATCGCCGCCGTCGGGCTGGGCGCGTTCCTGATCTGGGAGCTCACCGAGCGGCATCCGATCGTCGACATGTCACTGTTCCGCATGCGCAATTTCACGATCGGCACGACGATTTCGTGCCTCGGCTACGCGGTGTTCTTCGCCAACGTCGTGCTCTACCCGCTGTGGCTGCAGACGCAGCTCGGCTACACCGCGACCTGGGCCGGCCTCGTCGCGGCGCCGAGCGGCGTCGTCGCGGTCATCCTGATGCCGCTCGTCGGCCAGCTGCTCGGCCGCTTCGATGCGCGCTGGTTCGTGACGATCGCACTGGCGGCTTTCGGCGCCTCGTACCTGATGCGCGCCGGGCTCTCGACCGACGCTGCGATCGGCAACCTGGTTGCGCCGATGCTGGTACAGGGTGTCGCGATGGCGACCTTCTTCGTCGCCGTGCTGCAGATCATGCTGCAGGGCGTACCGCCGGAGCGCATCCCGTCGGCTGCCGGCATGTCGAACTTCCTGCGCATTACGGCCGGCAGCTTCGGCGCCTCGATCGTGACGACGTTCTGGGACCGGCACGCCGCCTTCCATCAGGCCCGCCTCGCGGACCATAGCAGCGCCTTCGATCCGGTGCTCGGCGCGGCGATGGCACAGCTGCAGTCTTTCGGCCTCAGTTCGTCGCAGGCGCTCGGCGTGCTCGCCCGGTCGCTCGGCGCCCAGGCCTACGCCAAGTCCGCCCTCGACTTCTTCTGGATCTCCGGCTGGCTGATGCTCGCGCTCATCGCGCTCGCCTGGTTTGCGCGGTCGACGCGCAGCACGAGCAACGCGGCCGTCGCCGCCGATTGATCGTTCCGGGGCCGGCGCTGCCGGTCGCGCCTGAGACGCACGCCCGGCCGATGGCGGTGATAGCGTCCGGCGGGTTCCGCCCGACCGGACTCCGGAGCCGCGCTCATGCCAGCTGATGCCCGCCTCCTCGGCCTGCACGTGCCGATCACGCGGTGGGACTTCAACGGCGCGACGCTGATCGGGTCCGGCGCCGTGCTGCTCGGCGCGACCACTCCTGCCGATGCGTTGGGCCTGGCGTCTGAGTGGAACGGCTATGCCGGCGTCGGCGACTACGCGCGTTCCAACGGCAACGTCGCGGCAGTGGTCAATGCGGCGCACGGCGTGCGCGACGGGCTCTACGAGGCAAGGCATGCTGCCGCGCCGCTCGTCGACGAGTCTTACGACCTGATCATCGTCATCAATCGCTGGGGTCACGCCTACATCGCACCGCAGCCCGGCCTCTATTTCGGCACGGCGGGCGGAGCCACGCCTTTCGAGGCCGTGCGTGCGCGCTACGGCCGCGTCGCCTTCGCGCAAAGTGAGCTGTCCGTACGCCAGAGCTGGGGGCGCGCCGCGCAGGAATCACGACGCGCTCGGGCAGGTGCTCGAGGTCATCGCCCAGCGCGGCCCGGTTGCCGGCGACGGCAGGTGGCGCGCCGATCGGCCACCGCCGGCGGCTATTGCTCGGCCAGGCATGCGCGAGGTCTGGCGGGACAGCGCGCCCGCTCGGCGATCAGGCTTTGACGTTCAGCTGCGTGCCGACACGGCTGCCGTCGTTGTCGCCGTCGGCATCGGCGCCAGCGGCTGACGGTGCCGGGGTTGGAGCGGCCGCCGGCTTGGTGGGCTGCTGCTGGGACTGAAGTCCCAGTTGAATCAATGCGTTAAGGCTCGATGGGGCGCTGACGTTCATGCGGCTGATGCTCCGGGTCCGGGGGCAGGCAGACGGCCCCTTATGCCTCTGTATCGGCCGGCGTCCGAACTTCTTGAGGCAGGAACGGCAAGATCTGCGAGCTCCCGGCCGGCCCATTGGGATGGGCCAATTCAGCGGCAGAACGGAACCAGGCGGTTGGCGACGACCGCCATCGCGGTCGTTTCGTTCTGGGCGGCGAAGCGTTCCGGCGGGCTGCGCGCGACGCGGATGCCGGTGAGCTTGCCGGGATAGAGCGCGACGATGTTGCCGCCCCAGCCGAGCATCTGCGGCAGGTACAGGTGGCAGCCTTCCACGGCGTCGTAGCGCATCTGCCAGAAGGCGTTGAAGTAAAGCATCTCGCCGTCGCGCGTGCGGTTGCCGGTCGGCAGGCCGCGCCGCTGCTCACCGGCGCGCAGCTCATCGATGCGCGGCGCGTACAGCAGCTGCTCGCCACGATGCCGTCCGCGCGCGTGATAGAGGCGCGCGACCTTCACCAGGTCGCCGATCGTCGCGTAGTAGCCGTAGGCCATCAGCGGCTGCCCAGGCGAGCCGTCCGCTTCGATCGTGCGGTTGATCGGCGCGTGATGGATGCCGATCGGCGCGTAAACCTCGCGCTCGAGCATCGACCAGAGGTTTGCGCTCGGGCCTTCGCGGGATTTCAGGAAGTTGCCCATCGCGACGCCGAGGATGAACATGTCTTGGTCGCGGTAGCGCACGACCTCGCCGGGGCCCCAGGGGTAGGACGGGGCGATGCGCAGCAGCGTCGCGACCTTGGCGTCGCGTGCGGCGGTATTGGCCCAGTCCCAGTAGGTTGCGTCAATGTAGCCGTCGCCGGAGTCGTTGGGATCGCGGCGTGCGCTGCCGTTGCCGAGGCCGGTCGCCATGTTGATGCAGTCGTCGAAGCGCACGTTCTGCCAGCGGGCCTCGGCCGCCGCCTGCGGCACGTAGTCGCGGATTCGCAGCGCGAACACCTCCGGTCCGTACTTCTGAGCGAGCCGCAGCAGCGCGACCTCGTTCGCGAGCGCCTTGGTCACGGACCAGATGCCGAAACGGGCGCGCTCGCACCACGGCATGCGGCCGCCCGCGCTCGTGCAGCCGCGGGTATAGAAGGCGCCGCGGTAGTCAAGACCGGCGAGCACCACCTCGTCCTGCTCCAGCCCGTCGGCGAAACCCGCGATTTTGGCGGCGCCGACCTGCCGCTCCAGCTCGCCCCAGTCGCGGACCGGCACCGCATCGCGCAGCGCAGCGCGGTACTCACGCGCGATCGCGTCGCGAGCGGCCAAGCGGTCTGCGTGGTAGCGCGCTGTCGTGACGCCGCTCGCTGTGAAGTAGGTCGTGATGTTGCCGGGTGTCGTCTGCTGCACGATCTGGAAGCGCACAGCCGACGCGTGGCCGCGCCGGTATAGGAACAGCGCGATCCCGTTGTGCGTCTCGCCCTCGAGCGAATGCACCAGCGCGAACGGAAAGGCTGCCCGCGACCAGCCGCCGTCGCCCGGCTCCGACCAGACTCGGCCCGGCTGGACGAGCACGTCCCAGTAGCTGCGTCCCGGACCCGTCGAGCCGACGCGGATCACTTCCTGAGTGGCCGGAACGAGATCGCCTGCCACCGTGATGAACGCAAGCGTCGCCGCCGGAAAGAACTGGGCGTCCTTGCCGAGCACGTCGTGCGCCTTGAGGTCCGCTGGCACCGTAAGCATCGGTACTTCGCCGAGCGTCAATGTGCCCTCGAAAGGTTCGTGCGCCGAATGCGCCGACTGACCGGGCCAGAATGCAGCGTTATCGCTGAGCCGGGCCGGTAGCGTGCCGGCGGCGAGTTCTGCGGCGCCGATGTGAGGCGCGTTCGCGGCGTTCGCCACCGCCGCTGCAAGCAGCGCCAGCATCAGGGTCAGGAGCGCGCCGTGACGAGTGCCAGGTTCATGGCGGCCGATCGGTGAGCAGGACACTTTGACTTCTCCCAGGAGCGCGGCCGTCGGCAGTGTCGCACAGCCGCGGGCGGCCGCCGCGCGGTTGACACGGCGGGCCGGTTCTTGTGGTGAACGTGAGGTCCGTCGTCCAACCGGTGGCGGAGCTACCGTTAAGAGTTGTTCACGCCGGTCGGCGCGGCGCGTAACCGGGCGTTGTACGTCCCACGAGCCGGCGGCGTGGCCGGCGCAGACAGATCCTCTCGCCCCCTCAGGAGACGTCCATGATCCATTCACCTCGCAAGGCCGTGACCGCAATTCTGATGTCGATGTCGCTGGCCGGAGTTGCTAGCTCGGCGCTCGCCGACACGCAGTGGGAGAAGAACCACCCGCGCCGCGAGCAGGTCAACAACCGTCTCGCCAACCAGAATAGACGCATCAGGACCGAGGTCGCCGACGGCGAGATCTCGAAGGGCCAGGCTGCGCAGCTCCACAAGGACGATCATCAGATCCGCCGCGAGGAGCGGCTGATGGCCAGCCAGAACAATGGCCACATCACCAAGCAGGAGCAGAAGACGCTGAACCAGCAGGAGAACGCGGTCAGCCAGCAGATCGGCAAGTAGGCTTGCCGGCGGCCGGCCAGGGCCATCGGGCCCCGGCCGGACGGTTCAGTTCGGCGATGGCAGCGCCGCGAGAAGCGTCTCGCTGCGGGCAAGCTGGTCCGCCGTCATGTCGTGCTCGAGTGCCTCGAGGTTGGACGCGAGCTGCGCCGCGGACTCGGCCGACGCCAGTGTCCGGGCCCGCTTGAGCCACGCCCGCGCGAGTGACAAGTCGCGCCTGCCGAGCGATCCGTCGGTGTGCATCATCGCCAGATTGTTGGCTGCCTCGGCGTGACCCTGCGAGGCCGCGCGTTCGTACCAACGCGCGGCCTCGCGCGGGTTGGCGGCGACGCCGTTCCCGGTCTGATAGATGTAGGCCAGGTTGTACTCGGCGGTCGGCAGCCCCCGCTCGGCGGCGCGGGTGTACCACTCGAGCGCCCGGTTCGGGTCCTGCGTCACCAGCATGCCGTGCAGGTAGAGGTAGCCGATGTTGTTCTCGAGACCGCCGTGCAATACGCGTGCGGAGGGCGGCCACGTCCACGCGCCGATCACGGTAGCGAGCAGGACGATGATGCCGGCGAGCGGCCGCAGTGCCATGGATTGCCCCCGGCCGTTGAACCGGCGTTGACTGCCAGCCTAGCAAACTCGGTGCGGCAGGTCGCGGCGTGCGCCGGCGTTCAGCGCCGCCGCGGCGGCGGACGGTAGCGGAACACGGGCAGGGTCGACAGGAAGGGCTCCGGCTCGAGCTTGGTTGCGCGCGGCCGGCGCGGCCCGTCGGCCACCCGCGCCCAGTCTGCCGCGTCGGGAAAGGTGATTTCGGGCAGCGCCGGTCGGCGACCGGCGCGGTAGAGGAGCGGCAGCTCTGCGCTCAACTGGACGCAGTCGCGATTGCGGGAGTCCCGCGACTGGTACCAGACGTTGGCCCGCACGTTGGGAACGTGGGGGTCGACCAGCGCTAGGTGAGCATCCGTGGCCGCCCGCAGTCGTGCGCGGTCCTCGGCGGCGCCGGGCTTGTCGGAGAACTGCAGTCGATCGAGCAACGCCTCCCGAGTCATTCGCCGAACGCGCCGGGTCAGGGCCCGGGTATAGGCAATGCGGGTTGGCTGCGCGCCGAGGATCGGGAGGTGCCGATAGGCCGCCGTCAGGTTGAGGTGGGACCGGCCGATGTTGCGCAGGATGACCCGCACGAGCGTCGTCATGCGCACGGCCTCCTCGCCCTCGGCGTTTCGCACGCGCATCCGGACCCGGTGCTTTTGTAGAGGCGCGCAGACCGCCCGGAGATTCTCCTTCGCCGCGTTGAGCTGCTCGGCCTGGTCGATCGTCGCGGGCGCCGCACAGACGACGCCGACGCAAGTCACCGACGCCTGCACTTCATCTTCCATGCCGTAGTCGATCGTCGCGAAGGCGTTGCAGACGGCCTCGACGGGATGCTGGTTCGCGAAGCGCGGGTCCAGGCTGACGAGCGGGTTGCCGTGAGCAAGGGACTGGATGAAGGCGTCGAGATCGCGCTCGAAAGCGCGCAGCGCGCCGGCGACTTGCGGTGTGGCTTCGGCCGGATCGCGGGAGGATCGAGTAGACATTGGCGGGGGCAGCTCCGCGAACGAGGCATGATATTCTATACATGGCACGTACCCACAAGTTTTTGTTTGTGTGCTGATTTGACTGGGGTATTTTGTATGGGTATGTCGATGTACGTGCCATGTATAGATGATCGAACGTAGAAACCCTCGCGGTTCGTGGCGGTCATTTCAAAATCAACCGTCGAGCGGCAGCACGAGCGAGGCGCAGAGACGGGGATCCGCGAGTACAGCTGGCTCGCCCGCGCATTTCCCGGGGATCGGCAACAGCCGTGCCGAGAGCGGTTTCCCCAAACGGGTCGCAAGAGTGGCCACGTCGCCGATCACTCGCGACAACGCCGCCGGCAGGCTGTCCCCGGGGACCGGCACGACGTCAAGGCCGGTGCCACAGACGCTTGAGAACAGCAGCAGCTGGCTTAGGCGCAGCCGCCCTTCGGCGGCCCGCGCCGCCAGAACCGCATCCTCCAGCACTGGCAGCATCAGTCCCGAATAGCCGCAGGTCGTGACGTCAAGGGACCTGAGCGCAGCGGTCACGGCCGCGCAGGCCTGCAGCGTCGCGGCCCCGCCGAAGGCTTGCCGACTGAGCGCCTCGAGCCCGCCGACGACGCTGCAGCCCGGGCCGGGCGCCGGTGACACATCAAGGCCGCCGTAGCGTCGTCCGCCTGCAGCTGCCGCTGCAACGCCGAAGGCCTCGACTGGCGCGAATTCCTGGTTGAGCAGACGGCGCAGGCGCTCGGTGCCGTCGGCGGGATCAGTCGCGGTCGCAAAGGCATCGGAAACCAGCTGCGCGGATTCGAGACCGATGCTCAGGGACGGCGGCCCCTCATGGTAGCCCGCCGGAAAGAACGGGCTTCCTGGCGCGATGCACGCGATCGCCGCGAAACGAAAATTGGCCATGCCGTCCGCCGGAGCATTGGCCAGCGCCGCGATGATCTCGCCGGCGGCCCGCACGGCATCCCGCTGCACGCCGCGCTCACGGCTTGCCACCGCAACGCTGAAGAAAGATGCCTGCGTCGCCCTCGCCAGCTCCACCGCCCACGCGGCGATCCCCGGATCCCATGGCGCGTTGGCGAATATCGGGCCAAGCCCGAGGGTCGCGCCGCGCTCGGCGGCCAGCGTGTCAAGGGCGATGATCGCCGGCAGTACATCGGCGCGTGCCGCGGGACTGAGGTCGCAGAACTGCGCGTTCAGCGCGATCCGAATCGTCTGCACCTCGAAGCCGAGCGCGATCGCGGCGCGCCTGGCGCCGTCGAGGAAATCGACCGCCTCGATGAGCGGCCCGGGCTCGGTCGGCCGGGTGAGCGGGACACCGGCGGTCAGCGCTCTGATCCGAAAGCGCTTCGCCGGCGCGGCGTTCACGGCGGCGTTTGCTCCCCGGCGGCTCGCGCACGGGTCTCCTTCCCCGCCTCCGCCGCCGGCAGCGTGCGGCTCGCGCGCCACAGCATGAAGAACGCCAGCGGCGACACCACGAAGATCGCCAGGATGCCGATCCGCAGCGAGCCGGTCAGCGCCGACACCCGTCCCGCGAAGTACGGCCCCACCGCCAGGCCGAGCGAGGTCGCGATGAACAGTGTTGCCGCGGCCGTGCCACGCATGCGCGGCAGGACACTGTCCTGAATCGCCGCGGCGCCAGAGCCGAGCCACATGTTGGCCGTCAGCGCCGACAGCGCCGCGTACACGTACAGCATATGCACGTCCGCGGTGGTCACTGCAAGCAGCGTCAGCAAGGGCGGCAGCACGATCGCGAAGCCACAGGCGAAAATCCGGCCGCGCGGGTCGCGCCGGCGCCAGACGTCGGACAACCGCCCGCCGGCCACGCAACCGATCGCCGCCGAAAATGCGGACGGCACACCGATCATCAGGCCCGCGACGTCGGATCGCAGCCCAAACGTGCGGATCGCGTACGGCGCCGTCCAGAACGACAGCGAATAGGTGACGAACGTGATGCCGGCGAAGGCCACCAGCGCATACAGCACCGCCGGCGTGCCCCACAGCAGCTCGAACGTCGGCCGGTCAGTAGCGCGCAGCTTCTGCACCCACGAACTCACCGCATAGGCCCCAAGCCCGACCGCGTACCACTGCAGCCGGTCCCCCGTAACCCCCGCGAGCACAGCCGCCCCCGCACCGATCAGCACCAACAATCCGAGATTCGTCCGCAGCGCTCCCGCATAGCGGCTGACGCTCCAGAGCGTGAAAGGCGGCAGAATCGCCGCGACCTCAAGGGCGAACTCGCGCCAGGCCCCGGGCCGCCGCGCTGGCGTCAGCACGCCGTCGGCCAGGCCGCGCGGCGGCTCGCGCAGCGTGATGACCCAGAGCGCGAGCAGCAAACCCGGGATGCCGACCGCGAGAAACGCCGCCTGCCAGCCGGCAAGCCCGAGCGGCGCGTTCGGCAACGGGAAGTGCTGCGTCCACGTATGCGCCGCCCAGCCGCCAAGCGGCAGCGCGAGGCCCGCTCCGGTAAATAGTCCCGCGGAATAGATCGCGAGCGCGAGCGCGCGGCGCTCACGCGGAAAGTAGTCACCGAGCAGCGAGTACGCCGCCGGCGAGGCGCTCGCCTCGCCGATGCCGACGCCGATGCGGGCGCCGGCGAGCTGCCCGTAGCTGCTGGCAAAGCCCGACAGCGTCGTCATGCCGGACCACACCGTCAGGCCGAGCGCAATCAGCCGGACCCGGTACCAGCTGTCCGCGAGCCGCCCGAGAGGGATACCGAAGAGTGCGTAGAAGATCGCGAACGCCGTCCCGTACAGGAATCCGATCTGCGCGTCGCCGAGCCCGAGTCCGGCCTTGATGTCCTGAGCAAGGATGGACAGGATCTGCCGGTCGACGAAATTGAACACGTAGACGATGAACAGCACGCCGAGCACGTACCAGGCGTACGCGCCGCCGACCGACGGGCGCGGTGCACCCTCCTGTCTCGTCCCGAGCATTCGTCCCCCGCCCAACGTCCGCGCGCCGGTGCCCTGTTGGCCGGCGCCTGTTGTACTTGTTTAGCGGCGTCGCGCCACTACTGATCGCCGAGCATGCCGACGATCGGCTGGCGCGCGGCGCGAAATGCCGGAAAGATGCCGCCGATCAGCCCGACGATCAGCGCCAGCACGAGCGCGCTGACACAAAGCGCCGGCGTGACCTTGAACGTGAACACGACCTGCGTGAAGTTGGCGCTCAGCGTCGAGGCCGAGTAGCCCTGAAAGAGCAGAGTCGCAGCGATGATGCCAACGCCGCCACCGATCACCGCCAGCGTCAGCGCCTCGGCGAGGGTCCCGGCGAAGGTCGGGATGCGGCCGAAGCCGATGGCCCGCAGCGTCGCGATCTCGGTGCCGCGACTCGCAACCGAGCTGTACATCGTATTGAGGGCGCCGGCGAGCGCGCCGATCGCCATGATGATCGCGAGCGGCCAGCCGAGCTTCTGGATGAGATTGCTCGATTGCTTGGCCTGCTCGGAAAAGTATTCCGTCTCGGATTGCACCGCGAACTTGAGTCGCGGGTCAGCGTCGACGTAGGCCTTGAGCGCCGGCAGCGACCGCGGTGATTGCAGCCGCGCGCGGATCGTCTGGAAGAAATTGGCGCGCTTGAATACGCTCTGCACGACGCCGACGTCGCCCCAGAGCTCGGACTCGCGCACCGTGCCGCCATCCTCGAACACGCCAACCACCGTCCAGACGCTCTGTCCGAGGCGCATTGTCTTGCCGAGGTCGAAGCCGGCGAACTCTCGCGTCACGCTGCGCCCGACGACGATCTCGTTCGTGCCGGTCTGGAACAGCCGTCCTTCCGCGATCCGGACGTCGTGTCGCAGCGCCACGCCGCCGAGAGCCAGGCCGCGCAGCGGCAGGTTGGCCCGCAGCCCGTTCGCGCGGCTGGTGCCGTCGACGATCACGTAGAGCTCCGCCGACACGAGCGGCCGGCCATTCTCGCGCGCGATACCCGGAGCCTCCTCAATCAGGTCCGCCTGCTCGCGCGTCACGGCGCTGTTGATCTCGGTCTGCGCGCCGTCGCGCAGCATGATGGCGATGTCCTCTGCGCCGGCGCTCGACTGCGCCTGCCGGAAGCCGTTGCCCATGGCGAGGAAGGCCAGCAGCACCGCCACGACCAGCGCGATCGCGACCACCGTCGACAGCGACATCCACAGCCGCTGCGGAATGCTGCGGATGTTCATCGAGGCGATCGCGGTCACCTGGCTGATAACCCTGCCCATGCTCACCTCCGCCCGAGCGCCGTGGCAATCTGCAGGCGCATGCCCGACCACGCCGGCACCGCCCCCGTCACGAGGCCGAGCAACAGCGCCCAGCCGACGCCGCCGAGGAACACGCCGGCCGTCATGTTCATATTGCTGCCGAAGCCCTGGATGAACTTGCCGGCGGCGGCGACTGCGAGCGTCGCCGCACCGAGGCCCAGCACGGCGCCGAGCAGCGCGAGCAGCAGCGACTCGGCAAGAATCTGCGACAGGATCGTCGAGCCGCGAAAGCCGAGCGTCTTGAGCACACCGATCTCGCGGGTCCGCTCGCGAACCGCCATGACCATCGTGTTGCCGACGATCATCAGGATCGCGGCGAACGCGGTCGCGACGACCAGCGTGATGATCAGTGCGATGTTGCCCAGCTGGGCGACGAATGCCCGGTTGAAGGCTGCCGCCGTGTCGGTGCTGGTCTCGGCTTCGGAGTTGGCGAACAGCGCATCGACCGCCTTCGCGATCTCGTCATTGCGCTTCGGCGAGACGGTCGAGAACACCAGCATGTTGACCTGGTCGCGGCCGAAGGTCACGGTCTCGTCGAAGTAGTCGTGGCTCATCATGATGAGCCCCTCGCGAGCAGTGTCGTCTGGATCGGAGAAGATCGCCGCGATGTCGAACTCCCACGCCTTCGCGCCATCCTTGCGCAGGTAGATGTTCGAGGCGATCGGCACGCGGTCGCCGACCTTCCAGCCGTACTTGGCGGCAGTGGTCTTGCCGACCGCGACGGCCGAGCGGTTCGTAAGCCACGCGCGCCGCTGCTCGGCCGGCAACTGGATCCCTGAGTAGACCTCGAGGTAGCTGACGGGATCCACCGCGAACATGAACAGCGGCTGGCGCTGGTCCTGGTAGTAGCCGCCGAACCAGCTCTGGTAGCTGACCGAGGTGACGCCTTCCACCTGGCGCACGCGGCCGGCGTAGTTGACCGGCAGCGGCATGGTGAAGTTGATGCGGTTGACCGTCACCAGCCGCTCGGCGGCGCCCGAGTTCTCGCTCGAGTGGAACGCGCGGTTGAAGCACTCGAGCGCGCCGTAGAGGAAGAAGGCGATGAAGATCGCCACCAGCATGAGGCTCGTGCGCAGCTTGCGCCGGCTCAGGTTCTTCGCAACGAGCAGCGCCTGGTTCATGCCAGTGCCGTCTTCTCTTCGAAGACGCCCTTGTTGAGATGCAGCGTGCGCCTCGTGTGCCGCGTGACCTCGGGGTCATGCGTCACGACGACGACGGTCTTGCCGTGCTCCTGATTGAGCAGCTTGAGAATGCCGAGCACCTCGTCCGCAGTGCTGCGGTCGAGGTCGCCGGTCGGCTCGTCGCAGAGCAGCACCTGCGGATCCGAGACGATCGCCCGCGCGATCGCGACGCGCTGCTGCTGCCCGCCGGACATCTCGCGCGGGTAGTGCGCTGCACGGTCGCTGAGGCCGACGAGTTCGAGCGCGGTCGCTACGTTGGTGCGTCGTTCCTTGCGGCCGAGATTGGTCAGCAGCAGCGGCAGCTCGACGTTCTGAGCGGCCGTCAGCACCGGCATCAGGTTGTAGAACTGGAAGATGAAACCGACGTTGGCCGCGCGCCACGCCGACAGCTGGTTCTCGGTCAGCGTGTCGACCCGGCGGTCGTCAAACAGGATCTCGCCGGAGGTCACGTGGTCGATTCCACCGAGCAGGTTCAGCAGCGTGGTCTTGCCGGAGCCCGACGGACCCATGATCGCGACGAAGTCGCCGGCCGGAATGTCGAGGTCCAGGCCGTCGAAGATCGTGATGGTCTCCTTGCCCTTGACGAAGCGCTTCGACACCTGCCGCAGCTGGAACGAGAACGGATCCGACATGAGCCCTCCTTGGTCGACTGTCTGTCAGGTCGCAGCGCCGGCCGCGAACGCGACCTTGATCGCCATGTCCGGCAGGATCCGCGGGTCCTTCGACAGGATCGCGATGCGCACGCGCACGGTGGCCTTGGCACGGTCCGCGGTCGGCACGATCGCGATGACGCGGGCCGGGATGGTCCAGTCCGGATAAGCGTCGAGTGTCGCCTTGACGGCCTGTTCGGGGTGCACGCGCGAGATGTAGGCTTCGTTGACATCCACCTCGATCTCGAGGCTATCCATGTCGACCAGCGTGCAGATGCCGGTGCGAGTGAAGCCGCCGCCTGCGGACATCGGCGAGATGATCTCGCCCGGCTGCGCGTTCTTGTCGACGACGATGCCGGCGAACGGGGCGATGATGCGGTGCTTGCCGAGGAGTTTCGCCGCGTGCTGGGCGTCGGAGCGCGAGGTCGCGAGCTCGGCCTCGCTGCGCGACAACTGCGCCCGCAGGTCGGCGGCCTGGGCCTCCGCATGGGTCAGGTCAGCGTCGCTCGCGAGGTGCGACTTCGCGAGGTCCTGCGTGCGGCGCAGGATCCGCTCCACGTCGGCAAGCTGCGCCTGCACGACGGCGACCGAGGCCGTCGCGGAATCCACCCGGGAACGGGCGGTGGCGAGGTCAGTGCTCGCGAGCGTGTCGTCGAGGCGCGCGAGCAGCTGCCCCTTAGTCACCGCCATCCCCTCGTCGACGAGCACCTCGGCGACGCGCCCCGTGATCTCGGCGGCCACCGTCGCGCGGCGGCGTGCGACGACGTAGCCAGACGCGATCAGACTCCCGGGCGCGGGCCCGGAAGCCGCCGCGCCTGCTGCCGTACTCGCGGCCGGCGTCGGCACAGGCGCAACTGCCTCGGTTTGGGTGTGCCCGAACAGCAGCCACGTCGCAAGCGCCGCGACCAGTGCGCCGACGCCGGCGCCTGCAGCGAGCAGCGGCCAGCGACTGCCACCGCCCTCCGTCGACGAGGGCTCGGCCGGGCGGACGATCTTGAGGGAGGCAAGCTGCGAGGCGCGGCGTTCGTCGGTCATGCGGTGTTGTTGAGGGGCAGGCGCCGGGTGCTGAAGCGTACTACATCTGCTCCATCCGCCCCACCGCCCGGTCGCAGAGGAGCGCAGCCGACCGGCCAGCCCGCGCCTGCCCGACGTGCCGTCCGCCACTTGTCCGAGCCTGCCAACGTCAGAACCAGCACGGCCGGCCGCACTTTGGCCCAGACCCCTCGGCGCCGGCGCGGCCCGGCCGGCCCCGCGCCCACTCCGCTAGAAGGCGCTCGCAGGCCCGCTGGTGCCGTTGGCTGAGTAGCTTTCGAACAGGACGTAGACCTTGCGGTTAAGGAAGAACGGCAGACCCCAGTCGACGCTGCTGCTGAGCCCGGTGCCCACCGAATTCGAACCTGCGAGGTTGGGAAATGCCGTCAGGTTCGACACCGCGAACAGCTGCTCGGCATTGTCGACCGTGAAATTGATGGTTGCGGAGGTGGTGTTGCGGCCGACGATCGTCGCAGTCTCAGGCGTCGAGGTCGCCGGACAGTAGAACCCCGTTGCCGTCGTGCACTGCTTGATCGAGCTGCTGAAGAAATAGCCGTTGGAGCCCGAGTCGATGAAGCTCTTGCGGTACTGCAGTGAATTGATGAACGTCGAAAGCTCTCCGAAGCCGTCGACGGTATAGACCAAAGCCGTGCCGAGCGCGTTATTCGCCTGTGTCCCGACGCCGAAGTAGATCGTGCCCTGCAGCGTCGGCGCGCCCGGTGGCGAGACCGCCGGCAGGTCGATCAGGATGCCGTTGTTGTCCGTCGTAAACAGGCCGACCGGGTTCTTCGCCTGATTCGCCTGCAAGACCGTCGTCGGGGTGCAGGTGCCGCCCGGGCACACGTAGTAGAAGCCGGTCTGCGGGCTGCTTGCGCAGGCGCTCCCGCAGTCCTCGAGCCAATAGCCGATGCCGAGGATGCCGTTGGCGCCGAAACTGACGACCGTGTTCTCGGACTTCAGGCTATTGGTGCAGCTCGTTGGTGCAGTGCCGGCCGCGCTGTCGCCGATGAGATGCATCGGCAGATTGCTGATGTGGCGGGTACCAATCGTGACATCGGCGACGACCATCGAGCCCCAGCTGTAGCCGTCGGCGAACTGCACGCACCCGATCAGCGGCGAGCCGCTGGCTGGGTCCTGGAACTTGGCGGGGACCGCCGAACCGGTGAGCACCTCGCTCAGGATCCGCAACCCGATCGAGCCTGTGTCGACTTCGACGTGGTCGATCGTCTGGCACGCCGTGGTGCTACCGGGCGTACACACGGTCACCGTCGCGTACATGACATTCGCGGATCCGCCGGCGGCCGCAAGCGACGCCGGACCGGAATCAATGGTCACCGGCAGCGTGTTGGCGGCTGGCGCGCCGATGCTGATGACCAGGGCCACCGCCGTTCCCGGCGCGACCGACGTGCCCGCCGCGGGGTTCTGGCTGATGACCGAACCTGTCGGGATCGTGGCGCTGTTCTGCGTCGTCCCCGTGCCGAGGACGAGGCCGGCGTTGCCGATCGCCGTCGTCGCAGCCGCCTGCGTCTGACCGACCACGTTCGGCACCGCGACCGGCGCGCCCAGGCTGATGACGAGCGTTACGGCGGAGCCGACTGCCACCGCCGTGCCTGCGGCCGGGCTCTGACTGATCACATCGCCGGCGGGAACCGTGGCGCTCAGCGCATTGGTCGCCGACCCGACTACCAGGCCCAAGCCCGAAATTAACGTCGCGGCCGCCCCCTGGTTCAAGCCGACGACGTTAGGTACCGTCACCGGCGGGCCGGCGCTCACGACCAGCGCGACCGCGGTGTTGCCGGCGACGGTGATGCCCGCGGCCGGATTCTGGCTGATGACGAGGCCAGCGGCGACCGCAGTGCTCGCCTGTGTCGTCACGACGCCGATGGCGAGGTTGGCGTTGCTGAGTGCCGTGATCGCGGCTGCCTGCGTGAGCCCAACAACGTCCGGCACGGCCACCGGCGGCGGACCGCTGCTGACCACGAGCGTCACCATCGTGCCTGTCGCGACCGACGTTCCGGCTGCGGGACTTTCGCTGACCACCGCACCGGTCGCGATGTTGGCGTCGGCCTGCGTCGTGATCGTGTCCGTGAGACCGGCGCCGGTGATCGAGGTCACCGCATTCGCCTGAGCGAGACCGACCACGTTCGGGATCGTGACCATCGACGGACCGCCGCCGCCGCCACCACCACCACCGCAGGCGGCGAGCAGCAGGGACACGGAGAGCCAGCACGCGCCAAGAAGTCGTCGGGTCATGGAATGCATCCTTGGAATCAGCGCAGTTCGGACGTCGACGTACCGGCGGGCACAAGCGCCGGTACATGCGCGGCTCCCTCGAAGCCGCGCGGCACGCGGAGGACGCTGATCACGAGTTCCGGCGTCGAGACCGTGAATACGTGCCGGTTGCCGTGGTGCGCGTTCGTCGCGGAAATGTAGGCGTCATGCTGCTTTGCGAGCAGGATGCTGAGGTCCGGCTGCGTCCGCGCCGACCATGCAACCGCAAACACCGTGCCGCTGCGTGATACGTACTGGCGGATGCGCGCGCCGTCCGCGGTCGTCGTCTCGTGGATGTCGTATGCGACGGCCGGCGTCACCGTGAGCGTCTTGCCACCAAGGGCCAGATGATCGCGCCCGATTGAGTCGACCAATTCGCCGAGCCCGGCGTGCACGGCCGTCGAGACCAGCAGGCACAGTGCGCCGGCCGCGACCAGCGCGCAGCGCCGCGCGTGGCCGACGCGGTCTTCAAGCGGATTCCTGAGCATTGCGATTCCTCAGATGGATCAGACGCAGCCGTCATCATCCAGCGAGTCTAGGCACGCGCCGCGCTCCATGTCATGTCTTTGCCGTTCTTCATCATGGCGCGGCTCATCTGAAGCCCGATCTGTCGCCGTCCGGCGCCAGTCCGCGATCCCGCCGCGCCGAGTACCTGTCGCCCGTGAGCGACGGCGGGCTCCAACTCGGAGTGAACGCGACCTTCGGCCTGCTGTCCGCACACCCTCTTTCTGTGCGATTCTCCGCCGCACGGCGTCCGGTATCCGGACCACTTGGCGAGGGCGGCGCGACCGCCAGAAGCATACGGGGAGACGCTCGATGACCGTCCAGCTGACTGCGACAAGGCCGCCGGTCGGCGCCCGATGGAGAGCGACGACCAGCAGCACGGTCGCAGGCCTCGCTGCCACGCTGGCCAGCCTGACGGCGGTCGCGGTACTGGCCGAGCCTCCCGCAGATGGCACGTGCGCCGGCCCGCAAGCCGCGGCCTTCTGTCGTGGCGTCCGCGGTGACCGGGCTGAAGGCTGGATGCAGCAAACCCGCTCGGAGGTGATCGCCGAGCACGGCATCGTGGCGACCAGCCAGCCGCTTGCGGCCCAGGCCGGACTTCGGATCCTCGCCCAGGGCGGCAACGCCATCGACGCGGCGGTCGCGGCCGCCGCGGTACTCAACGTCGTCGAGCCGATGATGACCGGCATGGGCGGCGACCTATTCGCGATCGTCTACAGCGCGAAGGACAAGAAGCTGCATGCGCTCAACGCGAGCGGGATGGCACCGAGCGGCGCGACCGTCGCGCGGCTGCACTCCCTCGGCTTCGACGCCGATCCCAACAACCACGGCCCGGGTTCCGGCATGCCGGTGTTCGGCATCCTGCCGGTGACTGTGCCCGGGGCCGTGTGGGGCTGGGAGGAGCTGCTGAAGCGATTCGGCACGCGCACGTTCAAGGAGGTGCTGAAGCCGGCGATCGAGTACGCGGAACACGGCTTCCCGGTCAGCGAGCGCATCGCGAGCGACTGGGAGCTGCCCGACGCAGTCCGCACGGCGAGCGGCGCGATGGCACCGGATCCGGACTCGGTGCACGCCTGGTACGTTGATGGCCGGCCGCCGGTCGCGGGTGAGATGTTCCGCAATCCCGACCTCGCGCGCGCATTCCGGCTGTTGCAGACGAAGGGCCGCGCCGCGTTCTACCGCGGTGACATCGCTAAGGCGATCGTCGCCAAGTCGACCGCGCAGGGTGGCACGATGACGCTCGAGGACCTCGCCGCCTACCGCGGTGAATGGGCTGAACCGGCGGCGAGCCGCTATCACGGCTTCGACATCTTCGAACTGCCACCGCCGTCGCAGGACTGGGCGGCGCAGGAAATGCTCAACATCCTCGAGGCCTGCGTCCCGCGTTGGGCGCCCGGTGAGACGCTCGCGAGCCTGGGACCGGCCTCGCCGCGCTACTGGCACTTCCTCGTTGAGGCGAAGAAGCTTGCCTACGCCGACCTGTTCACCTACAACGGCGATCCGGATTTCGTCACAGTGCCACTTGCCCGCCTGCTGTCGCCGGCCTACGCCGCGTCAATGTGCGGCAAGGTGGACCCGGCGCACGCCGCGGGCACGGCGCCGGTCGGAACGCCGGGCGGCCGCGGCGATACGATCGTGATCGCGGTCGCCGACCGCGAGGGCAACATGGTCTCGTGGGTCAGCAGCAACTACGAGCACTTCGGCTCGGGACTCACGGTGCCGGGCTACGGCTTCCTGCTGCACGATCGTGGCGCGTTGTTCTCGCTCGATCCGAAGAGCCCGAACGCGATTGCGCCGCACAAGCGACCGTTCAACACGCTGTCCGCCGGCTTCGTAATGCGCGACGGCGCGCCGTTCATGACGATCACGCTGATGGGCGGTGACATGCAGGCTCAGGGTCACGCGCAGGCGCTCGTCGACGTCATCGACCTGGGCGCCAATCTGCAGGCCGCGAGCGACCTCGCGCGCTTCCATCACTACCAGCTATCCAACCTGCTGACGCTGGAGTCGCCGCTGTACGACCACGTCGGGCCGGCGCTGACTGCGATGGGCCACGTCGTGCGTTCAGTGGCGGGCGGCGAGATGGGTGGCTTTCAGGCGGTGATGTTGAGCGCGGCGACGAGTGGGGCCAAGGCCCCGGTGGCCCGCCGTGTCTACCGCGCGGGTTCCGACCACCGCAAGGACGGCGCTGCCGCCGGCTATTGACGGCAACGCCGGAGCTTCGGGAAGCGCGCGACGACCGCCCGTTTCGTGCCGAGCCGGCGCGGCGAAGCACGTGCGCACGATCCGGCTCGAATCACCGCCGATCGAGCGCCCGCGGTGCTAACGAGGATCCCGCCAGTCACCTGCCGCCGGCGCATCGTGCAGGTGGTCGAAGAGGTCCCCGCGCGGCGGGACCTTGCCCATCCGACAGAACGGCAGCGGCACAAACAACACGACGATGGCGCAGCGATCGCTGACGTTGTAGACGAAGCCGCCATTTTCGAGCGGCTCGATCACGTGGGTGCGCGCGTGGGACCAGCCGAATTCCCGCCGGGGCGCGAGCGGCGCCGACCCGGGCTGCGGCATGCCGAACTCGCGTCGCGGCGCGTCCTCGGCAACCGCGCGCACGGCGCGCGCCGCCGATCCCGCCCAGTCGCTTGCGCCTGCCGCGGGCTTCTCAGGCACCGGGATCGAGGTTGACGGCCCGGCAGCGACCTGAGGCCGTCCGGCTCGAGGCACGCGCACTGTCGGCGCTTGCGGCAGTGGCGGCGGCACGAGCAGCAGCTGCAGCTGCAGCGCGTCCTGGCTGGGCTCGAGCGGCGTGACGGCGATAGGTGGCGGCACGACGAGGTAGAGCGCGACATGGCCGCTGCAGATTAGGATCAAGATCGCCCCCTGGCGGGCGCTCCGGAGTTCGCGACGCACGTCCCGGTCTCCCTTAACTGGCAGCGCGCCTTGAAGGGGACCTATCGGACCGCAATGAGTTCCACGCGGGCGCGCGGTCACCGGCCGGCGCGTCGGCCCCGTTCATCGCGGCGCGATGCACGCGGCCGCAGGAGCGCCGTCAAGGCGGCGGCTTCAGTGGCCCGAGCGCGGCCTCGACCGCCACGCCGAGCCCGAGCAGCAAGCGGTCCGTGCCTGCCGGCGCATCCAGCTCGAGGCCGACGGGCAGCCCGGCTGTGGTCAGGCCGGCCGGCACGCTGAGGCCGGGAATGCCGGCGATGGTCATCACGCGCGTGTTGCGCAGGAAGGTCGCAAAGGTCGGCGCGCGGCGGCCGTTGAGCTCGACGTCCTGGTCCTCGCCGATCGGCCGCGCCGGCAGTGCCGTCGTCGGCAGCGCCAGCGCGTCCAGCCTAAGATCCCGAAAATGTCGCGCATACGCGTCCTGCAGCCGCGGCCGGTGGTAGTCCATCGCCTGCCGGTACGCCTGCGGCGTGATCGCGGTGGCGCCGAGCACGTCCGTCTCGAAAATCGCTCGCACGTCCGGGCTCGCGATGCCGGCCGCGACGTCGCGCGTCGACAACTCGCTGCCCGCCGCCCTGAGATACGCGTCCAGGTCCCTCGACTGCTCGTAGTAGGAGATTGCGCCGGCCGCCTTCGACAGCGCCGCGAGCTCTGGCAGGTCCGCCGGCACGAGCACGCATCCCGCCGACTCAAGCTTCGCAAGTGCGGCGCCGATCACCGCCGCGAGTTCAGGGTCGAGGTCCTCGTAGAACGGCAGCCGCGGAATGCCGAGGCGCACGCCGCGCAGCGGCAGCGCGACCGGCGGCGCTGCGCCGCCCACGATCACTGCGTCGAGCAGGGCGACGTCGGCCACCGTTCGCGCCATCGGACCTGCCGTGTCGCGGGTATGGGAGATCGGCACGATCCCGGCGCCCGGGTAGCGTCCGCTGCTCGGCCGCAAGCCGACGATACCGCAGAGCGCCGCCGGAATCCGCACCGAGCCTCCGGTGTCGGTGCCGAGACCTGCCGGACACAGTCGCGCGGCGATCGCTGCGGCGGTGCCACCGCTGCTGCCGCCAGGAATCATCGCCGGAGCGTACGGGTTGCGGGCCGCGCCAAAGGCGGCGTTGTTGTTCGTTATGCCGTCGGCCAGCTCGTGCATGTTCGTCTTGCCGAGCAACACCGCGCCGGCACGAAACAGCGCCTCCGCCACCGGCGCGGTCACGATCGGCCGGTTGGAGCGCAGTGCCGGCGTACCGGCGGTCGTCGCGAAGCCGACCGTGTCGATGTTGTCCTTGATGACGACCGGCAGCCCGTGCAGGGCGCGCGGCGTGCCGCCGTGGCTGAGATCCCAGTCGGCGGCGCGCGCCGCACCGAGGACCTGCTGCTCGTCCAAGCTGATGAAGGCCCCGAGCTCGGCACGCGCGCGACAGCGCGCGAGAAGCGCCCGCGCATATCGCACGGCCGACAGCGCGCCACTGCGCAGCAGCACGAGCGCCTCGAGCGCGGTCAACGCCGCGAGTCCCGCATCGGAGGCCGGTCCCTGACCGGCAGTCTTCGCGTTCACTCGGCGCACTCTCCGCCAACGGTTGATCCGCACTCCTGTCGCCGGTCGGCCGCGAGGCCGGACGTCGCACGGCTCGCCTGCGGCGGTCCGGTACCGGTCCCGGCGCGGCGAGTCTAGCAGCGCGCTATCACCTAGCGCCCGGGTGTCCCCAGCCGCTGCGCGAGAAACGCGCGCCAGCGGGCCGCGTCCTCAGGCCCGAGCGCCCCGAGCAGGCCACGGCGCGCGACGGGAATGTGGCCGTTGACCGCCTCCTGTGGTCCAAACACATAGTGTTCGATCAGCGCCCGCCACGCATCGCGGGTCGGCGCCGGCAGGTCCCGGAGACCGACGATGGCGTGCACCAGGCAGTCGAACGGCGAGTTCCCGCCTCCCTGTCCGCCGGTCCCGACATGCCACCAGTAGTTGACCAGCAGATTGCAGGCCGCGAGCGACTCGACGTTGTGCCACCACAGCGGCGGAATGTAGATCGCATCGCCCGGCGAGAGCTCCGCCGACTGCGCCGCATCGAGCGCGTCCCGAAAGCGCGGGAAGCGCGCGAAGTCCGGCTGGCGCAGATGCACCAGGCTCATCGGCGCGCCGGTCGGTGCGAAATCCAGCGGCCCGACGTAGAGGTTGCCGATCTGCTGCGGCGGGAACAGCGTGAAGCGCCGCCGCCCGGCCACGACGCACGCGACATTGCACCACTCGTCGAGGTGCGTCGGGGTCATCATCGCGTTGCCGAGCCAGATGCGCGGCAGCACCGACTCGCCGACCAACCCCAGCTGGTTCTCGGCCGCGAAACCCGGCACGCAGTCCCGGACCAGCGCGCTCTGCGCGGCGACCGCCGGCGGCCGGGGGAATGTGCCGTAGCGCACCACCTGCTCCGCCACCGCGGACAGCGTCACCCGGTTGCGCACAAAGTTGAAGCCATCCATCCGCTCGTTGTAGAAGATCCGGCCGTCGGCCTCCGGTGGCAACATCACCGCGTCGACGAGCCCGCCCGTGTCGAGCCCCTTGAGGTATGCGAGCAGCGACGTCGTGCTGCGGCACCGCGGCACCGCCGGCCATCCAGCCACCTGTCCGCGCAGCACGACGGGCTGCCCGCCGGCGACGACCTCGCGCCGGAAGCGCTCGGCGTCGACGGCACCGGACTCGCGGATCGGCGTCGGAGGATTCGACATGCTGCGCCCCCAGTCGCGGCCGTCAGCGGCCGCGGCTACCAGAAGTAGATCTGCAGCGCGTCGCGCTCGCGCCGGCGCGGGATCGCCGCCAGCGCTGCGCGATGGTCAGGATAATGGACCATGCTGCGGTCGAGAAGATCGTCGATCTCCGCCAGGTTGTACCGCGACTCGGCCGCCGACGGCGGCCGCAGCTCGCGCGCCTCGGGGAAGATGCCCATCCCGGCCATGATCGAATACCAGGAGAACACCGGGTAGCCCTTGCCGAGCGCCTGCTGGCGCACCGGCGCCGCGATGCTGCGGCCCGTCATCCACAGCGTGTAGAGCTGTTTGAGGGCATCGGAAAGGTTGAGGTTGGCCGCGTTCGCGCGCCAGTACTCGGTGTCGGTCCGCGTGTTGGTCTTGTAGTGAGTGACGATGTAGTCGCGCGTGCCCTCGAAGTGCTCGTTGACCTGACGGTTGAAGCGCTCGCGGACAGCCTCGCCGAGGTCGCCGCAGGCGAGCACGTCGGCGAACGCCGTCGCCGTCTGCTGGATGAAGAGCAGCGCCGTGGCCTCGAGCGGTTCGATGAAGCCCTGCGACAGGCCGACCGCCAGGCAGTTCCGGTTCCAGTGCTGGCTGACACGGCCGATCTTCATCCGCAGGTGCCGCGCCGGCGTGTCGGACTCGAGCAGCCCGAGCCGCTCGCGCAGCTCGCGCTCGGCCTCGTCCGGCGAGCAGAACTGCGTGCTGTAGACGTAACCGTTGCCGTAGCGGCTCGAGAGAGGGATGCGCCACGCCCAGCCGTGCCGCAACGCGGTTGAGACCGTCTCCGACGGAATGCTCCCCTCGATCGGCGACGGCATCGCGACGCCCGCATCGTTGAACAGGTTCTCGGCGAAGCTGACGAACGGCGTCTGCAATGCCTTGTCGATCAGCAGCCCCGCGAAGCCGGTACAGTCGACGAACAGGTCCGCCGAGATGCTCTCGCCCTCGCGCGTCGCGAGCGAGGCGATGGCGCCGCCGGCATCGAGCGTCGCGTGCGTGACGTGCCGCTCGAGGTGCCGAACGCCGCGCTGGAGGGCCTTGCGCTGGAGGAACTGGCCGACCAGCGTCGCGTCGAAGTGATAGCCGTGCCAGATGTCGAACGGAAACTGCTCGGCGGCCTTCGGCGCGCGGCGGGCCGCCGCAAGGCGTGCGGCGATGAAGAAGCGGTCCGGATGGGCGTGCAGGTTCGCGCCCGAGAGGCGCGCCTCGGCGTTGTGCACGAACTGGGTCATCGTCAGGTTGTCGAGCATCGAGGCGAACGGGTGGAAGTAGCGCTCAAAGCCCGGCCTCGTCGACCAGCCGTCGAAGGTGATGCCGCACTTGTAGGTTGCATCGCAGGCCGGCATCCACTCGGCCTCCTCGATGCCGAGGCTGTCGAAGAAGCCGCGCAGCCACGGCGTTGAGCCTTCGCCGACGCTGATGATGCCGACGCTTGGCGACTCGACGAGCGTGATCTCGACGCCGCGTGGTAGCAGCACGCGCGCGAGGATCAGCGCGGTCATCCAGCCGGCGGTGCCGCCGCCGACGATGGCGATGCGCCGCACGCCGGGTGGTGGCGCCGCGACCGGCGCAGGAGCGGGGCGCAACGAGTAGTTGAATAGCGTCGCCGTCATGCTCCCCTCCTCCGCCGCCACAACGGCGGACGGTAGGTCGCCGCCTCAGCCCGCGCCCGATCAGCCGCGCTCGAGTCGCGCCCGCAGCAACGTCGCCCAGTCCTCTGCGGCGCCGCTCACCAGCACGTGCACGACCCCGCCGGACGGGCGTGCCACGCCGCGCACGCCGAACGCGACGAGCGCCGGCTCCGCCACCGCCTCCGGCCGCGCGAGCTTGAGCAGCAGCCGCCCTGGCGCTGTCTTGACCTCGAGCACGTTGCCTCGACCGCCGAGCGCCGCGAGCAACCCGTCGCCGTCCATTTGCCTTGCGCCGGAGGTCGGCGCGCGCAGCGCGGCGCGGATCTCGCCCGCAACCTGGTCCGCGACCGGGCCGAGGACGACCTGCAGGCCGGTGGCGGACGGTCTCACGACGCCGCGGCCGCCGAGCCGCCGCAGCGCACCCTCGTCGGCCTTCGACGCGTCGATCACGACCAGCCTGAGACGGGTCGTGCACGCCTCCACCGCGGTCAGGTTCGCCGCTCCGCCGAGCGCCGCGACGAACGCCGCGCCGCGCTCGCCCACCGGCGCGAGGTCCGCGCCCGCGTCGCCGCCGTCCGGCTCCCGGCCCGGGGTCGCCAGGTCAAAACGGGTGATGCAGAACCGGAACAGGCCGTAGTAGAGCAGCGAGTAGGCAGCGCCGATCGGCAGCAGCAGCAGTGGCCGCTGCGCGTGGCTGAAATTGAGCAGGTAGTCGAACAGGCCGGCCGAGAAGCTGAAGCCGAGCCGCACGCCGAACAGGTCCATCACCACCATCGCAAGACCGGTGGCGACCGCGTGCACCGCGTAGAGAATCGGCGCGAGGAACATGAACGTGAACTCGATCGGCTCGGTGACGCCGGTCAGGAACGAGGTCAGCGCGAGCGACAGCAGCAGGCCGGCGACTCCCGCGCGCCGCTCCGGGGCGGCCGCGTGGTACATCGCGAGGCACGCGCCCGGCAGACCGAACATCATCACCGGGAAGAAGCCCGACATGAAGGCCCCGGCGCTCGGGTCGCCGGCGAAGAAGCGCTTGAGGTCGCCGGTCGCGCCGTGGAAGTCGCCGACGATGAACCAGGCGAAGTTGTTGAGAATGTGATGCAGCCCGGTGACGATCAGCACCCGGTTCAGGAGCCCGTAGGCGAAGAGGCCGAGCGAGCCGGCGCCGAGGATCGCCTGGCTCGCGGCGTCCATGCCACGCTCGAGCACCGGCCAGGCCGTGCCGATGACGGCGGCCAGCGCGAGGCCGGCGAGGCCGGTGGTGATCGCGACAAAGCGCCGGCCGCCGAAGAAACTCAGGTAGCTCGGAAGCTCGATGTTGCTGAAGCGGTTGTAGGCAATGCCGGCCGTGATGCCCGACAGCAGGCCCACCGGGATGCTGAGCTTCGACAGTTCGCGCGCCTTGAAGGCCGCAACAGCAAGTTCGCGGGCCGCACCCTCGACGCCGGCAGTCACGCCCGGTGGGACCGCCATCAGCGTGTCGACGCCACGCGTCGTCACGAGGTAGCAGACGAGGGCGGCGAGACCCGCGGCGCCGTGGTTCTCGCGCGCCAGACCGACGGCGACCCCGACCGCGAACAGCAGGCCGAGGTTCGAGAACACCGCATCGCCGGCAGCGGCCATCGCCGCCCAGCCGAGCACGTCCGGCTGGCCGAGGCGCAGCAGCAGGCCTGCGATCGGCAGCACCGCGATCGGCAGCATCAGCGCCCGCCCGAGTTGCTGCATCCCCGAGAAGCGTCCGTTCATCTTGGCTCTCCAGTGGCGGGCAGCAACCGCGCGACCTGCGCCCGCACTTCCGCGGCGGACCCGAGGTCGAGGCAGCGTGCCGCGAGTGCGGCACAGTCGGCGATCTGGAGCGTGCGCACCAGCCGCTTGACGGCCGGGACCGCCGCCGGAACGACCGACAGCTCCCGCACCCCGAGCCCGAGCAGCAGCGGCACCGCCGCCGGGTCCGCCGCGACGCCGCCGCAGACCGCGACGACGCGCCCGGCGGCCACCCCGGCGCGCGCGGCCTCGGCCACGAGCTGCAGCACCGCCGGGTGCAGGGCATCCACGCGCGCCGCAAGCTCGCTGTGGCCGCGGTCCATCGCCAGCGTGTACTGCGTCAGATCGTTGCTGCCGATCGACAGGAAGTCGGCGACACGCGCCACCTGCACCGCGGTGAGCGCCGCCGCCGGGGTCTCGATCATGGCGCCGATCATCGGGGCCTGGCGCCCGCCGAGCGCCAACTGGACCTCGTCAACGACGGCGCGCACGGTGCGCAGCTCCGCGACATCGGTGATCATCGGCAGCAGCAAGCGCACGACACCCGCCGGATGCACGCGCAGCGCCGCCCGCAGCTGCGTGCGCAGCAGTTCGGGGTGGCGCAGCGCCGTGCGGATGCCGCGCAGCCCGAGCGCCGGGTTGTCCTCGTGCGGCAGCGGCAGGTAGCGCAGCGGCTTGTCTCCACCGACGTCCATGAGCCTCAGCACGAGCGGCCGACCGCCGAGCGCGTCGGCCACCGCCTGGTAGGCGGCGAGCTGCTCGTCCTCGCTCGGCGCCGTGTCGCGGTCGATGAACAGGAACTCGGTGCGCAGCAGCCCGCAGCCCTCGGCGCCGTTGCCGACGGCCGCCACGGCATCGGCGACGCTGCCGACGTTGGCGTAGATATCGATCCGCGTGCCATCGCCGGCGCGACAGTCGTTCTGTGCGGCGGCCCGCTCGGCGCTCCGCGCCGCGTGGCGGTCCGCGGCGTGCCGTTCGGCGGCGTCCACCTCCGCCGCCGGCGGCGAGATCCGCAGCCGGCTGCGGTCCGCGTCGACGACGACCGTGGCGCCCTCGGCGATCTCCCGAACCGCCGCCCCGAGACCGACCAGCATCGGCACGTCCATGGCCGCGGCGAGGATCGCCACATGCGAGGTGGCGCCGCCGCCGCCGAGGCAGATCGCCGCCAGCCGCTCCCGATCGAGCGCCACCAGTTCCGACGGCAGCAGCTCGTCGGCGAGCAGCACCGCGCGCTCCGGCAGCGGCAGGATCATCGGCCGGGCCTCGCCGGCGAGCGCAAGCAGCACGTGCGCCTCGACGTCCAGCAGGTCATCGGCGCGTTCACGCAGCCGCGCATCGCCGAGCGACTGCAGCGCGGCGATCGAGCGCCTGATCGCGCTGCGCCAGGCGAAGCCGGCGCTCCGGCCGCTCGCGATCAGATCCTGCGCCGTGTCGTTGAGCACCGGATCATCGAGGAACTCGACGTGCGCCAGGACGATCTCGCGCCGCGCCGCGCCACCGACCGCGCCGACGCGCGTCAGCCGAGCGCGCACGACCGACCGCGCGCGCTCGAGCTCGCCGCTCTCGTGGGCCGCGCCGCGGCCCTGCTCGGGGACCTCGATCTCCGGCCGCTCAAGTCGCACCGCGACGCCGACCGCGAAGCCGGCAACCGCCGCCACGCCGAGCAGCGAGCCGTCGGCGTCGCGCGTGCCGGCCGCCGCGGATGGCGCGGGCACCGACCGCGATGCGCCTTCATCATGACCTGCGGCGGCCTCGGCCCGCAGCGCCTCCTCGAGCGCGGCCTCGAACGCATCGAGCGCGGCCGCCGCGCTCGGCCCGCTCGCGCGCACGGTGACTTCGTCCTGGTGACCCACGCCGAGCGCCATGATCGCGACCACGCTGCGCGCGCTCGCGCTCTTGCCGTGGGCCTCGAGCGAGACATCGGCGGCGAACTCGCGCAGCCGTTGTGACAGCAGCGCCGCCGGGCGGGCGTGCAGTCCGTGGCGCAACAGCACCCGCAAGGCGCGGTCCAACGTGCCCGCTTGCGGCGCCGGTGCCGGTGCCGGTGCCGGTGCCGGTGCCACCATGGCTCCGCCCTCGAGTTCGAACAGCACGTCGCCGGCACGAACCGGCCCGGCCGCGCGCCGCCGTCGCATGATCATGCCGGCGTCGGCGGTCACGACCACCGGCGACAGGAGGCTCTTCGCGGCGCGGGCGACCGCGTCAAGGTCAAAGCGAAGCAAGCCGGCGCCGGGGGCCACCACCTGTCCGGGACGGACCAGCACCTCGAAGCCCTGGCCGGCGAGCTGCACGGTGTCAATGCCGACGTGGACCAGCACGTCGACGCCGAAGGCGGCCCGCACCGAGACGGCGTGCCCGCCGGCGGCGACGGTGACGACCTCGCCAGCGCACGGCGCAACGACCAGCCCTGAGGTCGGATCAATCGCGAGTCCATCGCCGAGCATCCGGCCGGCGAACACCGGGTCCGGCACCTCCTCGAGCGGCGCGCACCAGCCGTCAAGCGGCGCAAGAATCGTCAGAGTCGGCATCCCGCTAGTCTCCGACCCCGGCCCAGTCGATGGCCCACAGCGGTTCAAGTGCCGGCCGGATGATTCGCAGGCAGAGGTCATGCCGGCCCGGGAGCTGCGGTAGCGCCACCTTCGCAAGCGTCGCCGCCTGCGCGGTGGCCGGCAGTCGCAAGCGCGCGACCGGCTCGGCCTCACAGCCGTCGACGCGCACTTCCAGTTCGCCTACTGCCCCCGCCGCGGCGCCGGTCCGCGCCTTGGCGAGGTCGGCGCCGAGCTCGAAGTTGAACGGCAGCGGCACCACCGCGGCTTCGAGGCGCGCGCCGCCGCTCAGGTCGGCACCGCGATAGATCCAGCAGGGGTTCATGATGTCGACGGCCACCGGGCGATCGGCGCCGGCCGGCTCGAGCAGCAGTCCGACGCCGTCGGTGCAGAGCGTGAGCTCCTGGCTGTCGCGGCGCGCGAGCGCTTGCCGATCCACGCGCCTCGTCCAGACCGCGGAGATCCGCTCGCGACCGTCGAAGGTGGCGGCGCTCAAGGTCGTCCCCGGCGCAAGCGTCAGAGGCGCGGCGTACACCGCGGCGTCCGCTCCCGGGTCGTGGCCATCGGTCGTGTAGCGGATCTGGCCGAAGCCGGTCTGGTTCACGAGTGTCACGTCGATGCCGCCGACGTCCGGGGCGAAGCGCGCGTCGATCGCGAAGGGACTGTCGGCCGCGTGCAGATGCAGGGCGGTGTAGCGCGGCGTCAGCGCCGCGAGCCGGGCGAGAAACTCCGGCCAGCGGCGCCGCGCCGCCGGCGTCCAGCCGAGTTCGGCGACCGCCGCCGCCCGGGGCAGCGCCATCCACTCCAGTCGCTCGTCGCTTCGGATGTGCTCGGTCCAGAGATTGCCCTGCACGCCGAGGACGTGGCGCTGCTCGGCCTCGCTCAACGTCGCGTCGCGCGGCTCGAAGCGATACACGTCCTCGAGCGAGATCACCTTGGTGCGGCCGGGGGGTTCCGCGGCGAGGGCACTCTGCCGGTTGTCGAAATACATCGTCGGCCACGGCGTCAGTACGGCATCGTGGCCAGCGATCGCCGCGGCGTGCGCGCCGCTCGTGCCGTGCCACGACATCACGATCGCGTCAGGCGCGAGCTCGGGCCGGAGCACCTCGTCCCAGCCGACGAGCCGACGGCCATGTGCCGCAAGGAAGCGCCCCAGGCGCTCGGTGAAATACGCCTGCAGCACCTCGGGGTCCTCGCGGCCGAGCTCCCGGGCGCGCAGCTGGACACGCGCCGACGCCTGCCACTGGTCCTTGACCGCCTCGTCGCCTCCGATGTGGACGTAGCGGCCGGGAAAGAGCCGTACCACCTCGCTGAGCACGTCCTCGAGAAAGCCGAGCGTGTGCTCGTCGGGGTTGAAGAGGTAGCGGTGCACACCCCAGCGCGCCGACACCGCCGGTGGCGGCCCGTCGGTTGAGCCGAGCTCCGGATACGCCGCGATCGCGGCCTGGGCATGGCCCGGCAGGTCGATCTCCGGCACGATCGTCACCTGCCGCCCGGCGGCGAAGGCCACGATGTCGCGCACCTCACGCTGCGTGTAGTAGCCGCCGTAGCGACCGTCCGCCGGCGACGCGACGCTGGCCGGCGTCCGCCACGCCCCGACGCTGGTCAGGCGGGGGTACTTCAGGATCTCGAGTCGCCAGCCCTGGTCGTCGGTCAGGTGCCAGTGCAGCACGTTGAGCTTGTGCCACGCCATCCAGTCGATCATCGAGCGCACGACGGCTGCAGGCTGGAAGTGCCGCGCCGAATCGAGCATCAGGCCGCGCCACGGGTAGGCCGGTGCATCGCTGATCTGCCGCACCGGCAGGTCCGCGCCCGACCGAGCGGGTGGCAGCAACTGGCTGAGTGTGACGGCTGCGTAGAAGAGCCCAGCGTCGGTGCTCGCGGCGAGCGTCACGCCGCGCGGCGTGATCTCCAGCTGATAGCCCTCCGCGGCCAGCCCGCGGCGGCGTTCGAAGCTGATTGCGCCGCCGTGGCCGTGGCCGCGGCCGGCGCCGACGCGCAACGCCGGCCCGCCGAGTCGCGCGACCTGCTCGACCAGGTAGTGAGCGGCTCGTTCGGCGCCGCCGTCACCGCCAGGTGTCCGGATCGGCGTCGCCGCGCCGACATGGAAGCTGCCGGATCCCGCATGGGACTCCGCCGGCAACGGAATGAGCGCACCGGCCTGCGGCTCGGCGTGGCCCGTCGGGGCGGCCGCGGCGAATACCAGCGCGCAGCCTGCCACCGCGAGCCGACGCCGCCCGCCCCACGTGACTCGTCGCACGTCGCGTACCTCTGCGAAGCCCGTGTGCCGGTGGCCGGCCGGATGCCGGCCACCGTACGAGCTTGACACGCCTCGCGGCGTGGCGCCTCTTCAGAACTTGACGCGCAGGTTCAGGTAGTACTGCCGGCCGTTCTTGTAGAACGCACGCGGCTGGTCCTCGTTCAGGGCGTAGTACTTCAGAGTCGCGTTGTTGAGGTTCTGGCCATCGAGCGTCAGGCCGAAGTTGTCGTTGATCTTGTAGCCGAAGGAGGCCGACAACGAGCCGATCGCGTCCTGCGAGAACGCCGTGTTGCGGTCGAGTCCGCTGAAGAACGCCGACCGGTAGGTGTACGCGAGCCGCGCGCTGAAGTGCGCGTCTTCGTAGTAGCCGCTCAGGTTGTAGGTGTTCTTCGAAGTGCCGACCAGGCGGTCGTCGCCGTTGGTGATCTGCGAGGTCTGCCGGCCATCCGTGTAGGTGTAGTTGGCGAGCGCGCCAAAGTGCTCGCCGAAAGCCTGCTGGTAGGCCAGCTCGACGCCCTGCGCGCGGCCGGACGCGTTGACCGGCACGGTCAGCAGGTACGGCACGACCTGACCGCCGGCCGGGAACGGCGGGCCGAAAGTCGTGTAGTTCAGCGTCTGGCTGCCATAGCCGACGAAGTTCTGCAGGTCCATGAAGAACATCGTCGCCGACAGCAGCGAGCGCTTGGCGAAGTACCACTCGAAGGTGGCGTCGTAGTTGACCGAGCGGATCGGCTTCAGGTCCGGGTTGCCGCCGGAGCCGGTGCCGGTCCCGCCGATGTTGCCCGGCGGCGAGAGGTTGGTGAAGCCCGCCAGCGCCGAGTAGTCCGGCCGGGTCATCGTCTCCGAAATCGCAAACTTCGCGACCAGGTCCGTGGCGAGGTCGACCTTGAGGTTCGCGCTCGGCAGCACGTCGCTGTAGCTGTGGCTGACCGGGATGCCGATGTAGGGTCCGAACAGCGAGGTCAGGATCGCCCCTGGCGTCGACGGATCCACCTGCGTGTAGGTGACGATGTCCTCGCCCGTGTTGACCACGCGCACGCCGACATTGGCGCTCCAGCCCTGACCCTTGAAGTCCGCCTGCAGGTAGGTCGCGAAGTCCTTCTCGTGGACGCCGAACAGGTACTGGTAGTAGGCGCGCGCCAGCGGGTCGCGCTGCACGAGTCCCGCGCCGTTGTAGGCCGCGAGCTGCGCCGGAGTCCAGTACCAGATGCCGGTCGGGATCGAGCCGCCGAAGCTCGTGAAGTTCGACGGATAGTTCGTCCAGGTGCTCGGATAGTTGGCGGTGCTGACGCCGCCGCCGTTCGGACCGCTGAAGGTCGGCCCCTGCGCGATCGCGCCGTCGGAGGTGCGATCGTGCTTGGCGTAGCGAATGCCGAACTTGAGGTCCTTCCAGTGGTCGCCGTCCATCGCGAAGGTGGCGTCGAGCTTGGCCCAGCTCTCCTTGTCGACGATGTCGACGTTCTGGGCGCCGAAGATCCAGCCGAAGTCGACCGGCGTGCCGCCCGGGAACGGCGTCGTGTTGTTGGTCGTGCCGAGGTTGAAGTTCGGGCCGCTGCCGATGCCATGCAACTGCCAGCCGGCACCATTGCCGGCACCTGGCAGTGTCTCGGAGACATTCTGGGTCGGCGTCTTGCCGTGGCCCTCGGAGGTGCCGATCTGCGCCGCCAGCGACACGCGGTCGGTGATGCGGAAGGTGCCGTCGAGGTTGACGAAGTTCGAGCTCGCGCTCTCGTCCGGACGGGAGATCTGGTCGTAGACGCCGTAGAAGGTGCCGGGCTTGCCGGTGAAGGTCGCCTGCGTCAGCGTGCCGTTGGTGACCACGTAGCCAGGGTCCGGCGCCTGGCCGGCGCCTGAGTTGATGTAGTGCGTATTCCACAGCAGGTAGTTGCGATTGTAGTTCGGGCCGTCGAGCTTCGAGATGAAGCCCGACAGGTCGAACATGATCGCGTCGTTCGGCTTCCACTGTGCATCGATCAGCCCACCCTTGCGCTCGCGCTTCTGCTCGAACAGGGCCGCGCCGATCAGCGCCGGGTACCAGACGTTGGTGAGATCGGGGTTCGAGGTCGCAACGGCGCTGCCCGGCGCGATGCGCTCGTAGCCGAGCAGTTCCACGCCGTCGCGGCGCAGGTGGCGCTGTTCCGAAAAGGCCTGCAGCATGATGCCGAAGGTCGCCGAATCATTTCGCCAGTTGATGAGACCGCTGAGCTGCGGGTCGGTCTTCGACGGCAGGTCCGCGTACACCGCGCCAACCGAGCCCTCGAGCGTCAGCGGCTTGCCGAACTCCAGCGGCTTGCGCGTGATGATGTCGACCGAGCCGGCGACGCCGCCCTCGACGAGCGAGGCCTCGGAGCTCTTGTGGACGACGACGCTGCTGACGAGTTCGGACGGCAGCAGCGAGTAGCTCACGCTGCGGCCGACGGTCGTCACTTGGTTGAGGACGAACCAGTCACCGGAGGCGACATTGTGGCCGTTGATCAGGGTCTGCGTGAGGCTCGGGCCGGTGCCGCGCATGCTGACGCGGTCGTTCTCGTCGAAGCCACCCTCGCTGGCGCCTGCCGAGCTGATCGTCACGCCCGGCACCCGCTGCAGCGAGTCGGCGATGTTCTTGTCCGGCATCTTGCCGATGTCCTCGGCGCTGATGACGTCGACGACCGACGTGCTCGCGCGCTTGGCGTCGAGCGACTGCTCGAGCGAGCGGCGGATGCCGGTGACGACCACTTCCTCGAGCGTCGCTGCCGGCGCGACCGGTGCAGACTGGGCGAGCGCCAGCGCCGGTGGCGCAAGCATCACAAGACCCAGTGCCGACTTGACCGCGAATGTGATCCGATTCATTAGATGTCCCCCGTGACTGTCGCCGATCTGCTTTCGAATCCCTGGGCCGTTGGCGCGGCGGCGATTTCGAACTGCCTTTGTGCGCCCCGAAACCCGTGTGGCCCGGGCTATACCAAGGGTCCACACCAGTTAAGGCCCAATATAGTACCAATAATGACGAAATGCCAGCGCAGCGAAAGCCCAACAAAACAAATCACTGTTTTACGTTCGTTAACAACATGTTAAGTGAATCTCATTCAGATTGTTGTTCCTTAACTGGTATCCTTTTGGTACGATTCCCATGGTCGACCTGATCCCGGAAGAGCCGTACCAACCCATGACCTCCCTGGCGAAAGCCGTCGGCCCGCTGGATCAGCAGAGCAATTTGCCGCTCTACCAGCAGCTGCAGCGCGCCCTGCGCCGGGCCATCGAGAGCCGCTTGCTCGGGCCGGACGACGCGCTGCCGGCCGAGCGTGACCTCGCCACCGACTTCGCGGTCTCGCGCATCACGGTGCGCAAGGCGCTCGACGGCCTGGTAGCCGAGGGCCTGCTGGTACGACGCCAGGGCAGCGGCAATTTCGTCTCGGCGCGCGTCGAGAAGAACTTCGCGATGCTGACCTCGTTTTCCGAGGACATGCGTGCGCGCGGCCGCACGCCGCGCAGCGTCTGGCTGAAGCGTGCCGCCGGAACCGTGACTCCTGAGGAGGCGCTTGCACTGCGCCTCAGCCCCGGCACACCTGTGTATCGCTTCAACCGGATCCGCTATGCCGACGATGCGCCCATGGCGCTCGAGTACGCGACGATCGTGGCCTCGGCGCTGCCGTCCCTCGAGGCGGTGGACACTTCGCTGTACGAAGCCCTCGAGCGCACCGCGCACCGCCCGGTGCGCGCATTGCAACGCTTGCGCGCCGTGCTGCTGACCGGCGACCAGGCGGAACTCCTCAAGGCGAAGACGGGCGATGCCGGCCTGCTGGTCGAGCGCCTCGGCTCGCTGCCCGACGGCCGGGCCATCGAGTTCTCGCAGTCCTACTATCGCGGCGACACCTACGACTTCGTCGCCGAACTGAGCGCCCTGACGTGACCCAGGGCGCCGAGGCCACCCGCATGTACGCGGAGGCCGCGAGCGCCTCGGAAGCGGTGCGCACGCAACTCACGCTCGATGCCGGCGTGCTAGAGGCGCTCGGCGCGACGATGCGCGCGCTCGCGCCGCGGGCGGTCGTGACCTGTGCGCGCGGCAGCTCCGACCATGCCGCCACCTATGCCAAGTACCTGATCGAGACCCGCGCCGGTGTGCTGACAGCCTCCGCTGCGCCGTCGGTGGCCTCCGTCTACGGTGTCGCCCAGAACCTGCGCGGCTGCCTGTTCATCGCGATCTCGCAGTCCGGCCAAAGCCCGGACCTGCTGGCCGCGGTGGCGCACGCCAAGGCCTCAGGCGCCGTCGTGCTCGCGCTGTGCAACAGCCCCGACGCGCCTCTCGTGGCCGCGGCCGACCACGTGCTCGCACTGCGCGCCGGCCCGGAACACAGTGTCGCCGCGACCAAATCCTACCTCGCGACGCTGGCCGCGCTGGCGCGCTTCGTCGCCGCCTGGACGCGCGACGCCGGCCTGACGCGCGACCTCGAGCGCCTGCCGGCGCTGATGGACGACGCCTGGCAGATGGACTGGAGCCGTGCGCTGCCGCTGCTCGAGACCGCCGAGCACCTGTACGTCGTCGGCCGGGGCCTCGGCCTCGCAGCCGCGCAGGAGATCGCGCTGAAGTGCAAGGAGACCTGTGGGCTGCATGCGGAAGCGTTCAGCAGTGCGGAACTTCGCCACGGGCCGTTCACGCTGCTGGGGCCGCGCTTCCCGGCGCTGCTCCTCGGCCAGGACGACCTGACCCGGCCGGGCGTCGAGGCGCTCGCCGCCGAGCTCGCCGCGCGCGCGATACCGCTGCTCGTCGCCGGCGCCGCTGCCCGGGGAGGCAACCCGCTGCCGACACCTGCCTGCCGCGCCGAGTTCGCGCCGATGCTGCTCGTGCAAAGCGCCTACCGGCTGATCGCCGCGCTCGCCGTCCGCCGTGGCTTTGACCCGGACCGGCCTGCCCACTTGCGCAAGGTCACGGAGACCGTCTGATGCGCACCGCGCTCGTCAACGGCCGGATCCTGACGCCGACGGGCATCGTCGCCGATCACTCGCTGCTGCTCGCCGGCGCGCGCATCGAAGCGATCGTGACGGCCGACGATCCCCGCTGTCGCGACGCGCGCCAGCAAGACCTCGGCGGGCTGCTGCTCGCGCCGGGCTTCGTCGACATCCAGGTGAACGGCGGCGGTGGCGTACTGTTCAACGACGACCCGGGCATCGAGGCGATCCGCGCGATCGGCACCGCACACCGCCGCTTCGGGACTACCGGCTTCCTGCCGACCGTCATCAGCGACGACCTCGACACCATCGGACGCGCGATCGGCGCCGTCCAGGCAGCGCTTGATGCCGGCTTGCCGAACGTCCTCGGCATCCACGTCGAGGGGCCGTTTCTCAACCGCGCCCGCCGCGGCGTGCACGATCCTCAGCATCTGCGCGCACTGGACAGCTCGCTGGTACCGGCGCTGCGCGCGCTGCGCGGCGGGCGCACGCTCCTGACACTCGCGCCGGAGATGACGACCCCGGCCGTCGTCGCCGAGCTGGTCGCCGCCGGCCTGATCGTCGCCGCCGGCCACAGCAACGCGAGCTATGCCGAGGTCAAGGCCGCCATCGACCAGGGCCTGCGCGGCTTCACGCACCTGTTCAATGCGATGTCGCCGCTGACACCGCGCGAGCCCGGCGTGGTCGGCGCTGCGCTCCACGACCAGAGCACCTGGTGCGGCATCATCGTCGACGGCCACCACGTCGATCCGGTTACGCTGCAGATCGCACTGCGCTGCAAGCGCCACGACCGCTTCCTGCTGGTCACCGACGCGATGCCGGCCGTCGGCTCCCCTGAGGCATCCTTCGTCCTGCAGGGCCGCACCATCCGTGTCGTCGACGGCGTCTGCCGCGACGAGCACGGCACGCTCGCCGGCACCGCCCTCGACATGGCGACCGCGGTGCGCAATGCCGTCCGGCTGCTCGGTCTCGAACTCGTCGAGGCCGTGCGCATGGCGAGCGAGTACCCGGCAGACTTCCTCGGGCTGGGCGACGAAATCGGCCGCATCGCCCCCGGCTATCGCGCCAACCTCGCGCTGCTCGACGAGGCGGTCGTCGTGCGCCGCACCTGGGTCGACGGCCACGCGGATCCGGATCCCGGGCCGCTCCCGCAGTGAACCCCGGCCCAGGCGCCGGCACAGCGGCCGCTGTGCGCCCGGCCCGGCATCACTCCGCTGGCCGCGTCGTCCAGCGGCCGTGTCGAGCGCGCCCGCGACCCGCTATTCCTTCGTGTCGCCCGGCGCTGCGGTTGCGCCGAACGGGCTCAGCATGCGGCTCGCGCACCCGAGCGCCACCCGCGACGGCAACGCGATGCAACGCGCCGCGAACTGGTAGCTGCGCCGGCTGACCTCCGGCAGCGCCCCGACCGCGCCGAGCGGCGATGGCGCCCCCCAGAGCGTCTCGACGTTGGCGCGCAGCAGGTCGAGCCCCTCGTGCAGTAGCTCCCCGTAGGTCTCGACGAGTTCGTCGGCGCCCTCGCGCAGCGCCGCCATCGCCCGCGCCTGCCTCGCAGACACGTCGTCCGCCGGCTGCACGGCACTCGACACGTCGCGCACCGGAAGCGCGAGTGCCGCCGCGAGGTGCGGGTAATGCCGGCGCAGGTGCGCCGCGTCGCCCAGCGGGTCGTCTGGCATGGCCGCCGCAGACACCGCCTGCCAATCGGCCTCGGAGAGCCACGGCTCGACGCCGGCGTAGAAGATCGCCCGCTCCTCGCGCCGCATGTGCTGCCGGGTTTCGTCGACGTAGGCCCGCAGATCACGCGCGAACCGCTCGCTGCCCCGCCCGGCCGGCCCCGCCGGTGGCAGCCGCCGCAGCGCCGCCACAAGCTGTCGCGCGCGCCGAGCTCCGCCGTCGTGCTCGCGTCCGAGCTCGCGAAGCTCTTCGCCAAGATCGGCCCGCAGCGGCGCCAGCCGCGCATACAGCAGGTCCTCGCGGGGATGGTGATGGCCGTGTAGGTACTCGACGAGATAGTGCAAGGCCTCGCCAAGCACCGCGCGCGCCTCATCCGGCTCGGTGTCGAGCCGGGTCCGCTGCACCTCCAGCTCGCGCAGCACGCGCGACAGCCGCGCGTGATCAAGGCGCAGCCGGGCCATGAAGGCCTGCGCGGTGCGCGTTTCGCCTGCGGCGCGGGGGGGCCTCGACTTGCTCATCGTGATCCTCAGCTAGCCGGTCGGTGCGGGGCGTGCCGGGACCCGGAACGCCTGTGCCACCGGGAACCATTTTCGTACAAGCGGCGCCCATTCGCCAAGGGCCGAACTGCCCCAGCGTAGTGCCGTAGTTCACGCTTCGGGGGACCGGACCTCTGCGACCGCCCAGGGGCCGCTCAGGGAGCGTGCATGCGCATGAAATCTGCGATGCGCTCGACCGCGAGCGTCCCGTCAGGCAGGAACGGCATCGCCTGCCAGCCGTGCGGCATGCCTTCCCAGATCTCAACCTCGGCGCTGCCGCCGGTGGCCCGGATGCGCTCGGCCGCCTGCCGGCTGTCGTCGAGCATCACCTCGGTACTGCCCACCTGGAAGAGCACCGGCGGCACGTCGTGGTAGTCGCCGAACACCGGGGAGACGTAGGGATGGCCGTAAAGCTCGGCGTTGCCGCCGACGTACATGTCGCGCAGCTGATGGCCGTGCGCGAGGCTGAGCACCGCATCGCTGCGGGCGTTGGTGACGCGCGAGGCGCCCTGGTGCGTCTCTGTCAGGTTGGTGAGCGGCGACATGGCGATGGCGCCGGCCGGCAGCGGCCAGCCGCGGTCGCGGATCGCGAGCAGGACACCCAGCGCCAGTCCGCCTCCGGCGGACATTCCGCTCAGAAAGATCCGCCCGGGCGCGATGTCGAGATCGAGCAGCTGGCGGTACGCGGCGACGCCGTCGTCGTGGCCGGCCGGGAACGGGTGCTCGGGCGCGAGGCGATAAAAGACGATCCGGCCGCGTGCGTGCGCCGCGTGGCAGATCCGTCCGACCAGCGCGCGCTCGAGATTCGGGAACCGAACGACGTAGGCGCCGCCCGGAAAGTGCAGCAGCACGCGGTCTGCGGGCAGCTCGCGCGGCCTCACCCACTCGGCCTCGCAGTCGGGCAACGGATGATCGCGCCCGACCTCGCAGTCCGCCGGCCGCCGCGGGAACAGGCGCTCGAGCGCGCCGATCGCCCGGCGCATCGACGGCACCGAGACGTCGCGTCGCATCATCTGCTTGATGGTCAGCCGCGCGAAGAGGTTGGCGGTCGTCGTCTGCCAGTTCATGATGTCTCAGTCGGTCGTGCCAACGCGCGCACTCCGGACTCCATCGTGGGGGGCGGATCCCCGAAAAACAGCATCGGGAAACCCGCAGCGAGCCTGTGGACAGCCACGCACCGCGCCGCCGTATGCTTGCGGTCTGGCAGGCCAACGCGCGACGTGCGCCTGAGGCCGCACGGCTGCGGCCGCGGCCCGCCATGGAGTGACCGTGGCGCGTGCGATTCCCCCGCTGGACCTCGTATTCCTGCTGATCGAGACGGCCGACGCGCCGATGCACGTGGGCGGCGTCATGCTGTTCGAGCGCCCGGCAGCAGGCCGCCCGGACTTGGTGACTCGCCTGGTGCGCGGCTATCGCGCCGCACGACCGCGGCCACCGTTCGACCAGGTCCCTGACTTCGTCGCGACCGGCATGCCGCGCTGGCGGCGCGCGGCGGCCGTCGACCTCGACTACCACGTCCGCCACCTCGTGCTGCCAGCGGGCGCCACCGAGCAGAGCTTCCTGCGGCTGATCGAGGACCTGCACGAACCGCTGCTCGACCGCAATCGCCCCGGGTTTCGCGTCTGGTTCATCGAGGGGCTGCCGGACCGCCGCTTTGCGATCTACTTCAAGGTGCACCACTCGCTGGTGGATGGCCTCTCGGCGACGGTCAGGCTGGTGGCGAGTCTCGCGACGGCGCCGCGCGCGCGCGCGCGCCCGCCGTTCTACGCCGTCGCTGTCGGACCGCGCCGCACGCCGCTGCCGGCCTCGGTGCTGGCCGAGCTCGGCGAATTCGTCGCTACCGCGCGGCACGAGGTGAGCGCGATCGGCGCCGTCGGACTCGGCTTGGTCCGCAAGGCCGTCGACGGCCTGTTGTCGCGGCGCGGCTCAGGCAGCCAGCCGTTCACCGGTCCGAACCTGCCGCTGAATGCCGCGATTCGTACGCCGCGTTCCTTCGCGACGCTCGCGCTACCGCTCGCGGAACTGCGCACCGTCGCGCACGCCTTCGGCGCCACGATCAACGACGTGGCCGCGGCGATCGTCGACGCCGGCGTCCAGGCGTACCTCGCCGATCTCGGCTGCCGCTGTGACCGACCGCTGGTCGCCATGTGCCCGGTGTCGCTGCGCGCCGCAGGCGACACGACCGCGACCACCAACGCCTCGGCAATGTTCGTGCCGCTCGGCGCGCCGCGCGCGAAGGCCGGGGACCGCATGCGGCAGGTGATGGCGGCGCTGCGCGCGGGCAAGGACGAGATCCGCGGCATGGGCCGCGATGCGGCGCTGGTCTACGCCGCCTCCGTGCTCGGCTTCGCCGCCGCCGCCGAGCTCGCGCACGCCGGCGACATGACCGGCCACGTCGCCAATCTCGTGCTATCGAATGTCCCGGGGGCGCCGGACGATCGCTACCTCGGGACGGCGCGGCTGCAGGCGGTGTTCCCGGTCTCGGTGCTCGGCGCAGGCATTGGCCTCAACGTCACCCTCTCGTCGCACTTCGACACGATGGGCTTCGGATTTATCGGCAACCGGACGGCGCTGCCCGATCTCGAGCGCATGGCCGGACACACGCGCCGTGCCTTCGACGAGCTCGCCAGCGCCGCCTATGCGCTCGCGGCAAGCGACTGGCCCGCGCCACGCGGCGGCACGCGCCGGCCGGCCCGCCGGCGCCGGCAGCGCTAGCCGCTCCGCCGACCGGTGCCGCGCCGCTCGGCTGCAGCCCTCACAGCAGGAACGGCAGCAGCGCGCGCGTCTGCCGGCGGTAGTCTGCGTAACGCGCGCCGAACTCCTCGAGCAGCCACCGTTCCTCGAACCTGAGTTTGCGCCACAACGCCGCGACCGCGATCGCGAGAGCGACGACGGCGCGCCACTCTGCGACGGCGAGCGCAGTGCCCGCCAGCGCGGCGATCAGGCCGGTGTAGATCGGGTGGCGGATCCAGCGGTACGGCCCCGAGCGCACAATCTCATGGCCGTCCTTGACGGTCACCGTGGCGCTCCAATTGCCGCCGAGCGCGCGGCGTGCCCAGACGCTGAACGCGAGACCCGCGCCGACCAGTACGATCGCCACCGCGCGTACCGCCGTGCCGTCGACGCCGAGCGGTTCGCCGAGCCAGCCGGGCGCGGACGGCGCGGCGAGCAGCGCGGCGGCGAGCGTCAGCGGCACGACGTGTGCGGCGCGCGACGCGCGCGACTCATGGCGGCGCACCGGCTTGCCGCCCCGCGCCGACCACGCCCAGTACAGCGCCCACGCGCTCCAGCAGGCCGGGATCGCGAAGTGCGCGATGCCGCTCAAGCGAGCGGGTCGCGGACGAGCTCCGCCGTCGCCGCCGTCGCGACCCCGTCCTCGGCCAGCCCGCGGCCGACGCCGTGGCGATCGGCGGCGCTGCGGTTCTGGCTCGCCTTGAACTTGCCGATCATCGACTGCACCTCGATCTCGAAGCCGACGATCGCCTTCAGCATCGAGGCGATATAGTCCGGCGGCGCGTCGGCCACCGCCCACGGCGCTGCGCGCCCGGACTCGTGGCGGCGGGTCAGCGCCTCGACGATCGCCTGCAGCTGCTCCGGCGCATCGAACCAGCGGATGCGGCCGCGTGCCTCGACCACCGAGTAGTTCCAGGTCGGCACGACCCTGCCATCCACCTGCTTGGCCTCGTACCACGACGGCGTGATGTAGTGATCGGCACCACGGAACACCGCCAGCACTTCCGCACCGGTCGAGACGCGCGTGGCGACGGCGTTGGCGCGAGCAACGTGGCCGCGCAGCCGGAGCACAGGCGTCGCTTCGAGCAGCATCGGCACGTGGTCAACCGTCGGCCGGCCGTCGTCGAGCGTGACGAGCATGCCGAGCGGGTGGGTGTGCACGAAGGCCGCGAGCGCCTCGGGCCGCTGTTCTGAAAAGTGCTTGGGCAGATACATCGCCGCTGTCTCCTTGACGATCGCCGCGTGCCGGTCGGACGCGCGAGATCGTATGATGGCACTGCCCGCGGCTTCGCGCTGCCGAACCTGCGGCCCGTCCGCCACACAGCGAATACCTCTCATGCTCGTCCTGCGCAAACCCTACCTGCTCTACCTCGGCGACGCCCAGCTCAAGTCCGACTGCAAGACCGCCTTCGGGCTGCGCGACTGGTGTCGCGAGGATGTCCTTGGCGAGTGGTCGCATCCGGCGGCAAGCGTCACGCTCGAGGTGCCGCGGCTCGCACCCGCCGCGGCGGCCGCGCAGGGCGCCGGCTCGATCATCGTCGGCGTCGCGCCGACAGGCGGCGTGCTGCCGGCGCGGTGGCAGGACGACCTCGAGGCGGCGCTTGAGGCCGGGCTCGACGTGGTCAGCGGTCTGCACACGCGGCTCACCTCGTTCCCGCGACTGGTCCGCGCGGCCGAGCGGCGCGGCGTGCGCCTCGTCGACGTCCGGCACCTCAATCCGAGTTTTCCGGTGGCGTCCGGGCGAAAGCGCACCGGCCTGCGCGTGCTCACGGTCGGCACGGACTGTGCCCTCGGCAAGAAATATACGGCGCTCGCGCTGACGCGCGCGCTCGCCGCCAGGGGCGCGCCGGCCACCTTCCGCGCCACCGGCCAGACCGGCCTCATGATCGCCGGCAGCGGCATCGCGATGGACGCGCTGGTGGCCGATTTCCTCGCCGGGGCCGCTGAGGCCCTCTCGCCGGACAATGCGCCGGATCACTGGGACGTCATCGAAGGCCAGGGCTCGATCTTCCACCCGGCCTACGCGGGCGTCACGGTAGGGCTGCTGCACGGTTCGCAGCCTGACGCGATCGTGCTCTGCCACGACCCCGCGCGCCTGACGATCGAGGAGTACCCGAACTATCCGATTCCGCCACTCGGCGAGGTGATCGCCGACTACCTGCGGCTCGGGCGGCTCACCAATCGCGCCATCCGCTGCGTCGGCCTCAGCATCAACTCCTCGGCGCTCGCCGACGCCGCGTGGGCGGAGTACCGAACCGGGCTCGAGCGCGAGCTCGGCCTTCCGGCCTGCGACCCGATGCGCGGTGGCGTCGGCGCGCTCGCCGACCGGCTGCTCGCGCCGTGATCCGTTGTGCGACCGTGATCGAGCGCTGGGAGCTGCTCGAGGCTTTCGCCACTGCGCGCGACTCGATCACCCACATCCCGGTGCTGGTCGCGACGCTTACCGGCCGCGGCGGCCAGCGCGGTTGGGCCGAAGCCGCCGGCGTCGACTACGACGGCGAGACGCCGCAGAGCATGGCGGCCGAGATCGCGCGCGTCGCCCCGGCGCTGCATGAGGAGCTGAGCGGCGAGGACCTCCTCGGACTGTTGCCGCCGGGTGGCGCGCGCAATGCGCTCGATTGCGCGCTCTGGGACCTGCGCGCCAAGGAAAGCGGCATCGCCGTGTGGCAGGCGGCGGGGCTGCGGCCGCCGCGGCCGGTGCTGACCGTGCTCACGATCGGGCTCGGCGACGAGGCCGACACGCGCCGCAAGGCGCGCGCCGCGGCCGGCTACCCGATGCTCAAGCTGAAGCTGGACGCCGAGCGCCATCTCGACGTCGTGCGCCTGGTGCGAGAGGAATGCCCCGACGCGCGGCTCGTCGTCGACGCGAATCAGGCATGGACACGAGCGCTGCTGGAGCGCCTGCTGCCGGGGCTCGAGGAACTCGCGGTCGAACTCGTCGAGCAGCCGCTGCCACGCGGCGAGGATGCCGCGCTCGACGGCCTGCGCTCGCCACTGCCGCTCGCCGCCGACGAGTCGTGCACCGACCGCCATTCTCTCGCGGCGCTCGCCGGTCGCTACCAGTACGTCAACATCAAGCTCGACAAGTGCGGTGGCCTCACCGAGGCGCTGGCGATGACGCGCGAGGCCGCGCGGCTCGGCCTCGGGCTTATGGTCGGCAATATGTGTGGCACCTCGCTGGCGATGGCGCCGTCGTTTCTGGTTGCGCAGGCGTGCCGCTACGTCGACCTCGACGGTCCGCTCTTGCAACGCCTTGACCGCGACCCGCCGATCCGCTTCGACTCGGGCCTGATGCAGGTTCCGGAACGCGCGCTGTGGGGCTGAGCGCGCGGCCGGGACCAAACGGTCACTGCAGGCCGGGCTTCTCGTAGGCGCGCAGGTTCGTCGAGTAGCTCTTACCGGTGGTCTCGTCGGTGACCTTGATGAGCGCACCGCCGTGATTGCCGTTGCGCAGCGGATTGAGCTCCACCGACACCTTGTCGCCGGCATTGAGCGCCTTGCGGTCCCAGCCGCCGCGCGTCAGGTTGCCGGGGCTCGTGAGTTCGAGCGACCAGACCGACGGCGCCTCGCCGCTGGCGCCGTCGGCGTTGACCCACAGCACGACGTGCGGGTTCGTCCACTGGAATTCCTTGACGGTGCCGCTGATGGTCACCACCTTCGCGAAGTCGAACATGGCGAACGAGTGATGGGCGAACGCGGGCACGAGGCCGGCGGTGGCCCACAGCACGGCAGTGGCGCAAAGCGTTCGAAGCGGCGTACGGTTCATCGGCGTTCCCCGGTCAGAGTGCATGGTGTCGCTGGCATTGGTGGCGGTCACTTCGGCGGCACCGGGTTGCCATCCTCTTGCGGGATCGGCACGTACAGCCAGTTGCCGAATTCGTCCTGGCGCGAGCTCATGCCACCCTGCAGGCAGACGCCCTCGACGATGTCGTATTTGCGAGCGCGCTGGCGGAAGTAGATGCGCGTCGTCTTCCAGGGCTGCGCGAGCACCTTCGGCGCGATGATTTCGAGCTCATCGTACAGCCGCTCGGGCCCCTCGAGGTGCAGGCGCTCGATGATGTGCAGGCCACCGTTGTTCGGCAGGCCGACCGCCTCGCTGACGGCGACCCAGGACTGGGGCAGAACGCCGATCGTGTCGACGACCAGCGTCGTGCCTTCCCAGTGGCCGATGGAGTGGCCGTGGAAGGTCGGATCCGGATCCGGCGGGTGACCGCGGCCGTCGGTGTAGATGCGGCGGATCCGGTTGCCGTCCATCTCGCCGAGCAGCGTCACGCGCCCTGGCGTGAACAGCACCTCGAAGGCGTTGTGGGTGATCAGCATCCACGACGGCATGCCCTCCGGTAGACAGTCGATGAACAGCCCGCGCGGCCGGCCGGCCTTCTCGTCGGCCTCCATGGTCGCGATCTGCTTGGCGACCTCCGGCCGCCACGGCGTCGGGTCATCCTTGATGCGCCGGTCCTGGTCGCGCACGAACGGCGTCCAGACGCCGCTCCAGTCCGGCAGGCGCGCGATCGCGGACCAGTCGGCCGCGCTCGGCGCGGGATTGAGCTCGGCCTCGCCGGCCGCCGCGACCGTCGCCACCGTCAGCGCCGTCGACAGCAGCACCCTGCGCAAGATGTCCATGACGGTCTCTCCCTCCACGTCAAGCGCCGAGTCCGGCGCGGTCAGTATCCCGCCAGCATCGTGAAGCCGATCCAGCGGCCGCAGGCGATTACCGACGCCCAGAGTACCAGCGACAGCGCCGCGGCAAGTCGCGCGGCGCGCGGCGTCGCGCCCGCTGCGTCCCAGGTGGCAAGATTGCGCGCCAGGAGGAACTGGAATACCAACATGTTGAGCCCGGCGAGCGCGAGCAGCACGAGCTTGGCCTGAAAGTAGCGGTTGTCGAGGTATTTCGGCGCGTTCGAGGCGAAAAGCAGGGCGCCGGACAGGACCGCGACGCCGAACGCGCCCCACGTGACCGGTAGCACCTCAGCCGACAGGCGCGTGACCGCCCGGTCTCGAGACGCCCAGCCGAGCAACCGCAGGTCGAGGATCGCGATCGAGCCGACCACCAGCGTGATCGCGAGCACGTGCAGGCTCTCGATCCATGGAAACGCGAATTCGTTCTCGCGGATCTGCGTCGCGAGCGCGGTGGCGTAGAGCGCCTCGAGGGCGGTGGCGATCGTCATGCGAAGCGTGTCCCCGGCGGCTAGCGCGACAAGGTGTAGGCGATCCAGCGCCCGGCGACCAGCACCGCGACCCACAGCACGAGCGAGGTGCCGGCGGCGAGGCGCACCACGAGCGGCCGCGCCGGTCCCGTCGCCGGCGTGCCTCGGACGCTGCGCGCGTATAGCCAAGTCAGCAGCGCCGCGCCGACGAGCATCGCCATCTTGAGCTGGAAGGCCGGGTTCGGGAGCGCCCGGTCAGGCTCGGCCGCGATCATCAAGGCGCCGGTCACGAGCAGCACCGGCAGGCCGACGCCGATGGCTGGCGCGAAGCGCGCGACGCTGCGGCTGAGCGGTTGCTCGCGGCCGTGCAGGCCGAACACCGCGAGCGACAGCATCAGCACCGAGGAAATCACCACGGCGACCGCGAGGATGTGGGCCGTCTGGATCGCCGGCACCAGCCAGTCGACCGTCTGCAGCGTCCGGCTGAGCGCCGTGTCCGCGAGCCACGCGGCCAGCGAGCGCAGCGGATGTTCCGAAAAGCCTGCCATCAATGCTCCGCCTGGGCCCGCCGCGGCAAGGCCGCCGACGCCGTCACCTGATGTTCGATGTGCAGCGCCGCAGCGGTGTCGTGACCGTCACCTCGTCACGGCGCCCGCGAATCCTACTGCCTCGGCTGCGTGCGTGTCGAACGCTGGCCGGCACGATGTCGCAGCGCACACCGGCGGAGCCCGCCCGGCAACTCCCCGGGAAGCCCGCAGCGGCGTGCTACGATCGATCGCCGCGCCCGATCCAACAACCACAAGCGTGGCGACCTGCCCCTGATCTCAGGAGCCGCCGCATGGACCTCTCCAGCAGCCGACGGAATTTCCTCAAGGCCGTCACCGCGCTCGGCGCAGCCGGTCTGCCGCCCGCCGACGCCGACGCACCGCCGCCGGCATCGGCATCAGCGCCGGCGGCGGGCAGCGGGACAGCGTTGATGCACCCGGCGCATCACGGCGCGCACCGTGGCGCGGTGCCCGGCGAGGCCGAGGCCTTCCAGTGCCTGACCGGCCCAGAGGCCGCCTTCGTCGAGGCGGCGATCGGCGTCCTGATCCCGGCGGACGAGCTCGGCCCCGGCGCCCGCGAGGCCGGCGTGGCAACCTTCATCGATCGGCAGCTTGCCGGCGCCTTCGGCACGGCGGCGCGGACCTATCGCCTGGGTCCTTGGCCTGAGGGCACGCCGGAGCAGGGCTTCCAGTCGCGGCTGACCCCGCGCGAGATCTACCGGGCGGGCATCGCCGAGTCGGATGCCTACTGCCGGACGCACTACGGCCGCGGCTTCGACGCGCTCGAGGCGCTGCAGCGCGAGGAGGTCCTGAAGGGACTCGAGGCTGGCAGCATCGCGCTCGAGAGCGTCGCCGCGCCGCTGTTTTTTTCGCTGCTGCTCGCCAACACCCAGGAAGGCTTCTTCGCCGACCCGATGTACGGCGGCAACCGCGACAAGGCCGGCTGGCGATTGGCCGGATTCCCGGGAGTCGCCGCCGCCTACGTCGACGAGATCGGCAAGCACAACGTGCCGTACCGCGTCGAGCCGGTCTCCATCGGCGACGTCCAGCAGGGCCGCGCACCGGTGGATGCCCACGGCCACGCGCTGCACACCCGCCTCGACAAGCGCAGCTGAGCCCGGGCATGACCGCCACACGACTCAAGCCGGTCGATGTCGTGACCGTCGGCGTCGGCGTCAGCGGCACGATCCTCGGCAAGGAGCTCACCGACGCCGGCCTCCAGGTCGTCGGCCTCGAACGCGGCGCGCCGCGCGACACGCACCCCGACTTCGACATGCCGGGCATCCATGACGAACTCAAGTACAGCCGGCGCTTCGAGCTCATGCAGGACCTGTCGCGCGAGACCCTGAGCTTTCGCAATGCTCCGGGCGAGACCGCGCTGCCGATGCGCCAGCTCGGCTCATTCCTGCCCGGCGAGGGTGTCGGCGGCGCGGGCGTGCACTGGAACGGACAAACCTGGCGCTTCCTGCCGTGGGACTTCGAGACGCGCTCGCGCTCGATCGCGCGTTACGGCAAGGACGCGCTCGCCGCCGACTGCACGAGCCAGGACTGGGGGGTGAGCTACGCCGACCTCGAAGCGCACTACGACCGCTTCGAGCAGGTGTACGGCATCGGCGGCCGTGCCGGCAACCTGCACGGCGAGATCCGCCCCGGCGGCAACCCCTTCGAGGGACCGCGCTCGCGGGACTACCCGAACCCGCCGATGCAGGACAGCTACGCCACTGCGCTGTTCGCCCAGGCGAGCACCGCGCTTGGCTACCATTCATTTCCGATGCCGAGCGCGAACATGACGCGCGGCTACACCAACCCGTACGGCCAGACGCTCGGTCCATGCGTCTACTGCGGCTATTGCGAACGCTTCGGCTGCGAGATGGGCGCCAAGGCGAGCCCGCAGACCGCAGTGCTGCCGGCGCTGCTCGCCAGCCCCCGCTACCAGCTGCGCACCCGCGCCAACGTGCTGCGAGTCAACCTCGACTCGCAGCGCAAGCGCGCCGTCAGCGTCAGCTACGTCGACGCGCGCGGCCGCGAGTTCGAGCAGCCGGCCGAGATCGTGCTGCTGACGTCCTACGTGTTCGGCAACGTCCGCCACCTGTTGCTCGCCGGGATCGGCCGGCCCTACGACCCGGTCGCGAACCAGGGCGTCGTCGGGCGCAACTACGCCTACCAGTGCATCAGCGGCGTCACTGCGTTTTTCGAGGACAAGGCGTTCAATCCGTTCATGGGCGCCGGCGCCCTCGGCCAGGTGGTCGACGAGTTCAACGGTGACAACTTCGACCACAGCGGGCTCGGCTTCGTCGGCGGCGGCTTCATCGCCTGCAGCTCGACCGGCACGCGGCCGATCGAATCGCACCCGGTGCCGCCGGGCACGCCACGCTGGGGAGGCGCGTGGAAGAAGGCCGTCGCGCACTACTCCGGCCGCTCGCTCGGCATCGTCGCTCACGGCGCGGTGCAGAGCTACCGCACCAACTACCTCGACATCGACCCGACCTACCGCGACGCCTGTGGTCTGCCGCTGCTGCGCATGACCTTCGACTTCCATGACAATGAGCGGCGGATGTCCGAGTACCTGACGGCGCGCGCCGAGGCCATCGCGCGGGCGCTCGCGCCGAGCGCCGTGAGCGCCGCGGCGCGCAGCGGCCGCTACAGCATCGTCCCCTACCAGTCGACCCACAACACCGGCGGCGCGGTCATGGGTGCGGACCCGGCCACCAGCGCCGTCAATCCCTACCTGCAGAGCTGGGACGTGCCGAACGTGTTCGTCGTCGGTGCGAGCGCCTTCCCGCAAAACGCGGGCTACAACCCGACCGGCACCGTCGGCGCGCTGAGCTATCGCGTCGCCGACGCCATCCGCGAGCGCTACCTGCAACGCCCCGGCCCGATCGCCGGCTAGCTGCCGCGCCTCAGAACGCGTTGATGTCGGCGTTTTCGAGCACCTCGTGCGACGCGCCGCGTGCGGCGACCGCGAGCATCGCCCGGCCGACCTGCTCGGTGGTCGTGACGTAGCGCGGCGACGCACGCCGCAGCAGCGGCAACAGCGGCGCGACCAGCGCGTAGAGCAGCCTGTAGGCCAGCGTCTTCGAGCGTTCGCCGTGCATCGGCACGATCACCGCCGGGCGAAACATCGTCGCGGCGAGCGGCAGCGCGAGCAGCTCGTTCTCGGTCCGCCCCTTGACCCGCGCCCACATGCTGCGGCCGCGGCCGGTACTGTCGGTCCCCATGCCGGAGACGTAGATGAAGGTCATCCCGGGACGCAGCCGCGCGAGCGTGCGCGCGACCGCGAGCGTGAGGTCGTGTGTCAGGCGCGTGTAGGCCGCCTCGCTCAGCCCGCCTGCCGACACGCCGAGGCAGAAGAAGCAGGCATCGAAGCGCGCGAGCTCGGGCTCGAGCGCCGCGAGTTCGGCTGGATCCGCCCGGCGGATCTCGCGGAGCTTCGCGTCGCGAAGGCCGCAGTCGCTGCGGCCGATCGACAGCACCTCGGTGACGTCAGGATCGATCAGGCACTCGCGCAGCACGCCCTGCCCGACCATGCCGCTCGCCCCAAAGACAAGCACCTTCATCGCCGCCCCCCCGCTGCGAGCCTCGTCCGTCACCGCAAGGCGCGCGACGCTCAGGCGCCGAGCTGAACCGCCGTCAGGCTGATCGTACCGAGCTCGAAGCCGGTCAGCGGGATCGTCGCCACGTCGCCCGCGCGGCGGCTGCCGAGCACGTACATCAGCGGCAGATAGTGCTCGGCCGTCGGCACCGACAGACGCGCGCCTTCGCCAAGCTGCTCATAGTTGATGACCGCCGCGTCGTCACCTTCGAGGATGCGCGCGCGCACGCGTTCGTCGAAATCCACGGCCCACGGCGGCGGTGGGCTCGCGTTCGCCCAGTCGACGCGCATCAGGTTGTGTACGATCCCGCCGCTGCCGAGCAGCAGGACGCCCTCGTCACGCAGCGCGGTCAACCGCTGGCCGAGCGCGTAATGCACCGCCGCAGGTTGTGTCCCGTCGATGCTCAGCTGCACGACCGGGATATCCGCCTGCGGGTACATGTGCACGAGCACCGACCAAGTGCCGTGATCGAGACCCCATTCCGTGCTCGGGCGTACCGGGTCCGGCGCCAACAACTCGATGACCCGTGCCGCGAGCGCCGGATCGCCCGGCGCGCCGTAGCGCACCTCGTAGAGCGGCTTCGGGAAGCCGCCGAAGTCGTGGATCGTCCGCGGCACGGGATTGCTGGTCACGAAGCTGCCGCTCGTGTACCAGTGTGCCGAGATCGAAAGGATCGCGCGCGGCCGCGGCAGCTTGGCGCCGAGCGCGCGCCAGCCGTCGGTCGCCGCATTGTCGGCGAGCGCGTTCGTCGGACTGCCGTGGCCGACAAACACGGCCGGCATGCAGGTCTTCAGGGTCATCGCGGCGGGGCCTTGGGCAGTGGTGACGGGAGCAGGTGCGAAATGGGGACGGCGGCCGCCAATCTCAACGCCCGGACGGCGAGCTAGCGCCGCAGGCAGCCGAGGCGCCGCGCCTGCGCCTCGGACGCCCGTTGGCGGTCGACGCGCGCCACGGTGTGGTCGGCGGCGTCAGCGCGCGCGCCCGCGAGCGCCGTGCAGCGCGGATCGGCTGCCGCAGGTGGTGCGGTGACCGGCCCCCGCTGCAAGGTCACGACCGGCGGCACGCTGGCATCGATCGGTGGCGCCGCCAGGATCCGGCCGGACGCTGCCGGCGGCGCCAGCTGCCCGGGCAGCGGCTGGGCACCGTCCCGCGCGTGAGCAAGCAGCTTGAAGCCACCGATCGCCACCAGCGGCACGGCCACGGCAATGCCCCAGTTGGTCGCCCGCTCGAGCCAGATCTTTCGCTTCGGTAGCATTCCTCACGCCCTTCCGGCCGCGCGCAGTGGCGCTCGCTGCCAAGGCTACAGAATCGCGACCTGCTGCGCCGATCCGCAAACCCGGACGGCAGCCCGGCTGCGCCGGTCGTGCCGCTCGCACGGACGCGCCGGGCCCGCCTGGCTGGCGCCCTACCGACGCGCGGCGGTGTACACCACCTCACCGCCGACCAGAGTCTGCAGCACCCGCGTTCCGGCGATGTCCTCCGCCGGCACGACGAGCGGATTGCGGTCGAGGACGATGAGGTCCGCGGCCTTGCCGACCTCGAGCGAGCCCGTCGCGTCGTCCTCGTGAAGCTCGTACGCGGCACCGATGGTCGCGGCACGCAGCACCGCCGACGGCGCGAGGCCGGGATCGGCGCCGAGACGCCCGCGGTATTCCGGCGCCGAATCCGCCGGCCCGGTGCGGGTCACGCCGACCTTGAGCGCGAACCATTCATCGAGGGCGTCGACCGGCCAGTCGCTGCCGAAGGCGATCGGCGCGCCGGCGGCGGCCAGCAGCCCCGCGGGCTCGAGGATCTTCATGCGCGCCGGACCGAAGACCTCGCGCAGTCCGAGCGTGTAGCCGGCCGGCTGGGCCCACTGAAGTGACAGCACCGGGATCACGCCGAGCGCCTTGAAGCGTGGGAAGTCCGCGCGCGTCACGATCTCGTCGTGCGCGATCGCCGGCCGGATGTCGGCGCGAGGCATCGCCTTGCGCAGGGCCGCCACCGCATCGAGCGCGGCGCGCACCGCGCCGTCGCCGTCGGCGTGCAGGTGCGGATCGATGCCAGCGCGTCCGAGGGCGACGAGCGCGGCCGCTAGCGCTGCCGGCGGAAAGTAGACCGCCGGACCGCGATTCGTGCCGGTCACCCAGCGCGGCCGGGCCTCGCTGCCGGCGTTGCGCCGATACGGCTCGACCATGGCGCCGGTGAATGCCGGCACGTAGATCACGCCGTCCAGGAATAGCTTGGCATTGCGTACCGTGATACCGGGCGCGTGGCCGATCACCCCCTCGTCATACTGCGATCTCAGCCGGACCACGCGTGCCACCGCCGCAGCCAGCGTGCCCTGCTCCGCCGGCAGGATCGGCGGCGCGAAGTGCGCGCGCGCCGTCAGCCCGCCGGCGCGACGCAACGCCGCGAATGCCGCGATCGACTGCTCCGAGGCCGCGGCGTCTAGGAAGCTGGTGACGCCCTGCGCACTCATGGCGCGCAGCGCCGCCGCCGCCGCGGCGACGTCTTCCTCGGACGTCGTTTTCGGTAGCAGCGCCGTGACGAGCGAGAACGCCGCCTCCTCCTCGAGCAGCCCGGTTGGCGCGCCGGACGCGTCGCGCCAGAGCTTGCCGCCGACCGGATCCGGCGTGGCCGCCGTGATGTGCGCAAGGGCGAGCGCGCGACCGTTGGCGAGCCCGGTATGGCCCTGCGACGACAGGACGATGATCGGCCGATGGGTGCGCAGCCCGTCCAGCGTCGCGGCGCTGGTTCGCACTCCGGCCGGGCGCATCGTTTCCTGGAACCAATTGACGACCTCGAGCCAGGCATCGGGCTCCTTGGCGGCGCTACCGTCGAGGCAGGCCTGGACGCGCGTCTGCAGCTCGGCAACCGTCAGCGACTCGTAGTTGAGGTTGCACTTGAGCAGCTGTGCGCCTGCCTCGAGCGGATGCATGTGGCCATCGACGAGCCCTGGCATCAGGAAGCGGCCGTGCAGGTCCATGGTGACGGTCGCGGCGCCGATGAACGCCTCCACCCCCGGGCTGGTGCCGACGTAGAGGATCCTGCCGCCGCCAACGGCAATGGCCTCGGCTTGCGAGTTGCCGCGGTCGGCGGTGAAGATGACGCCGTTGCGGTAGACGCGGTCGGCGACCGCCTGGGCCACGCCGGGTGCCGCGAACGCGGCGGCCGGCAGCAGCAACAGACAGAGGACGGCAGACAACGACTGGCGCATGGGAATTCCTGTTCGCGGCCGCTGGCGCGACGACGGCATAGTAGCGTGAAGCACGGCCTGAACCCCCGCGCGACGCTGCCTAGCAACGCGCCATCGCCGCGACGGCGCCGCGGCAGCCGCTCGCGCCGGGTCGTTCGCCGCGATCGTCCCCGAACGCACGGCCGCGCCGCCCACCTGCCCGTGGCCTGACCGGCAGCGGCCGCCCGCGGGCAGGCGCGCGGGAGCTGTGCGGTGCGCGGCGGTTGCGGCATCATCGTCACCGGCCGCCCAACGGCGGTCCGCGCCCCAACGACCGGACATCGTACCGCGGAGGCCTGCGTGCCGACCGAGCTAGCCGACTGGGATCTGCCCGCGCCGTTCGTGACGACACTAAACGTCGCGGCCGCCGACATCGACGCCTACGAGCACGTCAACAACGCCGTCTACGTGACGTGGCTCGATCGAGCAGCGTGGAGTCACTCGGCCGCGCTCGGGCTGCCGGTCGAGCGCTGCCTCGAGATCGACCGCGGCATGGCGGTGTTGCGCAGCGTCATCGGTTACCTGCGGCCGGCGCTGCGCGGCGACACGGTCCACGTCGCAACCTGGTTGCTGGCCGCGGACTACAAGCTTCGCGCCCGTCGGCGGTTCCAGCTGCGCCGCGCCGCCGACGGCGCGACGCTGGTGCGCGCCGAGGTGGAGTACGTCTGCATCGAACTCTCGACCGGCCGCCCGGTTCGCGCGCCGGCGGAATTTCGCGAGCGTTACGCGGCGATGCCGAACGTCGCCGCGGCCTACGCGCAGCTGCCGCCGGTCTGAGCCGGCGGTAAGCTCAGCCGCCGGCGCGCGCCATGCGCCGCCTCAGGAACGCGATCTGGTTCTGCAGTGGCAGCTGCTTGGGGCAAACGTCGTGGCAGGCGAGCAAGGTCATGCAGCCGAACACGCCGTCGTCGTCGCCGACGAGCTCGTAAAAGTCGCCGTCACCGCGCGCGTCGCGCGGGTCGAGGCTGAAGCGGGCGATCTTGTTGAGGCCGACGGCGCCGACGAAATCGGCGCGCATCTGCGCCGTTCCGCAGGCCGCGACGCAGCAACCGCACTCGATGCAGCGGTCGAGCTCGTAGATCCGGTCCGCCAGATCGGGGTCCATCGGCTCCTCGATGCGAGCCGCGTCGACCTCGGTCTCCCTGGCATGCAGCCACGCCTGGAGCCGCTCGGAAAGCGCGCGCATCCAGCGGCCGGTGTCCACCGACAGGTCGGCGATCAGCTCGAAGCCGGGCAGCGGCAGCAGCGTGATGTCCGCCGGCAGGTCCTTGGTCAGCGTGTTGCATGCCAGCCGCGGCCGACCGTTGACCAGCATCGCGCAGCTGCCGCAGATGCCGGCCCGGCAGACGAAGTCGAAAGCCAGCGACGGGTCCCGCCGCTCGCGGATCTCGGTCAAGGCGAGGAACAGAGTCATGCCCGCGGCTTCCTCGACCTCGTAGCTCTGCAACCGCGGCTCGCTTGCGGGGTCGCGCGGGTTGTGCCGCAGCACGTGCACCTGGATGCGGCGCGCGGCACTCATGCCGGCGCCTCGAGCCGATCGTTGCTGGCCTGCAGCCGCGCGGGCAGCAGCTCGCGGTAGGGCATGAGCGCCGCCTGCACCTCGCGACGGTCGCCGGCCTGCATCCGATCGCGCAGCGCCTGCACCTCGGCGGTGCGGCGCGCGGTGTCCGGATGGTCGCGATAGTCGCGCGCGCCGTAGCCCCGCCAGCCGGGCGGCAGTTCCATCGCGTCGACGTCGATCGGCTCGTAGTCCAGTGTCGGCAGCGTATCGGCGGCATTGCGCCAGGTAGCGAGCGTGCGCTTCAGCCAGTTGGCGTCGTCGCGGCGCGGGAAATCCTCGCGGAAGTGCGCGCCGCGGCTTTCCAGGCGCGCCAGCGCGCCGCAGGCCATCGCGAGCGCAACTTTGAGCATGCGCTGCACGCGGTAGGCGGTGACGAGCTCCGGGTTCGGACCGTCGGCGCGCTCGCGAACGGCGATCGAACGACTGCGCAGCAGCAGCGCCTCGAGCCGGCCGACCGCCGACTCAAGTCCCGCGGCGTCCCTGAAGATGCCGACGCCGTCGGTCATCGCCTGCTGCATCTCGACGCGGATCGCGTCGGCACTCTCGGTACCGCGCGACGCCAGCAGTGCATCAAGCGCCGCGCGTTGCACGGCGACCGCATCGCGCACCAGCGCCGTCGGCAGATCGATATCGCCGACTCCGGATTCACAGAAGTCGGCGACGAATTCCCCGACGATCGTGCCGGCCACGACCGTCTCGGCGACCGAGTTGCCACCGAGGCGGTTGAAGCCGTGCAGATCCCAACAGGCGGCTTCGCCGGCCGCGAACAGGCCGCGCAGCGTCGTGCTTTCGCCGGTGTGCCGGGTGCGGATGCCGCCCATCGTGTAGTGCTGGGCCGGATGCACCGGGATCCACTGCTCGGCCGGGTCAATGCCGAGGAACGACTGGCAGATCTCCTTCACTTCGCGCAGATTGCGGTCGATGTGCGCCCGACCGAGCAGCGTGATGTCGAGCCACAGGTGCGGTCCGAAGCGCGACTGCGCGCCGAGGCCGCCGCGGATGTGCTCCGCCATGCGACGCGAGACCACGTCCCGCGACGCGAGCTCCTTCTTTTCCGGCTCGTAGTCCGGCATGAATCGGTGACCGGTGGCGTCGCGGAGCAGGCCGCCGTCGCCACGGCAGCCCTCGGTGACCAGGATTCCTGCCGGGAAGATCCCGGTCGGGTGGAACTGGACGGCCTCCATATTGCCGAGCGTGGCGATCCCAGTCTCGAGCGCGAGCGCCGCGCCGATGCCCTCGCAGATCACGGCGTTGGTCGTCACACGGTACAGCCGCCCGGCGCCACCGGTCGCGACGACCGTCGCACGCGCGAGGTACCCGATCAACTCGCCGGTGACGAGGTCGCGGACCACCGCGCCGCAGCAGCGCCCGCCCTCGTGGATCAGCGACAGTGCCTCCTTGCGCTCGTGCACCGGCACGCCCTGCGCGATGGCCTGATCGCCGACCGCGTAGAGCATGGCGTGCCCGGTGCCGTCGGAAACGTAGCAGGTACGCCACTTGCGGGTGCCGCCGAAGTCCCGCTGCGCGAGCAGACCGTGCGCCTCGTCGCGCTCGGTGATCGTCACCCGCTGGCCATTGATGATGACCTCGCGGTCGCCGCGCCGCACGCGCGTCCAGGGGACGCCCCACGCGGCGAGCTCCCGCACCGCCTTCGGCGCGGTCTCGACGAACATCCGCACGACGCGCTGGTCGGCGCCCCAGTCGCTGCCTCGCACGGTGTCCTCGAAGTGCACGTCCTCGTTGTCACCCGCGCCCTTGATGGCATTGCCGAGGCTCGCCTGCATCCCGCCCTGCGCGGCCGCCGAGTGCGAGCGCTTCGGCGGCACGAGCGACAGCACGATCGCGTCGAGGCCGCGGCGCCGGACGCCGATCGCGACCCGTAGCCCGGCGAGGCCGCCGCCGATGACCAGCACGTCGCTGTAGACGATCTTCACGGTGCGGGGACCTCGATCCAGGACGGCGTGTACGGCACGCCGTAGTGGTCGGCGTGGCCGATGCCGACCCGCACGTAGGCGGCAAGCGTCGCGAGGCCGAGCACCACAAAGAACACCGTCAGCGTCCACTTCACGGCCCGCAGGCGGCGTCGCGTGACGTTCGGATCCGGGCCCGCGAACCAACCCCACTTGAGCGCCAGCCGGTAGAGACCGACGCCGCCATGCAATTCGACGGCGAACAGCATGACAAGGTAGACCGGCCACATCACGTCGCTCCAGACGCGGTCACCGGACTCGAAGGGCCCGATGCGGCCGGGCCGCGTGAGCATCGTGCCGAGGTGCAACGAGGCGAGGAAGAAGAGCGCGAAGCCGCTGACCACCTGCCAGTACCAGAGGCTCGTGTCCTCGTGCCGGAATCCCTTCATGTGACTGCGGAAGGTCCGGAAGGCGTGGTAGTCCGATGGAAACTTCCGTAGCGCCAGCGCGGCGTGACCGATGAACAGCGCCGCGACCGTCGCGACCGTCAGCGCGACCAGCGCCGGAACGCGGCGACCGACGATGAAATAGCCTTCGAAGAACCGCGCCACCACCCACATCGCGTCGTTGCCGAGCAGGATCGACGATACGAACAGCATGTGGACCCACATGAACAGCGCGAGCAGCAATCCCGTGCCGCTCTGCAGCAGATCGAGCCGGGCGGGCCACGGGCTGGACCGACCGGCCATGCCGGGCGCCGACGCCGAATCGAAGCGAGCCGACGAACTCATGAGCGAAGGCCCCTCGGGCTGACCCGCGACCGATTTCGAGCGCGCTCCCGCGCGGCGGCCATAGGGGTCTTCCGCAGAACGAACGAGCTTACGGGTATTCCGCAGCGTCGCAGGCCCCGCAACGATGCCTATAGTTGCGCCCGATGAACGCCTACGCGGGACTGCTGATCTACTTCGCCGCGATCCTCGGTTTCGTGGCCGTCACCCTCGCCATGAACCGCTGGCTCGGCCCGCAGCCGGCTCCGGAGGGCGCGAAGCTCGAGCCCTTCGAATGTGGTGCGACCCCGATCGAGTCGGTCGGCGACCGAGCGCTGCCGGTCAAGTACTACGGCATCGCCGTCGTCTTCATCCTGTTCGACCTCGAGACCGTCTTCCTGTACCTGTGGGCGCTCGGCGCACAACCGCTCACCGCCGCCGCGTTGTGCGGCTTCGGCGTGTTCGTCGCCCTGCTGGTCCTGATCATGGTGTACGTCTGGCGCAGCGGCTTGCTCGAGGAGGTCACGCGGTGAACGCCGAGCCGAAAGCGGTCCGCGGCAACGCCGGATTCGAATATCTGACCACCAAGAAGGACGAGTTCGTCGGCTGGGCCCGCAAGTTCTCGTTGTTCCCTTACCCGTTCGTCACCGCCTGCTGTGCGATGGAATTCATGGCGGTCAGCTCCTCGCCCTACGACACCGATCGCTTCGGCGCGGCGCTGCCGCGCTTCTCACCACGCCAGGCGGATCTGCTGATGGTGGTCGGCACGATCACCCACAAGCAGGCGCCGGTGCTGCGCCGCGTCTACGAACAGATGTGCGAGCCGAAGTGGGTCATCGCCTTCGGCGCCTGCGCGACCAGTGGCGGCTTCTACCAGAACTATGCGGCGCTCGCCGGCATCGACAAGATCATTCCGGTCGACGTCTACATTCCCGGTTGCCCGCCGCGCCCCGAGATGGTCATCGACGGAATCATGAAGCTGCAGGACCGCATCTCCCGCGACCGGCACCCGATCCTCACGGAGAACTTCTGACGATGGCTGCCGACGTCCACGACCGGATCGCCGAACGCTGGGCCGCGGACGCGCTCGAGATCGGGCCGTCGCACGGCCTGCTCGCGCTGCGCGTCGAGCCGCGCCGCCTGACCGAGGTGGCGCGCTCGCTGAAGGCCGAATTCGGCTTCGACCTGCTGCTCGACGTGACCGCGGTCGACTGGCCCGCGCGTGAGCCGCGCTTCGACGTCGTCTACCACTTCTACTCAACGCGCGACTTCGTTCGGGTGCGCCTCAAGACGCGCGTCGCGGAAAGCGCCGCGACGGTCGACAGCCTCGCCGCCCTCTACCAGTCGGCGCGCTTTGCCGAACGCGAGTGCCACGAGATGTACGGCATCGGCTTTCGCGGCAACGACGACCTGCGCCCGGCACTGCTGTACGAGGGCTTCGTCGGCCATCCGCTGCGCAAGGACTATCCGAAACACCGCGAGCAGCCGCTCGTGCCATACCGGACATGAGCTGATGAGCGCCCGTTCCCCGCTGCCGAACCCGATCCGCGCGGCCTTCGCGGCGGGCGAGCACGAAGGCACGTCGATCGTCAGCATCGGGCCGTCGCACCCGGCGACCCACGGCACGGTGCAGATCATCGCGGAGCTCTCCGGGGAGCGGATCCTGCGCACCGACGTGCACTGCGGCTACCTGCACCGCGGCTTCGAGAAGGAATGCGAGTCGCACACCTGGCACAACCTGATCCCGTACGTCGATCGCCTCAACTACTGCTCGGCGCTGATCAACGACTTCGCCTACTGCGACGCGGTCGAACGCCTGATGGGGATCAAGATCACGCCGCGCTGCCGATATCTGCGCACCCTGCTGGCCGAGTACTCACGCGTCGCCGACCACCTGACGTGCACCGCCGCGATGCTGATGGAGCTCGGCGCGATGACCGCGTTCCTGTACCTGGTGATGCTGCGCGACTACATCTACGAGCACCTCGCCGCCGTCACCGGCGCGCGTGTCACCTACAGCTTCGGCCGCATCGGCGGGCTCGCCAACGACCTGCCGGACGGCTGGCTGACGCGCCTCGAGTGGATCCTCAGCGAATACGACACCTTCGTCGGCCGCGTCCACGGCCTGATCGACCGCAACCGGATCTTCATCGACCGCATGCGCGACATCGGCGTGCTGCGCACCGACGAGGCGATCAACTGGGGCTTCACCGGCCCGGTGCTGCGCTCGACCGGTGTGCCGCGCGACCTGCGCAAGGACACGCCCTACCTCGCCTACGGCGAGCTCGACTTCGAGGTGCCGGTCGGCATCAACGGCGACAACTACGACCGCTACTACGTGCGCATGCGCGAGATGGACGAGTCGGTGCACATGATCCGCCAGCTGGCCGGGCGGCTGCCGCCCGGTCCGGTCAGCGTCGACGACCGGCGCTGCACGCTGCCGCCGAAGCACCTCGTCTACACCGAGATCGAGTCGCTGATCAACCACTTCAAGCTGATCATCGACGGGCCGCAGGTCCCGGCCGGCGAGGTGTACGCGGCGCACGAGGGCGCCAACGGCGAGCTCGGCTTCTACCTCGTCAGCACCGGCCTCGGCGTGCCGTACAAGGTGCACGTCCGCGCGCCCTCCTTCGTGCACGTCGGCGGCATCCACCGGCTGCTCGAGGGCTACCAGCTCGCCGACCTCGTGCCGACCTTCGGCTCGGTCAACATGATCGGCGGCGAGTGCGACCGATGAAGAGCCTGCTGAAGGAGTTCGAGGCACTGCGCGCCCGCTTTCCGGCGGGCTTTGAGTCCTCGCTGGTGCTGCCGTGCCTGCGGCGCATCCAGGAGGAGCGCGGCTACGTCGCCGACGGCGACATCGAGGAGCTGGCCGCGTTCCTCGGCGTGCCCGCCATCCAGGTCGAGGAGGTGCTGTCCTTCTACACGCAGTTCCGCCGCCGTCCGGTCGGCCGCTGGCACCTGCAGGTGTGCCGCAACGTCAGCTGCTCGATGCGCGGCGCCGAGGGACTCGTCGGCCACCTCGAGCGCCGCCTCGGGGTCGCCCCGGGCGCGACGACGCCGGACGGCCGCTTCACGCTCAGCACCGTCGAGTGCCTGGGCTCGTGCGGCACCGCGCCGGCGCTGATGCTCAACGACCGTTACGTCGAGAACCTGACGCCGGAGTCCGTCGATGCACTGCTTCAGGAGCTCGACTAGCCATGGCCGGCCGGCAGCTGCTGATGAACTTCCCCGTCACCGCGAACTCGCACACGCTGGCCGAGTACCGGGCCCGTGGCGGCTACACGGCGATCGCGAAGGCGCTGCGCGAGATGAAGCCGCAGCAGATCACTCAGGAGGTGGTCGCCGCCGGACTGCAGGGCCGTGGCGGCGCCTCGTTCCCGACCGGGCGCAAGTGGCAGGTGGTCGTGCCGGGCGACGGCCAGCCGCACTACCTGATCGCCAACGCCGATGAAGGGGAGCCGGGGACGTTCAAGGACCGTTGGATTCTCGAGAACGCGCCACATCTGCTCGTCGAGGGCATGCTGCTGACCGCCTATGCGCTCGACGCGCGCCATTGCTTCATCTACATCCGGGGCGAGTTCGACCTCCCGTACCGGCGCATCGCCGGCGCCGTCGAGGAGGCCTACGCTGCCCGCTGGCTCGGCGAGCAGATCGCCGGCAGCGGCTTCTCCTGCGACCTGATCGTCTATCGTGGCGCCGGTGCCTACGTCGCCGGCGAGGCATCGGGGCTGATCTCGTCGCTTGAGGGCAAGAAGGGCTACCCCCGCAATCGACCGCCGCGACTCACCGTGCGGGGCCTCTACCAGCGACCGACGGTCGTCAACAACGTCGAATCGCTCGCCAACGTCACCGGCATCATCCGCGACGGCGCGGCCGCGTTCCGCGCGGTCGGCACCGAGAAGAGTCCGGGCACGCGCCTGATCTCGGTATCGGGACACGTCAACCGGCCAGGCGTCTACGAAGTGGAGCTCGGCTTCCCGTGGCGCCGCTTCATCGACGAGGACTGCGGCGGCGTGCTCGGCGGCCGGGCGATCAAGGCCGTGGTGCCGGGCGGCATCTCGTCGAAGGTCCTGACCGGCGCCGAGATCGCCTTGCTCGCGCTCAGCCACGAGGCGCTGTGGGACGTGAACTCGACGCTCGGCTCCGGCGGCATGATCGTGATCGCCGAGGGCACCTGCATGGTGCACCTGCTGCAGATCATGCTGCGCTTCTACCACCATGAGTCCTGCGGCCAGTGCACGCCTTGCCGCCACGGCACGGGCTGGATGCACCGCATCGTCGACCGCATCGTCGCCGGCGAGGGCCGGCCGGAGGACATCGAGCGGCTCTACTACGTCGCCAAGTACAACGACGGCACGACCATCTGCGGCCTCGGCGACGCTGCCGGCTTCGCCGCGGCGGGCATCCTCGACAAGTTCCGCGACGAGTTCGAGTACTGCATCGAACACAAGCGCTCGCGCTACGAAGGCCGGATCGAATGCCTGAGATCCTGATCAACGGCCAGAAGTTCGAGGCCGAAGCCGGCCAGACGGTGCTCGAGGCCGCACGCGCCGCGGGCATCTTCGTGCCCACCTTCTGCTGGCATCCGCAGCTGTCGACGGCGGGCAATTGCCGGATGTGCCTGGTCGAGGTGGAGGGCCGCGGCCTCGACATCGCCTGCAACATGCCGGTCAGCGCCGGCATGCGGGTGCTGACCGATTCGCCGGAGGTCCGCGCCCACCGCCGGGCCATCCTGCAGTTCATCACGCTCAACCACCCGGTCGACTGCGGCATCTGCGACAAGGCCGGGGAGTGCAGCCTGCAGGACTACCACTACGCCTACAACGGCGAAGCGTCGATCTCGGCAGAGCCGAAGGTGCGCTCGACCAAGTACTACAACCTCTCCAGCCGTATCCTGCTCGACAACGAGCGCTGCATCCTGTGCCTGAGGTGCACGCGCTTCACGCACGAAATCTCGAAGTCGATGGCGCTCGGCGTCGAAAGCCGCGGCGACGTGTCGGTCATCCGGCCGGTGGCCGACCGGCCGCTCGGTGACGACCCATACTCCGACAACATCGTCGATCTGTGCCCGGTCGGCGCGCTGCAGTCGCGGCAGTTCCTGCACAAGACACGCGTCTGGTACCTCGAGCCCACGCCCTCGGTGTGCCCGGGCTGCGCGCGCGGCTGCAGCGTCAATATCTGGCACCGCAAGCCCGAGTGGCACGTCAAGACGCTCGACCCGGCGCAGAACCAGAGCATCGCGCGGGTCACGCCGCTCGAGAACCCGGCAGTCAACGGCCCGTGGATCTGCAATAAGGGCCGCGACCTGGCGCGGATCTTCGAGCGCCGTCGCGCCACGGAGCCGATGCTGCAGGGCAGCCCGGTCGCCCTCGAGACCGCGCTCGAGCGGGCGCGCGAGCTCATCGGTGCCGCGCGCCACCCGCTGGCACTGGTCTCGAACTGGGGCTCGAACGAGGAACTCGACGCCTTCCAGCGCTCGCTCGGCGCCGTGTTCACGGCCTACGTCAAGAGCGACTCGGTCCCGCAACCGGGCGAGCGCCTCGAGGACGAGCTGCTGATCCGCGCCGACAAGAACCCGAACAGCGCCGCGGCGCGCGCGCTGTACGCCGATGCACCGGCGCGGCTCCCGGAGGGCACCGACCTCGTTCTCGTCTGGGGCGAGGGCTGCGACTTCGGCGCGCTGCCGCGCGGCGCGCGGCTGATCTTCCTGAACGCCTACCTCGCGCCGGAGAACGGCCACGCCGACGTGTTCCTGCCGACCAGCGTCCAGACCGAGCGCGACGGCCACTACACCAACTTCCAGGGGGTGATCAGCGGCTTCCACGCGTGCTTCGCCAAACCGAGTGGCGCCCTGGACGCCGAGGCCCTGTTCCGCTCGCTCGCGGCGCCTGCACGGGTGCACGCGTGAACGCGCCGCTGCCGCTGACCGTCATCTACGTCGTCTACGCGCTCGGGCTGCTGCTGACCTTCGGCACCATCCTGACCTGGGTCGAGCGCAAGCAGGCGGCGGTCATGGCGGACCGGATCGGCGCCAACCGGGCCTACGTCCGCATCCCGTTCACGCAGATCAAGCTGATCTGGATGGGCCTGTTCCACGGGCTCGCGGACGGCATCAAGATGCTGTTGAAGGAGGACTTTCGCGCCGTGCCCTACGACCGGGTGGCCTACGCGCTCGGCCCGTGGGTCACGTTCATCCCGGTGATGCTGGTCTTCGCGGTGATCCCGTTCGGCGGCTCCGTGGCTCCAGGGCGGCTGTTCCCGTTGCTTGCCGGCAGCTACGGCGACCGCGCCTTTCCGATGCAAATCGCCTCGCTCGACGCCGGCCTGCTGGTGGTGTTCGCCTTCAGCGGACTCACGATCATCGGCACGATGCTGGCAGGCTGGTCCTCGGCCAACAAATTCGCGCTGCTCGGCGCACTGAGGGCAGGCTCCCAGCTGATCTCCTACGAGCTGGTCATGGGCCTGACCATCGTCGGCCTGATCCTGATCTACGGCACGGTGGACCTCGACGCGATCGTTCGCCAGCAGTCGGGAACCGTGCTCGGGGTGCTGCCGGCGTGGGGCATCTGCTACCAGCCGTTCGCGGCGCTGCTGTTCCTGACCGCCGCGATCGCCGAGAACAAGCGCATTCCCTTCGACCTGCCCGAGGCGGAGTCCGAGCTGATCGCCGGTTACTACACCGAATACAGCGCGATGAAGATGGGGCTGTTCATGTTCGCCGAGTTCATCGAGATCGCGATCATCGCGGCGCTGTTCACGACCCTATTCCTCGGCGGCTACAACCTGCCGTGGTTGACCGACGCCGGCTTCGTGTTGCCGGGCGGCCATGCGTTCGCGCTGCCGCACGCGCTGGTGGTCGTGACGCAGATGCTGACCTTCTTGTTGAAGGTGCTGCTGCTCTGCAGCTTTCAGATCCTGGTGCGCTGGACGCTGCCGAGGTTTCGCTGGGACCAGTTGCTGCGCTTTGCCTGGAAGTTCATGTTGCCGCTCGCGCTCGTCAACCTCGGCGTCACGGTGGCGGCAGTCGCCTGGCTGCGGGGCCTGGCGGCGTGAGCAAGCAGCCGCACGTCCGCCGGCGCTACTGGAACGAGCCGAGCATGGGCTGGTGGGAGCGCGCCTACGTGTTCGAGGTCGGACGCGGCCTCGGCATCACCGGCGGCGTCTTCCTCCGCAACATGTGGAAATGGATCACCGGCCGCAAGGGCGCGCTGACCACCTACTACCCGGAGGAAAAGCGCGCCGACTACGCGCCGGCAAATCGCGGCAAGCACCTTCTGACGCAGCGCCCGGACGGCCGCCCGCAGTGCGTCGCCTGCAACATGTGCGCCACCGTCTGCCCGGCGCAGTGCATCGAGATCGACGCCGCCTTCGACCCCGACGACGCGTCGCACCCGAAGTACCCGGCGCGCTTCGAGATCGACTATTCGCGCTGCGTGTTCTGCGGCCTGTGCGTCGAGGCCTGCCCCGAGGACGCGATCCGCATGGCGCCCGAAACCCCCGACCTGCCCGGCTTTGACCGCGACCGGATGTGGGTCGGCCGCGACGAGTTGCTGTCCTGGAATCCGCAGCGGGACGTCGCCAAGCCCTACCCGGTCGCCCGCGACGCGGGGCCGCCGCGATGACCGAGACGGTGCTCCTCTACCTCTTCTCCGCCGCAGCGCTCGCCGGAGCCGTGGTGATGCTGATCGCCCGCCACCCGATGCGGGTCGCGCTCGGCCTGATCAGCACGATGCTCGCGCTCGCCTGCCTGTATGCGCTTCTTGGCGTGCACGTGATCGCGGTCTTCCAGGTGCTGATCTACGTCGGCGCGGTCATGGTCTTCATGGTGTTCGTGATCATGCTGCTGGACACGCGCGATCCGTCTTTCGTCGCGCGCTACTCGCGGCTGCTGCTGCCCGGGGCGCTGACCGCGGCCGTGCTGGCGGCGACGCTCGCGGCGCTGCTGGCCCGCCACCACGGCGGCCGGCTGCGGCCGCCCGGTGGCGCCGACTTCCACCTGCAGCCGTTCTCGGTCGCGTTCCTGCGCGATTACTGGCTGCACTTCGAGCTGACTTCGGTGCTGCTGGTGGTGGTCGTGGTAGCGGCGATCGCCGTGATCCGCGGCCGCGGAGGCCGTGATGGATAGGTCGCAGTTCCTGGTGGGTCTCAGCGTCGCGCTCTTCTGCCTCGGGCTGCTCGGGGTGATCGTGCGCCGCAACGCGCTCGTGATGCTGATGTGCATGGAGCTCATGGTCAACGCCGTGGTCCTCAGCCTCGTGACGTACGCGGCGCGCGCCGGCAGTACCGCCGGCGCCGCCTACGTGTTCCTGATCTTCGTGGTGGCGGCCGCCGAGATCGCAATCGCGATCCCGATCGTGCTGCTGCTCGTGCGCCAGCGCCGCACGCTCGACGTCGGCGCCTACACCGGGCTGGGAGGCTGAGCATGGACCTCCTGACCGCGATCGTGCTGCTGCCGCTCGCCGGGTTCCTGATCAATGGCCTTGCCGGCGCGCGGCTCGGCCGGGGCTTCGTCAGCATCGTCGGCTGCGGGCTGCCGATCCTCGCCTTCGTCGCGGCGCTGCGCGCGTTCTTCGCGCTCACCGGCGGCGACGGCGCGCCGCTGGTTGCGACCGCATACACCTGGGGCAGCGTCGGCGGACAGTCGTTCGAGATTGGCTTCTGGTTCGACCGCCTGGGCGCGGTGATGGCGCTGATCGTCACCGGCGTCGGCTCCCTGATCCACATCTATTCGACCGGTTACATGAAGGAGGACCCCGGTTACGCGCGCTATTTCGCCTACCTCAACCTGTTCCTGTTCTTCATGTTGCTGCTGGTACTCGGCCGCTCGCTGCTCGTCTGCTTCGTCGGCTGGGAGGGCGTCGGCCTCGCCTCGTACCTGCTGATCGGATTCTGGTTCGAGGATCCCGCCAAGGCCCGCGCCGGCAAGAAGGCGTTCATCACCAACCGGGTCGGCGATGCTGGCTTCCTGCTCGGCATGTTCCTGCTCTACCACGCGCTCGGCACGCTCAACTTTGACGGCGTCCAGGCGGCGTTCGCCGCGGGCGCGCCCGCGGCGCTGTCGGCCGACCTGGTTGGCATCCTGCTGTTCATCGGCGCCACGGGCAAGTCGGCGCAGATCCCGCTGCACGTCTGGCTGCCGGACGCGATGGCAGGCCCGACACCGGTCTCGGCGCTGATCCACGCGGCGACCATGGTGACCGCCGGCGTCTACCTCGTCGCGCGCCTGAACGGGATCTACGCGCACGCACCGCTGGCCTCCGAACTGATCGCGGTCATCGGGGTCGCCACGGCGCTGTTCGCCGCGACCATCGCCGTTACCCAGACCGACATCAAGAAGGTGCTGGCGTGGTCGACGATCTCGCAGCTCGGCTATATGTTCCTCGCGCTCGGCGTCGGCGCCTACGGCGCCGCCGTATTCCACCTCTACACGCACGCGTTCTTCAAGGCGTGCCTGTTCCTTGGCGCCGGCAGCGTGATCCACGCGCTCTCGGGGGAGCAGGACATCCGCCGCATGGGCGGCCTCGCCCGGCGCATCCCACTGACCTTCGCCACGTTTGCGATCGCGACCGCGGCGATTGCCGGCATCCCGCCGCTCGCCGGCTTCTTTTCCAAGGACGAGATCCTGTGGTTCGCCTTCGCGAGCGACCGCGGCGGCGGGCCGCTGCTCTGGGTGGTCGGCGCCTTCACGGCGCTGCTGACCGCCTTTTACATGTTCCGGCTGCTGTGGCTGACCTTCCTGTCCCCATCGCGCATGGACGAGAATACCGCGCACCACGTGCACGAGTCCCCACCGGCGATGACCGGCGTGCTGCTGGTGCTCGCCGCGCTCTCGGCGGTCGGCGGCTTCGTGGCGCTGCCGCACTTCCTGCATCCCGTGCTGCCGATGGCGGGCATCGGCGAGGGACTGGAGCGCTACGAGACGCCGCTGCTCGTGACCTCGGTGCTGATCGCGCTCGCCGGCCTGGCCGGCGCCGCGTCCCTCTACGCGCAGGGCCCGGCGCGGGCCGAGCGGCTGGCGGCGCGCGTGCCGCGCCTGCACCGGCTGCTATCCGGCACGTACTTCGTCGACGAGTTGTACGACGCGGCGGTCACGCGACCGATCGCCTGGCTCTCGGAGGTCGTGCTGCTACGGCTCGGCGACCGCTGGCTGATCGATGGCTCGCTGCACGGCCTCGCCGCGCTCGCGCGCGGCGCGGCCGGGCGGCTGTCGCGGGTGCAGGGCGGCGGCGTGCAGCGCTACATGCTGCTGGCGGGGCTCGGCATTCTCGTCTGTGTCGCGTGGGTGTGGCGCCATGTCTGACGCCCTGCTGCTGAACGCGGTCCTGTGGCTGCCGGTCCTCGGCATGCTGGCGCTGCCGCTCCTGCCGCGCGGCAACGACGCCGCGGTGCGGGCGCTGACCCTGGCGGTCGTGGCGCTCGAACTTGCCTGCGCCGCCTGGCTGCTGGTGCGCTTCGACGGCTCGGTCGCGGGCCTGCAGGCCGAGACCCGCCTGCCGTGGATCCGCGCCTGGGGTGTCGAGTACCACATCGGCCTCGACGGCCTCAACGTGTTGCTCGTGGCGCTGACCGCGTTCCTCGGGCCGCTCGTGGTCGCCGGCGCGTTCAGCGCGGTGCAGCGCGACGTCAAGCTCTTTCACGCCATGCTGCTGCTGATCCAGTTCACGATGCTCGGCACGCTGCTCGCCCAGGATCTCTTCCTGTTCTACGTGTTCTGGGAGGCGATGCTGATCCCGATGTTCCTGCTCATCGGCGTCTGGGGCGGCGAGCGGCGCATCTACGCGACGCTGAAGTTCGTGCTGTACACCGCCTTCGGCAGCATCCTGATGCTCGCGGCGCTCATCTACCTTGTCTACACGCTGCCCTGGCATGGCGGCAGCGTATCGTTCGCCTTCGAGTACCTGTACCGGCACCCGCCGGCGGCGGCGGCGCAGAACTGGCTGTTCGCGGCCTTCGCGCTGTCGTTCGCGATCAAGGTGCCGATCGTGCCCCTGCACACTTGGCTGCCGGACGCGCACGTCGAGGCGCCGACCGCCGGCTCGGTGATCCTCGCGGGCGTGCTGCTCAAGATGGGCACCTACGGTTTCATGAAGCTCGGTGTGCCGCTCTTTCCAGAAGCAGCGCGGTTCTTTACTCCCGCGATGATGACGCTCGCGGTGATCAGCATTCTCTACGGCGCGTGTCTCGCCCTCGTGCAGACCGACATCAAGAAGATCATCGCCTACTCCTCGATCAGCCATCTCGGCTACGTCATGCTCGGGCTGGCGAGCGCCAGCCTGCTTGGCATCCAGGGCGCGATCCTGCAGATGGTGAGCCACGGCCTGGTCGCCGGCGGCCTATTCCTGATGATCGGCATGATCTACGAGCGCTGCCACACCCGCGACCTCGCCGCCTACGGCGGGCTCGCGAAGCTGCTGCCCGTCTACTCGTTGTTCTTCATGATTCTGACACTCGCCGCGGTGGGCCTGCCGACGACCAGCGGCTTCGCCGGCGAGTTCATGGTACTGATCGGCTCCTTCGACGCCGCCTGGCCGCTCTATGAGCAGGGCCATGCCGCCGCGCTCGTGCTCGCCGGCAGCGCCGTGCTCGGCGTCGTGCTCGGCGCCTGGTACATGCTGTGGTTCGCCGAGCGCTTCTTGTTCGGCGCCGCGCGCGCGCCACACCAGCCGCTCGTCGACCTCGGCCGCCGCGAACGGCTGATCCTGGCGGCGATCGTCGCCGCGGTGTTCGCGATCGGCCTCTATCCGGGGCCGCTGCTCGAGAAGACCGAGCTCGCCGCCCGGCAGTACCAGAAAGTTCTGCAGGGCAGCGCCGCGGCTGAGGTACGGCCATGATTTTCCAGACCGTCCTGACGGCGATGCTGCCCGAGCACCTGCTGCTGGCCGGCATCGTCACTCTGCTCGCGCTCGAGATCGGCGCCGGACGCCCCCGCGGCGCGCTCGTGCATGCGGTCGCGAGCGCCGCGACCGTGGCCGCGGCGCTCGCCGCGCTCTGGCTGCACGCCAGCCACTACAGCGGCGCCCCGTTCCCCGGTCACTACGCCATCGGGCCGGCCACCGCGCTCGCGAAGTTCCTGGTCCTCGCGCTCGCCGTACCGGTACTGCTGCTGTCACGCGAGCAGTTCGACGACGCTCGCTACTACGTGCTGCTGCTCGGCTCGCTGTACGGGGCCTGCCTGCTGCCCTCGTCAATGAGTTTCCTGACGCTGTTCCTCGGTCTCGAGCTGCTGTCGCTGCCGGTGTACGTGCTGGTGCTGCTGGCGTTCCAGCGACCGGAGGGCGCGGAGGCCGCGCTCAAGTACCTCGTGCTCGGCGGGGCGGCCACCGCGACTTTCCTCTTCGGCACCTCGTTCCTGTACGGCGCCACCGGCACGCTCGCGATCGAGGGCTTCTCGATGGCGTTCTGGAGCGGCGACCCGGCGGCGCTGAGCGGCGCGGCGCTGATCATCGCGGCACTCTTCCTCAAGGCCGCGATCGTGCCGCTGCACGCCTGGGCGCCGGATGCCTACGAGGCGGCGAGCGTGCCGGTGACCGCGTACATGGCGACCATCATCAAGGCGGCGGTGCTGCTCGCGGCGCTGCGCATCTTCGCAGTGGCGCCGGTCGCGGGCCTGGTCGCGCTGCTGCCGCTGCTGTCGATGGTGTGGGGCAACCTCGCCGCGATCCGGCAGTCGAGCTTTCGGCGCATGATCGCCTACTCGTCCATCGCGCACGCCGGCTATCTCTTCTTCGCCTTCCTCGGCGCCGGCCCCGGTCGCTACCAGGCGGTGATGTTCTATCTGGCCACCTACGGCGTCATGACACTGCTGGCGTTCACGGCGCTGCCCGGCGGCAGCGACGACGCGCGCGCGGACCGGCTCGACTCCCTCAAGGGGCTCTTCCACCGGCGCCCGGCGGCGGCGCTGGCGATCGCCGCGGCCATGCTCTCGCTCGCGGGACTGCCGCCGCTGCCGGGCTTCGTCGCGAAATTCCTCGTGTTTCGCAACGTGCTCGCCGCCGGCCACACCGGCTGGGCGGTGGCCGGCCTGGTCGCGAGCTATCTCGGTCTCTATTTCTACCTGCGCGTGATCCAGATCATGTTCATGCAGGAGTCCGCCGAGGCGGCAGGCGACGCTGGCAGCCGGCGGCTCAGCTGGCTGGCGGGACTGCTGTGCCTCGTGCCGGCAGTGACGTTCGCGATCTTCCCTGGCTGGCTGCTCGACCGCCTGTAGGCGCGCTCAGGCTCCGGCGCGCTTCGCGACCGGCCAGTAGGTGTCGAGCACCTTGACACGCTCGGCCTGCAGGCGACTTGAAACCAGCCCCAGCAGCCGGTGCATCAGGTCGACGCCGAACTTGGGCTCGGCGTGGCAGGCCGAGAGCACCTCGTTGCCGGGAAAGACGAGCGCGGTCACGGGCTCAAGCGCGCGCGCCTGGAAATGCTTGCCGCGGCCGAGCAGCACCGCGGACCAACCGAGGGCCGTGCCAGGCTCGAGCGTCTCGATGCGCAGCGACTGCCCCTGCGAAATGATCTCGAGCGCGACCCGCCCGCTGATCAGCAGAAAGAACTCGCCGCGCAGGTCGCCTTCGGCGAACAGCACCGCGCTCGCCGGGAATTCGGCGTAGCGGCCGTAGCGCCCGAGCAGCGCGTAGTGCTCCGCCGGCATGCCGGCCAGGAACGGGTGACGTTGCAGTTCGTCGATGACGTCGCTCATGAGGCGTCCTCCGAAGGATCTCGAGAATCTATACGCGCTCGCCGGTCGAGCGCGTATCCGTCGTTCCACCTACGCCGGCCGGAGCTGCGGCCGCGGCACCGACGCCGCGGGCCGATACTGGACCGCGGCCCCGCGGCCCGTTACAACAGCTCTCCGGGCAGCGCCCCGGCCAGCTGCGCACCAGGGGCCACCTCCATGATCCGAACGATACTCCGCTGCCTGCTCGCCATGGCCGCCAGCGCGGCTGCCGCCGCGACACTGCCGCCGGCACCGGAGGCTCACGTCGTCACGATCACGCCGCCGGGCCTCACTGGCTCTGAGCCCGCCATCGCCGTGAACCCGCAGGACCCGCGGCAGGTGGTCGGCGCCGCGCAACGCTGGGCAGCCTACTCCGGCGACGGCGGCCTCAGCTTCACGCCGGTCAAGGTCGTCGCCGACGGCAGCCCCTCGCTCGGTGATGTCTCGCTGGCCTTCGACCACCGCGGGCAGGTCTTCCTCAGCTACCTCGCGATCCAGAAGAACGGCCTGCAGGGCTACTGGGGCCACGGCCCGGGCGCGAACGGCATCTACGTCATCCGCTCGCCGGACGGCGGGCGCAGCTGGGAGCCGTCGCCGGTCGGCATCAAGGTCTGGAGCGGTGACGAGCCGGACGTGAAGCTCGAGGACATGCCGCGCATCTGGGCCGACACCGGCGCCAAGAGTCCGTACCGCGGCCACCTCTATGTTGCCTGGATCGAGTGGCAACTCACGCAGTCGGTGATCCTCTATAGCCGCTCGACCGACGGCGGCCGCAGCTGGTCAGCTCCGCTGCGGATCAGCACCCGGGCCGGACTGCCGCGCGACGACAACGGCGCGGTGGTGGGACCGATCGGCACGGTGGCCCCGGACGGCACGCAATACGTCGTCTGGAACGAGGGCCTCAACATCACGCTCGCCGTGTCGCGCGACGGCGGGCGCAGCTTCTCGCCGTCGCGACCGGTGGTCGACGTCGCGGCGCCGTACTTCGGCGGCGCCGGCGGCATCCCCGGACTGACGCGGGCAATGGGCTTTCCGCAGGTCGGCGTGGACCCGCGGCGCGGCACGATCTACCTGACCTGGAGCGACTTCCGCCACGGCGACGTCGACGTCTTCATCTCGCGCTCGACCGACCACGGGCACCGCTTCAGCGCTCCGCAGCGCGTCAACGACGACCTGCTGCACGACGGCGCCGACCAGTTCCTGCAGTGGATGGCCGTGGACCCGACCGACGGCTCGGTCAACGTGCAGTTCTACGACCGCCGCGACGATCCCGCCAACCGGCGCACACGGGTCACGCTGGCGCGCTCAACCGACGGCGGCAGGAGCTTTCGCAACTACGCCTGGTCGCCGGCCGCGTTCGAGGGCGAGAGCGCGTTCCTCGGCGACTACGAGTGGCTGGTCGCGCTGGACGGACGCGTCTACGGCTTCTGGGCCGAGGTGGCGCCGCCCGGCTACGAGCTGACGCCGCCGCCGGAAGGGACGCCGCCGCGGCCCGGTCCGCCGCGGACGCCAACGATCGTGCGCGTCGGCACCGCGGATTTTCGCGGCGCGCGCTGAAGCGGGCGGCCGTGACCGTTCCAGACGCGCGCGGCTATCGCAGCTTCGCCGACCTCGCGGCCGCGCAACACCGCGGCCGGGACTTCGAGATCGAGATCCGGCGGCGGCCGTCCTCGCCGGTGGCGGTGGTCGCGCCGCACGGGGGTCGCATCGAGGATGGCACATCCGAAATCGCCCGGGCGATCGCGGCAGATGACCTCAACCTGTATCTCCTCGAGGGCCTCAGGCCATCGCTCAACTATCGCGCCCTGCACCTGACGAGCCATTGCTTCGATGAGCCGGAGTGCCTCGAGCTGCTGCGCCACTGCCCTTTCGTCGTCGCCATCCACGGCTGCGCCGGCCGCGACCAGCGGGTACTGCTCGGCGGGCTGGACGTCGCGCTCAAGGAGCGCATCGCCGCGGCGCTTGCGGCGGCGTCGCTGGTCGCGTTCGGCGATGACCATGCCTTCCCGGGGCTGCGGCCCGACAACGTCTGCAATCGCGGCGCGCGCGGGCAGGGGGTGCAGATCGAGATCACCCACCCACTGCGCCGCTCGATCGAGGCCGTGCGCTTCGCGGCCGCCGTGCGCGGTGCGCTGCTCGAGGTCGCGGCGCGGCACGCCGTCGACGCCGGCGCAGACCGGTTGACGCACGCGGCGCGCGCCGATCGGCGCTAGAGCTGGGGAACCTGCGCCAGCGGCAGTGGCTCGGCCGCGGTGCGCGTGAGCACGATGCGCTCGCGCGCCGGCACGCAAAAGATCCGCACCGGCGACTCGCGACCGCGGACCGTGAAGTCCGGCAGCGCGATCAGGTCCGACGGAACCGAGCTTTCAAGTGACTCGAGGATGTTCGCCGACAACAGAACCTCGCCGGCACGCGCGCGTTGGCAGAGTCGCGCCGCGACGTTGACGGTGTCGCCGATCAGCGTGCGGCGGCGAAAAGGTACCGGCCCGATCTCCGTCAGCGCCACCTCGCCGACGTTAAGGCCGACGCCCACGCCCGTCGGCACGCCGAGTCGCTGTTGCCAGCGCTCCGACACCGGCCCGAAGGCCGCGACGATCCGCCGACCAGCATCGACGGCACTTTGCACCGGCGCGGCGCCGAGATCCGACAGGCCGAAGCCGGCCATCATCGAATCGCCGGCGGAATGGAACACCGTACCGCCGCGCGCCACCACGGCGTCGGCCAGAATCGCGAAGAACTCCTCGAGCAGCGCCACCACCGAAACCGGCCTCAGCTGCTCGGCCAGCGTCGTGTAGCCGCGCAGATCAGCGAACAGCACCGTGCAGCGCACCGCCTGCGCGCCCGGCGGGCGTTCTGCAATGATCGTGACTGACATGTCGGCCTTGAGCTCACTCTGCCGCGCGGGGCTGCGTTGTCGAAGAATATCGCGTTCTCCTGACCGGCGGCGCGTAAGCAAATGATTTGAGGTGATTTCCTTAACTGGCGTTATGTCCAATCGGGCGCCGCGCCGGCGCGCTCACGGCGGCGCGGCAGGCCGGGCAAGGGCCCGTGCGCAGCGTGCGACCAGCCCCGGACCCCGGTACACGAGCCCGGTGTAGAGCTCGACGAGGTCGGCGCCGGCGGCGCGCATGGCAAGCGCCGCGGACGGCGAGTCGATGCCGCCGACGCCAATGATCGCCACGCGCGGCCCGAGGTGCGCGCAGCGCCGCCACGACCTCGAGCGCAACCGCACGCAGCGGTGCACCACTGATGCCGCCCCGCTCACCTGCCGCACCGCCGGCGAGCGACGCGCGGCCCAGCGTCGTGTTGCTCGCGATCACGCCGTCGACGCCGAGCCGGGTGACGAGCCGCGCGAGCTCACCGAGCTCGGCGCCGCTCAGGTCCGGCGCGATCTTGAGCAGCAGCGGCAGCGGCCGCGCGACAGCCAAGCGGGCACGCTCTGCGAGCAGCGCCGTCAGCAGCGGCTCGAGCCGCGCCGGCGCCTGCAGGCCGCGAAGCTGGGCCGTGTTCGGCGAGGAGACGTTGACGGCGACATAGTCGGCAACGCCGTGCACCAGGCGCAGGCAGCTGACAGAGTCGTCGACGGCGCGCTCGATCGGCGTTGCGGCGTTCTTGCCGATGTTGACGCCGACAATGCCGCGAAAGCGCCGCCGGCGAAGCCGCGCGGCGATCGCTTCCGCGCCGTCGTTGGGGAAGCCGAGCCGGTTGAGCAGTGCGCCGGACGCGGGCAGCCGGAAGAGGCGCGGCCGCGACTGCCCCGCCTGCGGTCGCGGCGTCACCGTGCCCACCTCGACGAAACCGAAGCCGAGCGCGCCCAGACCGTCGACGGCCACCGCGTTCTTGTCGAATCCCGCGGCGAGCCCGACGCGGTTCGGAAAGCTGAGGCCCATGAGGCTCACCGGCGGCGCGCGGGTCGACGAGGGCGGCAGGTGCCCGGCGAGACGCAATCCGGACAGCGCGAGCGCGTGCGCCCGCTCGGGATCGAACGCGAATAGGGCAGGCCGTAGTGCCGGATACCACACACGCGCGATTGTACGGGCGCCTCCGTGCGTCCGCAGCGGCCGTGCCCGGCGGCCGGTGGCTTGCTACAGTGGCGCTCCCGGGAACTCCCGATCCATCGACCGGCGACGCCGTCGCGACGGGGCGCCCCGCCAGGATCCCAAGCGATGAGCCACGAAGTGAACGCCCTCGGCCAGGCGGTCGGGCTGCCGGTGTCAGGCTGGCAACCGCCGCCGCGGCCGCCGCGCGCGCCGCTCGAAGGACGCTTTTGCCGCCTGGAGCCCGTCGATCCGGCGCGCCACGCCGCCGACCTGCACGCGGCGAACGCGCTCGACGACGACGGACGCATGTGGACGTACCTGCCGTATGGCCCGTTCGCCGACCTCGACGCCTACCGTAGCTGGCTCGAGACGGTGAGCGCCGGGAACGATCCGCTGTTCCTGACAATCGTCGACTGCGCGAGCGGCAGGGCGGTCGGCGTCGCAAGTTACCTGCGCATAGATCCCGCCAGCGGCTCCATCGAGGTCGGCCACCTTGCCTACTCGCCGCTCCTGCAGCGAACGCCGGCCGCCACCGAGGCGATGTTCCTGATGATGCGCTGGACGTTCGCGGCCGGCTATCGCCGCTACGAGTGGAAATGCAACGCGCTGAACGCGCCCTCGCGCAGTGCGGCGATGCGGCTCGGCTTCTCCTTCGAGGGTGTCTTCCGCCAGGCGACGGTCGTCCGCGGCCGCAATCGTGACACCGCCTGGTACGCGGCGATCGATGGCGAATGGCCCGCCCTCGAAGAGGCCTACCGACGCTGGCTGGCCGCCGAGAACTTCGACCGCGACGGCCGCCAGCGCCTGTCGCTCACGGACCTCACTGCGCCGCTGCTCGCGCGCCGCGGCTGAGCCCGTCAGCCGCCGGCGTGCCGGCGCAGGAAGTCGCGCACCGGCGCCGCGACCGCGCCCGCTGCCTCGAGCAGGATCGCGTGCCGCAGCAGCGGCAGGATCACGAGCTCGGCGTTCGGCATCGCCGCAGCGATCTCGCGGTTGAGGCGCGGGTTGCAGCCAGCGTCGTTCTCGCCGGTCAGCACGAAGCTCGGCTGGCGGATGCCGCCGATCCATGGCGCCATCTCGGTCTCGGCGTAGATGTCGAAGACGCTCAGGAACACCTGCGGGTCGGTGTCGAGGACCTGCTGCATGCGCCGCGCGACGACGTCGGGCGAACGCGCGGCGAGTTCCGGCGTGAACCAGCGCTCCTTGAGCGTCTCCAGCACCGGCGCGATGCCCTTGCCGCGCATCGCGGCGACGACGCCGCGGACCTTGGCTGAGTCGTCGGCCGTGCGGAAAGCGGCGGTACTGTAGAGGCCGAGCGACAGGACGTGTTGCGGATAGCGCCGCGCGTAGGCCGGCCCGACCATGCCGCCGAGCGAGTGCCCGGCGAAGTGCGCGCGCTCGATGCCCAACTCACGGCGCAGCGCCTCGAGGTCGTCGACCAGGTCCTCGAGCGTGTACGGCGGCGACGGCTGCGGCGAGCGGCCGTGCCCGCGAAGATCGTAACTGATGCAGCGGAACTCGCCGCGCAGCTCGCGAATCAGGCCGTCCCAGCTGTGGCGCGAGGCGCCGATGCCGTGGATCAGGATCAGCGGCGGGCCGCTGCCCTCGACCGAGTAGGCCGACTGGATCGCCGCACACATGGCTCAGCCCGCGACCTTATCGGCCACCAGCACGCCGGCCACCGCCCAGTCCTCCTTGTCGACGTCCTGGATGACGATGGTGACCGCGTCCGGGGCACAGGCGACGGCGCGGACGCAGGCCTCGGTCAGCTCGCGGGCCAGCGCTCGCTTCTGCTCGCGACTGCGGCCTTTGAACATCTCGACTCGAATGATGGGCATGGAAGTTCTCAGCTGAGGGAGGAGAGATCGTGGCGGGACACCGAAGCATGCCTGCCGTCGAGGTAGGCCAGCGGCCGCCCGTCCCCAGCGCGCACCTCAAGCACTTCGCCGACGGCGATCAGGTGCGAGCCGGCAGCGAGCGACCTGACAAGCCGGCAGCCGAAGGCGGCGCTCGCCCCCGCGAACACTGCCGGCCGGCCTGGCCCGGTGACCAGCTCGACACCGGCGAAGCGATCGCCGCCGACCGGCGCCAGGCGCCAGGCGCCCGGCGAAGCGCTCGGCGAGCGGACCGGCCGAGTCGTCGAGCACGTTGACGCAGAACGCGCCGTTGGCGGCAACGGTTCGTGCGATGCGCGAGCCGGCGCGCAGGCACACGAGCACGCTCGGCGGGTCGGCCGATACGGAGCAGAACGCGCTCACGGTCGCGCCATGTCGGCCGGCCGCGCCGTCGGTCGTGACCACCGCGACGCTGCTCGCGACGCCGCGCATGGCGCCGACGAAGGCCTCGCGCGAAACGCTCATGCACCGCAGCCGGCGGCACGGCCGGCAGGCCGCGCCGCGTCGAAGCACGGCATCACGTCGGCGGCGAAGCGCTCGATGCTCTCGAGGCACTCGTCGTTGCCGTGGCCGATGTTGACGTTGATGATGAGCTCGTCCACGCCGAGCTCCTCGTAGACCTTGAGGCGGTCGACCATCTCCGCGGCGGTGCAAATCAGCAGGCTGTCGCGCAGCTGCTCGCGGGTCTGCTTGAGCGGCAGCGAGCGGATCGCGCCGTGATCGACCAGGCCGGGCCCGGTGAACACGTTGTGGAAGCGGCCATAGTATTCGGCGGCGAGGTCGAGCTTGCGGCGCGAATCGCGGTCGTCCTTCGCGACGCAGCAGACGCGCATCAGCGCGAGGCGCTGCTCGCGGCCGGCGTCCCCGAACGCCGCCTTGCCGCGCTGGAAGGCCTCGACCTGCTCGCGCATCTTCGCCAGCGTCGCATTGAGCGGCGTCGTCTGGATGTGGAAGCCGCGGCGTGCCGACGCCTCGATCGCCTCGGTCACGAGCGCCGCGATCATGATCGGCGGCGGCCGGTTGCCGCGTGGCCGCGGCATCACGGTGATCGGCGCGAACTGGTAGTAGCGGCCGTTCCAGCTGACCTCCTCGCGGCTCAGCAGCGCCATGAGCACTTCGAGCGACTCGTCGAAGCGCGCGCGCGACTCCACGATCGGCTTGCCCATGCGCGCGAGCTCGTAGGCAAAGGCGCCGCGGCCGACGCCGAGCACCAGCCGGCCGTCGCAGAGGATGTCGGCCTGGACCACCTGGCCGGCGAACATCCGCATGTCGTGCAGCGGCAGCACGCACACCGAGGTCACGATCTCGAGTCTGGCGGTTACCGCCGCCACCTTGACGGCGAACTGCAGCGGATCGGGGATCAGCAGGATGTTGATCAGGTGGTGCTCGGGAATCGTGACGCCTCGGAAACCGAGCCGGTCGACGAGCGCTGCCTGCGCCAGCATGTCGGCGTAGAGGCGCTCGCCGCCGTAGCTCGTGTCCTTGTAATAGGCCCCGAGGAAGTTATTGAAGTGCATTCTTATTCCCGTTCGTGCGCCCCCGAGTAAGCTGCCAGAGTCCGCTTGTTGTGCAAATCAAAATTCATTGGTCATTTGATTTGATGTCATCGAATCATGAATCTCGACGAACTTCGCACCTTCCTCGAAGTGATCGACAGCGGCAGCCTGGTCGCCGCCGCGCCGCGCCTGCACGTCACCCCTTCCACGCTGACGGCGCGGATCAACGCCCTCGAGAACCAGCTCGGCCGCCAGCTGCTGCATCGCAACAAGTCCGGTGCCGAACTCACTGCCGCGGGCTTTCGACTACAGCGTTGCGCGGAGCTGATGACCCAGCTCTGGCGTCAGGCCCGCTACGACGTCGCTCTGCCACCCGGTGTGGAGGGCGTCGGCAACGTCGGCCTCGAGTTCGACCTGTGGCGTGACGTCGGCAGCCGCTTCCTCGGCCACGTGCGCAGCGACGCGCCGGGCATCGCCACCGCGCTCTGGCCCGGCGAGCAGCGCCAGCTCAACCGCTGGCTCGGCATGGGACTCATCGACATCGCGTTTTGCTACGCCGCACAGGCCGGCGAGGGCTTGACGAGCCGCCTGCTGCTCGAGGACGCGCTCGTGCTCGTCGCGGCGCGACCCGCCGCCACGGTCGAACTCGACGCCAGCTACGTCTACGTCGACCACGGCGACGAGTTCCGCCGCCAGCACGCTGAGGCGTTTCCGGGCGCGCGCCCGGCGCTGGTGACGATCGCGGCCTCCGAGTGGGCGGAGGAATACCTTCAGGCGACCGGCTCGAAGGGCTACCTGCCGGAGCGCATCGTCCGCCCGCACACCACGTCCGGGCGCCTGCATCAGGTCGCTGGCGCGCCGCGCTTCGTCCGCCGCGTCGACCTCGTCGAGAACGTGCGCGCGGTGCGCGGCTGGACGTGGTACGAGGCGGCCGTGCACGCGACACGACCCGGCTGACGCGTCCTCAGCGGCGCGTCAGGCCGCGCCGGCGTGTCGCGACGATGTCGACCGACTCGGTGGCCGGGTCGAAGATGATCGTCGCCTCGCCCCGCTCCAGCTGGCGCAGCACGTCGGCCACTTTGTCCTCGAGCGAGACATCGCGGACGCCGTACTCGGTGCCCTCGCGCAGCACGAAGGACTCGACGACCCGTCGCAGCACGTCGGCCGGGAGCTCGTGCGGCGGCACGGTGACCGGCTCAGGTGGCTCGCTGTCGTCAGGGGTCATGGCCGCTCGCTCGTGCGCCGCGGACGTGCCGGTCGGGATTGACCGCCGCGGGGCGCGTGCAGGAGCATAGCGAGCGGCTACGGTGCGCGATACGGCGTGCCGCGCTCGCCCTAGGCCGGCTGCGGCTCGGAGAGCGGCACCAGCAGCAACACCTCCGTACCGCCTCCGCCCGCCTCGCGCCACTCGACCCCGCCGCCGATCGCCTGTGCGCGGTAGTTCATGATCCGGCGACCGAGTCCCGCGCCATGCAGCGCACCGGCGCCGAGTCCGCGGCCGTCGTCGCTGACGGCAAGCTCCAGCAGCTCGCCGCGTGCGGCGAGCCGGATCCTGACGCAGCTCGCGCCCGCATGCCGCATGGCGTTGCCGAGCGCCTCCTGCGCGATCCGGTAGACGTGGTCGGCGAGATCCGCCGGCAGCGGCGCTCCGCGCCAGGCGCTGGCATCGAAGTTGACCGCGAGGCCGTGCGCCATCCCCGCATTGCCCGCCAGCCGTTCCAGCGCGCCGGCAAGGCCGCCGTCGTCGGCGCGCACCGGGTGCAGCCCGTGCGCGAGCGCCCGGGCGTTGCGGATCGCGGCGTTCATGTGGCCGATCACCTGCTCGAGGTCGGCGGCCGCGGCGCCGTCGCGCTGCTCGCGCTTGACGCTGTTGGCGGCGCTCCTGAGCAGCAACGCGATGCCGGTCAGTTCCTGGCCGAGGCCGTCGTGCAGGTCCTGACTGAGTCGCTGCCGCTCGCCGCTCGCGATCTCGACGACCTCGCGCTCGAGCCGCTTGCGCGCGGAGATGTCGATCACCGTGCCGGCCAGCGTCAGCGGCACACCGTCGGCGTCGCGCTCCACGATCCGGCCGCGGTCGAGAATCCAGACCCAGCCGCCGGGCGTCCGCAGCCGGTATTCCGCCTCGTAGGCGTCGCTCTCGCCGGCGAGGTGGCCGGCCATGCGCTGGGTGGCGAGCCGGCGGTCGCGGGGGTGAACGTGGTTATCCCACGGATGCGGCTCGGCGTCCCACTGGGCGCGGTCGATGCCGGTGACCTCGAAGAACTGCGGGCTCATCTCGGCGCGGTCGCGCACCAGGTCAAGCGCGTAGAAGCCGACGCGCGCGCCCCACAACGCGGCATCCAGGCGCGCCTGCACGCGCGCCAGCGCGACTTCGGTCTCGCGGCGCGCGGTGACGTCGCGGCAGGCGAGCACGAGACCCAGGACCGCCGGGTGTTCAAGAAGGTTCGTGCCGCTCACCTGCAGCCAGCGCCAGCTGCCATCCTTGTGCTGGCTGCGCAACTCGACCAGCTTGCGCGCCGGCCGCTCCGGGCCTTCGGCGAGGTCGCGCAGGGCCTCGTGCGCGCGCGGCAGGTCCTCGGGGTGGACGAGGTCGAACACCGAGCCGTTGGCGCGCTCGGCAATCGAGAAGCCCAGCGTCTCGCCGACCGCCGTGCTCTGGTACCGGATGGCGCCGTCCGCGCCGACGATCACGATGATGTCGCCCGACAGGTCGGTGACGGCCTTGAAGCGCTCCTCCGATGCTTGCCGGCCGCGCTCGGCCTCGGCGCGCGGCGCGATGTCCCGCACTGTCAGGATGATGCCGCGCAGTTCCGGGTCCGCCAGCCGGTTCAAGGCCATCACCTCGACCAGACGGTAGACGCCGTCCGCCTGCATCACCCGCACCTGCAACCGGTGCCGGCCGCCGATCGACGGGTCCAGCGCGTTGATCATCAGCCGGCCGATCGCCGTGGGCAGGTCAAGCGGATGGATGAAGCGAGCGACCGACCGCCCGACGACCTGCTCCCGGGTCCAGCCGCCGACCGCCGCGTAGCTGCCGAACGCGTGACGGATGCGCCCGGCCGCGTCGCAGACGAGGATCGTGTCCTGCAGATGCCCGGTGAGCGCATCCGCGATGTGGTGCCAGGCGCCTGCCGCCAGTGGCGCCCGTTCACTGCCCTTGTTCACGCGTTCGTTCTCGGCGGCCCGGGCGTCAGGTGGACCAGCGGCGATTCTGCCAGCACTACGATCCGCGCGGCGCCAAGATCGGAAGCGGTGATCGATTCGCATTTGCGTGTCGAACAGGTCAGGCCACGCGGCCGGTTAGCCCGTATAGACGCTGGCAGGGTCATTGCGCACCTTCACCCGATTCTGCCGCAGCTGGGATCTCGCCCGCATGTCACCGACCCGCCCGCCGATCGCGCTCTTGCGCGGTGCAGCAACCGTCCTGCCGCGCCCCGTGCTCGAGCGCATCACGTCCGCCGTGCTGCGCGGACTGGCACGCACCCGCCCGAAGCTGCTCGCCAACCTCGCCGCGCTCGAGCCCGCGGTCGTGCACATCGCGCCCACCGACCTGCCCTACCGCTTCGCCCTGACGCTCGGCCGCGCGCCGGTGCGGCTCGCGATCGTCGACCGCGGCCCGGTGGTCGCTGATGCCGAGGTGACCGCCAGCGTCGCGACGCTGGTCGACCTTCTCGAGGGCCGGATCGACAGCGACACGCTCTTCTTCCGCCGCGATCTGGTGATCACCGGCAACACCGCAGTGGTGGTCGGCCTTCGCAACGTCCTCGACCGGGAGGAGCTCAACCTCGCCGAAGAGCTCGGCGCGCTGTGCGGCGTGCTGCGCCGGCCGGCACGCGCAACGGCCCAGGCCCTTGACCGGGCGCTCGACCGCCTCGGTGCGCGCGCCGCCGCGATGCACCGCACGCTGCATCCGCCGGTTGCCGACGAACGCGACGTCGGCGCGGATCTCGACCGGTGCCGAACGGAACTCAAAGCCCTCACCGCGCGGCTCGCCGCGCTCGAGGCGCGCCAGAAGCGCCGCGACGAGAAGAGCGCCTGAGCGTGCGCTACCTTGAACTCGTGTGCCCGGCCGGGACCCCCGCGGCCCTGCGCGCCGCGGTCGAGGCCGGAGCCGACACCGTGTACTGCGGCTTTCGCGACTGCACCAACGCCCGCAACTACCCCGGCCTGAACTTCGACGCGTCGGAGCTCGCGGAGGGCGTGCGCTACGCACACGAGCGCGGCTGCAAGGTGCTGGTCGCGATCAACACCTTCCCGCCAGCCGGCAAGCAGCGCCCGTGGCACCACGCCCTCGAGCAAGCGGCCGCCGCCGGGGCCGACGCTGTGATACTCGCCGACCTCGGCGTACTCGACTACGCAACGCGCCATCACTCGCAGCTGCGGCGCCACCTGTCGGTGCAGGCATCGGCGGCGAACGCGCCGTCGATCGCCTTCTACCGCGACTGCTTCGACGTCCGGCGCGTCGTCTTGCCGCGAGTGCTGTCGGTGACGGAGGTGGCGGCGCTGGTTGAGGAGACGGGCCTCGAGACCGAAGTGTTCGCCTTCGGCAGCGTCGGGCCGATGTCCGAGGGACGCTGTTTCCTGTCCTCGTACATGACCGGGCTGTCGCCGACCAGCGAGGGCGCCTGCGCACCGGCCAGTCACGTCGCCTACATCGATCGTGACGGCGAGATCCTGTCGCGGCTCGGAACGACGACGCTGAATGCCTTCGCGCGCGGTGAGCCGGCCGCCTATCCGACCCCGTGCAAGGGCCGCTACGTGACGCTCGGCCGGGCCTCGTACCTGTTCGAGGAGCCGGTAGGTCTCAACGCGATCGCGATCCTGCCAGCGCTCAAGGCCGCCGGCGTCACGGCCCTCAAGATCGAAGGCCGGCAGCGCAGCCGCGCCTACGTGGCGCAGGTCGTCGCCACATTCCGCCAGGCGCTCGATGCGCTCGCTCGCGGCGAACAGCCGCCGACAGCGACCCTCGGCGGCGAAACCGAGGGTGGCCGCGAAACCTTCGGCGCGTACCAGAAAGGCTGGCGATGAGCGCCCGCGCGCCAGCGCGGCTGACGCTCGGGCCACTGCTGTTCCACTGGCCGGCGACGACCCGCCGCGACTTCTACCTGCGAATCGCCGACGAAGCGCCGGTCCACACGGTCTACCTCGGCGAGGTGGTCTGCTCCAAGCGCGAGCCGGGCTTCGAGCCGTATCGCGCCGCAGTAATCGAGCGGCTGCGCGCGGCCGGCAAGGAAGTGGTGCTGTCGACGCTCGCGCTAGTCACCACCGCGCGCGAGGTTGCGCAGATCCGCGAGCTGGTGGCCGGCGGAGCGCTGGTCGAGGCCAACGACGTCGCGTGCCTGCAGCTGCTCGGCGGCCGACCGCACGTGGTGGGACCGTACATCAATGTCTTCAACGAGGGTGCGCGGCAGTTCGTCACCGGCCACGGCGCGACGCGCATCGTGCTGCCGATCGAAATGCCCGCGAGCTCGGTCGGCGTGCTTGCCGCCGGCGCCGGTGCGACCGACATCGAGCTGCAGGTGTTCGGGCGGCTGCCGCTGTCGGTCGCCATGCGTTGCTACCACGCCCGTGCCCACGAGCGCAGCAAGGACCATTGCCAGCTGGTCTGCGGCCTCGACCCGGACGGCCTCACTGCGCAGACCGTCGACGGCTTTGACATCCTGACGATCAACGGTACGCAGACGCTGACCCACGGCCACGGCGTGCTGCTCGCCGAGCTTGATGCCTTGACCGCCGCCGGCGTCACGCACTTTCGGCTCTCGCCGCACGCGCTCGACATGGTGGCCGTCGCGAAGCTCTACCGCGACGTGCTCGACGGCACGCGAGACGCGGCGAGCGCGCTCGCCGCGCTGCGCGTACTGACCGGCTCGGTGCCGTTCGTCAACGGCTTCCTGCATGGCCGCGAAGGCCTCGCCTGGGTCGGCGGCGCCTAACGCCCGCCTGCCGCAGCCGCCCTCAGGCGCGCGACGGAGGCGCCGTCCGCGATCGCGGCAGGCCGGTAGTGGGCGACGGTGTGGCGCAGGCCCGTGACCTGCTCGACGATCGATTGACTGGCGGCGGCCGCCTGCTCGACCAGCGCCGCATTCTGCTGCGTGAGGCCGTCCATCTCGGTCATCGCCGCGCCAACCTCGCCGAGTCCGGTCGACTGCGCGTCGCTGGCCGCGGCGATCTTGTCGACGACCACGCTGACCTCGCGTGCCGCCGCGGCGATGCGCCCCAGCGCAAGGCCCGAGGCATCGACCAGCGCGTGGCCCTCGGCGACCTTCGCGATGCTGTCGCCGATCAGCGCCTTGATGTCGCGAGCGGCGTCGGCGCTGCGCCCGGCGAGCACGCGAACCTCGGCCGCCACCACCGCGAAACCGCGCCCGGCCTCGCCGGCGCGCGCCGCCTCGACCGCGGCGTTCAGCGGCAGCAGGTTGGTCTGGAACGCGATGCCGTCGATGACACCGACAATGTCGCCGATCCGGCTGCCGGCCGCGCTGATCGCGCCCATCGCCGCGACCGTCTCGCCGACGACCGCCGCGCCGCGCGCCGCGTGCTGCTCGGCGGCCGCCGCGAGGCGGCTGGCGTGCGCGGCATTGTCCGCTGTCTGGCGCACGCCACTGGCGAGCTGCTGCAGGCTCGCGGTGGTCACGTCGAGGCGCGACGCCTGCTCCTCGGTGCGCAGACTGAGACTCATGTTGCCGGCCGCGATCTCCTGCGCACCGCTCTGCACCTCGCGCGCGGCGCCTTCGATGTCGCCGACCAGCGCGGTCATCGCATCGAGCAATGCGTTGATGCGCTGCGCGAGCGCATCCTGCTGCCCGGCACCGCTACCGACCGGCATACGCGCACGAAGGTCGCCGGCGAGCGCCGCCTGCACGACCTCGTCCAGCGCACGGGTCGCGAGCACCTCGCCGGTGACGTCGGTGGCGCAGGCGACCACCTTGCAGGGTTTACCGTCGGCGCCGAGGATCGGATCGTAACTGGCCTGCAACCATACCTCGCGCCCGCCTTTGGCGAGCTGCGCGTAGCGCCCGGACTCCCCCTCACCGCCGGCGAGCTTCTGCCACAGCGCACGCTGGCGCGCGTCGTCGTGCCCGGCCGCGTCGGCGAATAGCGCGTGGCCGGCGCCGATCACCTCGTCGAGACGATAGCCGAAGGTCTGGAGGAAGCGGGCGTTGGCCGCCAGCACCCTGCCGCCGAGATCGCACTCGACGACCAGCTGCGAGCGGCCGATCGCGGTCAGCTGGCCCTCGAACTCGGCCTTCTGCTCACGCTCAATCTGGATCTGCCGACGGAGTTTGGTCTGCATCTGCGCGAGTCCCGCCATCAGATGGCCGACCTCGTCGCGTCGCGTGTCGTCGATGAGGTTGTCATAGGCGCCGTTGCCGATCGCCATCGCGAGTTCGCCGCAGCGCCGGATCGGGCGGATCACGCCGCGTCGCAGAATCGCGCCGATTACCACGAACAGCAGCAACTGCATCGCCGCCGCACCGACCCAGGCGCGCCGGTCGGTGCTCGCGATCGTCGCGAGGTCGTCCTTGATGTCGATCGTGATGCTGGCAGCGCCGAGCACTGCGTCCTCGGCGACGTGGTGGCACATCGGGCAGCCGACGCTGCCGAGCTTGGTCCGGGCGAGAAACGGCACGACGACCCGCAGTCCCGGCGCGCCGTCCGCGAGCCGCACCATGGTCGTCGCGCGCGTCCCCGAGGCGAGCACGGCGCGGTCCATCTCGTCGCTCGGCTGCTCGCTCGGCAGACCGGCGCCGAACTGCGCGACCACCGCGGCGCCGCGGATCACGCGGACGCGCGCACCTCGCCACCCGGGAGCTTGTCGACGAACGCCTTGCGGCTCTCGGGGTCGGAGATGATGCCGCCGTTCAGCATCAGCGTATTGAGCCCGGCGATGGCACCGCTCGCGACCGCCCCGGCGCGGGCCTCCGCCGAGCCCAGCACCTGCCGCTCGGACTGATGCGAAATCCACTGCTGGGCCAGTACCAGCAGCAGCAGCAGGAACCCCTGCGTGAGGATCGCGAGCTTGGTCTCGACGCTGCGGCGGCCTCACCAGCGCTTCACGACGAGGCCCCGGCCGATCGGTCCGTGGGCCGCCGCTCCGCGTGGCGGCCGCCGGCGCGGCCGAGCGTGGCGGCATCCACGCCAGCGGTGCTGGCGGCCAGCGGCGATGCATGAGCGCTCACGTGTGATTCGGTCCTGCGCTGCGGGCTAAGGTGTCGGTCGCGAAACGGCTCTTCGCAAGCCGATGTCGGCCGCATCCCGGCCTGACTGAAAGGCCGTCGACTAGGTCATTTCCGAAGGGGCCCGCAACAGACGGTGCCGGCGCGCCGAAAGCGCGACCCGGATCACGCGGACGCTAGCGGGCCCCTGCTCAACCCGGCCCCCTGACGATCGCGGCTGAGCCTCAGCCGCTGGCCGGCCGCCGAGCAGCCGGCGTAGCATGGGCTCCGGCAGCGGAGGTCCCCATGTCGACGACCGACGAACCGCGTTGGAAGCTGGACGGCATCCGGGTCGTGCCCGGCGACCGCCTCGATGGCCACACGCCGCAGACACCGGGCATGGACCGCAAGGCGGCGATCACCTTCGCGCGCGTCGGGGCGCAGAAGCTCTGGGCGGGCACCGTGCACATCCACCCGGACGCCAAGACCGGCGCGCACCACCACGGTGCGCTCGAGAGCGTGATCTATGTCGTCCGCGGGCGGGCGAGGATGCGCTGGGGGGAGCGGCTCGAGTTCACGGCCGAGGCAGGTCCCGGTGACTTCATCTACGTACCGCCGTACGTGCCGCACCAGGAAATCAACGCAAGCCCCACCGAAGTGCTCGAGTGCGTGCTGGTACGCAGCGACGGCGAGGCGACCGCCGTCAACCTCGACATCACGCCGGTCGAGAGGCCGGAGTTGGTGCCCTGGATCGACCCGATCCACCGAGGGTAGCCGGCGGTCTCCTCGTATGGAGCGCGCCCGCGCGGCGCGTCACCATGCCGTGCCGGGCAGATCGCGCCCGGTCAGCGGCCGCCGCCACGGCGGACGGACGGGAGCACGGCCATGCAGCCACTGCCGCGGGATCGCGAACACGATTACACGCGTGAGATCGCCACCGCGCGGCGCCGCGTGGTCTGCGAGTCGAGCGGCACGTCGCTCGAGCACGTCGGCGCCTACTCGTTCGACCCGGCCGCCCTGCCCGGCAACCTCGAAGGCTTCAGTGGCGCCGCGCAGGTCCCGATCGGATTCGCCGGACCGCTCGCGGTGGACGGCGAGCACGCATGCGGCGAGTTCTACGTGCCGCTCGCAACCACCGAGGGAACGCTGGTCGCGAGCTACAACCGTGGCATGCGCCTGACGCGCGAGGCCGGCGGGGTGCGCACCACCGTGCTCGACGACGCCATGCAGCGTGCGCCGTGCTTCGTGTTCCGCGACGCGCGCGCTTCGCGCGCCTTCGGCACCTGGGTCGAGGCGCATGTCGCCGATCTCCGCGAGCAGGCCGAGCAGACCACCCGCTTCGGCAAGCTGCGCGACATCGAGCAGTACGCGGTCGGCAAGCTGCGCTTCCTGCGCTTCAACTACACGACCGCCGATGCCGCCGGGCAGAACATGGTCACGAAGGCCACGCGCCAGGCCTGCCGTTGGATCGCGGCGCAGCAGATCGACGGGCTGGAGCACCACGTCCTGTCGGCGAACCTCGACACCGACAAGAAGCACTCGCCGCTCAACAGCTTGCACAGCCGCGGCAAGCGCGTGGTCGCCGAGGTGACGCTGCCGGCCGAGCTCATCGCCGGCGTCATGCACACGACCGCCGGCGCGCTGTTCGCGCAGCGCCAGCTCGCCAACATGGGCAGCCTGCTGTCCGGCGCAGTCTGCAACGGCGCCCACTACGCGAACGGCATCACGGCGCTGTTCATCGCCTGCGGCCAAGACGTCGCCAACGTCGCCGAGTCCTCCGCCGGCTTCAGTTACGGCGAACTCACCGTCGATGGCGGCTACTATTTCTCGGTCACGATCCCGTCGCTGATCGTCGCCACCCACGGCGGCGGCACCGGCCTGCCGACCCAGCGCGAGTGCCTCGAGGTGCTCGGCGCGTACGGCGCCGGCCAGGTGCGCAAGTTCGCCGAGATCGTCGCCGCGACGGTGCTGTGCGGCGAGCTGTCGCTCGGCTCGGCGATCGTCGCCGATGAGTGGGTGTCGAGCCACGAGGCGCTCGGGCGCAATCGCGCGTAGCGCGTCGCGTCCGGCCGTCAGCGGTCGCCGTCGCGCGCCGCGCGCCACCGGTTCAGAAACAGCGGCACCAGCCCGACCAGGATCCCGCCGATGCCCATGACGTTGGTCACCAGGTCGAAGGTCGGAATGCTGTAGATCGCGATGAACGCGAGGAACAGCGCGCTCGCGACCGGCCAGAGCACGAGCGCCACCAGCGTCGCCGGGCTGCTGAGCGCCGAGCGGCGAGTATTCCAGGCGCAGGCGAAGCTTGCGAGCCCGTAGTAGAACGCCGCCTGGAAACCGATCGCGTTGACCGAGTCCTTCATGATCTGGTTGACGGTCGGCAGCAGGGAGGACAGCAGCAGCAGCGCAACGCCGAGTCCGGTGATCACGGCGCTCGCCACCCACGGCGTCTGCCATCTCGAGTGCAGGCGCGCGTAGCGCGGGTGCAGCGCGCCGTCGCGGCCCTTGGCGAACATCGTTCGCGTGAACTGCAGCATCGAGGTCTCGAGCGTGCCGATCGTGCTCAGCATCACGGCCACCACCGCGATGTAGCTCCACGGCCGCGGGAACAGCTGGTCGGCCACCGCCAGCACCACGTTGGTGCCGGCCTGCTCGATCTGCGCATCGGACAGCACCAGCAGTGTCGCGACGGCGAAGCCGACGAACAGCAGCAGCACGATGATCATCGCGAGCACGGCGCCGTGGCCCGGCGTCTGCGTCGCATCCCTGGTTTCCTCGTTGAGGTTGAGGGTCACATCCCAGCCCCAGAAGAAGAACACCGCCGTCAGTGCGCCGGTCGCGAACATCGACGGCGTGAAGCCGCCGGGCGTGAGCCAGGAGAGCGAGAAGGCGTGCGCCGGCGCGTGACCCGGGCGCAGCAGCGCCGCGACGATTACGGCGACCAGGATGCCGACCTCAATCGTCGTCAGCACCACCTGCGTGTAGCTCGCGGGCTTGATGCCCTTGACTACCACCGCGCTCACGGCGAGCAACCAGCCCGCGGCGACCATCGTCACGGTCGTCGGGTCCGACGTGAGCTGCGGGGCGACGAGCTCGAGTGTCGCGGTGGCGGCGGGCACGGTGCCGCTGACCATGAACAGCGCCGACGCCACGAGCAGCGACCAGCCGGCGAGAAAGCCGAGCACCGGACCGAAGGCTTTGTCGACCCAGGCGTAGGAGGCCCCGGCGTTCGGGTCAAGCCGGTTGAGCTGCCGGAAAGCGAGTGTGACGCCGAACATGATCAGGCCGCAGTACAGCAGGCTCGCCGGCGACAGCACGCCGACCGCCGCGATCAGCGTCGCCGTGGTGGCGCCAGCGCTGAACGCCGGCGCGGTACCGGCCACTCCCATGACGACCGACTCGCCGAGTCCGAGCGCGTTCTCCGCGAGACGGGTTTTGGAGGTCACGAGAGGCTCCTCGTCACGGCAGGCGGGCAACGCGCCGCCCGCGGCGTCGAACGCCGCGGTCAGCGATACGGGTAGGCGGGCGCCAGCCTCAACGCAGCAGTTCTACCTCGAGAAACGCGAACTCGAAGGCGTTGGCGTTGACGACGTTGTGCTCGACGCCGGCGAGACGGGTGTACGGCTGGTGCGCCTTGAGTTCGGCGCTGCGCGAACTGCCACCCGGCTCCTCGAGCAGCAGCCGGCCGTCGAGCATCGGTACGACGACGTAGTCGTGGCCGTGGCGGTGCCAGCCGGTCTCGGCGCCGGGCGCGAAGCGGTACTCCCAGACCCGCACGTGAGACTCGTCGATCTTGAGCGTCGCGGTGGCTTTCGCGCGGGCGGTCATAGCATCCCCCTCGAAGGTTTGCGCAGCTTGAGTGGTCAGGTGACGGGATTCAAGTCCCCGCGCTGACGACGGCGGGCTTCACCGCCGCGCCCGATCCGTCCATGATCCGCCGACAGCTACGGAGTCTGCATGCACGCGCCGGATGTCCGAACAGTACTGATCGCGCTGCCGAGCCGGGACTACGACCCGAGCGAGGTCGGCGTCAGCTGGCAAATCCTGAGCACCGCGGGCCATCGCGTCTGCTTTGCGACGCCCGACGGCGAGCGCGCCGCCGCGGACGAGTTGATGCTGAGCGGCGAGGGCCTGGACCTGTGGGGTGCAGTGCCGCGGCTGCGTCGCCTGAAGCTCCTCGGGCTCGTGTTGCGGGCCACGGGCGACGCCCGCCGCGCACACGCGGCGATGGCGCGCGACCCGGCATTCGCCGCCCCGCTTCGCTACAGCGCACTCGCGGTGCGCGATTTCGACGGGCTGCTGCTACCCGGCGGCCACCGCGCCCGCGGCATGCGCCGCTACCTCGAGGACCCGGACCTGCAGCGCTTCGTCGGCGAGTTCTTCGATTCCGGCAAGCCGGTGGCCGCGATCTGTCACGGCGTCGTGCTCGCGGCGCGCAGCCGCTCGCCGCGCACCGGCCGCTCCGCACTGTGGGGCCGGCGCACGACCGCGCTCACCTGGCAGCTCGAGCGCGCCGCGTTCTCGACGATGCGCCTCATCGGCCGCGTCTGGGATCCCGGCTACTACCGGACGTACGCCGAACAAGCCGGCGAGCCACCAGGTTACCGCGGCGTCGAGGCGGAGGTCACCCGCGCGCTCGCGACGCCTGCCGACTTCCTCGACGTGCCGCCGGATGCGCCGGATCGCTTTCGCAAGGCGAGCGGCCTGTTCCGCGACAGCGACGGCGACGCACGCCCGGCGTGGGTGGTCCGGGACGGCCCCTACGTCTCGGCCCGCTGGCCGGGCGACGTGCACTGCTTCGCGCGCACTTTCGCAGCGCTGCTCGCCGAGCCACGAGTCGGCTGACGAGGCGCGGCGGTGGCGTCGGCCCGGGCAGCCGCGTAGGGTAAGCGCGCTGGCAGACCGCGAGGGCTATTCCATGCAGATGCGTCCACTCGGCAGATCCGGCCTCGCGGCCGCGCCTCTCGCCCTCGGCGGCAACGTGTTCGGCTGGACGGCCGACGAAGGAGTCTCGTTCGCGCTGCTCGACGCCTTCGTCGCCGGCGGTTTCAACCTGATCGACACGGCGGACGTCTACTCGCGCTGGGTGCCCGGGCACGCCGGCGGCGAATCGGAAGCGGTCATCGGCCGCTGGCTGACCGCGCGCGGCATGCGCGGTCGCGTGCTGATCGCCACCAAGGCCGGCATGGACATGGGCGGCGCCAACAAGGGGCTGTCGCGAGCCTATCTGGTCGCGGCGATCGAGCGCTCGCTGCTGCGCCTCAAGACCGACTACATCGACCTCTATCAGGCGCATCAGGACGACGCGGAGACGCCGCAGGATGAGACGCTCGAGGCCTTCGCGCTGCTGATCCGCCAGGGCAAGATCCGCGTGATCGGCGCGTCGAACTACGCCGCGCCGCGGCTCGCGAGTGCGCTCGCGACAAGCGCCGCGAAGGGCCTGCCGCGTTTCGAGACGCTGCAGCCGGAGTACAACCTGTACGCGCGCGCCGACTTCGAGCAGGAACTCGCGCCGCTGTGCGCGCGCGAGGAGCTCGCGGTGCTGCCTTACTTCGGACTCGCGGCCGGATTCCTGACCGGCAAGTACCGCAGTGAGGCGGATCTCGCCCAGAGCCCACGCGGCCGGTCGGTGAAGCGCATGCTGAATCCACGCGGCCATCGCATCCTCGCTGCGCTCGACGCGGTTGCCGCGGAGCTTCGCGCGACACCGGCCCAGGTCGCGCTCGCGTGGCTGATGCGCCGCTCGACCGCGCCGATTGCCAGCGCGACCAGCCTCGTGCAGCTCGAGGAGCTGATGGGTGCCGTGCGCCTGACGCTGCCGCCAGACGCGACTCGGCGGCTCGAGGACGCGAGCGTCCCGTAGCGTGCCCGCGCCAGGCCCGGCGTGCGTTCAGAACGCGCCCGGGAAGGCGCCACCATCGATCAGCAGGCTCTGTCCGGTGATGTAACCGGCCTGCGCGCCACACAGGAACGCGCAGGCCTGACCGAACTCCGCAGCGGTCCCGAATCGCTTGGCGGGGATCTCCTCGAGCGCGCGCGCCGCGACGTCCTGCTCACCGATACCGCTGCGCCTAGCCGCTGCCGCGAAGCCCTGCCGCAGCCGCCGCGTGTCGAACGACCCGGGCAGCAGGTTGTTGATCGTGACGTTGCGGTGCGCGACGCCGCGCGCGACGCCGGCGACGAACGCGGTCAGCCCCGCGCGCGCGCCGCTCGACAGGTCAAGCCCGCCGATCGGCATCTTGACGCTGATCGAGGTGATATTGACGATCCGGCCGAAGCCGCGCTCGGCCATCGAGTCGATGACCTTCTGGATGAGCTCGATCGGCGTCACCATGTTCATCGTCACGCCGGCGAGCATCGCGTCGCGGTCGAGTTCGCGGAAATCGCGGAACGGCGGCCCGCCGTTGTTATTGACGAGGATGTCAGGGCGCGGGCAGGCGGCGAGCAGCGCCGCCTGCCCCTCGCGGCTCGAGACGTCGGCAACCACCGGCGTCACCTCGACGCCGGTCGCGGCGCGGATCTCCGCAGCGGCGCGCTCGAGCTCCGACTCTTGGCGCCCGTTGATCACGAGCGAGACGCCGGCCTCGGCGAGCGCCTGCGCACAGCCTCGGCCGAGCCCGTGGCTGGATGCACAGACGATGGCCGTTCGGCCGCGAATCCCGAGGTCCATCGTGCACTCCGCTCGACGCCGGCGCCGGCCGGCCTGGCCCGGCGAGCTTACCTCAGCGCGGCCGCCCGCGGTCAGCGCGCCTGCTCGACCGCCGCGACCGGATGCAGCTCGCCGCCGGCGACCGCGTCGTTCGCCGCTCGCGCCGGCTGCGGGCCGGCCGCGACCACGCGCCGCGCCGGCTCCTCGAGCACCACCAGCGTGCAGCCGAGCAGCACCGTCGCGCCGTCGCCGAGCGCCGCCTGCAACCGCCGCGCTCGGTCACGCGCCGCGATCGCGACGCCCTCACGCGACATGCGAGCGCGCCTTTGTTACCGGCCGAAGTCTGAAGAACCGCTGAATCGCCGGCATGATCACTCCCCGTGTCCCGAACGCGTGACAAGCGCTCGACGGATCAAGGGAGGTCTTCGCGGGAGGCTGCGGCACGCCGCACGCGGGCGCCACAATCCGCCAGCGATCGCCCACCGCGATCCATCGGCCAACCGCTCGAGGCTGGTTTCCGGGCTGTGGAGTGGTCGACCGTTGGTCGGACCGGCTCGGCACCTTCCCAGGTTGCAGGGCAACCCTGGTGGCATCACGCCGAGCTCGTCGCTCCATTACCGTTGCGGGGGCAGCGCCGGCATCTCACCGGCTTCCCAATTCTCCGGCCCGCGTCACGCGGGCCGGCACCTCGAGCAGCGCCAGCATAGCAACGGTGCCGGCCGCGATGCTACTCCGGGAGCGACGCCGCACGGTCCGTTCGCGCCGCGACCGCCGCCGCCGACGCGCGTCAGGCCGAGGTGGTGCGGCGGCGCGCGGTCACTTCGATCTCGATCTTCATGCGCGGGTCGGCGAGCCCGGCCGAGATCATCGTCGCGGCCGGGCGAATCTCGCCGAAGAATCGCCGCAGCACCGGCCAGCAGGGCTCGAAGTCGGCCGCCCGCGGCAGGATGTACGTGACCCGAACGACGTCGGCGAGGCTCGCGCCGGCGCTGCGCAGCGCCGCCTCGATGTTGCGCAGGCACTGCTCGGCCTGCACCAGCAGGTCGTCCGAGATCGTCATCGCCGCGTAGTCGAAGCCGGTGGTGCCCGAGACGAACACCCACTCGCCGTCGACGACCGCGCGCGAATAGCCGATCCGTTCCTCGAACGTGGAGCCTGAGCTGATCAGTCTGCGGGTCATCGGAATCTCCTGCGTCGGCGGTCACGGACGCGACGATGGCGGATTCGGCGCGGTCGGTAGTCGGTGGGCCGCGTCGCGGCATTTTCGCCGGCTGCGCGGCGGGCCGCGGCCCACGAATCCCCGCGCGCCGGCGCGAGCCTGCCGACCGCGGTTCCGCGCGACCGACCGGCCCATCCCGACGCAACCGATTCCCTCGGCACCGAGCAACGCCGTCCTGACGTGCCTGCTCGTCGCACGCTGCTGGCGGCCGCGGGCTCAGTGGCGATCGCTCTCGATGCGCGCGCAGCTCGCGACGAATTCCCGGCGCGCAGCCTCGCCACCGATCTCGGTCGCCACCAACCGCGCCAGGTCCCCGACGCTCGTGGCGGCAGGTGCCGCGCGGCGCACGAGCAGCTTCGCGACCGGCCCGACGTGCTCGGCGAGCCGCGACGTCACCTCGGCGACGGCTCCGTCGTCGATCAGCGCGACCAGCTTCGCCGTGCGCCGGCCGGCGTCGGCGGCCAGCGGCGCAAGCGCGCCGGTCGTCGCGGCGGAAGCCACGGCGCCGGCACCGAGAATCGCATCGAGCGTCGCGCACAGCCGGACGTAATGCGGCTCCCGCGGTGGCGGGAACGCGTCGAGCCAATGCTGCGAGCTCAGGAAGTACTCAAGGCTCTTCGACGGCAGCACGTCGTCGATGCGAAAAGGCAGGATGCGAACCTGCCGGTTGACCGCGCGCTCCACCTCGCGGCGGACCTGCGGCGAGTCGTTGCTGTGCGCGGACAGGATCAGCAACATGACGCGCGACGCGGCGATCGCGTCGATGATCTCCGCGGCCCAGTCGGCGGCCGGCGCGACGTCGCGCGGCGCGATCCACACCGGAATGCCGTGCGCCTCGATGCGCGCGACGAGCTCGAAGGCGCAGTCCCGGTCCGGCTGCGAGTAGCTGACGAACACTTCCCGGCGCACGGCTTCAGGACCCCAGCAAGGCGAGCGACTTCTCGAGGCTCGTGCGCATGCGCGCGAAGGCGCGCGCGAGGGTGCCGAGCTCGCCGCCGGTAGGGAACGCCTCGTCGGACGGCTCGCCCCGACTCAGCCGCTCGGCGATCCGCGCCGTGCGCCGCAGCGGTCGCGCCACCACGAGGTAAAGGACGCCGTTGACGGCGACCAGCAGCGCGGCGAACGTGGCCGCAGCAAGCGCCATGAACGACGTTAGGCGCCGGTCGGCGCGGTCGGTGGCCGTCGCGATCGGCACCGACACGAGCTGCGCACCGATGATCTCACCGGTCTGCCAGCCGAAGCCGTTGTTCGTGCCGTAGCGCTCGATGAGCGTCTGCGGCGCCGCGCTCGGCAGGCCGTGGCAGGCGATGCACGCCGCGCCGGCGCGGATCGGCCGCGCGAGGTAGAGCGAGCGGCCCATGGGCGTGTCGCGCTCGCCGGAGACCTCGGCCACCGCCGGATCGTTGCGGAAACGCTGCACGATGTCCGCCTCCCAGTCGGCGGCGCGGTCACGCGGGTTGGTCGGGTTGAGCGTCGCCTCCTTGTAGGCGTACTCGGGGTGGTCCAACCGCAGCTTGAGGAAATTCTGGGTCGCGGCGTAGGACGGCACGCTCTGCGGCAGGAAGCTGCTCTGCATCGACGCGCTGAGGAGCGGCACGATCTCGCTGGAGGTGTAGGCGCGGATCGCGAGCGCACTGCCCATCATCAGGCCGGCCTCGCGCAGCGCCTCGTTGCGCGCATTGGCGCGAAGCATCGAGGAGGCCTCCCAGCCGATCGCACCCATCGCGACGAGGAACAGCACGACAAGCGCGATGTTGACGCGGATCAGCACGTTCAGGCCTCAAACCCCGCGGCAGCGCCGCCCCCTGCCCGCCACGGTGCCAGATCGGCACGCCGCAGGCCAGCGACCGCGGCAAGCGGGCGTTCGAGGACCGGCAGCTCGCGGGCGTTCAGTGCGGCCAGAGACCTGCGAACACCGCGCCGACGGCGACCGCGTAGAGGAGGCCGTCCAGCAGCTCCTTGGCGACGCTGCGCCATGGCTTTCCCATCCAGATGCCGTTCGGCACCGCCCCGCCGGCGAAGGCAAGAAAGGCCACCGTCGCCGCGAGGCGGAACACGCCGAGCCCCGCCGCACCGGCCGGCAGTGTGCGCGACGTGACGTAGGCCGCGAACAGCGCGACCGCGAGCGTGAAGGCGAACCAGAGGCCGAGCTGCGGGCCGATGCCGGGCAGGCCCCGCGGGCGGAGCACGACGAAGCCGACCGGCCCGTCGACGAACTTCTGGCGGACTTCCGGCAGCTGCAGCGACTTCGGGTCCGGGCAGTGCGGGACGAGGTACTGGCTGGGCGCCGGGTTGAGCTTCTGGATGGCGCCGCGCACCTCGTCCTCGTTGCCGAGCTTGAGGTAGTCGGCGTTGTGCCACTTGAAGACCATGTGCACGAGGCTGCTCAGCACGAACACGGCGAGCGCCGCGCCGAGCACCGGGATCCATAACTGTGCGAGTGTGACCATGTTGTCCCCCTGGGAAGTCGTCTTGTGTCGGTCGCCGTCATCGCCGGGCGGCCCTGCCAATCTACTCCGCGTGTGCCCTCCTCATCCCGCTCAAGTGACAAACTATTATATGTTTCCTCAAGTTACGAGGGCTACCTCGGACGAGGCACCGGTTCATACTGGATCGCACCGCGCGCGCCGGACGTCGGCTCCCCTATCATTCGAGCGCGCAGTCGCAACCCAGCGCACGCCACGCGGCGACGGGCGCCGTTCGCCTCAGCCATCCCGTGGGGTCTGCCCATGCTGATTCGCTCGCTGCTCGCCCGGACTTGCCGGCGCGTCACCCTGCCGGTGCTCGCGCTCGGGATGTTCGCCACCGGCGGATCTGCGGCCGCGCAGCCCTCGCCCATGCGCGGGCTCGTCCATGCACCGCCTGCCTGCCGCTCCACCGTGACCGGCGACCTGCGCCTGCATCGGCTGCGGAGCCGGATCTTCGGCAACAGTCGCACGCTCAGGGTCCTCCTGCCGGCAGGCTACGACTTGCCGGAGAATCGCGAGCGGCGCTATCCGGTGCTCTACATGCTGGACGGCCAGAACCTTTTCGACGCCTGCCTGTCGGACGTCAGTCACCGCGAGTGGGGTGCCGACGAGACCGTGGACCGGCTAGTCGCCGAAAAGCGGCTGCCGCCGCTGATCGTCGTCGGCGTCGATCACGCCGGCAAGGAACGGCCGAAGGAGTACCTGCCCTACAAGGACTACGTTGGCAATCCGACGATGGCGGAACCGGCCGGCCGGCGCTTTCCGGATTTCCTCACCGACGAGGTGATGCCGCTGGTCGACGCGCGCTACCGCACGCTGACCGGCCATGACAACACCGGCATCGGCGGATCGTCCTACGGCGGCGTCGCGGCGCTCTACGCGCTGCTCGCCAAACCGAACGTCTTCGGCTACGGCCTCGTCGAGAGCCCGACGATGTGGATCGGCATGGGCCAGCTGGTGCGCGACACGAGCCCGCTGGTCGCGCTGCCGGTGCGCGTGTTCTTCGGCTTCGGCGGCCGCGAGGGCGACGATCCGAAAATCGTCGCACGGATGATCAGCCTGATCCGCAGCGTCGAGGCGAACTTTCGTGCGGCAGGCTACGACGACTCGAATATTCGATTTGTGGTCGACCCGGAGGCCGCGCACAACGAGGACGCGTGGGCCAAGCGCCTGCCGGGCGCGCTGATCTTCCTGTTCGGCGACTGGCAGCCGTCGCCGCCGCGCCACTGACGGTGGTGCGTCTGCCGCCTTGGATCAGCGGGCGCGCTCGAGCGCCGGCAGGTCCGAGGCGCCGCGCTCGAAGAAGCCGACCAGCCCGGGCTGGCCCGCGTAGCCGAGGTGGCCGTCGGTGCCGTAGAGGTCCTCGAGCGTCTTCAGCAGCGAATAGTGGTTGAACGGCGTCCTCGAAACCTCGCCGCCCTTGAGGAACGGCGATACCAGTACTGCGCCGACCCGGTCGCCGCCGAAGTCCTTGAACCGGAACGTCCAGTCGCGGTCCACCGCGGTCTGCGGGAACGGCGCCAGGTTCGGGCCCGGCTGCTGGTGGCAGCACTTGGCACCGTCGTAGCTGGCAATCTTGCCGCCGGCCGGGTTCGGCGTGACCTGCGCCTCGCCCTCGTCGAAGGTGATCACGATCAGCCCGCCCTGGCGGTAGGCCGGTGAGGCCATGATCCGCGGCACCCATCGGCGCAGAAACGCGTCGGCGGACTTGAGGCCGCCCGGCTCGCCATTCGTGCACGGCGCGTCGTGGCCGTCGTGACAGAGGTTCGGCGAGATGAACACGAAATTCGGCGTCGTCTGCCGCGCGGCCAGGTCCTGCGTCAGCCGCTCGAGGTTGACGACGTTGCGAGCGCACTCCGCCGAATCGATGATCGAGTGAAAGTACACGAACGGGTTGTGCCGCGCCGCGTACTGATCGCCCGCCGGCGCGTCCGCCGACGGCGGCTCGGCCGACTGGGTGAGATCGGCGCCGCCGAGCAAGGGATGGCCGCAGCTCGCCGCCTCGCGCGCCGGGTCGTTGCCCATGTCCTCCATGTAGCCGCGCCAGCTCTTGTGCAGCGACAGCAGCTGATCAGGCAACGTGCGGATCGCCGCCGGGTACACGCAGCCGCGGCCGATGGCCTGGCCGTCCGCGGTGGTGCCGGTGGCGGCGAACTCGGCGAAGTTCTCGCAGTCGTCGCGAGTCTCCGGGCTCGCCGCCTGACCGCTGATCATCGCCAGGTAGTTGTCGAGGCTGAAATGCCCGATGCCGAAGTACTGCGTCAGCAGCACGCCGCTGCGCACCAGCGTTGCGGCGAGGTACGGCGCCTGCGAGTGCGCGCCGAAGGTGACGTCGTAGCCCTGGTTCTCGAGCACGATGACGAACACGTGCTGCACCGGACCGGCGCCCGCGCCGACGCCCGGTGCCGCCGGCGTCGCGGTCGGCAGCAGCAGAAGAACCGTCAGCGCCAGCAGCGTCCGCATGAACTCAGCCCTGCAATGGGTGGCGGCGGCTACTGTAACGGATCAGCGCGGCGCCGACCGTGCCGCGTTGCGCTCGCCCGGCACCGCGCCAGCCGGTCGGCCGGTGAACGCGCGCCTGGCATCGAGCGCAAGAGTCGGAGTGTCGTGGCCAGCGGGCTGCCCTAGGCTCTGCCGGCGGTAAACGGCACCGCCCGCAGGAGCATGACGTGCAGGACACCGCGCTCGCGCCAGCCGCCGGCGCCAAGCTCGCGGCGCGTGTCGCGGCGCTCGACTGGACGCAGATCGGCGCGGACCTTGACGCCGATGGTTACGCGATCGCCGGCACGCTGCTCTCGGCCGCCGAATGCGCGGCGTTGCGCGCTAGCTACGCGGACGAGGCCCTGTTCCGCAGCCGCGTGGTCATGGCGCGCCATGGTTTCGGCCGCGGTGAGTACCGTTACTTCGCCTACCCGCTGCCGGAGCCGGTCGCGACGATGCGCGCGGTGTTCTACGAATTCCTCGCGCCACTGGCCAACCACTGGCAGGCGCTGGCAGGGCGCGAGGGACGCTTTCCGGCGCTCCACGCTGAGTACCTCGCCCGCTGCCGCGACGCCGGGCAGACGCGGCCGACCCCGCTGCTGCTGCGCTACGGGCCGGGCGACTACAACTGCCTGCACCAGGACCTCTACGGCGGCGAGGCGTTCCCGCTGCAAGTCGCGATCCTGCTGTCGGCGCCCGACGCCGACTTCGAGGGTGGCGAGTTCCTGCTGACCGAGCAGCGCCCGCGCGCGCAGTCGCGCGGCGCGGTCGTGCCGCTGGCGCGCGGCGAGGCCGTGATTTTCGCCGTCGACCGGCGGCCGGTGCGCGGTGCACGCCGTGTCCATCACGTGCGGCTGCGGCACGGCGTGAGCCGCGTCCGCCGGGGCGAGCGCTGCACGCTCGGCCTCATCCTGCACGATGCCCGCTGAGCCGCGATGCCGCGGCCGTTTACGGCGGCGGGCCAGCCCCAATAGGATGCAGGCCACGGTTCGAAGGAACGAAAGATGCTGCTCACCCGTGGACTTGCTGCGCCCCTGATCGCCACGCTCTTCGCCTGCGGCGGCGGCTCGTCACCGGCGATGTCCGTTCCCGGCGCGCCGGCCACCCGCAGCTGGATGATGGGATTCTCGCCGAACCCGCCGCGCCCGACGGCGGCGGCGGTGCTGCAGGGCATCGACCTGTGGAGCCCGCGCGCGGAACTCGCCGCGATCCACGAGGAGCTGCCATGGACCGACTTGCTCGCCGGCATGGCGCCGGACGCGATCCTCGATCGCGACAAGGTGCAGCTCGTCAGCTACCTGCGCAGCAAGGGCCTCAAGCTCTACTTCATGGCGGACCTGACCGACGGGCTGTCGCGCGGCCACGAGGCCCCGCAACTGCGCGCGCTCGGTCGCAGCATCAGCGAACCGGCCGTGCAGCAGGCCTACCGCAGCTATCTGCTCGCCGTGGTCCGCAAGCTGAACCCCGACTACCTCGGGCTGGTCGCCGAGACCAACCTGATCCGGGTCGCGGCCCCGGCGCCGCTCTATGCTGCGGTCGTGCAGGCGGCGAACGCCGCGGCAGCGGACCTGCGCGCCGCCGGCAACACGGCGCCGCTCATGGCCAGCGTGCAGGTCGAGACGGCGTGGGGCCTGCTCGGCACCGGCGGCGTCTACCAGGGCGTCGAGCAGGATTTCGCCGACTTCCCGTTCGCCGAGTGGCTCGGGCTGTCCTCGTATCCGTACTTCGCATTCGCGCAACCGGAGGACCTGCCGGGCAACTACTACAGCCGCCTCCTCAACGGCCGAACGCTGCCGGTCATGGTGGTTGAGGGCGGCTGGACGAGTGCCGCGGTCGGCACGGTCCAGTCGACGCCGGACCTGCAGGCACGATACGTGGCACGTCACGCGACGCTCCTCGACAGCATCGCGGCGCGCGGCGTGTTGCAGCTGGAGTTCGCCGACGTCGACCTCACGACCATACCGCCGCCGGTGCCACCCAACCTGCCGCTGTTCGCGCAGATCGGGCTCACGGACAGCAACTTCAATCCGAAGCCTGCCCTCGCCGCATGGGATGTGTTGCACGCGCGGCAGTTCGTGCCGTGAACACGCCGCGGCTTGCGCACCGGCGAATGTCGCGGCGACCGGCGGCCTGACCGGGGGTCCGCTACGTGAATGCCGCTCGACGGCCGCGGCGCCCGGCCGTACGCTGCGCAAGCCACGAGCGCCGCGGGCCGACGGGAGATTCGATGTCCGACGAGATCAACAGCAGACTGGCGGTCCTGATCGACGCCGACAACGCCAATCCGGCGATCGTCAAGGGATTGCTCGCCGAGGTGGCGAAGTTCGGGGTTGCGACGGTCCGACGCATCTACGGCAACTTCACGACGCCAAGCCTCGGCGGCTGGAAGGCCGTGCTGCTCGACCACTCGATCCAGCCGATCCAGCAGTTCGCCTACACGAGCGGCAAGAACGCGACCGACAGCGCGATGATCATCGATGCAATGGACCTGCTGTACGCCGGGCACCTCGACGGCTTCTGCCTGGTGTCCAGCGACAGCGATTTCACGAAGCTCGCCTCGCGGCTGCGGGAGTCCGGCAAGCGCGTCTACGGCTTTGGCGAGGAGAAGACGCCACGGCCATTCGTCGCGGCGTGCGACCGCTTCATTTACACCGAGGTGTTTTCGGCGACGCCGGCCACGGGCCAGGGCCGCAAGCAGCGGACAGTGCGCGAACTGCAGCAGGATACCGAGCTGCTTGACCACATTCGTCAGGCGATCGACGCCGCCTCGGACGATTCGGGCTGGGCACACCTCGGCAGCGTCGGCACGATCATCACCAAGCAGGCGCCCGAGTTCGACCCACGCAGCTACGGCTACTCGAAGCTGAGCGACCTCGTGCGGGCAACGGAACTGTTCGACATCGAGAAGCGCGACAAGGCGATGCTGGTGCGCGATGGCCGGCGCTAAGCGCGCCGGCCGGTAGGCCGTCAGGCCGCGGGTGGCGCGGCGGACTCGTCCGCGCCCCGGCAGCGCCGGCCGAAGCTCGCGCCCAGGCGCTCGCGTTCTTCAGGTGACATCGCCGCCCAGCGCTCGCGCAGGCGATGCCGCCAGTGGCCACCTCCCCGGCCGTGGCCGCCGAACAGGATCCGGCACAGCACTAGCAGGCCGAGCGCCTGGCCGAAGCCGAGCGCGTGCCAGCCAGTCAGCGGCGGCAGCAGCCAGTTCCACAACGCCATCACCACCGAGCCCAGTACCGCGACCGCCACGATGGTGAACACCCCGATCTTGACCGCGCGCAGGATCCAGATTCGCTTCATCGCATGACTCCTCATTGGTCCAGTTCCTCGTAGACGGCGGCCAGGCGGCGGCGCAGCTGCCGCACGGCCGAATGTTTGCGCGACAGCAGCGTGTTGACGCCGACACCGGTCGCCGCGGCGAGCTCGCGAAAGCTTGTGCCGTCGAGCTCGTGCGCGACGAAGACCTCGCGCTGCTCGGCGGGCAGCTCGTCCAGTGCCGCGCCGAGTTCCTCGGCAAGCAGCTCGCGTGCGTAGGCGCGTTCGGGGCCTTCGCCGCCCGGCAGCAGCCACTCGCCGAGCACACGCTCGGCCGCGACCTCCGGATCCGCGAGTTCGCCGACGACTTCGGCGTGGCGCGCGCGCGCGCGGAAACGGTCGATGACCCGATTGCGGGCCACGCGTCCGAGCCACGCCGCGACGTGCTCCACGGGCCGCATCAGCCGGTAGGCGGCGACCAGCTCGGAGAAGGTCTCCTGCAGGATGTCCTCGACGTCGGCCAGGTCGCCGACCTCGCGCCGCAGCAGCGCGCGCAGGGGCGGTGTCTGCGAACTCACCGCGGCGGTGATCCGCGCATCGTCAAGGTTGGTCATGCGGGGCGAGGCCACCGTGGAGTTCATACCCGGATAGACGCCCGGGCGGGGTGGATATTGGGCCCGCGGCGACGATTTTCAGCGGCCCCCTGGCGGCGACCGTCCGCCAGGTCGTGCGTGCCCTCGCGTGCGCGACCAAGTATCGTTCCGGGCCGGGCGCACGGCAGGCCCGGCTCTTGTTCCCCGGGGGCAGCGGCAAGTGGCAGATTGGGCAGGCATCCTCGGCAGCGGCCGCGATTTGATCGAGGCCACCGGCGTGCCTGAGGCGGCGCGCTTTCTGGTGGACTGGCCGATGCCCGCGGCTGTTCGCGGCGTGACGCCGGCGTCCCTCGAGGTGCTGCGCTGGCTCCGAGCGTCGGCAACCCGGGCGCCGGCCGGCCCCGTCGGTCGTTTCGCCTGCGCCATCGCCGATGCCGCGGGCGAGCTCTGCTGGCGCCAGAGCTATCGTACCGGCGACGTGCCGCGCACGTTCCTCGAGCGCTACGGCTGGTGTGAGCTATTCGGGCGCTGCGGGCCGATCCCGTGCACGGCGCTGGCCGGCGGCGTGCTGCTGCTCGGGCCCGACACGCACTACCCGTCGCACCAGCACGCCGCAGAGGAGCTCTATGTGCCGCTCTCCGGCGACGCCGACTGGCAGCGCGGCCACGGCGACTTCGAGGCCCGCCGGCCCGGCGACGGGATCTTCCACGCACGCGGAGAGCCGCACGCGATGCGCACCGCGACCGCACCGCTGCTCGCGCTCTACCTGTGGCGTGGCGAGGGTCTCGACGAGCGCGCGACGCTTGCGATCGACCGGGTTACGCGCTGACCGACGCCGGCACCGGGCCCCACTGTCGCGGCACATGCCGCCCGAGGTGACTGCAAATGAAGAACGTGATTCTGCTCAGCGTGTGCGTGGTGGCGGCCGCCGCGTCCGCACCGATCGACGCCGATCCACCCGCGGACGTGATGCGCATCGTTCGCGCGGAGGACGTCAGGTGGCAATCTGACCCGGCGAGCCCGGGCCTTGAGGTCGCGGTGATCGAGGGCGACCCGAAGGTCGCCGGCAAGCCGTACGTCGTGCGCGTACGCTTCGCGCCCGGCACGTTCAGCGCACCGCACTTCCATCCGGAGACGCGCTACGTCGTCGTGCTGAAGGGGACCTGGTGGGTTGGTGCCGGATCGAAATGGGACCGCGACGCAACGACACCATTGCCCACCGGCAGCTTTGTGGTGCACCACGCCGGACACGTTCACTACGACGGTGCGAAGGGCGACGAAGTCATCGTGCAGATCACGGGCATCGGCCCAACCGGCCTGACGCACGTGAATGAGACCGGGCAACGCGGCCGCTGAGCGCGTCCAGACACGCGCCGCCGACGCTCGGACGCTAGCGTCCCTGGCCGGACTTGGCGCTGCCGATGCGGGTGCGAGCCGACAGGTCCGCGAGCGAGGTGGCTGGCGCCGACGGCGTGCTCGCGAGTTCGATCCGCGCGTGCACGCCGGTCTCGCCGGTCCCCTTCTTGGCCGACAGGCGCCGGTGCGCGAAGCGCTCGCGCTCCTCGGTGCTGATTCGTGTGACGATTGGCGCGTCGAAGAACGCGCGCAGGTAACCAGCCACGGCCTCGGCCGGGCCCTCATCACTGAAGAAGCCGAGCCGCAGAGCGTGCAGCACCTTGCCCTCGTGGTGCCCCACTGCCGAGTACAGCCGGTATTCCTTGAAGATCGCGAGGTCCGGCACGCTCTCCGGCGCGATCTCCTGCTCGGAGAGCACCAGCTGGATCACGAGGAGCTTCTCGGTCGGAGCCGACGGGTCCTGCGGCACGATCAGCGCACGCATCGTCTGCGTGCTGTCGATCATCGGCGCGGTGACGCTTGCCGTCGCGGCGGCGGCGGCGGCCGGGCTCGGCGCGCTGGCCGCGGGACTCGGCTGCTTGCTCGCCATCGCCGGCCTCGCGGTGCGCTCGGCCGGCTTCGGCGCAGCGGTTGCGGCGGTTGCAGCGGTTGCAGCGAGCTTTGATGGCCCCGTGGCCGGCGGCTGTGCGGCACGCGCGACCGGGGCCGCCGCGGGCATGGCGGGCCTCGCGACCGGTGGCGTTCGACCAGCACCTGGCGATGCGGCAGGCGGCGTCACTCTGGATGACGCAGGTGTCGGTTGAGTCAAGCGACCCGGCGACGGCGCCGGCTTCTCGACCGCCTTCGGTAGCGCCGCGGCTGGAGCCTTCGCCGCCGGCTCAGCGGCCGGGGCCGGCGCGGCAGCGGCGAGCTTGGAGGGCATCGCGGAGGAACTGCTCGGGCGTGGCGGCGGCGCGGCGGGGGCTGCGGCCTTGGCGATCACGGGCACGGGGGCAGCGGGCTTTGCCGGTACTCTGACCGGGACCGCTACGGTCTTTGGTGGCACCACGGGGGCCGGCGGTTGCGCCTTCACGTCATCGCTCGGCGCGGCCACGAGCGGTCGTGGCTCATCAGGGACGAGCTCAAGCACGAGCGACGGAGTCACGGCGGCCGATGCGCCGGCCGGCGAGCTCGCCGGCACCGGGGCCGTTGCCGCGGCCACCGCGCCCCGGAGCTCGAGATCATCCGGCAGCAATTCGAGCTCGAAGTCGTCGCCGTCAACCGCTGCAGCCATCGGCGACGCGGTCCGAGCAGCGGACGGTGCGCATCCCGCGACGTCCGGCGCCGTCGGCGGCTCCGCCGCCAGCGTGAGCACCGCGGGCGACCCCGGTGAGACAGGTGCCGCCTCCGCCTTCGCGGCGGTGAGCGGAGCCCTGATCGGCTCCGCCGGAGTCCCGCGCAGCGCGACTCGCGGCGAATCTGGCGCGCGCGTCGGCGTCGCAGCCGGCGGCGGCACGCTGCGCTGGAAGGGCGCGGGCCCTGGCGGAGCCGCGGGCTGCGCCGGCCGAGGCGGAGCTGGCGGCGCGACGGCCGCTGAGACCGGTGGCCGGGCAGGCTCGATCGGCGCGGCCGGTGAAATGACGCGGGCGTCGTTCGTCGCGGCGACGGCGGCCTTCGCGGTGGCTGTCGGCGCGACCGACGTAGCGGTCCGCGGCAGCGATGCCGGCGCCGCCGGCACGCCCGGCACGCCCGGCACGCCCGAAGGTGCCACGAGCGGTGGCGGTGTCAACGGCGTCGGCAACCGCGCAGCCGGCGCCGGCTGCTCCGCAGTCAACCGGCTCGCGACCGGCGCCGGCGGGTGCTTCGGCGCCGCGGCCGCGGACGGCTCCGCGACCAGCACGGGCGGCGTGGGACGTTCGCCAGCAGGCTTCGCGGCAGACTCGGGCGGACCAGCATGACGTGACGTCGACGAAGGCTCCGTGGCGGCCCCCCGTCGTCCGACACGCTCGCGCGGCGGCCGCGCCACGGCGTCGATGGAAAGCACGGGCGGCAACATCGCCGGCTGCGCCGCCGCGGGCGCGGCTCCGGGCTCGATGACCGCCGGCGCCGGATTTGCGGGCCGCGGCGCCGCCAGCACAGGTGCCAACTCGGCCGTAGCCTCGGCCAGCCGCGTTGACGCCGGCGCGGCGGCCGACTTGCGCGCCCTCGGGCTCAGGAGCTCGGACGCGAGGTCGCGAAACACCGAAGCCAGGTCGATGGTTTCCTCGACCACGGTCGTATCCGGGTCGAACGGCACATCCTCGCTCGCCGCCACCGCCGCCGTCGTGGGCGACCGGTTCGTGGGCTGAGGCGCGGCGGCCGCCGACGCGACCACCGTGGCGCTCGCAGCCTTCGGCGCGGCGGGCAAGGGCTGCGGCGACGACTGTGGGTCCGCCTTCGCTGCGGATGGTGCGCGCGCGTCGGGCGCGGACTTCGGCTGTCGATCCGTTCCCGATCCGGCGACGAGCGCGATCATGCGCAGGTCGTCGTCCGACACCGGCACCGTGGTCGCCTCCGGGTAGTCACGGCGGACGATCGAGAGGATCGCGTCCGCCTCGAGTTCCGAACTGATCGGCCCGAGTCGCAGCCGGAAGACGAGCTGCTCGTCCTTCCAGTCGGTGACCTGATAGACGTGAAGCTGCTCGAAGTCGCGCAAGATCGCGGCGATCTTGGTGGCAGGCTCGACCGAGGCGCAAAGATCGACCGCGAACGGCCCCGGAATGGCCGCGTACAACGCGGACGCAGCCGCGTCCGACGACGAGAAGAGGTCGTCGATGGTGAGATCCCAGAGGTCTCCGGCGCCCCGATCAGTGCTGTCTGGATCCAAGCCCTGCCCACCGCGATATATGGTCGGTCAGCGTCGATTCTGTCGAATCGCGTCAAATGGTAGGGTGACGCCGGTCGCTGAACGGCGACGGGCCGCGCACGATAGGTCGTGATCTGGGTGGCGGCGCGTCGTTATGTCACACGTCGCCGCCGCCAGGTCGAGCCGCGACGGCTCGGCGGCGGCGCGTCCCGGTCGGCGGCGGGCTCTTCAAATCGTGGGTTGGGAGATCTTAACCGACATGTGGAATCGAAACTTCGGGCGCTCGCTCGCAGTCCTGGCCGGAATGGCCTCGATCGCGGTCGGCCTCAGCCTGCCGACTGCCCTGGCCGGATCGCGCACGAGCGGCAGCGATGCCGAGGCTGCCAAGGAGGCCGGCGCGCCACGCACGATCCGCGAGCTCGTCGCCGGATTCGAGCGCCGCGACGGCCTGCTCACGGCGTACCTCGATCGCAAGGGCGGCCGTGTGCTGCTCGCACTGCGCCCTGCCGGCGGCGACGGCGAGCTCGGCCGCTTCCTCTATCAGGCCTACCTGCGCAGCGGTCTCGGCTCAGCGCCGGTCGGCCTCGACCGGTCGGTGGCGGCAGAGACGCAACTGATGGCGGTTCGCCGAGCCGGCAAGAACGTCTACGTGGAATTCGAGAACACCGCATTCCGCGCCGGGCGCGGCAGCGCGGCGGAACGAGCCGCAGTGCGCGAGTCGTTCGCGCCGTCGCTGGTCTGGTCGGGCGCCGTGCTCGCCGAGGACGCCGACGGCACCGTGCTCGTCGACCTGTCGAGCTTCCTGACGCGCGACGCCGTCGGCGTCGGCGACGCGCTCACCGGCGCCAAGCAGGGGGACTTTCGGCTCGACGCCGGACTCACCTACCCTGACGTCGGCGAGACGCAGGCGTTTCCCGAAAACCTCGAGTTTGAGGCGCACCAGACCTTCGCGAGCGACAAGCCGGGCTCAGAGGTGCGCGACATCGTCCCGGACGCCCACCTCGTGACCCTGGTCGCGCACCACTCGCTGATCAAGCTCCCCGAGCCCGGCTTTGCGCCGCGGCCGGCAGATCCGCGCACCGGCCCGATCGCGAATGTCGTTGCCGACTACGCGACACCGCTTGGCGCGCCGTCGGTCTACCGCCTCGCGCACCGCTTCCGCCTGCAGAAGACCGATCCGGCCGCGGCACGCTCGCCGGTCGTGAAGCCGATCGTCTTCTACGTCGACCGCGCGGCACCTGAGCCGGTGCGCTCGGCGCTGCTCGAGGGCGCGCGCTGGTGGGCGGAGGCCTTCGACGCGGCCGGCTTCATCGATGCGTTTCGCGTCGAGGTCTTGCCGGAGGGCGTGAGTCCGCTCGATGCACGCTACAGTGTCATCAACTGGGTGCATCGGCAGACTCGGGGCTGGTCCTACGGCATGGGGATCCTCGACCCGCGCACCGGCGAGGTCGTCAAGGGCGCCGTGCTGCTCGGCTCGCTGCGGGTCCGCCAGGACCGGCTGATCTTCGAGGCACTGGTCGGCGCCGGCCAGACCGGAAAGGGCGGCCCGAATGACCCGATCGAGGTGTCGCTCGCGCGCCTGCGGCAACTCGCGGTGCACGAGACCGGCCATGCGCTCGGCCTCGAGCACAATTTCGCCGGCAGCAGCTACGATGACCGCGCCTCGGTGATGGACTACCCGGCACCGCGCGTGCGCATCGTCGACGGCCGGCTCGATTTCGCCGACGCGTACAAGGCCGGGATCGGTAGCTGGGACCGGTTCGCGATCCGCTGGCTGTACGACGAGGCGCCGCCCGGCCAAGATCAGGCCGCCACGCTCGAGCGGATCATCCGCGACGGCTATGCGCGCGGCCAGCGTTTCGTGGCGGACGAGGACGCGCGGCCGACGGGCTCCTCGAACGCCCGCGGCGCACTCTGGGATGACGGCGCGGAGCCGGTCGCGGAGCTGCGCCACGTGCTCGCCGTGCGCGAGCTTGCGCTGCGTCGCTTCGGCCTCGGCAATCTGCCGGCTGGTGCGCCGCTCGCGGACCTGCGCCGCGTGATCGTGCCGGTATACCTGTTCCACCGCTACGAGGTGGACGCCGTGTCGAAGCAGATCGGTGGCGCGGACTTCAGCTATGCGGTCAACGGCGACGGCCTGACCGCGTCGGTGCCGGTGCCGGGTACCGAGCAGCGCCGCGCGCTCGCCGCGCTCCTCGACACGCTCGAGCCGGCGGTGCTCGACCTGCCCGACGCACTCCTCGCGCTGCTCTCGGCCGGCTCGCCGAACCCGCGCGACCGCCAGTACGAGATCGAGGTGTTCGGCGACACGCGCTCGCCCGCGTTTCGGCTCGAGAGCGCGGCGGCCGCCGCCGCCGACGTCGTGTTCCGCGATCTGCTCGAGCCGTCGCGGCTGAATCGAGTGCTCGCGCAGGGCGGCCACGCCGGCGACCTGCGGCTGCCTGAGCTGCTCGCGACCACGATCCAGCGCGTCTACGCCGACGGGCCTGGCGCCGGGCACGCCGCGGCGGTCAAACGCACGCTTCGCGCGCGCCTGGTGACGCAGCTGGCGATTTCGATGACCGACAAGGCACTGTCGCCGACGGCCGCGGCGGTGATCGAGGGCGCCCTCACCGACCTCGGCAGACAGCTGAAGGTCGTGACCCACGGCGAGGCCGAGGATCTCGCGCAGGCGCATTACTACGCGGACATCCTGCTGAGCCCGGTCGTGGACCGCTTCAAGGGGCTGGCCGAGCGCGACGCCGGCCACCCCGCGCCGCCGCCTGGCATGCCGATCGGCGGCGGCGAGGACGACTGGTTCGCCGGCGCCGCCTGGTAGCGGCGGCTCAGCGGGCGGCGGCGGCCTCGCGCGTCTTGGCGTCGGCCACCATGCGTCGCACGTCCGCGAGCAGCGCCGGCGCATCGTAGACGATGCCGTCGTGGATCGTGTAGCGCACGCCGCCAACCCGCACCGGCGTTCGGCTCGCGTCGTCGAGCTTGAGCGCCCCGGTGCCGTACAGCACCTTGAAGTTCGCCAGCGGGTTCTCCGGCACGATCACGAGGTCCGCCACCTTGCCGGCCTCCACCGAGCCGATGCGATCGGACAGGCCAAGCAGCTCCGCGCCTGACAGCGTCGCCGAGCGGACGACCTCGAGCGGGTGGAAGCCGGCCTCCTGCAGCAGCTCCAGCTCGCGCACCCAGGCGAAGCCGAACAGCTTGTAGATGAAGCCCGCATCGTCGCCGACCGCGACGCGGCCACCGGCGTTCTTGAAGTCGTTGATGAATGACATCCAGATCGCATAGTTCTTCTTCCAGGCGATCTCGTCGGCGGTCGTCCAGCTGAACCAGTAGGCGCCGTGCGCCTCGCGGTTCGGCGCGTACCAGCGCATCAGCGTCGGCAGCGTGTACGCGTCGTGCCACTCGGCGCGGGCCTCGCGCATCAGGTCGCGGCTGGCCTCGTAGATCGTGAAGGTCGGTACGATCGTGAAGTCGCGGTCGACCAGCGTGCCGATCACGGCGTTCCACGCCTCGCTGCCCCGCGGCGCGGCCTGCTCCCACAGCCGCCCGGCCTGGCCGAAGCGATTCGACTCGTCGTTGTAGTTGTAGTCGGCCGGGTAGTCCTGCACCCGCCGGTCGACGAACAGTGCCTCCGGCAGCCCGTACCAGTGCTCCATGCTCGTCAGACCCCAGCCGGAGGTGTCGAGCACGTTCATGCGCGCCACCGCGAGCTGCGCGTGGTGGCAGGCGGTGCGCAGGTGCCGGAGCTTCGCCTCGGCGAGCGCCGCCTGCATGATCGCGGGTGGCGAGCCGAGGAACTTGATGCCGTCGGCGCCGGCGTCGGCGATCGCGTCCACCCAGCGGCGCGCCTCCTCCGCGTTCTTGACGCCGCCCGGGACGTTGACGTCGACTGGGAATCCGGCGTAGACGGCGATCCGCGGCGCGACGATCTCGTGCGCGGCGCTGCGGCGACGTTCCTCGAGCGTCCACTTGAGACCGTTGTACGCGCCGACCTCGCGTACGGTCGTGATGCCGTGGCCGAGCCAGAGTTTGTAAACGTACTCGGCCGGCGGCACCTCGCCGACCTTGCCCTGGGTCGCGTCGGCGATGTGCGCGTGCGCGTTGACGAAGCCGGGCAGCACGTACATGCCGGTGGCGTCGATCTCACGGTCGCCCTTCTCCGGCCGGCCGCTCTCCCTGATCGGAACCTTCGGGTAGCCGACGCTCGCCACGCGCACGATGCGATCGTTCTCGATGACGATGTCCACCGGTCCAATCGGCGGCGCACCGGTGCCGTCGATCAAAGTCGCGCCGCGGACCACGAGCCGGCGGAACGGCCCCTCACCTTCGCCAGGTCGGCGGTTCGGCGCGGCCGCGGGGGCATGCACGGCCCCGCCGGCGCTTGCGCTGTACATCTCCTCGCCCGGCGCCGCGCGCGGCGCGGCTGCGCCGTCCGCCGCGATGGCGCCGACGGCGCCAAGCGCACAGAGCAACGCATGCCAGCGGCGAACCGGGGCCCAAGATCGTGCGGGGTGACCCATGCGAAGCCTCGGAAGGTCCGGAGTGACGGGGAGGTGGAGCGGCCTACTCTATCCGATCGGGCCGCTGCGCTGGCGGCACCGGTAACCGGCCGGGAACCGGCGGCATCCGCCGGCGCAGGCCGGAAATCCTCACGCGGCCGGCCGACTAGGATCGACGGCGGGCAGAGGCCATACTCACGGCTGGCGTCACGCTGCACGCCGACCGAACCACTCGGGGTACTGCCATGACGATGCACACGGTCTGCAAGGTCGAGGAACTCGCGACCGGCAAGATGAAGGCTTTCGCGGTCGGCGACGTGAGGATCCTCGTCTACCACCTCGACGACGGTTTCTACGCGACGCAGGCGACCTGCACGCATCTGTTTGCACCGCTCGGCAAGGGCAAGATACTGGACGGCTGCAAGGTGCAGTGCCCATTTCACCATGCGCGCTTCGACATCCGCACTGGCGAGGTGATCGACTGGGCGAACTTCCCGCCGGGCATCCAGCTGCTCAACGTCGTGCGTGGAGAGAAGGCGCTCAAGACCTACAAGGTCAAGATCGATCACGGCGCGGTCAAGGTCGAGGTCTAGGATCGGGTCGAGGCGCGCTTCGGGCGAGGCGCGGAACTGGCGGGGAACAGGCGATGCACACGGTCGCGGATTTCAGGTCGCAGGCAAGAGATGCGGCGGACATGACGGCGCTTCGCGCCGATCTCGCCGCGGCGTTCCGGCTGGCCGTCCAGATGGACTGGCACGAGTCGGTCGGCAACCACTTCAGCCTCGCCGTGTCCGCGGACGGCAAGCGGTTCCTGATGAACCCGCGCTGGAAGCATTTCGGCCTGCTCCGGGCCAGCGACCTGCTGCTGCTCGACAGCGGGGACGAGCAGACGATGTCGCGTCCGGACGCGCCCGATCCGTCCGCGTGGTGCATTCACGGCCGCATCCATGCGCTCGTGCCGCACGCGCGCTGCGTGCTGCACGTGCATCCGCCCTACGCCACCGCGCTCGCGACACTGGCGGACCCGACGCTCAAGCCGATCGACCAGAACACCGCACGTTTCTTCAACCGCGTCGCGATCGACCGCCACTTCGGCGGCATCGCCGACGAGCACGCCGAGGGCGAGCGGCTCGCGGCCGCGCTCCGTGACAAGAACTGCATGATCATGGGCAACCACGGGGTGCTGGTCACTGCCGGCAGCGTCGCCGAGGCCTTTGAGGATCTCTATTTCCTCGAGCGCGCGGCCAGGACGCTGCTACTCGCGTACGCCACCGGCCAACCGCTCAACGTTCTGAGCGACGAGCTCGCCGAGAAGACCGCGCGCGGCTGGGAGCCGTACCGGGAGTCAGCCTTCGCTCATTTCCGCGACCTGCGGCAGATGCTCGACGGCAAGGATCCGTCCTACCAGGACTGAAGCGAGCGCGTGTGGCGATCTGAACCGACGCCGCGGTGCCTCAGTGGTAGTAGTAGTGGTAGCGGTAGGTGTACGGGTCCGCCTTCGGCGGCTCAACCTTGAACTGCGGCTGCAGGAACGCGACCAGGTCGACCAGCTGTTTCACGGTCATGACGTCGTTGAGGCCGGCAAGGGTCATCAGCGACTCGCCGGCCGGCGCCGCCTCGCGCGCCGAGCTCCCCGGCGGGATCTTGTGCGTCGGGTTGATGATCGAGGTGACCAGCTCGGCGTAGCTCTTGACGCGACTGACCTTGCCGCCGAGTTCGACGCTCGCCGCCGCCGTGCCCGCGAAGCGGACATCGACGCCCTTCACCTGGTGGCACACGTAGCAGCGCAGATCGACGAAAGCGCGCCGCCCAGCCTCCGGATTGCCGGTCGGGAGCCGGAACTCCGCGGCCGAGTGCACCGGATCCGGCGTGCAGGCGGCCAGCAGGCCCAGCAGGCCCAGCAGCGTGAGCAGTGTGACGGGGTGCCTCATGACGATCTCCGGTGCCGGCGGCGTTCCGTTTCCTGAGCTACAGACTCACTCCGCAGGCCGCACCGCGTCTAGCCTCGGAAAACCATCAGCTAGATCGCGGCAGGCGAGCGACGCCGCGCCGGGTGGCCCGGCGGTTGCCCACCCGGGACGGTATCCGTAGCATGGCCGTGCGGCGGCGCCTTCCTGCTGGCCACCCGAGCTCCCCGGCGTTCAGTCAGACGTGAGATCCGACATGCCCGGACCTGATGCCCCGCACCCTGACGAGCGGCGTTCCGTCAGCGTCTTCGTCAGCTATGCGCACGAGGACCGCGGCCGGGCTCAGCAGGTCGTGCACGGGCTCGAGCAGGCCGGCTTCGAGGTCTGGTGGGACGGCCTGATCGTCGCCGGCGCCGCCTACGCCACGAAGACCGAGCAAGCCCTGGAGTCGGCCTCGGTCGTCGTCGTGCTCTGGTCCAAGCACGCGCTCGCCTCCCACTGGGTCCGCGATGAGGCAGCCGTTGGCCGCGACCAGACTCGGCTCGTGCCGGTGTCGCTCGACGGCTCTGACCCGCCGCTCGGCTTCCGGCAGTATCTGTTCATCGACCTATCGAAATGGCACGGCAAGCTGCAGGCCCGGGAGTTCCAGGCGGTGGTGCAGGCCGTGCGCGAGATCCACGGCCCGCTGTCAGCCGCCCCGGCGCCGCTGTCGTCGCCGGCGCGCGCGACTTCGACCTCACGTCGCGCACTGCTCATCGCGGGCGGCGGCATCGCGGTGGCCGCGGCGGTCGGCAGCGGCAGCTGGCTCGCCTGGCGACGAGCCCGCGCCGCGGGCGACACCGCCAAGGATAACGGGGTCGCGGTGCTGCCGTTCGCCAACCTGAGCGGCGATCCGGGCCAGGCCTACTTCTCAGACGGCCTCGCCGCGGAAATACGCTCGGCGCTGGTGCGCAACCGCCAGCTGCGCGTGATCGCGCAGGTTTCCTCCGATTCGTTCCGTGGTGCGACGGCCGACGCGGTCGCGATCGCAAGGACGCTCGGCGTGGCGTACCTGCTCGACGGCAACGTGCGCCGCTCGGGGTCCACGTTTCGCATCGCCGCCGAGCTGATCGACGGTCTTTCCGGCTTCAGCCGCTGGGCGCAGACCTTCGACCGCCCGATCGATAACATCTTCGCCGTACAGAGCGAGATCGCGGCGGCCGTGGCTTCGGCACTGACCAGCGAACTCGGCAACGCACGCGGGGGTGTCCCCGACGCGCCGCCACCGGAGGCCGCGTCCGGCGGCACGACCAGCGTCGCCGCCTTCGACGCCTACCTGCGCGGCCGCGCGCTCTACAACCAGGCGGACGGCGAGGCCGAGGACCGACAGGCGCTCGTCGAATTCGAGAAGGCGATCGCGGCGGATCCGCGCTTTGCATCGGCGCACGCCGGCCGGGCGCGATCGCTGCTGACGATCGCAAACCAGTACGCCGATGCGGCGCACACCGCCGAGCTCTACGACCAGGCGCAGCGCGCCGCCCGCACGGCGACGCAGCTCGCGCCTGACCTTGCCGATGCACAGTCGACGCTCGCCTATGTGCTGTTCCAGGGTCGGCTCGACGTGCGTGGCGCGCGCGAACCCTACGACCTGTCGCGCCGGCACGGCGAGGGCGACGCACAGGTGATGGGACGGTTCGCGCTCTACTGTGCGGCGACCGGACGCGGCGCGGAAGCGGAACCGGCGATGCAGACCGCGGTGCGGCTCGATCCGCTCAATCCGCTGATGCACCGCGCGCTCGGCGACGTGCTGTACGCCGCCCGCCGCTACGCCGACGCGATCGCCGCCATCGATCGGGCGCTCGTCCTCAACCCGAAGCTGCCGGGCGGGCGCGGCGGGATCGGCGATGCGCTCGTGTTGCTCGGCCGTACCCGCGAGGCGCGCGAGTCCTACCTGCAGGAACGTCACCGGCGCCCGCACCTCGCCGGCCTGGCGATCGCCGAGCGTCAGCTCGGCAACGAGGCCGCGGCGCGCGACGCCATGCAGGCGCTGATCACCGAACTCGGCGATGCCGTGCTTTACCAGCAGGCCCAGGTACGATCGCAGTGGGGTGAGCGCGAGGCCGCGATGAGCCTTCTCGTCCGCGCGCGAACGCTCGGTGACTCGGGCCTCGTGTATCTCAACACCGACCCGCTGCTCGATCCGGTGCGGGCGCTGCCAGCCTTCCGCGAATTGCTAAGGCAACTCGGTTTCGTCTAGTCTCGGTCGCCCACTACCGGGACGGGGGACTTGCGAATGAATAAGACGATCATCACCGCGGCCAGCGTCGTCGCTGCCGCCATCGCGCTTTCGGCCTGCGGCCAGAAGTCCGAGCCGCCGGCTCCGGCTGCTGCGCCGGCGGCGGCGACGCCAGCCGCGGCGCCTGCTGCCGACGCGACGACTGCGGCTCCCGCGACGGCACCGGCCGCCGACGCCGCGGCCCCGGCCGACGCGAGCAAGAACGGCTCGCTGGGTGGCGGCCCCAAGCTCTGAACGAGAGCAACCCCGTCGCGCCGGCGCCGGCCGACGTGACGGGGCGTTCGATGCGCGCGCAGCCGATTCAGGGCGGCGCGTTCAACACATCGTCGATCCAGTCCCGATAGGCGGCGACCCGCGTATAGACGCCCGGCTTGTCGTTGGCACGGCAGTCGCCATTGCCCCAGCTGACGATGCCGAGCACGTAGTTCGGCTTGCCGTGCGCGAGCACCAGCGGCCCGCCGCTGTCGCCGAGGCAGGTCTTGCTCTGCGGCGCGCCGGCGCAGATCACTGCTGCCGGAACGTCGCCGGCCGGCACACCGAGCTTGCTCACGCACTCCGCGCCATCGCGGACCTGCAGCGCGACCTGCGTGAGCCGCGCTGCCGGCGCGAAACCGTCGACCGGCTGGGTCTTGCCCCAGCCGGTGACCGTCACCGGCGTGCCGGTGGCGAGCGCCGGGTCGTCGGGGAGCCGGATCGGCCGGATGCGCTTCGGGTCCCGCGACGGTGGCAGGCCGTCGGCGACGAAGTGCACGAGCGCAATGTCGTCGTGGTGCGGCTTGCTCGGCTCCCAACCGGGGTGCACGACCGCGCAGTCGATCCGGAACGTGATGCCATCGCCGTCGCGCAGGTCATCGCCACCGAGCCGGACGCGGAAGGTGTCGACCACCAGCCCCGCGTCGACGCAGCGCGACAGGCTGATCCCGTTGCGCCGCGACACCGTCACCTCGTCGCGGTTGCGACCGAATTGGTCCTTCAGCAGCGGCGCTAGCCCCGGCTCGACCTGCACGCAGTGGGCGGCCGTCAGCACCCAGTTCTCGGCGATCAGCGCGCCACCGCAAAAGTGCTGCAGTTCCCAGCGCGCGTGCGCGTCTTGCGGATGCCGCTTGCGGTGCTGCGCATAGAGCGCCTCGCTGATCTCGCGGTAGATCTCCGCCTGCCAGCTGGCCTCGCCCGGACGCACCGCACTGCCGCCGAAGCCGCGACCGTCGCCCGAGGCGGCCGTCGCGCCGGGATCCGGCGCCGCGCCCGGAGCCACCTCGACGAGCACGGACGGGGAGCGCAGCTCCAAATCGTCGGCGGCGACCGTCTGCGACCAGGCGCTCGTCACCGCGACGATCGCGAGCAGCGCTTGCCGCCAGGCCGGCTGCGAACGCCGGCGAGTTCCGCCGCCTACCTCAGCATCCACTTGCCTACTCGACCTCGACCGCGACGAAGTTCTCCGACACCTTGCCGTCGAAGTCCGTGACGACGAACCCGACCTGGTAGCGGCCGCTCGGAACGTGACTGCGTTCGACCTTGAGGTCCTCGAGGTTGTGCAGGTGCATCACCTGAGCGTCGTCTTCGACCGGCCGCAGCCGCTCGTTGCCGCGGGCGTCGATCACCTGGTAAACCATGCGCAGCGCGTCGCCTTCCTCGAGGTCGATCTCGCGCGGGCCGTGGCGCGTGTACAGCACCGCGTAGATGAAATCGCCGCCGACGTCCTCGGAGTCGTCGGCGAAATCCAGTACGAAGTTGAGCGTCACGTCGAGCCACTTATCGGTACCGGCGACCTGCAGCTGCGCCGGCACGGTGGCCCAGTACAGGTCCTCGTGGCCGTCGTCGCCGAGCTCCTCGAAGCTCGTGATCGGCGCGATGAGATCGAGCTGCTGGTCGCCGATCGAGAACCACGCGCCGTCCCATTCCTCGTCGAGCGCGCCGGCGCTGCCCGGCCGCACCGGCACCGAGCCCATGACGATCTCCTCGCTGCCCTCGAGGCGCGATAGGACGAAGCTCGCCTCCTCAATCTCATCGTCGTGCACTTGCGCGTGGATCTTGACGTGCCGGTCCTTGCTGGCCATGCGCCCGCTCGCGGCCGGCGCGTCGATCGCCGGCTTCGGACGATTGCGCTCGTCGGGGCTCGCCGGGAACGCTGCGTATCGCGCCAGGAACGGATACCAGCGGTTCTGCGGTGCCGCCGAAAAATCGAGGCGGTCGTAGGACCGCTTGGTGTTGCGGCCGCGGTCGGCGAGCGTCGCCTGGTTCGGGGGGAAGAATACCGACAGGCCATTGGCATGCGGGCGGGCCGGGCCGCGATAGTCGTAGCTCACGGCGCCGCGAACGGCCGCGATCACCGCATCGGCCACCGCGCCGGTGGCGGCATCCGCGGCCTGGCCCTTGATCTTCTCGGCGAGCTGGACCAGGTCATAGACCTCCATGCCGGACGACACGCCCTCCTTCGGAGGCGCCGCGGAACGGCCGAACTCTTCTGCCTCGTGCCGCGCGCGCGCGAGCCGCAGCCAGGCCTCGCGCTTGCCGCGCGCGAGCAGCGCGTCGATGCCCGTGCCGAGACCGATGACCGCCTGGTCTACCGCCGCCATCCGGTCGAGATCGACCAGTGTCAGAGTCGCCGCCCGCGCCTTCTCCTGCATCTCGTGAAGCGTGGAGGTCGCGAACGCATCACGATAGGTGTCGACGATCACGTGGCCCAGCGCCGCCCCGTCCATTGCCGGCGCACGCGTCAGCCGCGCGAGCAGCGCCTGGTAGTCCCAGCCGTCGGCAGGCTCGATCTCCTCCGAGGCGACGAGGTAGCGGGCGTAAGGCGCGAGCGTCCTCGCGACCTCCAGATTCGCCATCAGGCACGCGTCGAAGCCGACCAGCTCGAAGCGGCCGGTGGCCGGCTGCACGGCCGCCAGCGACGCCGCCACCTCGTCGATCGTGAGCGCATCGTCGTCGCGCGACTCGACGACGGCGATGCCGGCCCAGGCCATGCCGTGGTCACCGAAAATGAGCCCGTAGCGCTTCGCCGGGAAGCTTCGGGTCGCGGTCGCCAGGAACCGCGCCAGCGTCTTCTTGTCGCCCATATCGGCGCCGTCGGCGGCACCCCAGTCGGCAAGTTCGGTGAGCCGCCCGCGCTCGACGCGCAGCAGCTTGGTCGTGCTCCAGTCCGGCAGGCCGCCGACCGGCTCGTCACTGTAGAGCCCCACGCTCTCCGGGCTGCGCGCCGCGAGCACGATGATCTGCACCCGGTCGGTGCTTCCGACCGCGAGCATCTCCTTGAGGTTGCGCATCATCGGCCGCTCGAGGTCGTTGTCGGCGTCCAGGTAGACGAGCAGCGTCCAGTCGGCGATGGCGGCCGGGCCGTCCGCAGTCGCGCGCTCAGAGCCGAGCAAGGTCACGCAGAGCAACAGAGCGCACAGCGCGCGGCAGGTCGGGAACGACGTCAAGGCAGGCTCCTGTGGCGGCCGGTGCCCGAGGGTACTACGGGCAGCCCGCGAAGCGGCAATACGCCTGCCGCGCGGGACGCTGGTGTGGCCGCGACGTGGCTCGGCGTCGTATTCGTTCGGCAGCGTGCCGGGGTGGACGACACCACTGCGGCACGCGCAGCGGTGCGGCGCTTGCGAGACCGCGCGAGGTCGGGTCGCAGAGCGCGCCGCTCGCAGTGCCGCGCGATCCGCATTCGATCGGCGCCCGTCCCGACGCCACGCCGAGTGCCGGTCCATGCGCGGTGCTGACGCAGGCGGCGCACCAGGTGCGCCGCCCGCCGCCGGTCACTTCGGCGCGTTCTTCGAGGCCGCCTCGGACCTGTCGAGTTTCGCCTCGGTCTTTTCGGCGGCACGCTCGATCGCGTGCCCAGCCTTGCTGACGCCATGCGCCGTGGCCTTGGCAGCCTTACGAACACCGTGCGCGGTCTCGTGGCCCACCTTCTTCGCCGTCTTCTTGACGCTGCGACCCACGTCCTTGGCGTCTTCCTTCAGCGTTTCGCCGCCGCCGGACGCGGCTGGCGCCGCCGCCGCGCCCGGCTCCGCGCTCATCGCGCGCGCACCGACCGGCAGCGCCACCGCCAGCAACACGCCAACGACGACGGTTGCCACCGCTGCTGTGCGTTTGATCATCTCGTTCCTCCTTCCTGATCGCCGCCATGCCCTGACAGCCGCCGCCTGACAACCTGCCCAGGCCGCAGCGGGCCGAGGAGTGAGACTAACCGCGCTGGCCACGGTTCCGCGAGCCGACCGCTCGCAGCCGCAAATAGCGCGCCGCGAAGTGCGCAGGGGGAAGCGACAGGCGCCACAGCCAGCCCGCCTGCCGGTCGCCGCGGGCGCAGGCTGCGCCGGGCGGGTTCGCCCCGTCACGAGCGCCTATATTATGGGGCCGGGCGGTACCGGCCGTGCAAGCCAGGCGGCGCTTCGCCCCGAACGACTTTCGGGAGTCCGTAGATGCGCATTCTCATCGTCGGTGCCGGCGCGATCGGCGGCTACTTCGGCGGGCGACTGCTCGAGGCCGGGCGCGACGTGACGTTCCTGGTGCGCCCGCGGCGTGCGGCTGAACTCGCGGCGAGCGGGCTCACGATCCACAGCGCCACCGGGGACTACCGCCACCTCCGGCCGCCGACCGTCGCGGCCGACGGCCTCAGCAAGCGCTTCGACGTCGTGCTCCTCAGCTGCAAGGCCTACGACCTGGAGGATGCGATCCGCTCGGTCGCGCCGGCGGTCGGACCGGAGACGGTGATCTTGCCACTCCTCAACGGCATGCGGCACCTCGATCTCCTCGAGCAGCGCTTCGGCCAGGGCACGGTGCTCGGCGGTCAGTGCGTCATCTCCGCCGCGCTGGGCGAAGGCGGCCACATCGAGCACCTCAACGACGCGCACTTCATCTCCTTCGGCGAGCGCGACGGAGCGCGGTCGCAGCGCGTCACCGCGATCGAGGAGGCCTTCGCCGGCACCCGCTTCGAATCGCGCCTCAGCACCGCGATCCTGCACGAGATGTGGGAGAAGTGGGTCCTGATCTCGACGCTCGCCGGCATCACGTGCCTGATGCGCACCAACATCGGCGATATCGTCGCCACCGGCGGCGCTGACCTCGCGATCGCCTTGCTCGATGAATGCGACGAGATCGCACGCGAGCATGGATTCGCGCTGCGCGCGGCGCCTCGTCGCCGCAACGTGGCCCTGCTGACGACACCCGGTTCCGCGTTCGCCGCCTCGATGCTGCGCGACATCGAGCGCGGCGGGCCGACCGAAGCCGACCACGTGCTGGCCGACCTGCTGCGTCGCGGCTCGCGTCCTGAGCGCTCGCCGTCGCTGCTGCGGGTCGCGTACCTGCATGTCGCGGCGTACGAGGCGCGACGGGCGCGGCTCGCCGCGACCGCGCGCTGATCCTGGGTGCCGCTAGTCGGCGGCCCGCGCCGGCGGCGGCGCCGCGTCTTCCGGCATGAGCTCCGGCTGCCTGAACGCGAATTCGAGGAGCTGCGCCTCGACGCCAGCACGCATCGGCGCCAACGCCTCGACCAACCGTTCGGCGATCTCGGTGATCGCGAACTCGCGCTCGGAGCCGAAACCCGGGGCGTTCGACGCGCCGATCTCGCGCGCAGTGTAGTGCACGAGCGTCGAGGCCTGCGGTGCGCCGATCGCCTCTAGCCCATCGGCGATACCGGTCACCTCGGCCAATGGCGCGTCACGGAGCAGACGCTCGAGCGACTGGTCGTCGAGCGCGTGCAGCAACGTGCTGACGCGCAGCAGCTGCCATTCCACACGGCTCAGGGAACCCGCGCCATGTTCGGTCAGCTTGTGGCGCAAAGCACCGCTCACGAGACTGGCAACGTCACCCATCCTGGCGATGCTCCTCGCTCGGGTTCCGGCCGGCCCTGGCCACCGGTCCGCATGCGCCCGGCCGGGTTCCAAGGTGGACTCTATTGAAGTCAACGGCCGAAGGACAGTCGCATGCCGGGCGCCGGGGTTGCGCGCACCCGGGGGCCGACCCGCCGCGACGCGCCGACTGCTCGACTGCGGGATGGGCACTCTCCGGGGTGCGGCACCTCGTGGGCCGCCCTTCGCTCTCCCGCTGCGATGCGCATCCAGCCCATCATTGCCGCGATAGCGATCGCGGCGGTCGCCGGGCGGTCATCCGGCCAGCGAGCTACACGACCGAGGGGCGCCTGCTCAAATTCGGGGACATCGAGACCCAAGTCCAGAACGAGCGCCTGCTCCCCGGCTGGCGCAGCGGCATCCGGCTCGGCGACCGCATTGTACTGCCGGCCCCCCCGGCTGAGCCGTCCAAACTGATGCACCGCAGCGTGGGCCACCGACGGCGGCTCCGGTTCAGCGGCCGTTCAGCGGCCGTTCAGCGGCCGGTCGATAGGGTGAAGACCATCGACGCTGGAGCAATGCGCATGAAGAAGATCCTGTTGGTCACGGCGCTCATGGCGCTCTGTGCCCCGGCAATCGCCGGCGACGTCGCAGTGTCGATCAGCGTCGGGCAGCCTGGCTTCTTCGGCCAGATCGACATCGGCAACGTGCCGCCGCCGCTCGTCTACGGACGACCGGTGGTCATCGAGCGCGCTCCTGAATACCGGGACGTGGCGCCGATCTACCTGCACGTGCCGCCGGGGCACGAGAAGCACTGGAAGAAGCACTGCCGCGAGTACAACGCCTGCGGCCGCCCGGTCTACTTCGTCCGCGACGACTGGTACAACAACGAGTACGTGGCACGCCACCGTCATGGCGAGCATGACCGGGACAGGGACGAGGACCATGACCGCGGCCGCCATGAAGGGCACAACAAGGACCACGACCACGGCGACCGGGACCACTGACTCCGACGACTCGGCGCGCTGCGCCTCGCACCGAGCGGAATGATTCTCGATCGCCCGACGGCGGCGGTGGGACCTTAAGATTTCGCGGCGATAACCGCTATAACGGCTGCTCCTATCGTGAAAGAGCAGAGGACGCCGTTATGGACCTTGGCGCTGCGATCGATTCCCACACGCAGTGGCGCGTCAAGCTGAAGGCCGCGATTTCGCGCGGCGACACGCTCGACTCCTCGTCGATCGCGCTCGACACGAGGTGCGAACTCGGCCAATGGCTGAGCGGCGAAGGCCGCGCTCGTTTCGGTGCGAAGCCCGAGTTCCAGAAGGTGGTCAGCGCGCACCGCGCCTTTCACGCCGCGGCCGGCCAGGTGGCAGCCGCCGTGAACGCCGGCAAGCCCGTGGACGCCGAGAAGCTGCTCAGTGGACCGTTCCAGGCGCAGAGCCAGGAGACCGTCGCCGCCATCGCGGCCGCACGAAAACTCTGCGGCTAACCCGGACGCCGTCCCGCGGCGGCATGGCGACGTCGCAGCGCCCAGAGCGTAACTCCGAAGAGCGCAAAGCCCGCCAGGATCGTCAGCGCGGGCCCGATCGATTCGCCCTCCCGCAACGTCGTCGCGCCGATTGCCGTCGCGACGATTCATCGGGCGAGCGTCGCGTGGTGATGGATTCGTGGCGGGCGCCTGTGCAGCCCGGACACGTCGCGTGCAAGGGGCAACCCGAGCGCGGCGACCGCGCTGCGGCAAACCGAGACCCCTGCGACCGGCAGGCGCGACAGCGCCGCCCGCGGTTGCGCTGATCGCAGTGCGTCATCGGTGCCACGCGACGCTAGAATGGCGCCCACCGGTTGCAGGCGCGCGTGATGGACCGACTCGCGGAACTTCGCCGATCGTACGAGCGCGACGCGCTGGACGAGAGCCATTGCGCGGCTGACCCGCTCGCGCTCTTTCGACACTGGCTCGAACAAGCGGTGAGTGGCGAGCTACCGGATCCCAACGCGATGACGGTCGCGACGGTCGGCGCCGACCAGCGACCATCGACCCGCATCGTGCTCCTCAAAGGCTGCGATGAGCGCGGCTTCGTCTGGTACACGAACTACCACAGCCGCAAGGGCCGCGAGCTCGAACACAACCCGTGGCTGGCGCTGCAGTTTCACTGGGCCGAGCTCGAGCGCGTCGTGCGGATCGAGGGACGCGCCGAGCACACGGCGGCGACCGAGTCGGACGAATATTTCGCCTCGCGGCCGCTCGATTCGAGGATCGGCGCCTGGGCCTCACCGCAGAGCGAGGTGATTGGCTCGCGCGCCGTACTGGTGGCCCAGGCGGCCAGGTACGCCGCGCGCTTCATGCTGAGCCCGCCGCGACCGCCGCATTGGGGCGGCTACCGCGTCGTGCCCGACAGCTACGAGTTCTGGCAGGGCCGCCCGTCGCGGCTGCACGATCGGCTGCGCTACCGGCGCGACGGTGCTGCGTGGCGGCGGGAGCGGCTCGCGCCCTGAGCACCCGGGCGCCCTGCCGCTCGAGTCGGGCGAGCGTCGCCGGATCCCAACTGCCCACGAGGAATCGCGCGAGCGCCTCGTGAAGCTGCGGCTCCGCGGAATCCGCCCTCGCGAACAGCGTCATCGACGAGCGGAACTTAGCATCGTCAGCATAGCCGTGCACCCGCGCCGGCGCGTCCCTTGGACTGGGTGCGCGAGCTAGGCGCTCGCCTCCGCCAACCATCCGAGCGGGTAGCGCACGGACGTCACGCTGGATCCGAGCCCGGCCAGCTGCGGGAAGACGTACCACTTCCAGCGGCTCGTCTTTCGACCGGTCCGCCGCTCCGGCTCGACTCCACCGATCGCCGGCGCCTGGGCCGTGACGAAGCGCTACAGCCAGAAGGGGTCGTCCAGAAGCGCCTCCCGCGGGCGCGGCGCCGTCGCGCTGCCGATGATAGTGCGGCGGACGCCTGGCTGCGACCGGGCGTGCGACGGCATGTTGTGGTTTGGTCGTTCTTCCAAAAAGTTAGTTCGCGGGACACCGGGCGAACGACACACTGCCGTCTCGATCAGGGCCGGTCGCGGCCCTGCCGATCGAGTCCAGGCAGCAACCGCGCTGCCGCCGAACGCAGGAGGCTGTATGTCGGAGCGAGTGGAGAGCCTGCCGCTACCGATCGTGCGCGAGACGCGCCGGTCGGCGCTCGGCGAACTCATTGGCAAAGAAGACTGGCTCGCGATCTGGATCGGTCTCGGCCTCGTGCTCGCGGCGATCGGCCTGGTCGCAGCCGGCAGCAGCATCCGGTGGCTGGCGATCGCGCCGCAGAAGTGGCACACCGTTGCCGAGGCGGCGGCGCAGCTGCGCGAGCATGCGACGCAATACCTGGCGCTGTTCGCAGTCTGGACGCTGCTCTTCGGCCTCGGCGTCCGCGCGCTCGGCTTTCGCGTGGCCGAGTTTCTCGGCTCGTTCACGGCGCTCGATGTTGTCGCGCTGCTGCTGTACGTGCTCGGCCAGTGGGACCAGGCGGCGCGCTACAACCTCGAGCCGCCGCTGGTCGCGCTGGTACTCGGATTGCTGGTATCAAACACCGTCGGTGTGCCGAAGTGGGCCGGGGCGGGACTGCGCGTCGAGTTCTACATCAAGGTGGGCATCGTGTTGCTCGGTGCCGGCGTGCCCCTCGCGCTGATCGCCTGGGCCGGTCCGGTCGCGATCGTGCAGGCGGGAATCGTATCGCTGGTGACCTTCGGCGTGATCTATTACACCGCGGTGCGGCTTGGCCTCGACCGCCGCTTCGCCGCGACGCTCGGCACGGGCGGCGCGGTTTGCGGCGTCTCCGGCGCGATCGCCACCGCTGGCGCGGTCGGCGCGCGCAAGGAGCACACCTCGGTGGCCATCTCGATCGTGATCCTGTGGGCGATCGCGACGATCTTCCTGTTGCCGCTGCTCGCCAAGAACCTCGGCCTGTCGACCGGTGTTGCCGGCGCCTGGATCGGCACCTCGGAGTTCGCCGACGCCGCGGGGCTAGCGGCCGCGCAGGCCTACGCCGGCTACGCCGGTCACGTGGCCGGCATCGACGGCTCGCCGGACGCGGCGGTACAGGCCTTCACGCTGATGAAAGTCATAGGTCGCGACGTGTGGATCGGCATCTGGGCCTTCGTGCTCGCGATCGTCGCCACCACGCGCTGGGAGCGGACCGCCGTCACGACTCGCCCGGACGCCGGCGATATCTGGCGCCGCTTCCCGAAGTTCGTGCTCGGCTTCCTCGTCGCCTCCGTCATCGTGACGATTGCCGCGAGCGGCTACAGCTACGCGGACTACAGGAAGGTCGTGCAGCCCACGCTGGTCGCGCCGCTGCAGGTGCTGCGCGTCTGGGCCTTCATCTTCACGTTCCTCAGCATCGGACTCACGACCCGCTTTCGCGACCTGATCCGTGGTGGTGCGCGTCCCTTCGTGGCCTTCAGCGCCGGCGTCGCCGTGAACCTCGTGCTCGGCTACGTTCTCTCGACCCAGGTGTTCGGCGACTTCTGGACGCGGCTCGGCCAGTGATCGCGATCGCCGCATCGGGCGGGCGCGGCGACTCGACGCCCGCCACCTGCCGAACGTGCCAGCACTTCGCCACTGCGCCGCGCGAGGTGGAAGCCCGCCTGCCGGGTCTGAGCGCGCTCGGCTCGATGGACGGCTCGGTACGCGGTGCCGACGGCTTGTGTCGGCTCCACGACCGCTATCTCGCGGCGTCGAGCGGCTGCGCGGCTCATGCCGCGCGCGGCTAGTTCCGCGCGCGCCTCAGGCCCGAGCGAACCGCCGCAGTCGCGCGAGTACCGCGCCGCATCGGTCCGGCTCGTCCTCGAGCTCACACCTCCTGCGGGCACGCGGCGCGCTGCGGCGCTAAGATCGCCGAGTCGATGCGGCGAGGAGCATTCCATGGGCAGGTTCCGACGAGCGGGCGCGCTGGTGCTGGCCACGACGCTTCTGTGCGCGAGCGCGGGCTGCGCGACACACGGCGAGTGCGGCTACCGTGAGTGCCCTGAGGAGACCACCATCCGCGTTGAAGTTGAGCGGCGTTTCGCCGCGTATCCGGAGCTGCGCCCGCCGAACATTCTGTACGTGCAGGTGCACGGTCACCTCGTCACGCTCTCAGGGCAGGTGAACTCCGAGTATGAGCGCCGGCTCGCCGAGTCGGTGGCCGCGCAGGCCGCGGGCACCGCCCGGGTGGTGAACCTGATCGGTCTCACGAACACCTCGCGCTGAGCCGCCATCCGGCGCGCCGCGCCGGCCGGCCGCCGCCGATCAGGGCTTGCCCGGCCAGCCGGACGCGTCGATGGTCTCGCGGTAAGCGTGCCAGGTCGCGTGGCCGATGACCGGCATCGTGATCGCCAGTCCGACGAGCGCCGTCGCGAAGCCGATCGCGACCGACACCACGATCAGCAGCGCCCACAACAGCATCACGCGTTTGTTGCGCAGCACCGCGTTGACGCTCGTCACGACCGCGGTGATCGCGTCCGTGCGACGGTCGACCAGCATTGGCAGCGAGAACGCGCTCGCGGCGAAAGCCACGAGCGCAAAAACGCTGCCGACCGCGCTGCCGATGGCCAGGAAAGTCAGCAGCTCGAGCCGCGTCGGGACCGCCTGCTCCGGGAAGAAGATTTCGACTGCGCTGCCTGCCCGCACCCAGACGAGGCAGATGACCATCAGAATCAGCGAGTAGACGAGCGCATCGCCGAGGTCGCGGCGCGCCGCCGCGAGGCAGCCGCCGAGCGACGGCACGGTGCGGCGCTCGACGGCGGCGCTGATGACGTAGAGGCCCATCGCCAGGACCGGCGCGACGAATACGAAACCGGACAGCAGCACGAGCAGCAGCCAACCGGTGCCGAAGCGCAGCGCGATGCCCGAGACCAGCGCGCTCAGCGCCGCGATCCCGAGCCCGAAAGCAAGGCTCTGGCGCGGTGCCGCGATCAGGTCGCGCCAGCCGAGTCGCAACCAGCGTAGCGGCGCCCCGGCGTCGAGCGCTCTGCACGGCGCGACGAACGGCAACATCTCGCTGGGCAGGTTCTGTCCGCTCATGCGGCTTCTCCGGTCGTCAGTCGCACGGGCCCGCAGGGGCAGCCGCAGCGCAGTGGTCGGCGCAGCGTAGCGCAGCCCTCGGCCCGCCACCAGCGCAGGTCGGGACCAATCGGCGGTGACTTTCGGTGCGGATTTCGGGTATCTCTAGCGGCCTGTCGCCGACCACCCGGAGCGCTTTCCCATGCCGCAACCGATCGGACGCCGCCGGCTGCTCGCCGGGGCAGGGGCCGCCATGCTGCTCGCCGCCATCGAGGGTTGCGGCGTGGGCATCGCGAACCGACGCCCTCCGCCGGCCCCGCCGCTCAACCTGCCGCGGCTGCGCGCCAGCCCGGACCGGATCACCGCCGTCACGGTCTGCACGCGCCCGTTCCGGCCGCAGGGCCCGCGCATCGAAGTGGAGCAGGTGGACACGACTACCGTCGTCCACAACTACGGCCATGGCGGCAGCGGCTGGTCGCTGTCGTGGGGCTCAAGCGCGCTCGCGGTGGAGCTGGCGATGGCGGCCGGACGGCGTGAGGTCGCCGTGCTCGGCTGCGGTGCGCTCGGCGTGACCTCGGCGCTGCTCCTGCAGCGCGCCGGCGCGCGCGTCGTAATCTACGCCAAGGACCTGCCGCCGAACGTGCGTTCCTCACTGGCCACCGGCGTGTGGAGCCCGGATTCGCGGATCTGCCTCGAGCAGCATGCGACGCCGACATTTCAGGAGCGTTGGGAGCGCATGACGCGGCAGTCCTACCGGACCTATCAGACGCTGCTCGGGCTGCCGGGCACGCCGGTGGAGTTCATCGACAACTACTACGTCCGCGATGGCGCGCCGGGCCGACGCGAGATCGCGCGCGCCGACGACGGCCGGCCCCGGTTCGCCGAGCTGTCCGGGCGCGTCGCCGATCTGTCAACCGCTGCGGAGGACTTCGGTCCCGGCCTGCATGAATTCGGCAACCGGACGCTGCGCCGGCATTCGATGCTGATGTTCAACATCGCGGGCTACTCGCGCATGCTGGTGAGCGATTTCCTCGCGAACGGCGGGCAGATCGAGGTCGCCGAGTTTCACTCGCCTGCCGAGCTTGCCCGGCTCAGGCAGCGCACCGTCATCAACGCCACCGGCTACGGCGCCCGCGCGCTGTTCGGCGACCACTCGCTGACGCCGGTCCGCGGCCAGCTCGCTCGCGTCATCCCGCAGGCCGAGGTCGGCTACGGCCTCGTGTACCGAAACGTCGCCTTCGTGCCGCGGCGCGACGGCTTCGTGTTTCAGGCGCTCGGCGACAGCGACTACTACGGCTTCGACGACGAGGCGACAGTGCCCGACCGGGCCGAGGCCGACCGCGCCGTCAACACCATCGGCAGCCTGTTCGCCGCCGGCTGATCCGAGGTCACGTAAGGTGCCCCTGAGCGGCCGGGGGATCGAGCGTCGGGCGCGTCACAACCGCGCTCTTGCACCGCAGCACTAGGCACAAGCCCGTATCGCCCGCGCCGCAGCACCGCCGACACCCTGAGGCGAAAGCTGTCCGAGCCCGGACAGTGGATCGCCGTCGCCCGGCGCATCCTCCCTGAATCGTAAACCGGCCAGTTGCTGGCCCCGGTGGTGGCAGGTGCATGCGCTGGACATTCTGGAACGGGCCGCGCCTGGAGCGGCACCCGGCCCCTCGCCGGCTGCCGGCCAGATGTCGATCCGCTACGTCATCACGCTGGCAATGAGCGCGATGCCGCTTCGCACGCCGCTGCCGCGCCTGCCGCCGGTGGTCGGCGCGCGCGTGTTCTGCGAACCTTTCGCGGTCGCTGGCGCGGCTCACGTGCGCATCCAGCTGGGCTACTTCGAATCGGTGCGAACGGCGGCCGAGGTGCTGCGCGTCGTACAGCCGCACTATCCACAGGCCACGGTCCGTGGCGTTCGCCTCATGCCGCGTCCGCCATCGTCGCTCGCCGTCGAGCACGGGACTGCTCACGAGGGACAGCCACACCATGGCCGGACCGCGCGCCGCGCAGAGCTCGCCGGCACAAGCGGTGCGCATGGCTTCGCGGTCGAACTGCTGTGGTCGCCGACGCCGATCGACCTGGCCCACGTGCCGCCGCTGACGCTGTTCGACGACCACACCTTGTACGCCGTCTCCGCGCACCGCGGCGGACACGTCTGGCACGGCCTGCGGCTCGGATTCTTCTCCGATCGGGACGCCGCCAAAGCCGCGATGGACGAGGCGGCAAGCTATTTCAGCGGTGCGATCGCCGTGCCGGTGACCGACGCGGAATACGCCCAGGCGCGGTCCGCGGAGATCCAGCCCTTCGCCGCCCGGGTCGGCATCACCTCAATCGTGTTGCCGTCCGGTGCCGGCGGCTGACCGCCTGGCCGTCAGGCGACCGGGTGCGGGCCGAGCAGGCTCTCGGCGAGCGCCGCCGCCTCGTCGCGGATCGCCGCGACGCGCTGCGCCAGCACGCTGGGTGACACCGGCGGCTGCGGCCACTCGGTCCGCATGCAGTGGTGCGCCAAATCGCGCGCGATGTCCTCCGGTTCGCGGTCCGCGAAATCCGGCGTCAACATCAGCCGCACGCTGAGCAGATCCGCCATCTGCACCGCGCGAATCAACTCCGCCGGCGCGGCGACCGGACGCGCCGCGGCCAGTCCGTAGTCATGGTGGAGCGCGATCACCTCGGCAATGTCCGGCGGCAGCGACCAGCGCCGGCAGACCAGAAGTCCGAGCTTCACGTGGTCGTAGCCGAGCAATTGGCGCTCGTTGTGCAATAGCTCTTCCGGCGTCACCCAGTGTGTCTCGTCGACCCGGCCGAGATCCTCGTTTGCCGCCTCGAACATCACGAAGCGTCCGATGTCGTGCAGTAGTCCCGCGAGGTAGGCGTGCCCGGGAACCAGCGCGCCGCCGAGGCTGAGGCCCGCGATCGTGCGTGCCGCGACCGCGACCTGCAACGCGTGCACCCAAAGACTGCGCTGCGCGGTCGTGCGTGGCACGAACACCCGCGAGACGGCCACCGAGGTCACCAGAGCGGCACACTCGCGGGCTCCGATCCTGACCACGGCCTGCCGGACGGTCACGATCGGCGTCGACGGCGCACTCAGCGGCGCGTTCGCGACCCGGATCAGGCGAACCGCAAAGGTCGGATCCTCTTCCGCGAGCGCCACGAGTTCGTCGAAGTAGCGGTCGCTGCGCGAGTCGAGTGCGAGCACCCGCACGACAACCGATGGCAGCAGGGGCAGCTGGTCCGCATGGGCGGCCAGGTCGCGTACCTTCGAGTCCTGCATCCCCTGCCCCTGCATCCCGGCCTCCCGCGCGCGCAGCGCGGCGGCTGAACCCGGAATCGCTGCAGCTTCCACGCCGCCCCGTCGCCACGAATCGGGCGCGGTCGCTCACCAGAGCCTCGGCGACGCACCGGACGCCCCCGACACTCTATACCCCTGCGGCCGCCGCGCGGCTCGAGGATCCGCCTGGCTGCCGAAACCATTGCCATGCGCCGCGAAAGCCGCCTGAGTCGCGCCGGCGCCCGGGCGCCAGCGGGTCTGAGGTGCGCAGGCACCTCGACGGCGTCAACCGTGCCAGCGCCGACAGCGGGCGACGCCGTGTCGTACCGGGCGCTGCCCGCGCAACAGGCGCCCACACGGGCACGCGTCGCTGGCAGCGACCGTTCGTGTGATCTTAACAATAGCCGCCGACCGATCGGTCCCTCTAGCCCGGTCACAGTTCCGGCGCCGCCTGTCGCATAGATTGCGCCCTCGGTGGCAGGAACGGAGAGAGCTCAGGTGGCAGCAGCGCAGGGAATTCACGGTGGTGTCGACACCCGTCGCCGCGCAGGGCTCGCCGAATGCCTCGCCGTCCTCCTCACGTTCGCCGTCGCGGTGCCCTGCGAGGCGGACGTCCCGCCGGTGTCGCGCGTCCCGGCCGCCGGCGACACGACGACGCGCGACGCTCAGAGCTATTCCTATTACTACGTGCCGCACCTGAGCGAGCTCAATCAGCTCGTCGGCTATCTGTTCCGCAGCGGCCTCGTTCGCAAGGATGCACCGGGTCGCGACTCGGCGATCACGCGCTACGCCGCGTACAGCTGCGAGGGAACGCTCTATGTCGGCGGCGGCCCCGGTCAGGGCGCTGCCGAGGACGTCAACTGGTCGCTGGTCACCGGACTCCACACCGGGCCCGTCGCCGGTCCGCCATCGCTGGTCATCGAGCGCCGGCCGTCGGCGGACGCCGCCGGCAGGCCACTCGTGCTGTACGTGCCGGATTCGTCCGTCCGCTACCAGCTGCATCAGGCGCTCGCCGTGCTCGTGAGCGAGTGCCGGGCGAGGCCCGAGCGTGGCGGCACCTCGCTGCGCGGCCACTGAACGCCGGATCGAACGCTCATCGCAACGCCGAGCCTTCCTTGCCTGAGCGCACACGAACGAATGACGCCCGTGCGTGCCGCGCCCACGCGCCGCGCTGCCAACGGACCGCCATGACGATGCCCCGCAGCCACTCATCGGCCGCGTAGGCCATCCAAACGCCGGCCAGGCCGAGGCCCCAGTGGACGCCGAGCAGCCACGCGCCGCCTGCCATGACGACAATCATCGACAGGATGCCGGCTGCCACCGGGAAACGCGCGTCGCCGGTCGCGCGCAGCGCATTGATGACGACGAGATTAAAGGTCCGTCCGGGCTCGAGCAGCACCGTCAGCCACAGCAGGCGGCAGGCGCTGTCAAGAATCTCCGCGTCGGCGGTGAACAGCGTGAGCGTCCAGCGGGCCGTGAGCGCCGCGACCACCGCGGCGGCGGTGGAGACGCAAAGGCCGAGGCCCAGGCTGCGGCGTGCGCGGCGGCGGGCTTAGGCGAGCCGGCCCGCACCGACCAGGCGCCCGACGACGATTTCGGTCGCGAGCCCGATCAACAGTCCCGGCAGCACCGTGAAGTAGGTCAGCTGCATCGCGTAGGCCTGCGTTGCGAGCGCCGTGGTGCCCATGCGCGACCACAGCGATCGTGCACATGAGCGCGAGCCGGTAGGCGAGGCCCTCCGCGGCGCCGGGAAGTCCGATCTGCAGCACCGGCCGCAGCCGCTGCCGCTCGAGCGCCCACCAATCCCGCAGGCGCGGCACGAGAGCGAGGCGATGGCGCCACAGGTGCAGGTGACAGGCGATGCCGAAGCCGCGGCTCGCCAGCATCGCGAGCGCGTAGCCAGGCAGGCCGAGGCCCGGCAGCGGTCCTACGCCTCGCATCAGCGGCCAGCACAGCAGCAGGTGCAGGGCGTGCATCGACAGGATGTTGAGCAGCACGTCGCGGGCCCGCAGGTGCGCACGCATGACTGCGGCCATGCTGGCGTTGTAGGCGTCGACGCCAAGGGCGAGAGCGAGCAGCTGCAGGTAAGGCGTGGCCAGCGGCAGGACGTCGCCCGGCGCGCTGAGCAGCGTCAGCAACGGCCGGGCACCACTCGCGACCGCGAGCACCGTCGCCAGCCCCACCCAAGTACTGGCGCCGAGCGCGGCGCGTGCGGTCGCGTCGGCCAGCGCCCGATTGCCCGCACCCAGCTCCTGAGTGATGGTGACGCTGACGCCCAGGCTGACGACGCGCAGCAGCAGGAAGAAAGTCGCCTGCACGCTGTTGGCGAGTGCGAACGCGCCGGAAGCTGCCTCCGACATGCGCGACGCGAGCGCGAGGCCGACGAGGCCGACTCCGATGCCCAGCAGCAGCTCGCTGAAGAGCGGCCACGCAAGCGGGATCAGCGCCGGCCCGGATGCACGGGACGCGGCACTCATGGCCTGCCGCGCCGGCGCTCAGCGACCACGGTGCGGCATGAGCGCGGCACGGGTGCTGCGCGCCAGGCGCCGCTCGACGCTCACTTTCCGGCGAGCAGTTTGGTCTTCAGCGCTTGGAATTCCGCGTCCGTCAGGATGCCGCGCTTGCGCAGGTCGTCGAGCATGATCAGCTCGTTGTAGAGGCTTGCCTTCATGTCCGGCGCCACGGACGGCGGCGCCGACGCCGCCGTCGGAGCCGGCAGCGCCGGCGCGGCAGCTGGCGCCGGCAGAACGGGCGCGGCCGCGGCGCTTTTGACAACGGGCACCGAGGGCAGGACCGCAGGTGTCGCTGCGATCGCCGCCACCTCGCCGGCAGCGGCGAGGCGGAACTCGAGCTCGGCGGTCATGAGGTGCCCGGCGCGCATCGCCTCCTCGCGGCTGGCCATCGGCACGGCGACCTTGCCCTGGCGCCTGGCGAAGGCGTTCGCCTCCTCCACCAGCGCCGCTTTCATCGCGGCCGCGTCCGGGTACCGGCCGACGCCGTCAACTCGCGTCAGCCGATAGCTGTCAGCCGAAAGCTCGACGATGCCGGTCGCCGGCGTGGCGCATGCGCTCAGCACGAGCGCCAGGACGCCGGCAACTGAACCCCAGGATGTCCTTCGCATTGTTATCCCCCGCGTACCGGAACGGTGCGCTGCGGCACCGGGTCACGCGGCGATACCGTACACGGGCCTCGCCGGTTTGGCGACGGTGTCGCAGGTGCTCATGCCGCGACCCCGCGGACGGCGGGTGGCGGACCGGCAAGGGTCCTTGACCTCACCCCGACGGCAAGCAGGTTCTTCGCGGCGTTGACGTCGCGGTCCTGGGTCACAGCGCACCCAGGGCACTGCCACTGTCTTACGACGAGCCTGTCCAGACCCGCGGGACCGGTGAGGGCTCCGCAGCTGCTGCAGGTTCGCGTGCTGTAACGCTCATCGACGACCTGGACGAGTCTGCCGGCCTGCTGGCCCTTGTACTGCGGCTGCGTTCTGAGCAGGCCCTAGCCGCTGTCGAGCACGGACTTCGCCATCCGCGTCTTGGCCAGCTTCAAGCTGCTCACGTCACCGATGTAGATCGACTGGTGCTGGGCGACGAGGCTCCTCGTGAACTGGTGGATGGCGTTGGCCCGCCGCCTGGCGGCGGGCCGGTGCAGTCGCTTGGCTTGTCGCTTGTGGGCCCGGCGCTGGGCCTGGGCGATCTGGGATTCGAGATCCCGGTAGCAGCGGCCGGCGGCGAGGCGATCCCCATCACTCGTGACCGCCGTGTCCTTGAGGCCCAGGTCGATGCCAACGGCCTCGCGAGGCGCCGCCGTTAGCTCCACCTGCGGCAGAAGCACGGGCAAACACAGCCACCAGTCGCCAACCGAGCCCTGTGCAAAGAACCCGTCGCGCCAGCAGGTGACGCCAGCCAACCGGCCGGACTCGAACACCCGCACGGTCTGGCCGCACAACCGCAGGTGCTTGCCGTGCCTTCGGAGACTCGCGGCCTTGAAGGGCACCCAGCCGAGCGACCGCTTCGGTCCCCGGCTCACGCGCCAGCGCAGACGGACCTTGCGGAACTGTCTGCGTCTGGTCGCGAACTCGCAGTTCACGCGCTGGATCGTGTCGGCGCCGATGCACTCGAACTCACGGCAGGCACCGGCCGACAGCTTGCAAAGGTCGAAGCCCGTCAGCCACTTCGGCGGGGCAGCGAACGGGCAGGCGGCTTTCGCGCTGGTCGAGTTCGCCCAGTTCCAGACTTGGTTCACCTCGATCGCAGCTTGCTCGAGCCAGCGGTAGAGCGAGCCGTGCACCTTGTGTCGTCGCGTCCCAATGATCGGGGCGCATTCGACAGGGCAGGCTGCGTGGCTCCCGGCAGTCGGCATCGGGTGATGCGTAGCGGCGACTGCTGCGCAAGCGTCAGCTGAATAATCGACGCGTTCGTACAGAAATTCGCAGCCACCCTCCGTCAACGGCTCCGCGAGCGGCCTGAGCCTTGGTGACTGGGCCGCAGATCCTCTGCCGCGCAGCCTTCTCAGCGGGGTCCGCGCTTCCCTGCGCGTTCGTCGTCAGGACGCCGGAACCGACGCCTGTTGGCGGCGATCGGTCAATCGCCGCAGGTAGTCGCCGGGCGGCAGCGACGCTTCAGATGATGATCTTGGTGCGGACCGGGGCGTCGCAGCTCGGCCGGGCGGCCGCCTCCACACTCAGCACCTGCTGCTCGGCGTCCAGCGCGGCGAGGCCGGGGACACCGATTTGCCGGACGGTCGCGACCACGGAACGGCGCACGCAGGCCTCCATTTCCGGCCGGATCATCCGCGTGCCGGTCAGCGGCCGGCCTGCGTCGCAGACCTCGACGGCCGCGCGGCGGATTCGCACGTAGAGCGCCGCAATACCCTCAGGCGTCGCGATGTCCAGATCGTGGTAGGCGATGCGGATCATGCGCGGCTCGCCGGGCGGCGCGCTGCCATTACCGGACCGGATCGCTGCCGCGTGCGCGGCGCCCGCGATCAGGCCTTCAGGTGGGGCCGCGACCGCACAGTCCGGCACCATTGCGATCGCGGCCAGGATGGGAAGCCAGGCCGTCATCGGCAAAGCCGCGAAGGATCTCATTGGCATCTCCCCAGGCCGCCGTGCGTGCGGCCGTCCTGATCATATTCTTCACCGATGCGCCGCCGGCCCGATTCGTCGCACCCTACCGGCGTTTCGCCGCATGCCCGCGCACCTCCCAGGGCCGGCCGTCCTAGGATAGGACGCAACGACGGGCGTCTTGGTTCATGGCACGCCGCCTGGCGCCTCCGGCGCCGACTAACTTGCCGCGGCTGCTGCGCCGCACTCGGTCGACACTAGCAGGCGTGTGCGCGGCGGCAACACGTTTCGTCCCGGCCAGAGCCACGTTCGTCCCTCGCAACGGAACTTTCGTCCGATTTTGAATACGATGGACGGCGACGACGTCAACACTGCCCCCGAGACGGCGCGGGCCGCCGGGCCGCGCGCGGATCGAGAACGTCCGCCGCCCGTGGCGAAGCAGCTGCAATCCTCACGCACCCATCCGCCGCGCAGGCGAGGCCCGATGATCCAGGTACTCCCGGCTTGAGCGCCGCCGTGCAAATGCCTCCGGATCCCGCGGCCGCCCGCGCGGCGGCGCGCAGCTGGTGGCGCGCGATCCTGACCTTCGCGCCGCTGTGCTGGTTGTGCGTATTCCTCATAGAGGTCATGAACATGGAGGCGTGGCGGATCGCGAGCGCTGACATTCAGGTCGCGCCGCCGTCGAGTCGCGCAGTGCAGTTCGCGCTGCTGCTGCCCGCGCTGGTGATCGCCTGCCGGCTCGCGGTCGGCATCGGCAGCGGCGCCCGCCCCGCCGGACTGCGGATCGCCGGCCAGCTGATCGTCGCAATCGCCTTCTCGGCACTCGCCCGGCCCGCGCTCGTGACCGCCGCGCTGATCATGCAACAGCGCGAAATCGCCGCCGGCGTCGCGATCTCGCTGCTGTCGCCGACACGCGAGGGCATCGCCGTGTGGATTGCGAGCACCGCGGCGATGGCGCTCAACTACGCCGTGTGCCTCGGCGTCGTCGTCGGCGTCAAGACGTACCGCGACCTCGGCAGCGAGCGCGTCGCGCGCGCCAACGTCGAGCGCGAGGCCGTGCACGCGCGCCTGCAGGCGCTGACCAACCAGCTGAATCCGCACTTCCTGTTCAACGTGCTCAACACGATCGTGTCGCTGATCGAATCACAGCCGCGTCTCGCACAGACGATGGTGACCCGCTTCGCGGACCTCCTGCGGCGCATCCTCAACGACGGCGCGACGCAGTATGTCTCGCTGGCGCGCGAACTCGAGCTCCTCGAGCAATACATCGAGATCCAGGAGATGCGCTTTCCGCAGCGCCTGTCCCACGACCGTGGCATCGCGACCGGCGCCGCCGAGGCGCTGGTGCCGGCGCTCGTCATGCAGCCAATCATCGAAAACGCCGTGGTTCACGGGCTGCGCAAGCACGACGGCCCGGTGCACGTGCGCATCGAGGCGGTGGTCGCCGCGACGACCCTCGAGATCCGCGTTTCCAACCCCGGCTGGATCGCCCCCGCCGGCCAGCCGGCGCCGACGCCCGGCGTCGGCCTGCGCAACGTCGCCGAGCGGCTGCGGACGCTGTTCGGCGACCGCGGCAGCGTGACGCTGCACATGCCGGAACCCGGCCGCTATGTCACCACCGTGCGCATGCCGCTCTTGGAACGCTCGGTCGCGAGCGGAGCGCGTCCGGCATGAAGACCCGCACCCTCCTGATCGACGACGAGGAGCACTCGATCAACCGACTGCGGCAACTGTGCGCGGCCCATGCAGACATCAAGATCGTCGGCGAGGCGCAAAGCGGCGCCGAGGCCATCGAGTTGCTGCGGACGCTGGCACCGGACCTCGTATTCCTCGACGTCCACCTCGGCGCCATGAGCGGCCTCGACGTGCTCGCCGCGCTCGAGCCAGAGGAGCTGCCTGCGGTGATCTTCATGACCGCCTACGAGACCTACGCGGCGGCGGCCTTCGAGCGCGACGCAGTCGACTACTTGCTCAAGCCGTGCACGCCGGAGCGCTTCGCGCGCGCGCTCGGCAAGCTGCGCCTCGCGCTCGAGCGCGGCGGCACGACGACGCGCGAGGAGCTGGTGGCCGCCTGGCGGCAGCTCATGGGCAGCACGCCGCCGCCATCGGCCGGCCGCTTGGACGGCTTGTTCGTCGAGGACGCCGGGCGCTGGATCTTCGTCGACTTCCACTCGATCGACTACGTCGAGGCCGCCCGCAACTATGTCGTCATTCACGTCGGCAAGCGGAGCCTGTGCCACCGCGCGGCGATCTCCGCGCTCGAACAGACCCTGGATCCGACGCGATTCGCCCGAATCCACAAGTCGGTCATCATCAACCTGTGTCGCGTCGAGTCGATCGAGAACGACTTCAACGGGGCGTATGTCGTGCGCCTCGCCGGTGGGGCCATCTGTCGCTCCGGCCAGTCCTACCGCAGCCGCATCCAGGAGCTGCTGCGCCCGACGCTCGTGCGGCCGCGAGCACCCAGCTAGCGGCCTCGGTCCGGCGCTTCGTCCTGCCGGCAGGGTGGCTCGCCTGCGGCCCGGGGCGGTTGGTCCCATTTCGGTAGCGGACGACGACGCGCCGGCGGAGTCTCGGCGTTGCCGTGAGACTCCTCGACCGCATCGTGCAGGCCCGCGCACCGCTGCTCATCGCCCGCGGCACCGAGATCCTGCGCTTGCCCGGACCGTCGGACTATGCGGCGGCCGTCCTCGACTGCCCGCTGCGCCTCGTGCTGACCGATCCGCTGACCCGCGTCTGCACGTCGCTTGCGTACGCTGAGGGAGATCGGCTCGGCGCCTGTCTCGATCTCATCCATATCCCGGCACGCACGCTCTGGGTGGAGTGGCTCGACGCACCGCGGCTCGAAACGGTTGCGGCCGCGCTCGGCCTCGGACTCGCGGCCGGCCGCGGCGGAGCAGCGGCGATGCGTGCCGGCATCTACGTGACGACGGACGGCTCGGGGCGCCGCGGCTGCGCGCGGACCTTCTGGGGCCCCGCCGAGGAGGACGGCGACGTGTGCCTCGCGCCGCTCGTGACCGAGTTCGACCTCGATGCCGAGGACGTGCCCGTCGGCAACGTCGCCGAGGTCTACGCCGGCGGCGCGGCCAGCCTCGTGATCGACGACCCGGCCATTTCGAGCCTGCTGCGCTGCTTGCGCTTTCGGTTTGACGACGCGTGGGCCGCCTATTACCGGCAGGAATGCACAAGCGCGGCCTTGCGCAAATCGGTACTGGGAAATTCACTGGCCGCCGTCGGCACCGACCTGCCGGTGCTGTTCGCGCTGTGCCTGCTGCTCAGCTCGCGGACGCAGCTGCCGCAGCGGCGAGCGGACTTCGCCCGCCTCAACCGCCGCCGTGCGCGCGCCGGCCGGCCGGCGCTGCTCGAGCACGTCGAACTCGCAGTCCCGGTCATGAGCGCGTATTCGAGCAGCGCGGGCCCGCACGCCGACCCGCGCCGCACGCCGCGGCTCCACCACGTGCGCGGCCATCTGGTGCGGCGCGGCAGCCAGGTGTTCTGGCGCGTGCCGCACCTGCGCGGCCGAGCGTCGTTCGGCCACCTGCGCAGCCGCAGCCTCACGCTCCACTTCGAGTCACGTGGCCGGCCCTTGCTCGATGGCCGGCCGGTTGACGGTCGCGCCGCCGCCGCGCGCCGTGACCAGGCCTCACCTCTCCCCGGAGGACCTCCATGAACGCTTCGATTTCCACTTCTGCCGACAGCCGGGCGTGGCGCGCCGACGCTCTTCGCGCGGGGCTCTTCGCAGCGACGCTCGCCGCGGCAGGCCTAGGTGGCGCCGCGACGGCCGGCGAGGTGCCCGTCGCCATCCACGTCCCGTACGGCGATCTCAACCTCACGTCCGACGCCGGCATGCAGGCACTGCTCCATCGACTGTCCGCCGCGGCGCACCAGATCTGCGACGACAGCGCCTCGCGCGAGCTGCGTCGCGTGGTGCGCGCCGAGGTGTGCTTTCACGAGACGCTCGAGAACGCCGTGGTCGCCGTGCACAACGAGCGACTGAGCGCTCTCCATCGCGCACGCGCCATGGGCGGCGCCACCTGAGGCGCTGACTCGGCAGCCCTAGCCGGGGCCGCGGGCGGCGCGACGGACCCGTCACGGCGCCCGCGCGGCCGCGCGCGCCATCGTTCCCTACCGCGTCCCCGACTGCGCCCGAAACGCAACAGCCGCGCGGTCACCGCATTCTGCCCTGAGCCGGATCCGCGCCACGCGGTACGTCCCAAGGCGGCGGCTCAGGCCGGATTTTCGTCCGCGTCGCCGCTCGGTTCGGCATTGCGGCGCGCGCGTTCGTCACATCCAGCGCGCGCCCGGGAACCCGCGGCGTATCGTCCGCCGCCATTCGACCGGTACCCGCAGACCCAGCGTCGATGACGACCGTCGCGTTCGGCGTGGCCGATTCGCAACGAGATCGCACACCACGGGACGCAGGTCAGGGGAGCCGGCGCACAACAACGGAGGCGACGATGAATAACAAGTGGGGAATGATGCACGGCCACAGCGCCCGCGCACTGCTCGCGGCGCTGCTCGCGCTGGGCGCGACCGGCGCGCTCGCGCAGCAGCAGCGGCCAGCCGAGACCTCCGCCGAGGGCGCCGTGCTCGAGGAGGTGGTGATCACCGGCTCGCGCATCACGCTGCCGAACATGACCAGCACCAGCCCGATTCAGGTCGTGACGCAGAAGGACATCCAGCAGGCCGGCAAGGTTGACGTCAGCGACGTGATCATGCAGTTGCCGCAGAACTTCAATAACTCGTTCAGCGACTTTAACGGCCGTACCAGCGGCTTGACGACCGCCGGTGGCCTTGCGACGGCCGACCTGCGCGGCCTCGGACCGCAGCGCACCCTGGTGCTGGTCAACGGCCGGCGCCTCGGCGCGGGTGACCCGAATACGGCGAACCCGAACCCGGCGGCCGACCTCGACCAGATTCCGACCGCGCTGATCGAGCGCGTCGACGTAGTGACCGGCGGCGCCTCCTCGACCTACGGCTCCGACGCGATCGCCGGCGTCGTCAATTTCATCATGCGCCGCAACTTCGAGGGGGTGCAGGTCGACGGCCAGTACGGCGAAAACTGGCACAACCAGCACAACAGCTTCGTCGCCGACCTCGCGACCCAGGCCGGCTACACGCCGCCGACCGGCTCGATCCGCGACGGCGTCAACCGCTCGTTCAACGTCACGTTCGGCACCAGCATCGCCGAGGGTCGGGGCAACGTCACCGGCTATTTCGGCTACCTGACCGCCGCCCCCGTGCCGAGCGGCAACCGCGATTTCGGCGATTGCCAGCTGAACGCTGTCACCGACGCGAGCGGCAACGTCAGCGGCGCCGGCTGCTCTGGCTCGAGCAACTCGAACTCCTTCCGCTTCGGCGGCGTCCGCTATTCGGTGCTCGGCGACCAGTTCGTGCCGTGGAACTCGGTGCCGACCAACCCGCCGGCGATCTTCAATTCGCAACCCTACATCTACAACGGCCGCGACGACCTTCGCTACAACGCCGGCTTCTTCGCGCACGTCGACGTCAACGAGCACTTCAAGCCGTACGCCGAGATGTCGTACATGAACGACCGCACGGACCAGAAGATCGCGCCATCGGCGCTGTTTCGCTTCAGCAATCCGCTCGACCCGAGCGGCAGGGGCGGCTACTACGTCAACTGCAGCAACCCGCTGCTCAGCGCCCAGGAGGCTGCGATCCTCTGCACGCCGCAGCAAATCGCGGCGGATGCCGCGGCCCCGGGCTCGGTCAGCGCCAACGTCGAGATCGGCCGGCGCAACACGGAGGGCGGCGGCCGCGAGTCCTACTACGAGCACACCAACTACCGCGCGGTGCTCGGCGACAAGGGCAGCATCGCGACCGGCTGGAACTACGACGCCTATGGCCAGTACTACTACACGACGTTCTTCAACTCGAACAAGCAGTACCTCAACTTCCAGTCGATCACGAATGCGCTGCAGGTCACCCAGGACGCGTCCGGCAACCCGGTGTGCGTCTCGGTGGTCAAGGGCACCGACCTGAACTGCGTGCCGTACAACATCTTCAAGGACGGCGGCGTCACGGGCGGCGCACTCAACTACCTCTACCTGAATGGCACCGCTTACGGCACGCTCACGCAGCGCACGGCACACGCCGACGTCACCGGCGACCTCGGCACCTACGGCATCCGTTCGCCGTTCGCCGCGAACGGCCTGTCGGTCAATCTCGGCTACGAGCACCGCTCCGAGGTCTGGTCCTACGAGCCGGATTCAGGCGAGGTCAGCGGCCTGCTGTCAGGCTTCGGCGGCGCGGCGGCGCCCATTCATCGCGGCTACAGCCTCGACGAGGGCTTCATCGAGCTCGGCGGCGCGCTGGCGGAGGACAAGCCGGGCATCAAGAGCCTCGTCTTCGACACCGGCTTTCGCGAGTCCGACTACACGACGACCGGCAAGGTCAGCACCGGCAAGTTCGAGGTGCAGTACGCACCGATCGCCGACCTGCGCTTGCGCGCATCGTGGCAGCGCGCCATCCGCGCGCCGAACCTGATCGAGCTCTTTAACCCGGCGATCGTCGGCCTGATCAACTCGGGCGACGATCCCTGCGCGCCGAACGAGATCACCGGCATCGTGGCGGCGACCCTGCAGCAGTGCCTGCGCACCGGCATGACCGCGGCGCAATACAACTCCGGTCAGGTCCCGCAAGCCACCGCCAACCAGCTGTCGCAGGAGCTTGGCGGCAATCAGAACCTGAGGCCGGAGCGGGCCGACTCGATCAGCTTCGGAGTGACGCTCACGCCGACCTCCATCCCGAACCTCACCGGCAGCATCGACTTCTGGCGCATCAAGCTGAAGGACGAGGTCGGCGCAATCCCGCCGGGGCTGCTGCTGCAGGGTTGCCTCAGCACCGGCGATCCGTTCTTCTGCGGCAAGATCGTCCGCAACCCGGCCGACGGCGGCCTGACCGGCAACACCGTCGCCGGCGGCGGCTACATCGTGCAGACGGCGCTGAACATCGGTGCCGTCAAGACCGACGGCATCGATATCCAGGCCGCCTACAAGCTGCCGCTCGGCGGTCGCGCCGGCACGCTGCAGTTCGCGATGAACGGCGCGCTGCTGCTGTCGAACGAGACGACGCCCTACCCCGGCTCGCCGAGCTACGACTGCGCGGGGCTGTACGGGTCGCTGTGCGCGACCGTCAACCCGCGCTGGCGACACGTGGTCCGCACCACCTGGGTCACGCCGTGGGACGTCGACGTGACGCTGAACTGGCGCTACATCGGCCCGGTGTCGCTCGACAACAACAGCGGCAATCCGCTGCTGTTCGGCCGCAGCTTCGTGAACCAGGTCACCGGCGGCCCCGGCATCAACTACTTCAACGCGCGGCTGCCGTCGTTCAACTACCTTGACCTGTCGCTCGCCTGGAACGTGAGCAGCGGCATCACCGTGCGCGCCGGCATCAACAATCTGCTCGACAAGGATCCGCCGATCGTGACGAGCGAGATCGTCGCGGGCGGCGCGAACAATACCTTCGAGACCTACGACACGCTCGGACGGCAGATATTCGTGGCGTTCACTGCCAAGTTCTGAAGCGACGCGCCCGGAGCCCGACCGGGCTCCGGGCGCAGGGGGAACCGATCGAGTGGCCCCTTTTCGCGACGGTTGCTCGCGCTGTCGCCGGCCCCGGCCGGCACAGCGGCGAGGCGCCGCTCCGTCGTCGCCCGGCGCGCGTACCATGGCGCCACGGCCCGCGGACGGCACCCATGGCGCTGCAGGACAATCTCGCGCAGATCTACCTTGAGCTGCGGCACTTCGCCAAGGCGAATACCTTGGATCCGTACTCCAACGCCGCCGCCGCGATCGTGACGGCTGACGGCACCTGCATTGCCATGGCGTGCAACAAGCTGGCGCGGGGCGTCTGCAACGAGGCCTGGCGCTGGAACCGGCCACAGCGCTACCTGTGGATCGAGATGGCGCCGCGCGCGGCGATCTACGACGCCGTCCGGCGCGGCCAGCAGGTTGCCGGTCAGTGGCTGGTCGCCACGGTCTTCCCGGTCGCGGACGACGCCCGCGCGATCATCGAAAGCGGCATCCGCGGCGTCGCGGCGCCGGCGCCGGACCTCAGCGACCGCCTCGAGAGCGACTACTACGTCGCCGCGCAGCGGATGCTGTTCGAGGCCGCCATTCAGGTGGAGTACCTATCCGCGCCGGCCGCGGCCGGAATGTTCGGCGCTTCCAGCTGACACCGCAGCCAGGATCACGCCGGACCAGGAGCAGGTATGGCCGCGACTTGGGCCGCGGTTCATGGCTATTATCTCACATGTAAACATACAGTTATGTCTCATTGTTGATGAGAGATCTGGCCGTGCCCTGCTCGCCGGCGGGCGCCGACGAAATTCGTTCTTAAGGACCGCCGGGCGACGCCGCTAACCCGTAAGGCTGACTCGTACTCGGACCCGCGTCCGTGGAGGCGTCTTGGCCGAGGCAGCCTGTCGCGCAACCGCGTGGCGGACACGGCCTGTGCGGAGGTGTGATGGCGAGCGGTCCGTGGCGCCAGCGCGCAGCGTTCCCGATCCGGGCAGTGGCTCAGGCCCTGCTCGGCACGCTCCTGTGGCTCGCCGGGCCGGAGGCTCGGGCGCTCGATTCGGCACTGCAGCCGACCCAGTACGTGCGCGAGAACTGGCAGATTCCGGACGGACTGCCGCAGAGCTCCGCCCAGGCGATCGCGCGGACGCCGGACGGCTATCTCTGGATCGGCACCCAGGAGGGGCTCGCGCGCTTCGACGGCGTGCGCTTCGTCGTCTTCGACAACGGCACCGGTGCGGCGATTCCGAACAAGCACATCGCGGTGCTGTACGTCGCCCGCGATGGTCGGATGTGGGTGGGCACGCGCGCAGGCCTTGCCGTCCTCGAGGGTGGACGGTTCAGGACCTACGAAGGCGTCGCCGCGCTCGCACACGCCTACGTCCGATCGATCGCCGAGGATCGCGCCGGCCACCTCTGGGTGGGAACCGAAAAAGGCCTGATTGAGCTTGACCACGACCGGACCCGCGTCTTCGGGGCTGCCGACGGCCTCGGCGACGCGACGGTGCGCACCTTGCTCGCCGATCGTTACGGCGCGGTCTGGGTCGCGACCGCGACCGCCGGGCTGTACCGACGCGACGCCGAGCGCTTCACGCGCGTGCCGCTGGGTCCCGATGCGAGCGGCGATACGGTCACAGCGATGCACGAGGATGCCGACGGCGTACTCTGGTTCGGCACCGCGACTGGCGCGCTCTACCGCCGCGGCGCCGGCGCCATAGAGCCGGTGGCGTCACCGGGACAGTTGGGGACGGTCGTGCGGGCGCTCACGCATGACCGCGACGGCAATCTGTGGATCGGTACGCGCGGCGCCGGCTTGGTCCGCTACCGGGACGGGAAGTTCAACGGCCTCGAGGCGGACCTGTTCGCGCGCAGCGATCTGCGGGCACTGCTCGAGGATGATGAGGGCAGCCTCTGGATCGGCAGTTACGGCGGCGGCCTGCTGCGGCTCCGAGACCCGAAGGTCGCCTCCTTCGGCGAGCCGGAGGGACTTGCGGGCAGGCTGACCTGGTCGATCGTGCCGCGCCGCGCCGGCGGCCTCTGGGTCGGCACCGACGCGGGCCTCAGCCGCTACGCCGACGGCCGCTTCGAGCACATCGCCGGTCCCCGCGGCCACGAGGGCGTGCGCGTTCGCTCGGTGCTCGAAGACCACCGCGGCGCGGTATGGGCCGGCACCGAAGGCGCGGGCGTCTACCGGCTCGACGGCGGCGGCATGACCACGTTCAACCACGCCGGCGGCCTGTCCGGCGACGGCATCCTCGCCATCGCCGAGGACCGCAAGGGTCGCATCTGGGTCGGCACCAACGTCGGCCTGGATCGCATCGAGGACGGCAACATCTCTTCCGCGCAGTCGCTGCTGCAGGTCGCGGGGCCGACCGCGATCAGCCTCGTCTACGCGGATCGCCACGGCGCGATCTGGGTCGCGAGCGAGGCGCACGGACTGTTCGTCATCGACGAGCACGGCACACGCCACCTCGGCCTCGCCGATGGCCTGCCGAGCGACTGGGTGATCGCGATCCACGAGGACGAGCGCGGCCTGATGTGGCTCGGGACCACCGACGGCCTCGCGCTCTGGGACGGTCACAAGGTGATCTCGTTCGCGCGCTTTGGCGGGCCGCTACGCGAGACGATCCTGCAGGTACTCGAGGACGACCGGCACCAGTTGTGGATGACCACCAACAAGGGCCTCATATCCGTCGCCCGCGACGGGCTCGACGCGCTCGTCAAGGGCGGCTCAACGCTGCCGGCCATCCATCAGTACGACACCGCAGACGGTCTGCGCAGCGCCGAATTCGACGGTGGCAACACCAACGCCGGCTGCCGCACAGCCGACGGCGTCCTGTGGCTCCCCGGCATCCTCGGCATCGTGCGCGTCGATCCGAGCCACGTGGCCACGAACCGGCTGGCGCCGCCGGTACGCATCGAGCAGCTGGCTGCGGATGGCGCGCCGCTCGAGTTCGCCGAGGGCATGGAGATCCGGCCGGGCCCGCAGCAGTGGGAGTTCCACTACACGGGCCTCAGCCTGCTGGTCCCGAAGCGCTCGCAGTTCCGCTACCGGCTCGAGGGCCTCGACAAGGACTGGGTCGACGCCGGCACGCGGCGCACGGCCTACTACACCGGGCTTGCGCCCGGCAGCTACACGTTTCGCGTCATCGCGAGCAACAACGACGGCGTCTGGTCGCCGAGCGGTGCGAGCCTGCGCTTCCGGCTGCTGCCGCACTACTACCAGACCCTATGGTTCCGGCTGCTGTGCGCCGCCGCGATCCTGCTGGCAGCCGGCGGCTGGTACCGGCTGCGGGTCGGGCGGCTGCGCCGGCTCGCCGGCGCGCTGACCGTTCAGGTCGCGCAGCGCACCCAGGACCTCGAGTGGGTCAACGCCGAGCTGCTGCAGGCCAAGGAGCGGGCGGAGCAGGCGGCACTCGCCAAGTCGCAGTTCCTCGCCAACATGAGCCACGAGATCCGCACGCCCATGAACGGCGTGATCGGCATGACGGAACTGCTGCTCGAGACCTCGCTCGACGCCACGCAGCGCGATCACACGCAGACGATCCGCGATAGCGCCGCAGCGCTGCTGATCGTCATCAACGACATCCTCGATTTCTCCAAGATCGAGGCCGGCAAGCTCGAGCTCGAGCGCGTCGACATGGACCTGCGCGACATGGTCGACGACGTCGCGCACCTGCTCGCGGTGCAGGCGCACGCCAAGGGCCTCGAGATGATCGCGAGCATCGACCCGGCGCTGCCGGAGCGGCTGGTCGGCGACCCGGGCCGCGTGCGGCAAGTGCTGCTCAATCTCGGCAGCAACGCCATCAAGTTCACCGCCGAGGGCGAAGTCGCGATCACGATCAAGGTCGCGACCTCCGATGCCCTCGCCACGAGCATCCGCTGCGAGGTGCGCGACACCGGCATCGGCATTCCGGCCGGCCGCCTCGGCACTCTGTTCCAGCCGTTCGTGCAGATCGATGCCTCGACCACGCGCCATTTCGGGGGCACCGGGCTCGGCCTCTCGATCGTGCGCCGCCTCGTCGAACTCATGGACGGCGAGGCCGGCGTCGACAGCCGCGAGGGTGAGGGCTCGGTGTTCTGGTTCACGGCACGCTTCGCCGCGGCGTCCGCGCGCACCGAGGTGCCGCGGCTGACGCCGACCGCGCTCGATCAGCGGCGCGTGCTGGTCATCGACGACAACGCGACCAACCGCAAGGTGCTTGGCCACCAGCTCGAGCATCTTGGTATGCGCCCTGCCTGCGTTGACGGCGCATCGGCCGGGCTCGCGGCGCTGGCAAGCGCCTTCGAGGCCGGCGAGGCATTCGAGGTCGCGGTCATCGACTACATGATGCCCGAGTGCGATGGCTTCGAGCTCGGCCGGCGCATCGCCGCCGACAGCCGCTTCCTCGACACGCGCCTCGTGCTGCTGACCTCGGCGCGCGGTACGCGCGGCGCCGAGGAGTTCGCGCGGCTCGGCTTCGCCGCGTACCTGCTCAAGCCCGTATCACACCGCGAGTTGCGCGAGTGCCTGTGTCGCGTGATATCGACCGACGCGACGCAGTGGCACGCGCGCACCCAGCCGATCGTCACCGGCGAGCTGCTGCGCGGCGGCACGGTCGGTCGCCGATTGCTGCTCGCGGAGGACAACCCGGTCAACCAGAAGGTGGCGCGCGGCACGCTCGAGAAGCTCGGCTACCGCGTCGACATCGCCAACAATGGCGCTGAGGCGGTCACCGCCTGGGAGACTGGCCGTTACCAGCTGATCCTGATGGACTGCCAGATGCCGGTCATGGACGGCTACCAGGCGACCCGTGAAATCCGGCGCCGCGAGCACGGCGCGGCGCACGTCCCGATCGTGGCGCTCACGGCCGATGCGATGAAAGGAACGGAGCAGCAATGCCGCGACGCCGGCATGGATGACTACCTGACGAAGCCCTTCGATCGCGCCCGCCTCGCCACGACGCTCGAGCACCACCTGGAACAGGCGACGGCACCGCCGGCGGCTGCTGCGCCACTGCTGGTCGGCGCTGAAGGTACGGCGGCACCGGTGGACTGGAACGGGCTCCTCGAGGTCACGAACGACGACCCGGCGTTCACGGAGGAGTTGGTCCAGCTCTTCATCGACACCGGCGACGCTGCGCTGCGCGATATCCGCGCCGCGCTCACGAGCGGTGACCTGCCGGCGCTCGGCCGCGCCGCGCATGCCCTGAAGGGCTCGAGCGCCAGCATCCGGGCCCAGCCGGCGAGCGTCGCCGCCGCCCGCCTGGAGGCTGCCGCCCGCGCCGGCGCGAGCAGCGAGATCGCGGCGCTTGAGGTCGAGCTGCGCGTCGAGGCCACCCGGGCCATGGACTACCTGCGCGCGCGCCGCGCCTGAAAGCGCGTGAGCTGCCCGGTCAGGCAGGCGGCGGCCGTCCGGCGCGCGCCGCCCGCTTGTCAACGTCCGAGCGTCTGACACGCCCTGGGAGCGCCTGCGCTCCCGCGCAATCGACAGGAGGTCGGCGATGGACTTCGCGACACAGACAACGCCTCCCGGCCGGCGGCGCTCGCGGCCGCGCTGCTCGCGTCGTCAGGACTGCCGCTACCGCCGGCGGCCGCCGACGCGCTGCTCGGAGCGTATCTCGGCGGCGCGGTCGGCCAGGCGCAGGTCGAGGCGGACGGGTCGGCGTTCAGCGCTGCGAAGTTCAAGGAGAACCACGGCGCCTACAAGGCCATCGTCGGCGTGCGACCACTCTCGAGCCTCGGGCTTGAGCTCGCGTACATGGACTTCGGCGACCCGACCGCGAGCGACGGCAACGTCGTCGACGTCAAAATGCGGGGCGCGGCGGCCTTCGGCCTCCTCTACCTGCCGATCCCGGTCGTCGTCGACGTCAAGCTCCGTGTGGCACGGATCCAGAGCACCGTCAGTGGCGTCCTGCCCACGATCTGCACGCTCGTCTGCGTCAACCTTCCGTTTCGCGCGGATCGGACCGACACCGGTCTCGCCGGCGGCGCCGGCGTACAGCTGAAGCTCGGCTCGGCTGCGCTGCGCGCCGAGTACGAGCGCTTCACGGCGGCCGGCCCAACCCGGACCTGCTGTCGATCGGCTTCACTTGGACGTTCCGCTAGCGGCCTCATGCGACCACGAGCTTGAGGATGAACTCGACGCCACCATCGACGTTGCGCGCCTCGATGGTGCCGCCCATCTTCGCCATGTAGGTCTTGGCGACGAACAGTCCCTGGCCACGACTGCCGCTGGTGCCGCCCTCCGCGGAACCGGTGACCCCGTACTCGAAGATCCGCCCGATCAGGCGATCGTCGATCGGCGGGCCGTCGTTGCGTATCCGGACCTCGGCCGCCGTATCCGCTTGCCCGAGCCGGATCCGGATCGCCGACCCAGGGCGGCGGTAGCGCGCGGCATTGGCGAGCACGTGCGTAACGACGTCCTCGAGCGAGTGCTCGTCGGCCTTGACGATCAGCGGCGTGCCCTCGCCCGTGTATTCGACACCCTCGATACCGGCGTCGGCGGCATTGCGCGCGACGTGGGCGAGGAAAGCCTCGACGTCAAGTGTCCGTACCTCGAGCGTTGCCGAGAGGATCGCCTCGCTCGGCGAGGCATGGCCGTAGAGGACGCGTACCGCCTGCTGCATCCGCTCGATGTAGCGCCGGCTGAGGTCCTCCGGCCGCGCGTGCAGCGCGAGCAGCGACTGCAGCGGCGACATGATCTCGTGGCCGACTGCCTGCCAAAGGTCCTTCTCCTGGTCGGCGCGAATCTGTTCGCGCTTCACGTCCTCGTTGACCCGCTGCAGGAGGTCGGTGAGCACGCCGGCGAGCAGGCCGAGCTCGTCGCGGCCGCGTAGGCTGCCGAGGTCGTGCTCGATCAGGCCTTCGGCGCCGCGCACCGACTTGCGCACCGCCGCGGCACGTGTCGTCAGCAGCGTGATGCGCCGGATGATGCGAGCCTCGATCGCGAGCCAGGTGAGCAGGATCGCCGCCAGCATTGCCGCCACGAACCAGTAGAGGCGACCGGCAACCGTGCCGATGGCGCGGTCGACGCCGGCGAGATCAGCGGTGAGCCGCAGCTCATAGTCACCAAGCGGCGTCGCGATGCGCCGCGCGGTCTCAAGCGGCCGGTCACCTCCGTCGACCGGCAGGCGGCGGATGAGCCGGTCGAGGAATGGCGGCGGCGCGCCGCCGCCTTCGCCGTCGTTGGCGAGCGTGATCACCTGCCGCGCGCCGTCCCCGTTCAGCCGGCGGATCGTGAGCCGCTCGCCGACGAGCAGCTCGCTGCGCAGGTCGGCCAGCGCGAATGGCGGCGTGGCGCCTGCCGCGTTACTGTCAAAGAGCACGCCGGCGTCGCCGGGGCCGAGTACCGTGACACGCACCCGCACCGCAGCCAGGTCGCGCGGTGGCCAGACGACGCGCGGGTTCTGGTAGAGATCCTCGCGGAACACGTCGACCGGGAGCCGCACCGAGTAGAACGAGCGCCGCGGGCACGGCTCGGCGGCGCTGGCCGCCGCCGCCGCGTCCAAACAGCGCACGTCCTGCCACAGCCAGCCGCGAAATTCCTTGTTCGGCCGGCGCGCGAGGCGGCCGTCGTCATCCTGCTCGAAGCCGGTCAGGCGGCCGTGGACCGCGACCTGCTTCGGGTGACGCGCCACTTCGAGCGGCGCGAGCCAGCGGTAGCTGCGCCCGCGTAGCGACACCTCGACGCCGAGGCGGTGCGCCGCGCCAAGGTCGAGATCGCCTGCCACATGCTCGATCAGCGGTCCGCTGACGAAGCTGCCGACCGCATACAGGAAGCCGCCGGCCGCCGGGCTGTTGCCGACCGACACGCACAGTTCGGCCGCCCCTGGATACGCCACGAGACAGCCGGCCATCTCGACCGCCTGCTGCGCCTTGGCGCGGTCGTCGAAGTCGATGCCGGCAAAAGGCAGCACGAGCGGCCGCAGCGGGGTCGTCGCGCCGCCGCCGGCGTCCGGGTTGAGGAGCGCGAGCTGCCCGGTCGGGTGCTGCAGGCGGGCGGCGATCTCGTCGACGTTCTTCGCAAAGACCTGGCCGTAGCTGCGGTAGGAGAGCTGCTTCTCCTCGCGCAGCATGCTGAGCGCGAGCCCGAGCGTCGCCAGCGCGAGCAGCAGGAACGCGCCGCGGAAGAAGACCCGCAGCCGCAACGGTACGCCCCGCGGCCAGAGCCACATCATGGGACCACCCAGCGAAAGCCGCGCATCGGCACGTTCTCGACACCGTCGAAGGCCGGGTCAATCTCGCGGAAGGCGTCGCGGATCGTGCTGACGTGCTTGCGGACGTTGTCGCGATTGCGGCCGCTCTTCACCACCAGGTAGAGGTCCTCGTACGAGACCACCTGGCCGCGCTTGCGGTGCAGCACGTCGAGGATCCGCTGCGCCGTCAGCGGCAGATTGATCCGCTCGCCCCGCCAGGTCGGCGAGGCCTGGTGCAGCGGGTCGATCGACAGCTCGCTCGCGGCCGGCGGCGCGCTGCCTGGCGCGCGCTCCGCCGCGCGCAGCACCTCGAGGAAGGTCTCGATGAACTCGGTCTCGCCGAAGTCGCTCTTCTGCAGGTAGTCCCAGGCGTCAAGCGCCTTCATGATGCTGCGGTAGATGCTCGCCGGCATGCCGGAAACCACCAGCACGGGTGTGCCGCGACGCTTGTTGATGGCGTTGATCAGCGCAACGCCGGCGTGGCGCTCGCGGCCGAGTTCGATGTCGAGCACGACCACGTCGTAGTGCTCACGGCCGATCGCCGCGGCGGCGGCGTCGTGGCTGAACCACTGATCGACGCGAACGCCGGGCCGTGCGGCCTCGATCCAGCCGCGGAGCTGGTTGCTCGTTGGCACGTCATCCTCGATCACCGCGACCCGCGCCATAGCCGGCTCCCGACTGCCTCCACCCCCGATTATCAGCCGGCGCCACGTCCGGCGTCGTGAAGGTTTCTTCCGGGGGCGGAATGAAGTGCCCTGCCGGCGACATTGAGCGCTCCGCCGCCCGCGCCGAAGAATCGCTCCCGGAACGATGGATCGCCGGGCGCCGTTCCTGCCCTCACCCGCCTCCCGGCCGAGCATCAGCGGAGATCCGTGCCATGTCCGACCGCCTCGAAGTCGTCAAGGAAGTCCTCCGGACCCTGGTGATCCTGCCCGCCACGCGTCTCGGCCAGCTCACCGCCGGCGGTGCCCGGGCGCTCGCCGCAGCCTCGCGCCGCGCCCGCAATCGACTGATCGTCCTCGCGGCCCTCGGTATCGCCGGCTACGCGATCGGCAGCCACCCGCCGGTGCAGTCCGTCGGCCGCGGCGAACTGCTGGTGCGCAGCAACCGCTTCACGGGCAGCACGCGCGAATTCAACACCGGCATCCTGTTCGCGCTGCCGGGCCTGCACCAGGTGCGGCGCTTCGAGACCCGCGAGCAGGTCTACCGGCCGCGCGAGAGCGCCAACGCGACCGGCGAGTCGCCATTCCAGTCGGTCGAGGGGCTGTCAATTGGCGTCGACCTCACGGTGCGCTACGCGATCGACCCGCGGCGCATCGCCGAGGTGTCGCGCGAACTCCCCGACGACATCAGCGCCGAAGTCGTCCGCCCGGCAGTGCAGGGCGTGATCTACAAGCTGTTCGCGCGCTACACGGTGCGCGAGATCTTCTCCAGCAAGCGCGTCGAGATCCAGCAGGCGATCGAGAACGAGTTGAAGCCGAAGCTCGCCGCGGCCGGCCTCGTGCTGCGCGGCGTCGAGATGGGCAAGGTGGACCTGCCCGCCGACTACCGGCGCGGCATGGACCGGCTGCTCGCCGAGGAGCTCGAGACCGAGAAGATGCGCTTCACCCTCGAACTCAAGGACAAACGCGTCAAGGAGACCGAGCTCGATGCCGAGGCCGACAAGGTGCGGCGCCAGAAGGCCGCCGAAGCCTCGGCGCAGGAACAGATCATCGCCGCCCGCGCGCAGGAGGAAGCCATGAAGCACGTGCTGCCATTCAAGGAGAAGCAGATCCAGCAGCGCCGGCTCGAGGCCGAGGCCGAGAAGGTCGCGCGGATCCGCAGCGCCGAGGGCGCGGCCGAAGCGCGGCGCATCGAGGCCACTGGCGAAGCCGATTCGCGCCAGAAGCTCGCCGACGCCGAGGTCTACCGCCTCGAAAAGGTCGGCCAGGTCACCACCGGCCAGATGGAGCGCGAGGGCGCGCTGATCCAGCGCTACCCGCTGCTCATCGAGAAGACGCTGGCCGACAAGCTGTCCGACAAGATCCAAGTGATCATCGCGCCGCCGCCGCGGGACGGCGGATTCATTGGCGCCATCCTGCTCGGCGCGAAGGGTGGCACGACCGCCGGCACGACGGCCACGCCGCGTGCCGGCACAAAGGGAGAAGAGTGATGCTGCCCGCAACCGTGACGACTCTTGCGATCGTGATCCAGGACCAGGCGTCGCTGCGCGCCTCGGCCCGCGACTCTGCCACGCAGCAGGCCGTGCTCTGGCAGGGTGACGTGCTCGAGATCCGCGGCCAGCGCGGCGAGTACCTGCAGGTCTACGACCACCGCCGCGAGCGCGGCGGCTACATCCGCGCCGTACAGGTGCGTCGCGTGACGCTCTCGCCTGGCGAGGCGCCGGGACTGCTCGCGGTGGTCCGCTTCCTGCGCGACGCACCGGGCTCGGAGGCGCTCGGCATCAGCTACGCCGCGGCCTACCTGCGGGCGGCGCCGGCCGAGTCGCTGACCGCCGAGCCGCTCGACGCGGTCGGTACGATGGCCGAGCGGCTTGCGCGCCGCGCGTCGAACGACAAGGCGAAGGCCAGGGACCCGGCGCTTGCCGCGCACCTCGAGGTTGCCGCCCAGTACGGTCTCAAGGTCAAGAGCTTCGACCGCAACGGCCACGTGCAGATCTGCTACGACGGCGAGATGTTCCGCCGCGTGCTCGCCATGCCCGGCGCCGAGCCGGACCAGCAGGCGCGCGCCGCGCTCGGCCTCACGCGCCACGAGTGCGTCGACCCCGGAATCGGGCCGTCGGACCGCTACCAGCTCGACCTGTGGCGCGCGACCGTGCTCGACCGCGTGCCGGCGACCGGTCTCGACGCGCAGCTCGCAAGCCGCCTGCACGCGCGCCGTGCCGGCGTCTGGTCGGCGGTTGCCTTCGAACAGGCGCGGCGCGGCGAGCCGACCCAGGCCGCAGCACAGCGCGCAATGCAGGAGCTCAGCGCGGTCAGCACGGCCGAGCTCGGTGAGGAGGCGCAGTCGGAGTACACCGACGCCGCAGTGCGCGTCGGCACGGTGCGCTGGGCGGCGGAGTTCACGACGCGCGCCACCGGCAAGCTCGCAGTCGCGACCGCGCCGGGCGCCCCGGGCGAGACTTGCGTGACGCTCGAGGACACGCGCCACCCGGTCAGCAATCCGCTGCTCAAGCGCTGCACCTACGGCACCGTCTGGACGGCATCGGCGCGTAGCAACTCGGCGGGAACGGCGCTCGCCCTCGCCGTCCAGCCGCTCGACACGTGGCGCGAGCTGTGGGTATTCCGCAAGGGCGCGCAGGGCTGGACGGTGGACGTGTTACCGCCCGGCACCAGCAACCCGGACCTCGGCTACGTGGAGTTCGCCGGCTGGACGCCGGGCGCCAAGCGGATGCTGGTCGCGCGCGAAGTGCGCGCGGACGGGCACTTCCGGCGGCGCTTCGAGGTGCTGCGGCTCGATACGCTGGTGGCCGACCGGCAGGCGAGCGCGCCGGAGCTGCTGCCGGACTTCGAACGCTGGCAGGACAGCGCGTGGAAGCACCAGACGGTGGCGCTGCGCTGAACGACGGGATCCGGGAGCCCGGGCGCATCAGCCCCCTGCCGCGGGAAGGCCGGGACAGCGTCCGGAATGAACCCGGCGGGGCTGCGCCGGCGCTGTCGGCCGCACGGCAGGCAGTCCGGCGCAGCACCGTCTCCGCCGACCACGGCGGTCAGAGCCGCGGCGCGACCGTGGCCGCGATGCCGCTTGTCAGGCACGCGTCTGCAGCAGTCGCGCCGGCAGCAGGCGGCGCGACTCGGCGGCGACGATGTCATGACACTCACAAGCCGTCTGCTCGAGACCGCCGCGCGCCAGCACCGTGATGTGCCCGCGACGATTGCGAATCAAGCCCGCCCGCTGCAGCGCCCCGGCTGCCTCGGTGATGCTCTCGCGCCGCACGCCGAGTTCGCCGAGTACGCCGGCGATCATCTCCTGGGTCACGACGACTTCCCCGGAGGGCACACGATCGAGGATGCCGAGCAGCCAGCGGCACAGCTGCTGCTCGACCGAATGATGCCGGTTGCAGACTGCCGTCTGCGTGGTCTGGGCGACCAGCGCCTGCATGTAGCGCAGCGACAGCCGCTGCATCGCTCCGGCACGATCGAACTCGCGCTTCAGGGCCGCGGCACCGAGCCGGTAGGCTTCGCCGGCAATCTGCACGACCGCTGAACCGGCGGTGCTTTCCCCATGCATGAACAGCGTCACCCCGACGACGCCTTCGTTGCCGACTGCGGCCGTCTCCGCCGCGGCGCCCGAGTCCATCCCATAGTGGAGGGAAACCACGACGCTGACAGGAAAATAGGCATGCGACTGCCGCTGGTCCGGCTCGTAGAGCATGTCGCCGAGACGCAGCGGCACGCGCTCGAGCGCCGCGACGTTGGCCAGCGTCACCGCGCGATTGATCCGCCGCACGTACGGCGGCAGTTCCGACCAGTCGGACACCACCGGGTCCGTGGACGGCTTCGCCGCCCAGAGGAAGCCGAGCCGCCGGCCGATGCGACGCCGGACGACGAACAGCGCGAACAACCCCGCCGCGGTCAGCGCGAACAGGACCGGCATTGTCCAGGAGACTTGCGCGGCATCCTCACCGAGCCCGCGATCGTTCAGGGCTTCGACGACGCCCGCGAACATGAGCGCCGGCACGCTGGCACCGAGAATTCGCGGCAACCAGCTGCGCGAGGCCTCGCCGGCGGGCTCGCCAAGCGCCCGCATGGCCGGCACGCGGACCCGATCGACGGAACGCGCCGAGTGCCAAACGGAGACGCCGAGCAGGAGGGTTGTCGGCGCCGCGCCAACCTTGACGCCCAGTTCGCCATGCGCCGCGGCGAGCAGGAAATAGAGCTCGCGGATCTGGTCAACCCAGATGGTCAGGAGCAGCCCGGCCACCGCGATCAGCAACGGTATACGTGCCGCCTTCACGTGGCGGAGGAAGAGCCCGGTGTTCATGCTAGCTCCTTGTTGCGCGGTACTGCGCTGCGCCGGGTTGTCCCTGTGCCTGTGCCTGTCGCCGCGACCTACGCGAGGTGAGCGCCCGCCCCCAATGCGATTTCCGCAGACCGGCCGGACAGGACACGGCGGCCTGACCGCGGTCGTCCACGCATCAGTTGATTGATCACTCAAGTCCTGATACGCTGCACTTGAATGATCAATCAAGTCCCTGCCGTCGATGCCACCCGCAGCCGAATCCTGTTCGCCGCGCTCGAGCTCTTTGCGAGCAAGGGTTACCAGTCAACCTCGATTGCCGACATCCTGCAGCGCGCTGAGGCGCACTCCGGCAGCCTCTATCACTTCTTTCCGACGAAGCAGGACCTGCTGCTGGCGGTGCTCGAAAGCTACCGCGACGGCATCGAGCCGATGCTGCTGGCCCCTGCCTGGCAGGGCGTCGCGGATCCGCTCGAGCGCGTGTTCGCGCTGCTCGCGGCCTACCGTCGCGCGCTCGCGTCCACCGACTGCACCTACGGCTGTCCGATCGGCTCGCTCGCGCTCGAACTCCACGAGCCGGATCCCGCGGTGCGCGAGCTGCTTGCGGCGAATTTCGAGGGCTGGGTGCGCCAGGTCAAAGCTTGCTTCGACACCGCGCGCGCGCGGCTGCCGCGCGGCGCGGACACACGCCAGCTCGCGATCTTCGCCTTGACGACCATGGAAGGCGGCGTGATGCAGGCGCGCACCCACCGCTCGCTCGCCGCCTTCGACGCTTCGGTCGCGGCGCTGCGCGACTATATCCACCGTCTCGAATCCGATGCAGAGGGGAACCGCACATGATCAGCCAACGAGTGGCGCGCACGCTTGCGCGCTGCAGCCTCGTCGCCGCCGCCACGCTCGCGCTGTCACCGGTGGTCGCCGCCGAACACAGCTGGCGCGACTTTGGACACGTTGCCAACAGCTCCTTTGTCGAGCCGGGTGGCGACCGCTCGATCCAGCTCTCGGTCGAAGTGCCGGCGACCGCGCACGACGTCTTCGCGGCCTTCACGACCAGCGAAGGCTTCTCGAGTTGGGCCGTGCCGCTGGCGAAGATTGACCTTCGCATCGGCGGCTTCATCGAGGCAAGCTACGACGCGCAGGCCAAGCTCGGCGATCCGGGCAACATCCGGAACAAGATCGTCGCCTACGTCCCGGACCGGCTGCTCGTCATCCGCAACGCCCAGGCGCCGCCGGGCTTCGCGGATCCCGAGCTGTTCCGCCGCACGGTGACGATCATCGAGCTCGTGCCGCTCGCGGCGAGCCGGACGCAAGTGACGCTGACCAACGCCGGCTACGGCGCCGGCGAACGATTCGACACGCTCTACAAGAATTTCGAGTGGGGTGATGCCTACACCCTGGAGGAGCTGAGGCACCGATTCGAGACCGGGCCGGTCGACTGGTCGGCGCGCGAGGCAAAGCGGAAGGCGCAGGCCGCGGCTGCGAAAGTAGAGGGCTCGCGCTGAGCTGCTACCGAAAGAAGCGATAGTCGGCGGTATAGGGAACGCGCAGCAGCTTGCCGCCGTCCGCTGCGCTGCACCCGCTGGCCGGCGCCCTGCCACCCGTCGTATGCACGCGCTGGATGCTCTGCACCTGCGCGAGTATCCCCGGCCCGGTGGCCGACGCCGCGCGCAGCAGGAGCCAGGGAATCGCGGTTGCGTCCGGACCCGCGTCGCGTGCGACCACCGTGCCGACCACCTTGCTGCCGTCTTCGGACTCCCAGGTCGGGCCCGCGTAGTGCTTGCCGATGACCCGGCCCTTGGGCGCGACTAGGTCCGCCTCCGGCGCGCGCAGCGTCCACTCGTAGCGGGTCGGGTCGTCCTTGACGGCCTTGCACTCGTAAATCTGCACGCCCGACGAATGCAGCTCGACGGCCAGCGATTGGCCTGCCGGCACGCGCAGCGACTCCGGGATCGGCGCGGCATGCTGCCGCGCCGTGGTCGCACAGCCGGCGAGCAGGACAGGAACGAGGCTGATCGCGCCGAGCGTGCTCAGGCTGCGTGCATCCATGACGTCTTCTCCCCGGCCGCTGAGGAATTGCCTGCTCGAAGTGTAGCGAATCCTGTCGCACCTCGCGGATTGCGAAGCCGCCGGTGGCAAACCGAGGCCCGGCTGCGGTTCGAATCGACGCCTGGCCGGGGCCGATGTGTGACACTTTAGCGGGCCTCCGCCGGCCCGCGCGAGGCCAGCTTGATGAGGGGCCGCCAGCCATGAACCCCTGGGCTATCACGACGCTCCTCGTCATCGCCGTCGCGGCGTTCGCCGCGCTGAGCGCGCGCAAAATCCGTATCGTCGCGAGCCTGCGGTCGACCGAGCGCCTCGACCAGCCGCTCGCGCGGCTGCGGACGGTACTGTTCAACGGCCTGCTGCAGCAGCGGATGATCCGCCGCGAATGGCGGCCCGGACTCATGCACACCGTCATCTTCCTCGGCTTCCTGTCGCTGTTGCTCAGGAAGCTTCAGCTGGTCGCGATCGGCTACGACGAGAGCTTCGCCGTCGGCGGCTTCGCCGGCAGCGCGTTCGCGGCGGTCAAAGACCTCGTCGAACTGGCGGTGCTGGTCGCGGTCGGCTATGCCTTTCACCGTCGCCTCATCCTGCGGCCGCGGCGGCTCGAGCCGAACCGCGAGGGCTTGCTGATTCTGACGCTGATCGCGGCGATCATGCTCACCGACTTCGCGTTCGACGGTTGCCGATTCGTGCTGCTGTCAGCGAGCGACGCGGGCATCGCCCACGAACGCAGCGTCGCGCCGGTCGGCCGGCTGGTCGCGCACGTGCTCGAGGCGCTGCCGGTCGCGACCGTGCACACCGCCTACCAATCCAGCTACTGGTTGCAGATGCTGACCGTGCTGTCGTTCCTCGTGCTGCTGCCGGTCGGGGAACACTTCCATATCGTGACGGCGCTGCCAGCGCTCTTCTTCCGGCGTGGCGGGCCGGCCAACGCTGTCCCGGCGGTCGATCTCGAGAGGCTGATGGGCGAGGACGCCGACGCCGCGGCAACGCTGGTCGGCGTGCGCTCCGCAGCCGACCTCAATTGGAAGGAGGGCCTTGACGCCTTCACCTGCACCGAGTGCGGCCGCTGCAAGGATGCCTGCCCGACCTTCCTGACGGGCAAGCCGTTGTCGATGAAGTGGGTTAACGACGGCCTGAAGCGCCACCTGCTCGAGCACGGCGCGGCGCTGGTCGCCGGCGGCGCGGCCTGCGAGGCGCTGCCGCCGCTGATCCCGGCCGCAATCGGCGAGGAGGCGCTCTGGGCGTGCACCACCTGCGGCTACTGCGAGGCCGCGTGCCCAATCGAGCTCGAGCATCTGCCGCGCTTCTTCCGGATGCGTCAGCGCCGCGTCATGATGGATGGCGAGTTCCCGCACGAGCTGAAGAGCGTATTCCACGGCTACGAGGTGCAGGGTAACCCCTGGGGCCTGCCCGCGGACACCCGCGGCGACTGGGCGCGGGGCCTCGACATCGGCGTCGCCACGAGCGCGGCGGACGTCGCCGCGGTCGACTACCTGTTCTACGTCGGCTCGGCGGAGTCTTTCGATCCCCGCGGCCAGAAGATCGCGCGGGCCTTCGCCAAGATCCTCGCCGCCGCCGGCGTGCGCTTCGCGATTCTCGGCGCCGCCGAGCCGTCGACCGGCGAGTGCGTCCGCCGCGCCGGCAACGAAATGCTGTTTCAGGAACTGGCCGCGAAGCTGGTCGCGACCCTGAACGGGCTCGGCGTCGCGCGCATCGTGACCTGCGATCCGCACGCGTTCAACGCGCTGCGCAACGAGTACCCGGCCTTCGGCGGGCAGTGGCAGGTGCTGCATCATACGCAGCTGATCGCTAAGCTGCTCGCCGAGGGACGCCTGCAGCTGCAACCTTCGCTGGAGCGTGTGCTGCTGCACGATCCGTGCTACCTCGGCCGGCACAACGACGAGTTCTCGGCCCCACGCGCGGTGGTGGCCGCGCTGTCGCGCGACGTGCCGCCGGAGTTCCCGCTCAATCGCGAGCAGGCGATGTGCTGCGGTGCCGGCGGCGGACGGATGTGGATGGAGGAGACGCGTGGGACGCGAATCAACGTGCTGCGGACCGAGCAGGCGCTCGCGCTGGCGCCGAGCGTGATCGCAACGGCCTGCCCCTACTGCGCCGTCATGCTCGGCGACGGCCTCAAGACACTCGGTCGCGGGGGCACAGTATCGACCCAGGATCTCGCCGAGCTGGTGGCCGCCGCGCTGGTGCCCGGTCAGAGCGGCCCGACGCCTGAACCGTCAGCGGCCCGGGCGGCCGGCCAGTTCGCCTGATCCGAAGCCCTACGCCGTGCCCCGCCCGCCTCGCGCGCACCGGGCGCGGCGTGCCACCGAGCTGTGGCTTTCTCGCCGCACGCGTTCGTGGAAGGCGCACGATCGCCTGAATCCCGCCGCAAACTCGCAGGTCTCGTTGCCTCACGCGACGGCGTGCTCGCGCAACAAGGACCGCGAGAGATCCGGTCGCGGCGGCCGCTCACGGCACCGTTCGCCGCCGGCGCCGCGTGGGCGGACGACGCTGCGGAAAATCGCAACGCAGCGACCAGGCACCGGCCGCGATCTGTGATCGTGTGCGCGGTCACGGCCGTGCGCCGGTGGCACACTCGCGCCCAATCGAGGTACGGGACAGTTGGGCCGGGTGCGTCATGAGCGCGAACGTCGAAGATCGTTTCGAGTCAGGGCGCGCCGCCCCGGTCGCGACGGGCTCGACGCGTGACACTCAGCCCGCGTGGCGCCCGGTCCTGAGCCACTGCCTGCGGGCAACACCTGAGTCGCCGCTGCCCTCCGACTTCGAGCGCGCCGTCATGGATACGGCCGCGCACGTGCGCTTCGAAGGCGGTTGCGAGGCGGTGCTGCGCGCGAAGTGCCGGTGGTGCGCGATCGGAGGCGGGAGCCTGCTGACGCTGGCGCTGGGGCTCGCCGTGTACCTGCCGAGCCCGTGGCTCGCCTCGATTCCGACGGCGCTCGCCGTTGTCACCGGCTGGCGCTGGGCGATATTCTCGGCAGCCGCCGACGAACTGCGCGCCGAGCCGCGCCGCTAGTCGTACCAGGCGGGCGACTTCGTCAGTGCCGCGTTCGCGCCGGCGTCATGCTGGATCCAGAGCCGGGCGCCGGTAGTGGCGAGGTACCGCTCGATCTCCTGCCGCGTGCGTCGCGTCTGTTCCTTGTCGAATTCGAACACCGGGAAGCGATCTAGCGTCCGCTCCTCCGGGTAGTGGTATAGGTCGCCGGACAGCAGCACCGGGCCGGTCTTCGCGAGTCGCACCAGCAGCATCTGGTGGCCGGGCGTGTGGCCGGGTGCCAATCTGATCACGACGCTGCCGTCGCCGAACACGTCCTGTTCTTCACGATCGATGATCGCGAGCTTCGCCTTGCGAAGCGCCGCGTAGGTATCCGGCCGCGTCGTTCCGGGTGCGTGGGCCGAAAACATTGCGTCGCGCTCGACCGCCCGAACCAGCCACGTGGCGCGGACAAACGCGTTCGCGTTCGCCGTGTGGTCATAGTGATAGTGCGACAGCGCGAGGAATCGGATCGATTCCGGCGCGTGGCCAATCTCGCGCAGTTGGGCGCCAAGCGCCCGCGTGAGCTCGATGTCGCGCGTCTGGCCATCCGGCAAGGCGAGCCGGTGCACCACCGTCGACCCGGTCGGCGTCCACTCGGCGTCGGGCACGGCGCCCGTATCCCACATCAGCGTGCCCTTCGGGTGGACGACGAGGAAACAGGCCACCGCCAGATCGGCGTTGGCCACTTCCTCGCGCCTGAGCTCGTAGCGCATCGTGTCGACCACATGGATCCCGCCGCAGTCGAGGACGTAGAGCCGCAGGCCCGGCACGGCCGCGCCCGGACCCGCGCGCTCGCTCGCATCGGCAGCGGCCGAGTGACCGGCCAACAGCAGTACGGTGGCGGCGAGAACGAGAGTGGCGACGGCGCGGCGACGAGACGTCATTGATGGCGACTCCAGGAGCGTCGCGGCTGAAATCCAGCGATGGCGCCGGACACTAGCATCAGCGGTCGGGCGCCGTCACGCAATCGGCGCGCGCCTGGCGCCGTTTCATCACCCCGTAGCAATCGTTGGGCCTAATTCCCCCATTCGATGGCTGCCGGCGGCAGCAGGAGCTGGCGATGCCCGACGCGGCGCGCGACCGGCCGGGACGCCGTCACATCGCGCGCACTCAACCGAACGAGGCCGCACACCCCCAATGCTTTCCAAGAATCCCTACACGATGGCCGACCGGTCGCTCGGCGGGCCGCGCCGCGCGCTGATCCGCGCGCTTGAGCTGCTCTCCGGTCAGCACCGACTGCAGACGAGCTACGAGCGCTACCGCGCCCACGGTCGACCGCCGGGCAGCTTCTGGGAGGACGCAGTGCGGCTGTTCGGCATCCGGGTCCAGCTCGATCCCCTTGCGCTTCGCCATGTCCCCCGACAAGGTCCGGTGCTGCTGGTCGCGAACCATCCGTTCGGCCTCGTCGACGGGCTGCTGCTCTGCTGGCTCGTGAGCCAGGTGCGACAGGACTTCAAGATCCTGCTCGACCGCGGCCGCTATCTTCCGCAGATGGGCAAGCATGCTATCGAGATCGACGCCACCGGCAGCAAGCACGCGCTGCGCGCCAATGCCGCGGCGCGCACCGAGGCCCGCCGCACGCTCGAGCAGCGTGGCGTGTTGATCATCTTCCCGGCCGGCGGCATCTCGACGTCGCCGGACCGCTGGGGGCGGACCCCGGCGTTCGACGTCGCGTGGCATCCGTTCGCGGCGCAGCTCCTGACGCGCACTCAGTGCCCCGTGCTGCCGGTCTGGTTCGGCGGCCAGCATGGCCGACTGTTCCAGTCCGTGAGCCACGTCAGTCAGACGCTGCGCTGGGGGCTGCTGATCGGCGAGAACATGCGCCGTCTCCGCGACCCGATCCGGATGGTCGTCGGCGAGCTGATCCCGTACCAGGCGCTGCCCCATCACCTCGACCGGCTGACGCTGTCGCGGGAGCTCTGCCTTCGAACCTACGCGGTGGGCGGCGTCGACGCCTCGGCGCCGGGTCTGCTTCGCGACTGGCCGAAGGCGCTGCGACCGAAAATCCCCGCGTCCGCGCCGCACGACACGGGCCGGACACGCCTCGTGCCGAAACTCATGCGCCAGCGCGCCTAGGCTGGTCCGCCCGGACCTGACCTGCGCACGGCCCGGCAGGTCGCGGGTCCGGCGAGCGCTGCACGGCGGTGCAGCGGCTGCGGCAGTCCACTGTGCCGAGTCAGCGCCGGAGCGATCGCGACCGGACTGTGCCGCCGTGCGCCGCTGACGAAGCTTCGGGCGCGGCCGCACGCGCCCTGCTCGATTCGGTCGGCTTCGCTTGCCGGTCACCCGCAGCGGACGCAGGTAGCCGAGCGGACAGCCGGCGCCCCTTGCCTGCGTTGATCCCGGGCGAATGATGGGGTGCAGGCCGCAGCCAGGCCACCGCCGCTGCGCCCCCCCGTCGAAGATGCGCTTGCGGCGCAGCATCGAGGTCGCCGTGACGGCGCGCCGCTCTGCTCGTCGCAAGCGCTGCACGCATCGACGCGTTCGGCTCACCGTCCGCTTGCCGCTCAAGCCGCTTGTGCCTAGGCTGAGTTCGCCTGTCCGGCCGGACGTTGCTCCGACCGAACGGACCGATCGCGCCGCGCGACTGGCGTGCGAGGGGTGGGCGATGATTCTCGAACTCAGCGACGGCGGTTCGGCGGTGGCCCGGGGGGCCGCCGCCGTCGTACTGAGCCTGCACGTTGCCGCCGGAATGGTCGGCGTCAGTTACGGGATGGTCGCGCTGTTCGTCACGAAGGGCTCGCGACTTCACCGACGGGCAGGCAACGGCTTCCTGCTTGCGATGCTGGTCATGGCCGGCATCGGTGCCGTCGTGTCGCCGTTCCTGCCGATCGCGAACTGGGGCAATGTGGTAGCGGGTGTGTTCACCTGCTACCTCGTCGTGACTTCCTGGATGACCGTGCGACGCAGGGAAGCTGGCAGCGGGCGCTTCGAGGTCGGCGCGCTCTGCGTCGCGTTCGGCATTACGCTCGGCGACGTACTTCTTGGCCTGCAGGCCGCTGCGAGCCCGATGTCCGCTCCGGACGGCACCCCGGTACCCGCGTACTTCATTTTCGCCGCCGCCGGGGCGCTCGCGACGATCGGCGACCTGCGCCTGGTCGTACGCGGCGGCATCACCGGCAACGCGCGGATCGCGCGCCATCTCTGGCGCATGTGCCTCGCGCTCTTCATCGCCTGCGCCTCGTTCTTCCTCGGCCAGCAGCAGGTCTTCCCGGCGTCCCTGCGCGGCTCATCGCTTCTTCTGCTGCCCGAGTTCGCGGTGCTCGGTGCGATGCTCTACTGGCTCGCGCTCGTTCCGCTCGCGCGCTGGTCGAGGCGCCGGGCGGCGCCCCCCTCCGGCATCTAGGCCGAGCCGCAGCGGGTCACGCGGGCCGGCCACGAGCGCTGCGCCGTCCGGCGCGCGCTTCGGCGAGTTTCGCGCTGGCCGCAGACCGCTGGCCTGCGAATCGACCGGCGGCCGGAGTGCGGCACCGCCCGCGGATCAGCGGAGGCTGACGGGCCCGGCTGCGCAAGTGATGGCGACACGGCCGCGTTGTGGCCGGCCGCAAGCTGAAGCGCCGGCCCTCGGCTACGTCTCGTGAGGTGTGAGCGCCGCGTTGCGGACGCGCCGCGCGCCGCGCAAACGGCCGTACCAGCCGAAGGCCGGAATCGTCAACACGGACATCGTCCACGCAAAGTTGGCGATGATGACGGCCACGGTCCACGGACCGCAGCCACGTCGTGGTACGCAGCCGAGCGCGCCGATCATGAGCAGCGCAAGCACATACACGGCCGTCGCGCCGATCCACCAGGCGAAGGTCACCGCGACGCGCTGCCACGGCGGCGGGTAGCGATAGTCGAGCGCCTCCTGCGCGCGCGACTCGAGCACCTCGGACGGCGGCAGGCGGCCGGGATCCTTGAGCACGACCATCGAGCGCGTCACGACGTCGTGGGCCGCCTGGTGGCGGCGCCCGACGAGCGCGAACACGAGCGACGCCCAGCCGAATGCGGCCTTGAGCGCCGCGCGACCGAACGCGCGCCCGAAGCCGATGCGCCGATCTGCCCTCGCGTCGCGAACCCGGACGCCAACGACGTGGTGCCCGAGCGTGCCGCCGGTCCAAGCCACCAGCGCGGGCTCGAGGAACATCACCGGGACGAGGATGGCGGCAATCCGCACGAATGGCGGAAACTGGTAGAGCCAGTCGAGTCCCAGGATCCACGCGACGTAGAGGACGACGAACGCCAACACGTCCAGCCACAGTGCCCGGACGCGCCGTGCGAAGCGCGGGAATCGAGCGCCGTCCGCCGGCTCGGCCGTCGCTTCAGGCCCTGGGGCATTCACGCTGCAGCCTCCTGGTACTCCTGCATGGGATTCTCGCAGAACGCCCCCCCGCGGGCGCAGCTCAACCGGCGACCGGACGGGGCTGCTCCACGACTCAAGCGCCAATGCGCGCTGCCGGCGAACTCAGGCCAGTGCGAGTGCCGCTAGCCTGCAGAGGCCGCCGCCGGCGCAACTGCGCGCCGCGACACGATCAGCGGCGCCTTGCCGGAGGCGCCGCGTTCGAGACGCGCCTCGATGCGCACCTCGATCGGTGGCGGATCGGCACCGAGCGTCAGCAGCAACCGGCGGATGTCCGCCGCAACGGCGGCCGCGGCCGAGCTGCTCGCACCCACCAGCCGCACCACCAGCGCGGACTGCAGGTGTTCGATCTGCCACGCCTCGGCAGCCACCTTTTCGAGGATGTCGTGAAAGCCGTTCGGATGAACCGCAACCTGCCGGCCGGACGGGTCTGGAAATTCGAGGATGTCCTCCTCGCGCCCGTCGATGGCGCTGATCACCCGGAACGGCCGACCGCAGGGGCACACCTCGGCCGAGGGACGCAGCATGTCGCTCAGCTCGTAGCGGATCAGTGGCTGCGTGCGACGCGCGAATACCGTGAGGAGCACTCTTGTGCCCGCCTGACCGTCAGCCACCGGGCGGCCGGCGTCGTCGACGATTTCGACAATCGCGCCGTTTTCGAACAGGTGCTTGCGCCCGTGCGGGCATTCGCTCGCAATCGGCGCGTACTTGGTGGCCCCGTAGGTATCCTGAACCTCGATTGTCCAAGCGCGGCGCACGATCGCGCGGACCTCCCGGGTCAGCACTTCGGCGCTCGTTGCGACGTGCGCGAGCGGGATCACGAGGCGGCCGGCCAGCTGCTCCGCGGCCAGTTGCCGCAGCACCGACGGGTAGGTCGCGACCGCCTCCGGCTGCCATTCGTTGAGCCGTCGCACCAACTCTGGAATCGGAGTCGCGGCATCGAGGCGCAGTGCCGGGGCGAGCCGATTTGCGAGCGCCGCGCCGACGCGTGCCGAGTAGTGCCATGATGCGCCTGCCGCGACCAGCGCCGCGCGCGGCGGCCGGCGCCTCGCGCGCGACGCAGCGGCCCACTGAATCGGCCGCGCGATGGCGGCGACCGCCCGGATCCATTCGCGCTCGTCAAACACGAATACGCCTCGGCGCCCCGTGCTGCCGGACGTGGCCAGCACGACGTAGCGGTCAAGGTACAGGTCGGCCGCGCCGGAGCGGAGGTAGGCCTCGACATCAGCGAGCCGGATCCGGCGGTCCGTGACCAGCTCGTCGAAGCGCTCCATCATGCGAGCCTTCGTCAGGATTGGCAGCTCGCCGATGGGTGCACGCTCAAGGCCGCGATGAAAGGCGCGGTAGAAAGGCGAAGCTCGCAGTGCTTCACGTCGCAGCGCTTCGAACGCCTCGGCCTGGTGCGCCGCGAGCCGTGCTCGGCTCCAGCGGCACGATCGCTCCTGCACGCTCCGCTCCCGCAGCACGCGCAGCAGGGTCCAAAGACTGCTCGACATGGGATGCTCCCGGCCCCGCCATAGGGCTCAGCTGAGCTGCTGGTAGGGCAAGATCTCCGGCGCACCGGCGAGCAGCGGGCCAGCGGTGGCGAAGGCCGCGCCGACATGCGGCGACATCAGGTGCGCGTCGGCGGATGCGGCGTCACGCCACTCCTCGACCGTCTGGAAGACGTGCGGTGCCGCTGCTTGCTGGAAGACGAGATAGGAAATGCAGCCGGCCTCGCGACGTGACTGCGTCGCGAGCCGGGTGAGAATGGCGCGCGCGGCGTTGGCGGACTCCGGTTTGAAGGTGATGCGGGCGAGGACATGCATGAGGTAGCTCCAAGGGCCACTGGACCGATTGTCCGGTACTTTAGAGGATCAGGACCCGATACAGAATTGCCTCCGGGTCCGCGTTTCCAAGCGGCAGGCGGCGCGAATGCCAAGACTTCATCACCTGCGAGACGCGCACTCATCTCGGATCCGCCCGGTGCGACTGCCGGTCCTGAAGCGCCGACGTGCCGGCCGGAAGCGGCGAGGCGCATGCGAAGCCGGTGTCGCCGTCGCGCCCGTCGGGTACGTCGGATACGCCGACGGTACCGCGCGGCTCGCCGCTGGCGGCCGGCTCGGGCGCGGCCGATGGCGCTGCGCCGACCGCCGACGCAGTCCATCCCGGCTTCCTCCCGAGAGGCCGAGCGCGGCAACCGGAGTGGCGAGGTCCCTCGGCGGCGGCCCAGCGGTCGGCGCATACTGCACTGCGCACTTCGCGCCAGTACGTCCGCCAGGTCCGCCCGCCATGAATGCCAAGACTCCCGACACGACGATCAGCGAACTTGACCAGGCTGCCGCGGACCGGCGCAGTTTCGGTAACCCCGGCTTGGCGGCCAACGCCGAGTTCAAGGTGATGGCCGAGGCACTGCGGGAACTCGTCACCGAGCTGCGGCTGATCCGCCAGCAAATGGACAAGCTGGTCGTGGCCGTTTCGCCGGGCAGGCCGGTCACCCCTCCGTAGCGCTGGCGACGGCAGAAGCGCTCCGACGTCGCCGCAGCGCGGAGCGCGGCGCTGCCAGCGTGATGACCACGTTCGCGTTGCCGACCGGGGCTCCGCCAAAGGCGCCTCGCTCAGGAATGCGGGACGCCGAAATAGAGCACGGAAATCCCGATCGTGTCGACCAGCCCGTGCGCAATAAACAGCGGCCAGAGGTTGCGCCCGTTCCAGCGATAGACCAGCCCGCCGGCGAGGCCAAGCGCACCGGCGTTCATCATGCCACGCGGCCCGAGGTACGCATGTCCGAGCGCAAACAGCGCCGCCTGCACGAGGGTCGCCGCGATGTCGGCGCCGCGCGTGCCGCCCAGCATGTCCGACATACGCCGCGTGAGAAAGCCGCGAAAGATCAGTTCCTCGCCGAAAGCGGCCGAGCCCCAGCTGATCGGTATCAACAGGACGAGATAGCGCAGCAGATGACCGTGCAGGTCGGCAAATGCGTCGAGATGCTGCCGGGGCCAGCCGAGCGCGTTCCCGAGCAGCCCGGTCAGAGACGGAACCAAGAGCATGTCGACAAACAGCAGGCCCGCGGTCCACGCCGCGGCGACGCCGATGTCCGCGGGCCGGCGGACTCCGAGTTCGCGCCAACCGATGCCGCGGCGTCGCAGCAACCAGGTCGCGAGCGCAAGCAGGATGAGGATGGCGAGGGAACCGGACACGATACCGGCGCCCAGCTGCCGCAGCACGGCCCGCGTCGTGAAGCCGGCGGCCACCACCGCGACGACCTCGGCAAGGGCCAGCAGCCGAGCCATGGAATCAGAGCGCATCAGGTTGCCTCCGGCGGCCGTGCTTCTGAATCGAGGTCGCCGCGCAGTGGCGGCCGGGCGCCGATCGACCGGGAGAAGCGCCGCGCCGCCGCAGGCAGGATAGCCGTTCGCGCCCCCGCGCGGCCGGTACATTGGACCGCTAGCGTGCGCCCGCGGCGGACTCGACGTCGGCCCACAACGCACGCGCGAATCGCCGCAGCTCGAGCGCCTCCTGCCAGCGATCGGATAGCTCGTCCCCGTGCGCGTCGGTCATGGCGTAATTCGGCGGCCCGAGCTCGCAAATGAAGACCGGGTCCTCGCCCGGTCGCCGCGCCTGCCACGCCGCGAAGCCCTCCTTCCACCACGCGAGGAAGGCGTCGAGCCAAGGCCGGTGCTGAGGAAAGGCGATCGGCACCTGCACCTGGTTCCGGGTCGCGACGCGCCCCTGGAACGAGTCGGACCGGGCGAGGATCCGCGACACGTAGTCCTGGTTCGCTTCCGAAATCGGCTGCGTCATCTCGCGCCCGACGACGTAGTGCGACAGATCCGCACTCATGCGCATCTCCGGCACCGCCTCGAGCAGCAGTAGCGTCGAGTAGAGGTCGTTGGTGATGCAGTTGCGGTGCGTCTCAAACTGGATCGGCATGCGCTCTTCGGCCGCAACGCGCAGCCACGCCCGGATCAACGGAATCATGTCCGCGACGGCGAGCGGCATGACCTGCCCGACGACGTTGACGAACGGCGCGCCGACGTCCTTCGCGAGATGCAGCGCCGGGCGCAGCGACTCGATCGAGTCCGGAAACGCCGTGACAAGGGCCCTGAGCCCGGTGCGCGCGTATTCGACGCCGCAGCCGCGTGCCGTCGCGAGGTCGAGCGCCCCGAGGTCGATGGCCATGCCATCGAAGCCTGCCTCGCGGACCTGATCGAAGCGCTCCGGAATCGGCGCTTCCGGCACGCCCGGCCGGCGCAACTCGGTTGCCCAGAGCGACTGGTAGACGCGCAGCCGAGCCACGCCGGCCTAGGCCTGCGCCGACGGGCCGACGCTCGCCGCGGGCGACGCGCCGCCAGCGTCGTCGCCGATCCACGTCGCGCCGTCAGGGTAGTCCGCTTCGGTGCGGCCAGCGGAGAATGCACGCAACACCGCCCACTGAAAGGCGAGGTACGACATCGTCGGCGGCGCGCTGTCGCGGGCACTGAACAGCTCGTGGTGCAGCGCCGGCAGGTGATAGCAGGGTACGCCCGGGAACGCGTGGTGCGCCGTGTGGAACTGCATGTTCCAGCCCAGCCAGCGCATCAGCGCGTTGGTGCGGGTCGAGCGCGTGTTCTGCGTGATCGCGTCGACGTGCGGCAGGCCTAGGTGCTCGATCGTGTTCTGCAACTGGTGGACGGGTTTCATCGCCAGCATCGGCAGCAGCCAGACCTCAAGCGCGAGTGGGCTCATCGCCGCGGCCGAGAGTGCCGCGATCAGCGCGTACCCCGTGAGGTGCCAGCGGGCCTCGCGGATCAGCCCCGGCCGGCGGCTCGCCGGCAGGTAGGGCTCGTCGATCCTGCCGAGTGAAAAGCGGACGAGGCGCCGCGCGCGCGTGTACCAGTAGCTCGGCCCGAGCATCCACAGCAGGTACGAGCCGAGCGTGTAGCGAGGCCGCGCAAGCTCACCGTCGCGGACCCAGTCCTGAGTGAAGCGATGGTGGGCGAAATGCTGCACCTGGTCGAAGTCGCGCGGGTACAACAGCACGAAGCCGAACAACCGACCGAAGAACTCGTTGAGTCCCTTGGTTCGAAAGACCGTCCAGTGGCTGAGCTCGTGCTGGCCGGCGTAGAGGAAGTTGAGCAAGGTGCCGTGCACGGCGAAGGCCGGCAGCGCCCAGAGCGTACCCCAGCTGGCCGCAAGCGTCGTCCCCGAAAGCGCGACGGCGCCGACGTAGCTGCCGAGCCGCAGGAACCCTCGCCAGTCGGACTTGACCGAGAGCGCCTTGAGCCGTGCCGCGCTGATCAGGTCGCGGCGACCGAATGCTTCGTCCACTTCGACTCTGCGCTCCTCTGCAGCCCTGGCAATCGCCGGCGGCACGCGCGAGGGCGCCGCCAGGACCACTCTATATCAGTCCATCGATCCGGCGACAGCCGCTGCGCCCGGCGCCCGCGCCGTGAGATCGCGCGACCGGCGGCGGTCCACGCGGCACGTCAGGGCTTCTCGGCCGGTGCGCGCGACGCGGGGTCCAGCCACTGTGACCCGCCGACCGACGCGCAGGGCTGCGGCTGCGCGGTGATGAACGGTCCGCGCTGCGCCTGCGGCACGGCGGTGCGACGGATCTTGCGCCACACGCAGTAGAGCGTCAGCGCGCCGGTGAGCGCACCGAGCGTCGGGAAGTACGCCACCGGACCGTAGAGCGCCATCACCGAGCTGGCGAGCGTGGGTCCGACGATCGCGGCCGCGCCGTTCATGAGCAGCAGCGCGCTGCTGGCCGCGACCATCTGCATGGGTTCGAGCCGGTCGTTGACGTGCGAGACGCCGAGCGAATACACGGTTAGGACGAGGCCGCTCAGGCAGGCCGACAGCGTCAGGAAGAGCGCATGCGGCATCCCGGGAAACGCGGCGATGCTGCCGGCAACAAGCGTCGACAAGGCGCAGACGCCGGCGATTACCGCCCGCCGGTCCATGCGATCGGCAAGCGAGCCGATCGGATACTGGGTTGCTACGCCGGCGAAGATGCTCCCCGCCATGAACGTCGCGATTCCGGCCGTGTCGAGGCCCCGCAGGCGCGCGTACACCGGCCCGATCGAGAAGATGATCGAGGTGATGACACCTGCCACCGTCACGGCGACGACACCGAGCGGCGAGTCGCGGTACAGGTCTCGATAGCGAACGCGGCTCCGCGCGACGATGGTCGGAATCGGCTGGTTCGAGAGCAGGATCGGCACCATCGCCAGGCAGATGAGTGCCGAGACGAGCATGAACGGCGCCGATGTCCGCGGGTCCGACACCACCAGCAGGTACTGCGCGGCGCCGAGGCCGACATACAGAACCACCATGTAGATGGCGAGCAGCCGTGACCGATTGCCGCGGCTCGCGCGCTCGTTGAGCCAACTCTCGGCCACGACGTAGATGCCGGCGAAGCACAATCCGGTCGCGAATCGCATCGCGACCCAGGGCGCCGGTGCGACGAAACCGCCCTGGATCAGCGTCGCGGCCGATGCCACCGCCGCGAGCGCGGCGAACACGCGGACGTGGCCGACCTTGCGCAGCAGGTGAGGCGCGACGACCGTGCCGAGCAGGTAGCCGACGTAGTAGCTCGACATGATGACGCCGATGACCGGCGTGGGCAGCTGCTCGAGCGTCGCTCGCACCCCGAGCAGGGTGCTCAGAAGGCCCGCGCCCAGCATCAAAATGCCCATGCCGAGGAGCAACGGCCAGGCGGTCGAGATCGTGTTCAGCGGCACGAGGGGGTCTGCAAGCGGGCGGGAGAGTGCGATGCCCGCGCATGATATACGCTTATCCGCGTCGGGATCACCGCTCGGGACTCGCGAGTCCGACGCGCCGCTGCGCCTGCTTGCGGCGAAGACGCGTGAGGGCCGTCCGCCACCCGGTCTCCGGCAGCTCAGAGGACACGAAGTGTGACTGAGGATCGCACCTCCTATGACGAGATCGCGACGCCGATCGGCCCGCTGCGGCTGGTCGCGGGCGTGACCGGACTGCTGGCCATCGAGTTCCCGTCGAGGGTGCGGATGACTCCGGCCGCCGTCGACTGGCGCCGGGAGGTGGCGCCGTTCCGAGGCCTCGCGACCCAGCTCGCGGAGTACTTCGCCGGGCGACGACGGAGTTTTGAGGTCGAACTCGCGCCGCTCGGCACGACCTTCCAGCGCTCGGTGTGGCGCGAGCTGCGTAACATTCCGTACGGGACCTCGATTTCCTACGCGGAGCTCGCCCGCCGCGTTGGCCGGCCGTCCGCGTTCCGTGCCGTGGGTGGCGCGAATGGGGCCAACCCGTGGCCGATCGTCGTCCCGTGCCACCGCGTGGTCGGATCTGACCGGTCGCTCACCGGCTTCGGCGGCGGCCTCGAGATCAAGCGCACGCTGCTACGCATCGAGGCGGAGGCCGTCGGAGACGCCTGGCTGAGGCCGCCCGCCTAGTGACGGCGCTCAGGTCGGCAAGTTTGCTCCGGACGAACGTAGTCACCTGACGTCAGATTGATGATGTTGACGTAACTGATTGTTTCATAAAGATGGATAGAAGTTACATCATATCGGCCAGGCCCGCTCCAGGGCTTCATCGTCAACGAGCTCAACCACTGCATGCCGAACGCCTTCATGCCGACCGTCGGAGCTGAGATCTTCGCGTTGCGCCCTGACTACGCGGCGCTCAGCGTCGTCGCCGAGGGCGTCGCGAACGCCGTCCGCCACGTGCTCACCGACGCGCTCGTCGACGCTGCCGGTGACGGACGGTCACCGCCGCCGTGGACCGAGGCGCATCTCGAAGCGTGGCGGGCAGCCTACCGGGCGTTCGGCGCCAAACCACAGCGAACGCCGTGCTCCGCCGAGGCGCTGATGAAGCGCGTCGCGAGCGACGGGCGACTGCCGACGATCAACGCAGCGGTCGACCTCTACAACGCATTGAGCGTGCGCTTCGCGATCCCGATCGGCGGCGAGAATGTCGCGGCCTACGTCGGCAATCCCCGGCTTGGCCGGGCCGCCGGTGACGAGGCTTTCGATACGCTGAAGGATGGCGTACCGGCCATCGAGACCGTCGCCGCTGGCGAGGTGATCTGGGTCGACGACCGTGGCGCGACCTGCCGCCGCTGGAACTGGCGACAGGGCGTGCGCACGCGCATCGACGTCGCGACGACGCGCATGTGGTTCATCCTGGAGCGACTCGACCCGATGCCGATGAGCGCCCTTGCCGAGGCCGCCGATCTGCTTGCCGGTACTCTGCAGCAACTCAGCCCGGAGGTGCGGCTGTCGAGCACGCTGATCACGCACTCCAGCGTGGTGCCGCACCGGCGCTGAGTAGCCGATCAACGGTCGTGAGGCAGCCGCCATGGGGTTCGTCAGCACCGACCGCCCGGCGACGCGGCTCGGTCACACCGTTCGCAGCATCGATGCGGTGTCGCGGCGAGCGGGGCGAGCTGCGCGCGGGTATCCGAAATGCCGGGGTCGGCGCTGAGGTCCAGCTGTGCCGGCCTGTCGCGGCGCGAACTGCCCTATGCCTTGGGTGCTTCGTCAGCAGCCCGCTCGGCGAGCAGTCGCTCGTACACCTCCTCGCGGTGCACCTCGACCGTCTGCGGCGCCGCGATCCCGATACGGACCTGGCTACCCTTGACGGCAAGCACAGTCACCGTGATGTCGTCGCCGATCTTGATCGCCTCCCCCACGCGCCTCGTCAGGATCAACATCGTTGTGCTCCGGTGACCGAATTGCGGGCGCGGCAGGCTATCGCCGCGCCGCGCCGAGCCACGGCGGGCTGCTCTTGACCCACTCGGCGCGGTCGGTCCGCGAGCGTCGCTCGCGCCGGCTGCCTGGCGGGGCGCCGGCGCGCTTGCTGCGCCTCGCCGCTTTGGCGTTCACCTGGACCCAGCCGCGCTTACCCTCGAAGCGTTGCGCATAGCCCGCCGGCAGCAGCTCGAATGCCCCGGTCGCCCGCCTGGCAAAGTCGACATGCGAGGTCGAGTGATCGTGCGAAAACCAGTCCGGTGTGACGAAGTCGCTCATCAGCGTTCCGTGGATCTTGTAGCCATACCGATCGGCCTCCACCGGGTCGCAGACCTCGCCGGCCCAGAACGCGCCGCTAGGATCTTGGTAGGCGTTGTTGAGCCACGGGTCCACGGCCATCTCGCAGAGCTCGTGGCTCGCCGCGACGCTGAGGCTGGCGCGGTCCGCGCGCACCGACCGGACGAACACTTTAGAGATCGGCAGGCCCTCGTCGGTCAGATCATGGTAGGCGAGCGCCTTGGCCTGGTCGCTGTCATTCAGGAAGATGAGCCACCACGTGCCACGACGCGGCGCCCGTTCTCGTGGCACCAGCACGAGCATTGCCGGATCGATACCCCAAGCCGGTACCAGATCGCGGTTCCATTGCGTCTGCAACGCCGGCAGCATGGCCCGCACCACGGCATCGGTTGCGGCCGACTCGTTTAGAACGGAAACGCGCAGCATCGCTGTCCCCCGCGGCGCGGCAGCTTCGACTGAGGGGGATGACCTCGGCGTTCCGTGCCCCGCGGCCACCTGAACCTAGGTCGCCAGCTTAGCGCGTCGCGCGGCGCGCCGACAGCGGCTCCGCGTCGGACGGGCACGACGAGCTTCCGGCGCGCCAGGATCGTGCACCGGCACGCGCTCGCACGGATCGCGAGCAAGCGCCGGGGCGAAGGTCGGTGCGGCCGGCGCGTGCGCCGGCCGCCGGTGCGCCTAGTGCGGCGGCCCCTGGCCGCCGCCGTCGTCGGCAGCCTTGCGGCGTGCGGGCTTCTTGGCCGCTCGCTTGGCCGGCCGCTTGGCCTTGGTCGTCGACTTGCGCTTCGCCTTCGCCGACCGGCCCCTCTTCTTCGCCTTGCTCTTGTTGGCCTTCATCTCGACTCCTTTCAAGTGGGTTAACTACGACTTCACTTCCGCGTCCCTGCGTCGTCGTCGAGACGACTGACCGAGAGCTGAAATGCCCCCCAAAACGCCGGGTCCGCGTCGCGGTCCACAGCGAGCAGACCGCGCATCGCCGCACCGAGCGCGGCGGCGGAACCGGCGTGCCGGATCAGGATGCCCTGATAGAAATCTGTCATCAAGCGGGCCGTCATCTCATCCGGCGCTTGCCAGAGCGAGGCGAGCACGGCGCGGGCCCCGCGCGCGATCGCAGTCGACGCGAGGCCCACCGAGCCCTCGCCGGCAATCTCCTTGCCGAGCGCCGTGTCGCAGGCGGACAGCGCGACCAGCTGGGCGTTGAGGTTAAGCGATGCGAGGTCCGCAACGCGCAGCGCCTGCTCAACTCGCGCGCCACGCTCGTCGAACGCGCCGAGCACGAGCGCCGAAAGCTGCGGCATGCCCGCGTCCACGATGCCGTGCGAGGCGAGATGGATGATCCGGTAGCCGCTCCAGTCAAGCGCCAGCAGCCGGGCGCGGGTGGCGCTGCCGCCGCTCAACTGATCGACGGTGCCGATCGGCAGGAGCGCGGCCAGCTGCGCCGTCTCGCGCGCCGTCCACGGCAGCCGCCGCAAGGTCGTGAAGCGAGTGGCATCCACGGCGTCGGCGTCCGCCACTGCCGCCGAGCGCGGCAGCGCGTTCAGGCGCTGGTCGTCCGCCGCGTAGATGGGGTCGCCGACGAGCAGGAAGCGCGACGGCGCGGCATCCGGAACGCGCGACGGCCGGTGCGCGAGCAGCCACCACGCGGCCGGCGCGACTGCGACGTCGCGCTCCTCGACCAGGTACCGGCCGTCCACCGCCGCCGTGCGCAGTGCTGCGAACGGGATGAAGTGCAAGGCCCCGTCCGGAATCACGACGAGCGAACGGCCGCGGGGCAATGCGCCGCCAAGCGGCTGGACGATGCGCGCGTAGAGCGCCGCGCCAAGTTCCCGCCGGCTGGCGGCGGTCGTCGTCCGCACGTCCCGCAACGCCGCGTGGAAGGCACGTGCTCCGCCCACAATATCGGCGCTCGCCCCAAGCGACGTCCAGCGGATGCCGTCGCGCGTGACCGTCCAGGCGAAAGCCTCCTCCGTGCCGAGCCAGTACTCGACAATCGCGGTGTCGGCGTCGCGGCGGCGCAGCCAGGTGGGCAGCGCCTCCGGCAGAAAGCGCTCACGTGCGTCGAGCGTGTCGCTGCGGCGGGCAAGCTCGGCGTTGAGCGCGTCGAGCTCGAGCCTCAGGCTCGCGATATCGGAACGCAGTGCAACGACGGTGAGGTCCGCGGCCCCGGCGCCGTTCTCGCGATCCGTCAGCCGGTAACGCCGCGCGGCGAGGTCGCGGTACAGGTGTTCGCGCCGCTCGAGCTGTGGCCGCAGGCGATCGCTCATCGCCTTCGACAGCCTCGAGGCGGACAGCTCCGCGAGCGACTGTGCGCGGCCGCTCTCCGCCGCCGCGAGCGCCGCGAGCGCAGTCCGGTCCGCCGATCGCGCGTCGCCCTGCTGCGTGAGCTGCCGATACCGCTCCGCGAGCAGCGACACCTTGAGGTCGTAGGCAGGGCGGAGTGGCTCTTGGCGAAGCGCGCGAAATTCCGGGTTGGCGGTTTGCCGGCGCAACTCATCGCCGCGTGCCAGCGCCCGGTCAACGGCCGCGAGCGCCTCGCCCGGTTCGCCGGTGAGCCGCAGCGCGCGCGCGAGTTCAAGCGCGGCGCGGAACTCCGCATCCGGGCTGTCGTGCTGGCGGATGAGTGCGAGCGCCGCGCGCAGGTCTCCGACCGCCTCCGCCGGGCGACCGGCGAGACGCAGGATGCGGCCGCGCTCGACGAATGCCTCGATGCGCGGCCCGGGATCGGCATCTGCGGGCGCATCAAGCACGGCCGCAAGCGCCTTGAGCGCCTCCCCCGTTCGACCGGTGGCGGCCTGGTCCGCGGCGAGCCGCACCAGCATGCGGGCGCGGCTCGTCGGCGTCGACGACAGCGCCAGCGCCTCCTCGTCCACCGCGACCGCAGCCGTGTCGCGGCCGGCATCGCTGTAGATCGTGCCGAGCGCGCGCAGCGAGGCGACGCGTCCGCGCGCGTCGATGTCCGCGGTACGCATGGTCAGCGACTGCGCGAGGTAGCGCTCGGCCGATTCGCGATCACCCAGCGCGAAATAGGTGATCCCGAGCCCGTACAAGGCCTGACTCTCCCCCGACCGAATGCCGACGGTGTGGGCATACGCGAACGCCCGGGCATTCAGGCGCAAGGCGGTGTCGAAATCGCCGGTCGCGACGCTCGCGATGGCGTTGTTGGTGAGCGCGATCAGGTACAGCTTTGGGTACGGCTCCGGTGTCAGGCGCTCGAAGACCTGCTTGAACGTCTGCACCGCGGCGATCAGGTCCCCGCGGCCCCACTGCGCGAGCGCGATGTTCTGCAGAGCGAGACCCTCCCGCGGCCGCTCATGCAGCGCGCCGAGTTGCCGCGCAGCCTCGGCGAAGGTCGCCTCGGCGGCGGCGTACCGCGCCTCGTAGAGATCCGCGACGCCGCTGTTGTTGAGCTGCAGCACCGCGTCATAGCGCTCGCCGCGCGCCCGATGAAAGCGCTCGAGCTTGCCGAGCAGGGCACGCGCCGCCTCGAAGCGCTCGTGCGCCGCGGCGGGCGTCGTCGTCGAGCGCGTCGGCTGTGCGGAGTGCGTCGCCAGCTCGATCCACGCCGCGGCCTGCAGCGCCCGGGCGCGCGCCGCCTCGTAGTCGAGGTGGCGGGCCTCGGCCATCGCCGCGGCACGCTCAGCCCAGGCCGCGGATCTCGCCCAGTCCTGCAGGTCCTGGTAGTAGATCGCCGCCAGCGCGTGGGACGCCGCGAGCTGCAGCGTGCCGTCATCGACTCCATCCAGAAGCGTGTACGCGAGCAGGTACTCTTCGGCGGCGAGCAGGTAGGAGTGACGAGCCGCCGCGGAACTAGACCTCGCGCGGCCCATGCTGACTTGCTGGCCCGCGGCGTAGTTTAAGTCGGCGGCGGCCAGCGCGCCCAATGCGCGGCGGCAGCGGCCGTCGCGCTCAAGTCCCGCGAGGTCGTAGACGGCGACCGCGACGCGGCCGCTGACCGCGTCATGCTCCTTGCCGCTCAGCCGGATGCGCAGCGTCGAGCCTGACGCCCGGACGATCAGCGACTGGCGGCCGCTTCGTCGAACGGGGTTGTCTGCCTGGGTGGTCGCGGTGACGCCTGATTCGCCCACTTCGAGCGTGACATCGTTGCCGCGCTCGATCGCAACCACCAGCAGCTCGTGGCCGGCCGGCACCTGGAACGCGGCTGCTACCGGCAGCCGCCCGGCCACCGCTAGCTCAAGCGCATCACCGATCGTGCGGGACTCCAGCGTGGTCCGGCAGGCGCTACCGCCGATCGACCCTGTGTCCGCGGCCATCGCCGTCGACCACGGCAGCAATGCCAGGAGGCCAAAGGTCGTGCCCACCCAGGTGGCAAAACCCCGGCGTCCGGGACTGCAGCCTGCAGCGCTCAGGGCCACCGCTCCCGGGCGGACCATCGGCGGCGCAGGCTCGCGCGCCCCACGCCCATTGAACAAAATCCGCATCGGGCTCACGAGCGCCCGCGAGGGTGCCGCAGCGCGCTGCGATGGCGATGGACACCTGCCGTCGCGGGCGCTTTTGCACCGCGGGAGCCTACGATTGGCGTCATGCCCGACATATACTATCCGGATGACGGTACGGGACGGGACCCTCGAATCGCCGACGCCGGTCGCGACGCTAGCGCCGAGCGAGCGCGTTGCCGACGCCACCGCCCGCCTCGCGGCAGTCTATCGCGACTATCCCGGCCTTCGCGCGCTGATCATGCGACGCGTCCGCGATCCCGAGATCGCAGCCGACATCCTCCAGGATGCGGCGGTCACCACGCTCGAAAAGCTCCGCGTCGGCGAGATCGCGCAGGTTGAGAACGTCGGCGGCTATCTGTACCGCGTGGCACTCAATCACCTTCGCAACCACCGCCGCAAGGATAAGGGCGCGGTCTCGAGCTCCGATGAACTCGAGTCGCTCGCTCATCCGGACGCGGATCCGGACTGGCGCTCGGTCGGCCACCCGGACTGGGCCGAAGCAGCCCGCCGCATGCTCGGCGAGATGCCGACCAGCCGGGACCGCGATCTGCTCGTCCGCTTCTACCTCGACGACGAGGACAAGGAATCAATCTGCGCGGAGCTCGAGCTCAGCGACGAGCACTTCAATCGCGTGATATTCCGTGCCCGGAACCGTTTCCGGGTGCTGCTCGAGCGCCGCGGCTTCGTGCGCTCGGACTTCCTCGCGCTCGCTGCCCTTGGCCTCGCGCTCGCGGCAAGTGGAGCGATGTTGCTGCAGGCGGCGCCGGCCTCGGCCAGCCCGGTAGCGAGCGCCGTTTCCGCTGCGACCGGCCAGGCGCCAGGAGCTCAGCCATGATCGACGTCGGCCGCGATCTTGAGCAGCTGCGTGACTACATCGCCGGCCGGCTCGCCGACGGCGAGCACCGCGCCTTCGAGGAGCGCCTCGCCCGCGATCCGGAGCTCGTTCGGCAACTTGAACTCTCGCAGCGGCTGCGGGAAGGGCTCGAGCGCCTGCGCGACGCTGGCGAACTGCGAGCGGCGCCGCGACCCGTGGCGCGCCGGCACTGGGCGTGGGGCGTCGGGCTCGCGGCGATGATCGCAGGCGTCACGCTCCTGGTTTGGTTGCAGCCTTCGGCCGAGCGCGGCGACCTACTGCTCACCTCGATCGCGCCGGCTGGCGGAGCGGCGGCCCAGCTCACGTTCGTCACGATGCGCGGGCCGGTCGCCGCACCGGTGCTCGATCTTCCGGCGCGCGGCAGCGTCGAATTGCGCGCTTCCCGACCGGCATCGTCATCCGGCGCCCGCTATCGCATCACGCTCGAACGGATCGGCGCCGGTGGCCGGCACATCGGCGCCGGTGAACTCGGTGGCCTCGATCCTGGCCGCGACGCGCTCGTGCACGCCTACTTCGACGCGGCCCGACTGACACCCGGCGTGTACGAACTGCGGATCCAGGCGGAAGGTGACGCCGGCGCGGGTACCGAGGTATTTGGCTTCAGCCTGCGGCGCGCGCCGCGCTAGCTCGCGCCGGCACGCCAGGGCGACGATCGCGCTCGGCTCAGGCGTGATGGATGCGCGGGTGCCGCAGCCGGCGCTGCGCCAACTCGACCGCCAGCACCCCTGGAATAGCCTGCAGCCTCGGCAGGTCCCGAAAGCACGCGGTTCCCGTCAGGAGGCCGGCCTCGCCCAGCGTCGCTTCATGCTCGAAGCCGGCCTCACCGCATGCGGCCGCCACCGTATCGATCCGGCCCATGGCCTCGTCCGTCACCGCGATTGCAATCCGGGCACGGACGCCGGTCCGCTCGAAGCGCCCGAATCGAGGGCAGCGATCTGATCCGGCCATCGAGAGGATCCTCCGGGCCGGATGCGGGGTGCATTGCCGGCCTCCAACACTGTCCTGACCGGCGACGCAGTCTCACAGCTCGCTCGCGTCAAGTTCCGGAACCGCGAGGTGAGATCGCGAGGCCTGTGCCGACAGTTCACTAATGCGGCGGTTGCCTCTCACGGAAACGCATCCGCGACGTTGCCAACGGATTGGGTACGAACGTCGCCCCCGCCGCTTTTCTTCTGCCGCGCCGGCCGGGCCCCCTGGCCCGGCCCGGCGCGTGCGTTGGTGCGCCGACCGGCCATTGCTCACGCTGCTCTGCCGTCGGCGAACGGCCGGAACTCCGCGCGGAGTCCCGCGGCTTGCCGGCGGCAGCCGCATCGCGAGCGAGGCGACGTGGCCGCTCTCGCGCCGTTCGAGACGCTCGCCTCACGACTGGCCGCGCTTGCAGCCGGCGCGCGACCTGCGCTCACGCTCAGGTCGCCAGCATGTCGACCGGGCGGTGTGCGCGCTGCTATGGGGGCGTCGGATTGCCCGCGCCAGGAGCGCGCAGCGGCTTGCTGAAGCTGCCGGGGTCCACCCCGCCGAAACCATCGGAACGACGCGCGAAGGCATCCCGGTATACTCGAGCGAGCGCTCGGCTGCCACCGGAGCGCACCGTTCATCGTCCGCACCGATCTGACCGGGCCCCCATGCACGTCCAGGCTGGACTACTCACGTCGCTGCTGATCCCCGTGCTGCTCGGCTTCGGCGTGGCGCGCGCAGGCGTCGAGGTTATCGACGCCGATGCCCGATACCCGGAGGGCCCGCTCTGGGACCACGGGAGGCTGCTCTACGTCGAGTACGCGAACGACGACATAAAAGAGTGGGACGGCCAGCAGGCCAGGGTCTTCTGGCGGCGGGAGCACTGCGGCGCGGATGCGCTGATCCACTACCACGGCGATCACCTGCTGGTCGCCTGCTACGACGCCAACGTCCTGGTCGAGATCGATGCCCGGGGCCGGGAGGTCCGTGAGTTCGCGAGAGACAGTGCAGGAAATGCCTTCAGCGGCCCGAACGATTTCGCCGCCGACGCGCACGGAGGCGTCTACTTTTCCGCATCAGGCGTCTACGACCTGCAGGCGCCGATCACCGGCACGGTGCTGCACCTCTCGGCCGATGGTCGGCAGCTGCGCAAGGTCGCGGATACGATTCACTACCCGAATGGGCTGACGCTCTCGAAGGATGGCCGGCAGCTGCTGGTCGCCGAGATGCTCGCCGGTCGGATCCTGTCCTTCCCGGTCGAGGCTGACGGCACGCTCGGCGCACGCCGCGTGTGGGCGCGCCTCGGCGACCTCGCGCCGCCGACTCCTAACGAGGACGGCTACAACGGCCCGGATGGAATCAAGCTCGGCTCAGACGGCAACTACTACATCGCGCAGAACGGCTCCGGTCGGGTTCTGGTCGCGAGCGAGCAGCGCAAGCTGGTGCGCCTGATCACGGTCCCGACGCCGTACGTGACCAACGTGGCATTTGGCCCGAACGGCGTCGACACGGTGTTCATCACCGGCGCGTTCGAGCAGTGGAAGCCGCCTTATCCCGGCGCAGTCTATCGCTGGACGCCGTGACGACACTGGCCGGCTGGCGGCGCGACGGCGCTCCGGCTTCGCGCCGCCACGGAATATCGCGCTACCACGACGTGCGAATGTCCATGGATCGCCGTTCAGTTGCGCGCGGGCGCCACGCAGTGCCCGGTGTTGCCGCGGCACGGTGAACTCGATGATGATGCCGTGCGCCGACCTGGCCGGCTCCCTATCATCGCGAACACGATGCCCGCTGCGCCCGACACCATACCGACCCACTCGAGGAGCGAGCGCGAATCGAGCGGCGGCTACTCCGGCTGGCGGCTGCTACGCGAAGCCATCACCGGGCATCGCGGTTGGTCGCGGGCCTGGGCCAAGCCCGCGCCGCGCCCGCGCTACCGCGTCGTGATCGTCGGCGGCGGCGGCCACGGACTCGCGACCGCTTTCTACCTCGCAACCCAGTACGGAATCACCGACGTCGCGGTGCTGGAGCGAGGCCCGATCGGGCTCGGCAACGTCGGGCGCAACACGACTTTCGTACGCTCCAACTACTTCCACCCGCAGAACATCCGCTTCTACGAGTTCTCGCTGCAGCAGTGGGAGAAGCTCGAGCAGACGCTGAATTTCAACGCGATGGTCAGCCAGCGCGGCACGCTGAATCTGTTCCATACCGAGGCGCAACGTGACCTGTTCACGCGTCGCGCGAATCAGATGCGACTGCTCGGGGTCGACGCGGAAGCCGTGAGCCGCGAGCGGGTCAAGGCATTGGTGCCGCTGATCGACCTCGACAATGGCCGCTATCCGGTGCTCGGCGGCTTCCTGCAGCCACGTGGCGGCACGGTGCGCCACGACGCCGTCGCGTGGGGCTACGCGCGCGCCGCATCCGCGGCCGGCGTCGACGTCATCGAGCAGTGCGAAATCACGGGCATCGTCCGCGACGCTAAGCGAGTCAAGGGCGTCGAGACCACGCGCGGCTTCGTCGGCGCCGACATCGTCTGCCTCGCGGTGGCCGGGCATTCTTCGCGGCTCGCCGCAATGGCCGGGGTCACGCTGCCGATCGAGACCCACGTCCTGCAGGCCTTCGTCACCGAGGCGGTGAAGCCCGTGCTCGACGTCGTCCTCACCTACGGACCCAGTCATTTCTACGTCAGCCAGTCCGACAAGGGCGGACTCGTCTACGGCGGCGGCCTTGATGGCTACAACACCTACGGCCAGCGCGGCACGCTGCCGATGGCCGAGGAACTGGCGGCGTCGGCGGTGACGCTGATGCCAGGGCTCGCGCGATTGCGAGTCCTGCGGCAATGGGGCGGCGTCATGGACATGACGATGGACGGCTCGCCGCTGATCACCCGGACGCCGGTCGATGGCCTGATCCTGAACGGCGGCTGGTGCTACGGCGGATTCAAGGCGATCCCGGCCGGCGGAATCACGACCGCGCACCTGATCGCGACCGGCGCGCCGCATCCGCTGGCCGCGCACATGGGGCTCGAGCGCTTCGCGAGCGGGCACACCGTCGACGAACGCGGCGCGGGTCCCTACCCGTACGCCCACTGAGAAGGAGCCGGAACCAGCATGCTGCGAATCCGCTGCCCGTGGTGCGGTGAGCGCGATGAAGTGGAGTTCCGCTACCGCGGCGACGCGACCAAGCTGCGGCCGGCAGGCGATGCCGACCTCGCCGCCTTCGCCGCCTACCTCTACGAGCGCGACAACCCGCTCGGCTGGCACGTCGAGTGGTGGCTGCACGTGGCCGGCTGCCGCCAGCTCCTGAAGCTCGTGCGGCACACGCTGAGCCACGAGATCCACGCCGTGCTCGCACCTTCCGACGAGGTGTCGCTGCCGACGGCGGAGGCGCGGCGCTGATGCGCGGCCCGGCGCGCATTGCCCGAGGACTGCTGACCGACGCGCAGCGGCCGCTGCGCTTTCGCTTTGATGGACGGGACCTCGAAGGCCTCGCTGGCGACACGCTCGCCTCGGCGCTGCTCGCGAACGGCCAGCAGCTCATCGGCCGCAGCTTCAAGTACCACCGCCCGCGCGGCGTCGTGACGGCCGGCGCCGGCGAGCCGTGCGGCCTGGTTGATCTGCTCGGCGCCGCCGGCCGCGAGCCCAATCAGCTCGCGACGACGCTGCCGCTGCGCGACGGCCTGGTCGCCGAAAGCCAGAATCGCTGGCCGTCGCTCGCCTTCGACGTGTTCGCTCTCAACGATCGGCTGTCGCGCTTGCTGCCGGCGGGCTTTTACTACAAGACCTTCATGTCGCCTGCCTGGGCGTGGGAACGGCTCTACGAGCCGTTGATCCGCCGCGCCGCTGGCCTCGGGCGCCTCGAGGCGGTCGTTGGCGACCATGCTGACCCCGCCGAGACCGTCCACGATCATGGCGACGTGCTCGTGGTCGGCGCGGGCGTCGCGGGTCTCGCCGCTGCCCAGCAACTCGGCAGCTGCGGCCTGCGGGTGCTGCTCGCGGACCAGGACGTGGCGCTCGGCGCCGGCCCGCTGCTCGAGCCGCGCTGGGACGCGTGGCGCGCGGCGACGCTGGCCTCGCTCGCGCGCTTGCCCAACGTGCGTTCCCTGGCAAGCACCACCGTCCTCGGCGCCTACGGTCACGGCGTGTTCGGCGCGCTCGAGACACTGAGCGCGGAGGAGTCGAGGCGCTTCGGCGGATTGCGTGAGCGGCTGCGCATCATCCGCGTCCGGCGTGTGATCCTCGCGAGCGGCGCGGCCGAGCGGCTGATCGCCTTCCCGGGCAACGACGTGCCGGGCGTGATGCTGGCCGGGGCGGCGCTCGCGTACCTGCGGCGCTACGGCGTCGCGGTCGGCCGCCAGCCGGCATTCTTCGTCAACAACGACGAGGCCTACGAGGCGCTGTTCGCGCTCGCCGCCGCCGGCATCCGTTCGCCGGGGGTTGTTGATCCACGCACCGAATCGTGGGCGATGACGCGCGCCCGTGCGCTCGGCATCGAGATGCATGCAGGCGCCGTGGTCAGCGCGGTCGGCGGACGATGCGCGGTGCGCACCGTGACGGTTGCCGATCTCGGCGGTGCGCACCGCGCCACGCTGCCGGCGGACTGCCTGCTGATGTCTGGCGGGCACACGCCGTTGATCGCGCTCGCCACGCAGCTGGGCGCGCCCGGCCAGTGGCAGGAGGCGATTGCCGCGTTTACGGCCGCACTCGCGCCCGCGACGGGACGCGTCGCGCGCGCCGCGCACGGCGTGTTCGGCTGGGCGGCGGCGGCGCGCGACGGCGCCGCCGCCGCTCGCGCGGTCGCCGCCGAGCTGGGCCTCGACGCCGAGCCGCTCAGCGCGCTCTGCATGCCGGCCGACGCCGAGACCACGCCGCTGGCGGCGATCTGGGAAGTGCGCGCGCCCGGCAAGGCCTTCGTCGATCTGCAGAACGACGTCACGGCGGCCGACGTCCGCCTCGCCTGCCGCGAGGGCTACGAGCACCTCGAGCACATGAAGCGCTACACGACGCACGGCATGGCGACCGACCAGGGACGCACCGGCGGCCTGACCGGTGCGGCGGTACTCGCCGCGGCGCGCGCCGTGCCCGTGTCGGCGGTCGGCGCGCTGAAGCCCCGTCCATTCGCGCAGCCCATCCCATTCGCCGCGCTGGCCGGCGGCGAGGTGCGCGAGCACTATCGGCCCAAGCGCCGTCTGCCGCTGCACGACTGGCACGAGACGGCCGGCGCGAGCTTCGTGTCGGCGGGACTCTGGCTCCGGCCGCTCGTCTACTCAAGGACGCCCGGCTGGGAAGCGGTGCTCGAGGAGGCGCGCGCCGTGCGCTCGGCGGTCGGCATCACCGACGTCTCCACCCTCGGCAAAATCGACGTCCAGGGGCCGGATGCCGCGCGGCTTCTCGACTTCGTCTACGCCAACACGTTCTCGACGCTCGCCATCGGCCGCGCACGCTACGGAATCATGCTGCGCGAGGATGGCCTGCTGTTCGACGACGGCACGACCACGCGGCTCGGGCCGGATCACTTCCTCGTGACGACCACGACCGCCAATGCCGGTCCCGTGCTCGAGCACCTGGAATTCCACCTGCAATCGGTGTGGCGGCAACTCGACGTCCTGCTCACCGACGTGACCGACCAGTGGGCGCAGTTCGCACTCGCCGGTCCGCGCTCGCGCGAGGTCCTCGCGGCGGTGATCCCGGGCCTTGATCTGTCGAATGAGGGCTTTCCGTTCATGGCAGCGGCTGCCGCCGACATCGCCGGAGTCCCGGGACGGGTGTTCCGGATCTCCTTCTCCGGCGAGCTCGCTTACGAGATCGCGGTGCCCGCAGTGCATGCCCTGACCGCCTGGTTGGCGATCCTCGCGGCCGGCCACTCGCTTGGCATCCGGCCGTACGGCCTCGACGCGCTCAACCTGCTGCGCATCGAGAAAGGTCACGTCACTGGCGCGGAGCTCAACGGCAACACCACCGCCGACGATCTCGGCATGCGACGGATGCTGAAGCCGCGGGGCGACTTCATCGGCCGCGCGCTCGCCGGACGCGCAGGCCTCGTGGCGCCGGACCGGCTGCAGCTCGTCGGCGTGCGCGCCATCGACAGCGCACAGCGGTTGCGGAACGGCACCCAGCTGGTCGCGCCGGCGGACCGGACGCGGAGCCTCGGCTACATCACCTCGTCCTCACCGTCGGTCGAGCATCCCGGCTGGGTCGGCCTCGCACTCGTGGCCGGCGGTCGGGCGCGCATCGGCGGGCGGCTGGTGGGGCTCGCGCCGGCGCACGGCGAGACGACCGAGCTTGAGATCGTCAGCGCCCACCATGTAGATCCGGAAAATACCCGTGTCCGCGCCTGACGCGCGACCGACCGCCGGCGCCACGGACGGCGTGGCAATCAGCCTCTGCCGGACCGACGTGACCGAGCTCGCCGCGCTGCGCAATCGTGCGGCGGAGCTGGAGGCAATCGCTGCCCGCCGCGGTCTGAGGCTGCCACCGAACGGCCACGTAGTGACAACAGCGGATCTCGTGGCGCTCGCGGTCCGGCCGCAGCGCTGGCTGCTGCTCTCTGCGCCAGCTGCGCCCGGGGCGGCCGCCGCCACTTGGCAGGCGCTCTGTGCCGACACGGCGGCCGCCGTCGACCTGTCCTCCGGGATCACGGCGCTGCACCTCGCCGGTCCCTCGGCCCGCGACGCGCTCGCCCGCGGCTGTCGCCTGGACCTCGCCGCCGAGAGCTTTCCGCCTGGGCGCGCGGCTGCCACCATGATGGCCCAGGTATCGACGATCCTGGCGGCGCTGCCGTCGGGCATCCTGATATTGACGCCTGCCAGCACCGCGCGGCATCTGCGCGAGTGGCTGGTGGCCACTGCCCGTCCCTTCGGACTCGCGCCACCGGCTGACGATTGAGCTTTCGCCCTCTCCGGACACCCACACCAATGAAAACTTCCGCAAGAGCCGTCGTCATCGGTGGCGGCATCGTCGGCGCCAGCGTGCTCTACCACCTGGCGAAGATCGGCTGGACCGACGTGACGCTGATCGAGAAGAGCGAGCTGACCTCCGGCTCGACGTGGCACGCGGCCGGCGGCATGCACACCTTCAACGGCGAGGCCAACATCTCGCGCCTGCAGAAGTACACCATCGATCTCTACCGCGAGATCGAGGCGCTCTCCGGCCAGTCCTGCGGACTGCACCCGAACGGCGGTCTGATGCTCGCCGCGACGCAGGGCGAGCTCGACAGCCTGAAGCTCATCTGCTCGCGCGCCCGCTACCTCGGCATGGAAACCGAGATGATCTCGATGCAGCAGGCCAAGGAGTACAACCCGCTGGTCGACACCCGCCATTTCATCGGCGCCCTGTGGCGCGTTGATGGCGGCCACTGCGATCCGTCCGGCACCACCAACGCCTACGCCAAGGCGGCCCGCAAGCTCGGCGCCTCGGTCGAGCGCTTCACGCGCGTGCTGTCGTTGGACCAGCGAGCGGACGGCTCGTGGAACGTCGTCACCGACAAAGGCACGGTGCACGCCGAGCACGTCGTCAACTGCGGCGGGCTGTGGGCGCGCGAGGTCGGGCGAATGGTCGGCATCGAATTGCCGGTGCTGGCGATGGAGCACCACTATCTGATGACCGAGGACATCCCGGAACTGCGGGGCCTGCCGAAGGAGATCGTCAACACGACCGACTTCTCGGGCGAGATCTATCTGCGCCAGGAGCGCGGCGGCGTGCTGATCGGCACCTACGAGCCGTGCGGCACGGTCTGGTCGCCCATCACGACTCCGGACGACTTCGCGATGCAGCTGCTGCCCGACAACTTCGAGAGGCTCGCGCCCTATTTCGAGGTGGGATTCGAGCACTTCCCGGCGCTCGGCCGGGTCGGCATCCGCAAGGCGATCAACGGCCCGTTCACCTTCGCCCCGGACGGCAATCCGCTGGTCGGTCCGGTGCGTGGCATCCGCAACTACTGGGTGGCCTGCGCGGTCATGGCCGGCTTCAGCCAAGGTGGCGGCATCGGCCTCGTGCTGTCGCGCTGGATGGCTGAGAACGACCCTGGCCAGGACATTCTGTCGATGGACGTGGCGCGCTTCGGCGGCTTCGCGACACCGAAGTACACCTCGATCAAGGTGCCGGAGAACTACCAGCGACGCTTCCAGCTCGCCTATCCCAACGAGGAGCTCGCGGCGGCCCGGCCGGTGCGGCGCTCGCCGATCTACGACCAGCTGAAGGCTGCCGGCGCGGTGATGGGCGCCAACTACGGACTCGAGAACGCGCTCTGGTTCGCTCCGCCGGGCGTCGCACCGGTCGAGACGCCCACCTACCGGCGCTCGGAAGCCTTCCCCTTCGTCAAGGCCGAGTGTTTGGCGGTTCGCAAGACGGTCGGCCTCTATGAAACCACCAACTACGGCAAGTTCGAGATCACCGGTCGCGGCGCGCGCGCGTGGCTCGACCGCGTGTTCGCCTGCAAGATCCCGCGCCCAGGTCGCCTCCGGCTCGCGCCGATGCTGAACCCCGCCGGCCGGATCGTCGGCGACCTCTCGATGGCCTGCCTTGCCGAGGATCGCTACCTGCTGGTCGGCTCAGGCTTCGCCGAGGAATTCCACCTGCGCTGGTTCCACGACCAGGCACCGCCGCCGGACGTGCAGATACGCTCGGCGCTCTCCACCCTTGCCGGCCTATCGATCTCGGGGCCTCGGGCGCGCGAGCTGCTGCAGCGGCTGGTGCGGATCGACGTGTCGGCGCCGGCCTTCAAGCTCTTCCAGGTCACCGAGACGGCGGTCGGCTTCTCGCCGTCGATCCTGACGCGCGCCGGCTTCACGGGCGAGCTCGGCTACGAGATCTGGACGACCTACGACTACCTCGCGACGCTGTACGACGACATCCGGGAGGCCGGTGGCGATCTCGGCCTGGTGCACTTCGGTGGGCGAGCGCTCTCCTCGCTGCGCCTCGAGAAGGGATACGGCTCGTTCAACAAGGACTTCCGCCCAGACTACACGCCTGCCGAGACCGGGCTCGACAGGTTCATCGATTTCGACAAGGGCGAGTTCACCGGCCGAGCCGCGGCGCTCGCCGAGCGCGCTGCGGGACCGAAACGACGCTTCGTGGTGCTGGAAGTGGCCGATACCGACATCGAGGTGAGCGGCTACGAGTCGATCATGCGGGATGGCGCCGCGGTCGGCTATGTGACCTCCGGCGCCTACGGGCACACTGTCGGCAGGAGCCTAGCCGCCGGCTACGTGCCGACGGCGATGGCGCTCGACGGCGGCCGCTTCGCGATCGATATCCTCGGCAAGATGCGAGGCGCGACACTGCGTCTCGAGGCCTTGCACGATCCGAAGGGGCTGCGGTTGCGCGGCTAGTATCTCCCTGCACTCGCCAGCACACGCTCCGAATTTCAAGGTCCATCGTCATGCCCAATGCCCCGTCCAAGCGGTTCTCGCCGTCCAAGCGCGTCGTCGCGCTCGGGCTGCCCGATAGAGTGGAGCGCGGCGCGCGCCAGGCGGACCGCGCGCTGCTGGCGCAGGCTCCTTCGACGTTCATCGACACGACGCATTTCGACACGGTCCGTTTCCCGCCGCCGGACTGGGCGCTCGAGGCGTTCGCCCGGGCCGCTCGGGATGGCGCGCTCGCCTACACCGGCTACCGCGGCAATCGTGAGATTCTCTCGATCGTCGCCGCGTCGCTGCAGGCATTCACCGGCCAGCGCTTCGACCCGGAGCGCGAGCTCATCCTGACGCCGGGCACGCAGGCCGGGCTGTTCGGCGCGCTCGCTGCGATCGTCGACGAGGGCGACACGGTCCTGCTGGTCGATCCGGACTACCTGTTCAGCGAGCGCATTCTCAGGTTTCTCGGCGCCGACGTGCGCAGCGTGCCATGGGTGCCCGGCCCGCAGGTTGGTCCGGACCTGCAGGCCCTCGAGAACCTGCTGCAACGACACCGGCCCAAGCTGCTGGTGTTCTCGAACCCCAACAATCCGACCGGCGCCGTCTACGACGCCGCCACCATCCGCCGGATCGCCGAGCTCGCCGTGAAGCACGACCTGCTGGTCGTGGTCGACGAACTCTACTCGCGACTCGTCTACGACGGCCGTCCCTTCACTCACCTGGCGGCCGAGCCCGGCATGCGCGGCCGAACGGTCACGCTGTTCGGGCCGAGCAAGACCGAATCGCTGAGCGGCTATCGGCTCGGCGTCGTCGCCGCGCCCGAGCCGGTGATCGCCGCCATGGAGGACGTCCAGTCCATCACGGTGCTGCGCGCGCCGGCCTACGCCCAGCATGTACTCGCGCCGTGGCTGCGCGACGACGCCGCGTGGCTCGCCGGCCGGCTGCGCGACTTCGATGCGCTCAGGCAGATGACGGTCGGCGCCTTCCGGTCGCTGCCGTGGCTCAGCATCAGCCCGCCAGGCGGCACGGCCTATCTCTGGCCGGACGTCAGCGCGCTCGGCCAGTCCGACGCGACGATCGCGACCGCGCTGCTGCGCGAGGCGGGAGTACTCGTGAGTCCCGGCTACCAATTCGGTGCGAGCGGTCGCGGCCACTTTCGCGTCTGCTATGCCCGTGACGAAAAGGAATGGGCCGCGGCGCTTGAGCGGATGGTGACGATCCTCGACCGCTACGCCCGCGCGGCCGGGCTTCCCGGGCGAAGCGCATGACCGCGAGCTGCCCCGCCCGTGGCTGAATCCGCCGGCGACCCGCTGCGGCTCGCCTTCCTGCTGGTGCCGCAGTTCCCGTTGCTGCCCTTCTCGGCAGCCGTCGAACCGCTGCGGGCCGCGAACCGGCTGAGCGACCGGGCGGTCTATACGTGGGAGATGACGTCACTCGACGGCCGGCCGGTGGTCGCGAGCTGTGGCACCGCGCTCGCGGTGCAGTCCTCGCTCGCCGAACTGACGCGACCGGACATGCTGGTCGTCTGCGCCGGCCTCGAGCCGCTGCAGCTGGCCGGCGATCGCCGGCTGCGCAGCTCGCTGAAGAACCTCGCCCGCCAGGGGACGATGATCGGCGCGATCAGCGGCGCCTCGTTCATCCTCGCGGACGCCGGGCTGCTCGCCGGCCGGCGCTGCACCATCCACTGGGAGTACGCCGATCTGTTCCGGCTGCACTATCCGCGCCTCGAGCTCACGCAGGACATCTACGTCGTCGACGGCAACGTCTTCACCTGCTCCGGCGGCACGGCGGCGCTCGATATGATGCTGCACTTCATCGGCGAGCATTGCGGCTTCAAGCTCGCGCTCGCGGTCGCCGACCAGTTCATCCATCCGCGCATCCGCCAGCATGGCGACCATCAGCGGATGGGCGCCCACCTGCGCTACCGCTTCTTCAACCCCAAGCTCGCGGAGGTCGTCCGCCTGATGGAGGACGCGCTCGGCGAGTCGCTGGACCTGCAGGCGATCACCCGCCACGTGGGCCTGTCGACCCGGCAGGTGGAGCGGCTGTTCCGGCACCACATTGGCATGCCGCCGCGGCAGTTCCACCTGCAGCTCAGACTGCGGCGGAGCCGCACCCTGCTCCTCGAGACTCCGCATGCCGTGCGGGACATCGCCCTCGAGTGCGGCTTCGTCTCGACGTCGCACTTCTGCAACGCCTACAAGCGCACCTTCGGCCGGACGCCATCGGCCGAGCGGCAGAAGGGTTCCCGCTGAGCTCGGCTGCCGGCCGGGCGCCGGGCCGCGCCGGCATGTCGTCCGGACTCAGCTTGATGTCGGCCCGGCGCAATGCCGGACGGGCCCGGGGGAGCAGCATGGAGCCATGGTCGATACCGCGCGGCGACGGGAGGGAGGACGCGGCCGGCGCCCGGCCGGCGCCGGGCTGCCGCAGTTGCCATGGACCGCCGTCACCAACCCGTACCCGCCGATGGAGGTGCTTTCGGCCGATCAGGTCGAAGCGATCCATTACACCTCGCTGCGCATCCTCGGGGAACTCGGCATCGAAGTGATGTCGGCGGCCGCCTGCGCGCGGCTCAAGGCGTTCGGCGCCGAGGTCGACGCGGCGACCGGCACCGTGCGCCTTGACCCGGCCGTGGTCGAAAAAGCGCTGGCGACGGCGCCCTCGACGTTCACGCTGACGCCGCGCAACGCCGCGAGGCGCGTCACGCTCGGGGGCAATCACATCAACTTCGGCCTGGTCGCCGGCCCGCCGAACGTCCACGATCTCGAGCGCGGGCGCCGGCCGGGCAACTTCCGAGACTACTGCGACTTCGTGCGCCTCGCGCACTACTTCAACGCCATTCACCTGCTCGGCAACCAGGTCTGCGCGCCGATCGACCTGCCGGCGAACTCCCGGCACCTCGACACCTATCGCGCGAACCTCGTGTATTGCGATCGGGCGTTCCACTGCACTGCGATCGGCGCCGGGCGCGCGATCGACGGCATCCGGATGATGGCGATCGCCCGAGGCAGCACGCTCGAGGAGATGGCGAATAGTCCGGGTGTCATCACCATCATCTCGGTGAACAGCCCGCGGCGCCTCGACCAGGCGATGGCCGAGGGTCTGATGGCGATGGCCGAGCACGGCCAACCCGTGGTGATTACCCCCTTCACGCTGATGGGCGCGATGGCCCCGGTGTCGCTCGCCGCGGCACTCGCGCAGCAGAACGCCGAGGCGCTGTTTGGGATCGCGCTCGCGCAGGCGGTCCGGCCGGGCACGCCGGTGATGTATGGCGCCTTCACCTCGAACGTCGACATGCGCTCCGGCGCGCCGGCCTTCGGCACGCCCGAGAACGCCAAGGCGAACGTCGCAAGTGGCCAGCTGGCCCGCCGTTACCGGCTCCCGTACCGGACCTCGAACGCCAGCGCCTCCAACGTCGCGGATGCGCAGGGCGCCTACGAGACCCAGATGTCGCTGTGGGGCGCCGTGCTCGGTCACGGAAACCTGATCTACCACGCCGCAGGCTGGCAGGAGGGCGGACTGACGGCCTCGTTCGAGAAGTTCGTGCTCGACGTCGAGATGCTGCAGGCGATGATGGAGTTCCTGAAGCCGATCATCGTCAACGAGTCGGAGCTCGGCTTCGAGGCCATCCGCGGCGTGCAGACCGGCGGACATTTCTTCGGCGAGCCGCATACGCTCGAGCGCTACGAGCACGCGTTCTACCAGCCGCTGGTGTCCGACTGGCAGAACTACGAGAGTTGGCGCCTGAAGGGCGGCAAGGACGCGACGCAGCGCGCGACGGACGTCTGGAAGCGCGCGCTGGAGGAGTACCAGGAGCCGCCGCTCGACGCCGCGACCCGCGAAGCGCTCGATGCCTATGTCGCGACGCGACGGCTCGCGATCGGCGCGGGTGAGCCCTGATGGGTCCGCCCGATCTGTGCAAGGGAGTGGCTCGGTTCCCGAGCGCGAGCGGCGGCCGCGCTACTTTAGTAGCCACGCTCCGCGAGCACGCGGTTCTCGAGCGGCTGCCCGGCGATCCACCGTTGCAGGTTGTCGGCGAACAAGTGGGCGGCCTCGCTCACCCAACCGTCGTACTCCGCCGAGCAATGCGGGGTGATGAACAAGTTCGGCACGTCCCAGAGCGGGCTCGAGGGCGGCAGCGGCTCGGTCCGCACCACGTCGACGACCGCACCCGCCAGGTGGCCGGAATGCAGAGCGCCGATCAGCGCCGCCTCCTCGACCACGCCGCCGCGCGCGATGTTGACGAAGTACGACCCCGGCTTCATGGCCGCGAACGCGGCCGCATTGAACAGGTCCCTGGTCCCTGCCATCAGCGGCAGACAGGCCACCGTGACGTCCACCGCACGCAGCATCTCGTGGAGCTGGCTTGTCGCATAGACCGCATCCACCTCCGGCGACGGCACGGCTCGCGCCCGGCAAGCAACGACGCGCAGGCCGACGGCGCGGGCGAGCCGCGCGATTTCGCGGCCGCTGTGACCGAGACCCACGAGCCCGACAGTTGCACCGCGAGCCGACCGGCCGACGTGGTACTGCCAGGTCCGGGCCGCCTGCCTGGCATAGAGTCCCGGGAAGCCCTGGAAGAGTCCGAAGATCGCCGCGAGCGTGTAGTGCGCCATCTCGGTCGCCGCCACTCCGGAGGCGTTGGTGACGGTAAGCCGCGCGTCATCCCAGGGGAGCATCACGTCGAGCCCGGCGAACGCCAGGCTGAGCCAGCGCAGCTCCGCGCAGGACAGAAATTCACGTCGCGGAAACGGTTTCGGCTCGAACTTATACGCCAGGATGACCTCTGGCTTCAGTTCGGCCAGCCGTTCCGGGAGTTGAGCGTATGAGCGGCAGGTGTGGAACGCGACCGACGGGAAGCGCGCCGACAGCCGCGGCAGGAAGACCTCAGCCTGGTCGTAGAAGATCAGGACCCGCGGCACGCCGCGACGATCTCGGTGGCTCTCCATGAAAACCCTGCCTCATGCCGCCGCGCTCATGGCTCCGAGCGATGAGCTGCTGCTATCTTATAGGCGGCAATTCCGGGCTGCCGGTCTTTGTACCTGCGACGTCGCTTCCCACAGCAGCACCGTGGACCCGCAGCGAGGTTCGACGTCGTGACCCAGCAGGCTGCCGTGCAGATCGATCGCCAGGGCGCGCCGCGCGGCACGCCCGGCTCGCGCCGTCGACGGCAGGCGCGGGCCACGCGCTATTCGCAGACTTCCAACAGATAGGATGGGGGATACCATGCATCCGCGCTCGAACTTGTCCAACGCAATCGCCGCAGTGCTCGGCGGCTGCGCGATGCTTCCGGCCATCCCGGTGCTCGCCGCGGACGCGACCTCACCCGGCGACCAGATCCAGGAGATCATCGTCACTGCCCAGCGTCGTTCTGAAAGCATCCAGAACGTCCCGATCACGATCCAGGCGCTCACCGGCGAAGCGTTGTCCCAGCTCAACGCCCAGACCCTAGATGACGTCATCAAGTACCTGCCGAACGTGACCGCGGCGACCTCCGGCCCAGGCCTTTCGCAGATCTTCATGCGCGGCCTCAGCGTCGGCAGCGACGGCACCCAGTCCGGTGGCTCGATCAGCGGCTTTCCGAACGTCGCCATCTACCTCGATGACCAGTCCGGTCAGTTGCCGGGCCGCAACCTCGACGTCTACGCGGCGGATCTCGAGCGCGTTGAGGTTCTGGAGGGGCCGCAGGGCACCCTGTTCGGGGCCGGCGCGCAGGCCGGCGCGATCCGCTACATCACCAACAAACCGAAACTCAACACCACCGAAGGCAGCGTCTCGGCAGGCTACGGCGTGACCGCCGGTGGCGATCCCAATTCGGACTTCTCGGCGGTCCTCAACCTGCCGCTGATCGCCGACACGCTCGCCGTTCGCGGCGTCGTCTACAACGATCACCGCGGCGGCTACATCAACAACGTGCCGGGCACGTTCACCCGCAAGTCCAGCGACCTTGGCATCGGCTACGCCAACTTCCCGGCGGGCTGCGGCGGCGACACGCCCTGCCAGGTGCCGCCTGGCAGTCCGGTGCTCAACAACTTCAACATCGCGGCGCGTGGCATCAACCCGGTCACCTACACCGGCATGCGCCTGTCCGCGCTTTTGGAAATCAACGCCGACTGGAATGTCCTGGTCACGCAGAGCTACCAGAACCTCGATGCGGAAGGCGTGTTCTACCAGATGCCGCACGGTTCCGACGGCGAGCCGCTGCCCAAGCAGTCGGTGACGCTGTTCAACAACTCCTTCAACAAGGACCGCTTCGAGAACACCGCGCTGACGATTAGCGGCAAGATCGGTGCGCTCAAGGCCGTCTACACCGGCGCCTATCTGATCCGCAACGTGAGTGAGATTCAGGACTACACTAACTATTCGCGCGGTGTCTACGCGGACTACTACCAGTGCCACGGCGCAGAGCCGGCCAACGGGCTCGCGGCGCAGTGCTACTCGCCGAGCGCAACCTGGAATGAGACCGAGCACAACACCCACCAGAGCCACGAATTCCGGCTCAGCACGCCGGATGACTGGCGCTTCCGCGGCATCGTCGGCGCGTTCTGGGAGCAGCTCAAGATCGAGGACCAGCTCAACTGGCTGTACAAGACGCTGCCGGCGTGCACCGACACGGTCACGGTCGGCTGCCTGACCAACGTCGGCCCGGCCCCCGGCTCCTCGGCCTCGAATCCGGCGACCCGCAACGACAACACCGCGTTCTTCAACGACGTGCACCGCGGCTACAAGCAGTTGGCCTTCTTCACGTCACTGGACTTCGACATCATCCCGAAGGTGCTGACGATCACCGCCGGCACGCGCTACTACCACTTCGACAATGTCGAGACGGGTGCGGTCACCGGCAGCTTCGGTTGCTACGAGGCAGGCGCCGCGCCGTGCCTCGCGTCCGCTACCAGCATCGACGCCGAGAACCTGCACACGACCTACAAGGGCTTCAAGAGCCGCGCGAATCTGACCCTGCACGTGACGCCGGATGCGCTGCTCTACTACACCTGGTCGCAGGGCTTCCGGCCAGGTGGCTTCAACCGCAATTTCGCCTGCTATATCGCTGACGCGAGCGGCACGGCCCAGTACTGCTCGCCCTCGTCCTTCACCTCCGACAATCTGACGAATAACGAAATCGGCTGGAAAACCGAGTTCCTCGGTCACCGCCTGCGCTGGAACGGCGCCATCTACCAGGAGGACTGGAAGAACGTCCAGGTCAACTTCTTCGACCCGGGCGTGCTCGGCAACGTGGGCTTCGGCACCAATGGCCCGACCTACCAGGTCAAGGGCCTCGAGACCTCGATCATCGCCGTGCTTGCGCCGGGGCTGACCGCGCTGGGCGGCGCGTCGTGGAACACGAGCAAGCAGACCAACTCGCCGTATCTGATCGCCAACAACCCGGCGCTGCTGCAGAATCCTGCCACGGCGGGCGAATTCGGGCAGCCGATCCTGAGCGTGTCGAATCCCTACGGACCGCCCGGCAGCCCGAGCGCCAATTCGCCGCCGATCCAGTTCAACCTGCGCTTCCGCTACGAGTGGACGGCGAACTCCTACAACGCTTTCGCGCAGACCGGCGTCACGCATACCGGGCACTCGTTTACGCAGTCCGGCGCGAACCCGTCGCTCTCGGCCGGCTCCAACGTCAGCACGACACTGCTGCGCTTCGAGAACCCGGCGTTCTCGCGCTACGACCTGTCCTTCGGCGTCGCGAAGGATGCCTGGACGGTCGCGGTGAACATCGAGAACCTCACCAACGAGATCGCGAGTGTGTTCACGTCGACCACGCAGTTCGTGCCGGCCGAGGCGATCACGCGACCGCGGACGATCGGCATGCGGATCGGCTTCAAGTTCTGAGCGCGCCACGCGCCGAGGCTCACGGCCGGCCGCCGCTGTTGGCCGCCTGCTTCGCGTCTGCACCCGTCCGGCAAGGGCCCGCCCGACGGGTCCGATTGCCGGCGCCGCGACGGTGGCGCGCGGGCCGCCGGGGTCGTGGGTTGACGAGTCCTATCCCGGGGAGCCTGCCTTGAGCGTCAATGTCCTGTCGGTGTCGCGATCCGATGCGCCGTCGGTTGCCGAGCGCTGGTACGTGCTGATCGTGATGTGCCTCGTCTACGCGATCAATATCGCGGCCCGCTACGTCGTCACCACCGTCTTCGAACCGATCCGCCTCGAACTCCACCTCACCGACGGCGGCGCGGCGTTCCTGACCGGCGTGCCGCTCGCGCTCTTCTACGTCGTATTCGGCATTCCGATCGCGTGGCTTGCCGACCGCTCGAACCGGCGCAACATCGTCGCCGCCTCGCTGATCATCTGGTCCGGCTTCACCGTGTTCTGCGGCCTGTCGGTGACCTACTGGCAGCTGCTGACGGGCCGCGTCGGCGTCGGCGTCGGCGAATCGGGGGCGACCCCGCCCTCCACCTCGATCGTCTCGGACTGCTTCCCGGCCGAGCGGCGACCCATGGCCTTGTCCATCTTCGCGCTCGGCGCGCCGATCGGCGCCTGGCTCGGCGCGGACCTCGCGGGCGCGGTGGCGCAGGCCTTCGGCTGGCGCGCCGCATTCTTTGCGCTCGGCGCGCCCGGCGTGTTGCTCGGCCTGCTCGTGTACCTGACCATCCGCGAGCCACGCCGCGGGCGGCTCGACGCGATCGACGGCGACGCCAGGCCTTCCTTCATTGCGTCGCTGCGCTTCCTGTGGCGGCAGAAGGCTGCGCTGCACGTGATCATGGCGTCCGGGGTGTGCTGCCTGTGGGGCTGGGGACTTGTCTGGTGGACCCCGACCTTCCTGATGCGGAGCTACCACCTCAACGTCGCCGAGGCCGGCGCCGTCACCGGCCACGTGCACCTCGTCGGCGGCATCATCGCCACCGTTGGCGCCGCCTGGTTCATGGGGCGGCCGTCGATGGTCGACCCGCGCCGCGTGCTGTGGACGGTCGGCGCCGTCATCGGCCTCGCCACGATCCCGTCGTTCATCGCCTACTGGACGCACACGCTGTGGCTGACGGAGCTGATGTTTTGGCTCTACATTCCGGCCATCTACTTCTTCATCGGTCCGTGCATGGCGCTGGTGCTCAACCTCGCGCCCAGCAACATGCGTTCGTTCTTCACGGCCTGGTCGGTGCTGGTCGGCAACGTCTTCAACCTGATCGTCGCCCCGCAGGTGGTCGGTTTCATGAGCGACTGGTTCGCGGCCGGGCACGCGACTGACGCGGTATCGCTGCGCCTTGCGCTGCTGTTGCTGGCGCCGACCGGATTCTGGGCCGTCTGGCATTTCTGGGCGGCCTCGCGCACGGTCGTCGGGGAGCAACGGCGCGCGGTCGGCTACGTGACCACGTGAAGACGGACGACTGCGCGGCGACGCCGAATCTGCAGGGAGCTCAGCGATGAAATCGATTCTGGTCACCGTGCTGCTCGTCACGTGCGGCGCCTGGCGCGCCGAGGCCGGCGAGCCCCGCGTCGTCAATCCGGATGCCCACTTTCCCGAGGGCCCGGTCTGGCACCACGGCAAGCTCTACTACGTGGAGTACGACCGCCACACGGTGATGAGCTGGGATGGCGAGAAGAACGCGGTATTCTGGTCGCTGCAGGGCTGCGGGCCGTCAGCGGTCATCAACACCGCGCGCGGCGAATTCCTCACCACCTGCTACGACAACGGCACAATCGGCCGCATCTCGGCCGACGGCACGTCCTTGCCGCCGTACACACACGACCGGCACGGCACGAAGTTCGTCGGTCCCAACGACTTCGCCCCGGACGCGCATGGCGGGATCTACTTCACGACCTCAGGCGATCCGTTCCCGGCGATCAACGGCAAGGTCTTCTACCTCGCGCCGAACGGGGTGATCTCGCTGGTCGCGAGCGAACTGCAAAGCGCCAACGGCCTCGTCGTGTCGAAGGACGGCCAGCGGCTCTACGTCATCGAGACCGAGGGCCACCGCCTGCTGCAGTTCAGGATCGGACGCGGCGGCACGCTCAGCGAGCGGCGCGTGTTCCTGAACCTCGACGACCTGACCGGCAACCTGGTGCATCTGTACCCGGATGGCGTCAAGATCGACTCGAAGGGCCAGATCTACATCGGCCAGAACCCGCATGACCCGAAGGCACCGCTGGCCGGTACGATCTTCGTCGTCGACGCGCAGGGCAGGCTGCTGCGCAAGCTCTCGCTGCCCTCGCCCGGCGTGCCGAATCTGGCCTTCAGCCCGGACGAGAGGACCATTTACGTGACGGCACTCGATCAGCTCGACCAATCCCCGTACCACGGCAAGATCTACTCGATCGCCAACGACTGACCGCAGTCGGTCAGGAGCGCTGCACGCATGTCCGGCCTGCTGGCCCAGAAGACCGCGGTGATCACCGGAGCAAGCTCGGGGATCGGCCGCGCCATCGCCATGAGCTTCGCGGCGGAAGGCGCCAGCGTGGTGGTCGCCGATCTCACGCCGGACCCGATCGAGGGAGGTGAGCGAACCGTCGATCTCATCCGACACAGTGGTGGCTCGGCGTCCTTCGAAAGCGTCGATGTCAGCCGCTGGGAGGCGCTCGATGAGCTGATCACGCGGACGGTCGCCCGCCTCGGCCGGCTCGACATCATGGTCAACAACGCCGCGACCTACTCCGGAACGCCGCTTCTGCAGACCACCGCGCAGCAGTGGGATGAGGTCATGGCGGTCAACATGACCGGCATGTTCTACGGCTGCAAGCGGGCGATCCAGCAGATGGTCACGCAGGAGCCCCGCGAGGAGTGCCGAGGACGGCTGATCAACCTGGGCTCGCAGCACGGCGTGATCGCCGCACGCGGTGACTCACCCTACGGGGTCAGCAAGGCCGGCGCCATCTACCTGACGAAGCAGATCGCGGTCGACTACGCCAAGGACCTGATCATCTGCAACTCGATCTCGCCCGGCAAGATCGTCACCGGCAAGCCCGGCCTCGCGATGGACCCGACGAACCTCGCGCTTGCCCGCCAGCGCACGCCCTGGCCGCGACTCGGTCGCCCGCAGGACGTCGCGAATGCGGCCGTGTTTCTGGCCAGCGACCGGGCGACGTTCATCACGGGGGCGAACCTCGTCGTGGACGGCGGCTGGCTGGCCGCGTGAGCGGTGTCGCGAAGTCCGCCGACGTGCGGCCGGACCTCGACCTCGCCACGTCGCTGTTCGCGACGCTCGGCCGCATCACGCGGCAGGGACGGGGCATTGTGCGCGACAGCTACGGCGCCGGCGAACAGGCAGCACACGACCTGATGCGCTCGACGGCCCAGGCCATCGGCCTCGAGGTCTCGATCGACGCCATCGGCAACCTCTCGATGACGCTACCGGGCAGCGACCGACGCGCGAAGCACATCATCGTCGGCTCGCACCTCGACAGCGTTCCGCAGGGCGGCAACTACGACGGCGCGGCCGGGGTCGTCGCGGGTCTCGCGGCGGTCTCGGCGCTCAAGACGGCCGGCCTCCGGCTACCCTTCGACGTCGCCGTGATGGGCATCCGGGCCGAGGAATCCGCCTGGTTTGACGTCCCGTACATCGGTAGCGGCGGCGCGTTCGGCCTCCTCGACCCCGCCTGTCTTGGCGTCGCGCGATCAGACAACGGGCGGACGCTCGACGCCACGCTCCGCGAGCGCGGCTTTGACCCGCAGGCGATCCGCGAACGGCGACGGCTGCACGATCCCGCCTGCATCCGGGCCTATCTCGAGCTGCACATCGAGCAGGGACCCACGCTCGTCGCCCGCGGACTGCCGGCGGCGGTGGTCGCCGGGGTTCGCGGCTGCAGTCGCTTCCGGAACGCCCGCTGCACCGGCCGCTATGCGCACTCCGGCGCGGTCGACCGACCGTACCGCAGCGACGCGGTCGCCGCGACGGTGGCGCTGCTGCACCACCTGGAGTCGGTCTGGCTCCGGCAGGAGGCGGCCGGTGCGGACCTCGTCGTCACGTCCGGCGAGCTCTACACGGATCCGGCCATGCACGGGCCAAGCAAGATCGCTGGCGAAACGCGCTTCGTGATTGACGTGCGCAGCACGTCCGAAGCGACGATGAACCTGATGGCTGCCGAGGCCCGCGAGGCGGCCGAGCGGATCGGCCGCGAGTACCGCGTCCGCTTCGACCTCGGCGGAACTGCCGACTCGCCAGCGGCGGAAATGGATCAGCGCCTGCGCCGCAAACTGATGACCCTGCTCGAGCAGCCGTTCGAGATGCCGAGCGGCGCCGGCCACGACGCGGTGGTGTTTGCGAGGCTCGGAGTTCCGACGGCGATGATCTTCGTCCGCAACGAGCACGGCAGCCACAACCCCGAGGAGGCCATGGCCATCGGCGACTTCGCGGTCGGCACGCAGGCGCTGTTGCAGCTGCTGATGGACTTTCCGTTATGAACACCCGCGCCCTGGAGCGAGCAACGTGAAACTGCTGGTGACTGGCGGAACCGGCTTCGTCATGAGCGTGCTGGGGCGACACTGGCTCGACGCCCACCCGGCGGCACGGCTGGTCGTGCTCGACGCCGCGCCGCTCGACGCCGCGGCGCTGCGCTACTTCGCGCCGGTCGCGGACCGGCTCGACGTCGTGGTCGCGGACGTGACCTGCCCCGCGGCCTGGCGCGGCGCGCTGGATGCCAACATCACGCATGTCGTCCACGGCGCCACGGTCACGCCGCTGTCGCGCGGCACGGCGCACGAGGCGAAGCGCGAACCGGAGGCCGAGGATCCCGCCCGCATCACCGAAGTGAACGTGATGGGGACGGTCGCCGTCCTCGACTGGGCCCGCACGCTCCCCAGCCTTCGACGCTTCATCTACGTGAGCTCCGGCGCGGTCTACAAGCACCACGGCCCGGACCGAGCGGGCGAGCCGTTGCCCGAGGACGGCTACGTGATGCCGCGGCGCCTGTACGGCATCTCGAAGCTCGCCTCGGAACTCATCACCGAGCGCTACGGCGAGCTGTTCGGGCTGTCGACGACGTCAGTGCGCCTGTCCTCGGTGTACGGCACGATGGACCGGGTGACGGCGAGCCGGAACTTCCGTCACGTGCCCAATCGCCTTGCCCATCTGGCCGTCGAGGGCATCCACCAGGTGCGCGTGAACACGCTCGAGGCGGTCGGCGACTACATCCATGCCGAGGACGTCGCCGCCGCCATCGTCTCGCTGCTACATGCGCCGTCGCTGCGCTACAGTGCCTACAACGTCGCCATGGGCGCGACGGCGACCATTGGCGACATGGTGCGGTGGATCGCCGAGAAGGCGCCGGGCTTCCATGCCGAGATCACCGCTGCCGAGCAGGCGGACATCCTGCAGGATCCCACCCTGACCGGCGGCATGTGGGGCGCGTACGACATCTCGCGGATCAGGACCGAGACCGGTTGGGCACCGCGACCCCTGCGCGATGCGCTGCACGCGTACATGGACTGGATCGCCTCAGAACGGCGTGGCGCAGGCTGACCGCGCAAGGACCCCCGGACATGAAGCCCCCTGACCTCTACCCCCGCGATCTCATCGGCTACGGCGGGACCCCGCCGCATCCGCATTGGCCGAACGAGGCCCGGATCGCGGTCTCGGTGGTTCTCAACTACGAGGAAGGTGGCGAATCCTGCGTATTGCACGGCGACAGCCACTCCGAGTCGGTGCTGACCGACATCGGCGGCGACGCGCTCGAGAATGCCCGCAACCTCAACGTCGAGTCCAACTTCGAGTACGGCAGTCGCGTCGGCTTCCACGAGATCATGCGGCTGCTGCGCGAACACGGCGTCGACGCGACGATCTACGCCGTCGGCATGGCGCTCGAGCGAAATCCGGCAGTGGCCGCGGAAATCGTTAGCAGCGGATTTGAAGTCGCGTGCCACGGGCAGCGCTGGATCGACTACCAGGCCGTGCCAGAGGAACTGGAACGCGCGGACATGCAGCGCAACGTCGAGATGGTTACGCGGCTGATCGGCCGGCGCCCGCAAGGCTGGTACACCGGCCGGCCGAGCCCCAGCACGCGCCGGCTGGTCGTCGAGAATGGTGGCTTCCTCTACGACAGCGACGCCTACAACGATGACCTGCCCTATTGGACCCAGGTCTCCGGCCGCCCGCACCTCGTGATCCCGCACAGTTTCGACGCGAACGACAGCCGCCTGCAGCGCGGCGGGGACTTCGGCACCGGCGAGGAGTTCTTCGTCTATTGCCGGGATGCCTTCGACTGGCTGTACCGCCGGGGCGCCGCCGGCCATCCGCGAATGATGACGGTGAGCCTGCATGGCCGGATCATCGGCCGGCCCGGACGCCTGGGAGCGCTCGCGCGCCTGCTCGATCACATTCGCGGCCATGATGCCGTTTGGCTGTGCAATCGCTCGTCCATCGCCCGGCATTGGCGCGATCGACATCCGCCGATCCCGCAGTAGCGCAGCGCGAGCGCCCTGCGCAGCACCGGCGGCATCGCAAGCGTGGTGACGAGGGCCATCGTCACACTGAGCGTGAAAAGCGTTGCGTGCAGAACTCCGAGCGCGAGCCCGAGGGACGGGACGATCGCCTCCGGCGAGCGGCGCGCGTTGATGCCGCGGCCAGACGTCAGCGACTCACGGGCGCTGCTGGCCAGCAGCCGCCTGCCGATGTAGCTACCGAGGAAATGGCGACACGTGCCGCGACCCTGAGCTGAACCGCCGAGCCGAGCAGCGTTGGCTGCCGCCGAGTGGCGCCGAGTAGCTCGGGCCGGTGAAGCGTCGGCTAGGTCACCGCGGTGGTCGTGGATCTCAGCGGGCCACCGCGCAGTTGAGCTCCGATCGAACGAATTCGGTGGTCAGGCCACTGATTGCGATATCCTCTACGCGGCCCCTAAGGACCGCCTGCGGCGCGCCGTCACCGCGGCGGTCAAGGCTGCCATTGCCGGCCTGGGCCGGCACGGTACAGGGCGCGCAAGCACGCGCATCGTGCGCGCCGGTCGCCCAACTTCGAACGACGAGCACTGTCGAACAGCACATGCCCTCGTGCGCAATCTGCCCTGCCGCGACCGTGCCCTGCGAGGAAGCCTGAGCCCATGCCGCGCCGGTCCCGAACCCGACCTTTCCCGCGCAAGCCCGCACGGCTGCGCACGCGCCGATCCCGCGCACCGCAGCCGCCGCCGCGCGCGCGATCGCGCCGGCGTTGGTGGCGTGTGTTCGAGCGCGCGCCCGGTCTGCTGCAATGGGCGGTCGCCATTGCCGCCGTCGTCGCGCTGGTGCTCGCGATCAACTGGACCTACCAGGTCGTCCGCAAGCCATCCGAGCTGTTGTTCCCGGTCAGCGGCACGCTGAACAAAACTCCCACCGAGACGTGGCGCCAATACGCCGGCATCTTCACCACCCACTCCACCGAGGTGATCACGCCTGAGCTGCTCGCCGCGATCGCCCAGGTTGAGGGCTCCGGCAATCCGATTGCCCGGACGTACTGGCGCTGGTCGTGGACCTCGCAGCCCTTCGAAATCTACCGGCCGGCCTCGACGGCCGTTGGCATGTACCAGATTACCGATGGCACCTTCGCCGAGGCGCGGCGCCTCTGCGTCCGCGACCACGCGGTCGTTGCGGACGGTGCGTGGAACGACTGGCGATCGTGCTGGTTCAACAGTCTCTATGCGCGGGTGGTCCCGAGCGCCGCCGTCGAACTCACGTCCGCGCACCTCGACCGAAGCGTCGCCCTGACGCTCGCCCGCTACCGGCTCGGGGCCACCTCGCTGCGGCACAAGCAAGACCTCGCGGCCCTAATCCACCTGTGCGGAGCACGCAGCGGCGACGACTACGCGCGCCGCGGGTTCCGGCTCACCGACGGCCAACGCTGCGGAGACCATGGGGCCGGCCGCTACCTCGCCACCGTAAGGACCATGAAGGCCGTATTCGCGCGGTTGTCGGGCCGCGAATCCGCCGCGTCTGCCCAGCCGCGGGCGGCGGCAGGCGCACGCGCGACGTAGCGCCTTGCGGGCCACCGCGGCCTTGCTCCAGCCGCTCGTCGTCGCCGGCTCGGACGCCGCCTCCGTTCGGGCGATCGCACCGGCACGGACGCTGTCGATGCGAGCGGCGGGGACGGCGACCTCGGGAACCGGAGTCACCGCATCAGGGGCGCCTGCTGCGCGGCTCACGACCTCCGGGACGGCGGCGACGACCGGCGTGGCCGCCGGCGGCGGGACGACCGTTTCCACGACGGCGGGAACAGGGGGAGCGCGCATCACGTACACGGCGACGCCGATCATGCCGGCCATCACGGCCGCTGCGATGATCTTGTGAGATGTCTTCGGCTTCATAGTGAGACGCTCGGTCGGTGCCTCGAGTGGGTGGGGCCTGCCCCGGTCGACGGCGGTGGTCGGCTTAACCCGGCCAGCAGGCGCGCGTCGTCCGAGGGAGGCCGGCGCGGCTCTCCGTCACTCAGGGAACCGACGCTACGCGCCGATCTGACCGCGGGCCGGTTTCCTGGCGCACTTAGGCCAACGCGCCTGCAATCCGGCCATTGGACGGGACCAGGCGCCGTCTTGACCGTTGCGGCGACGCCGCGACGCCGCTAGTGAGGATGGGCTCCAGCCGCCGGATGACGCCGGCGCGGGCGAAACACCCGCACGATTCCGGTCCACAGCGCTTCAGACAGCAGCGCCAGCACCGCACCGATCGCGACGCCGCTGACGATCGCAGCGGCATTCAGCGGCACGGCGTAGGTGTACTCCGCCCGCGTCTCGCCCAGGATCTCCCGGTTCGGGCGGAATATGACGTGGACGAATTGGCTGAGGATCGGGCCGCTGATGGCCTCGCGTTCGGCCGTCAGCGCGGTCAGTCGCTGGTACATCGTCCGGATGGTTCTGGCCTCATCCTTGAACACGGCGTCGGGGCTTTCGGCGTGATGCGCGATGAGCGCCTCGACGCTGCCGCCGAAATAGCGGTTGGCCGCATCCTGAAAGCCGGCGAAGTTGCGGACGATCTCGGCGTGGTGCGCGCTCACGCGCTTGGCGTATTGGTCGACGAAGCCGGGCACCTGGATGCCGACCAGCAAGCCGAGCGCAAAGACCACGAGCCTCAGGTAGTTCGCGACCACTCTCAACGCCTCCTGATGTGCTCGACGCCGGGCGCCGCACCGCGATCACGCTCGCCTGCCGGGCGACGAGTCGCGCCGTCGCCGCGACGGATCGCCCCTGCTGCGCCGAGGATCGGCGATCCCTAAGGTAGCAGCAGCCTGAGTCCGGCGGTGCGCAGAATTCCGCCGTTGCTAGCCGGTGCCCGGCGGCCGGCACGGCCTGTCTGCTCGCCTGACGCTCGACGCCCGCGCCGACCGGCGCGGGCGTCGAGGTCCGGCGGCTGCTCCCTCAGGCAGGCCTAGAACGGACAGAAGCCCGGATTCGGGGCATCCTGCCGCCGCGCAATTCCGTGGGGAACGATCTGGAAGGCAACCAGCACCAGCGGTGTGGAGCCCTGGTTTCTCACCATGTGCACGTGCCCGCCGCCTTCGTCGATAAAGCCTGTTCCCGCCGTATGCGTCACGCCGGCGCAGGACGGATCGTTGCCGCTATAGACCGTCGCGGTCCCGGACTGCACCGAGACGACGCTCGGGCCCGGGTGGGTGTGCCACCCGCTGTAGCCACCTGGGGCCACGGTGTTTCGCACGACGAACACATCCGACGGGTCCCGCGCGATGATTTTGACCTTGTGCGTCGCGGCATTGTCATCGTCCGCGTGCGCATTGACCTTGATCGATTCGAAGAAGGTCTGCGACAGGATTTCGGTGACGAAGGACAACGCCGGTGTTGCCAGAGCGGTTCCCGACACGCTGACGGCGAGCGCAAGCGCGGCGGCGGCGACACCGGCGAGGCCTGCTATCTTCACGATTCGAGTGCTGGTCTTCATGGTTCCTCTCCCCTTGTCTCGATGGAATGGATGGATGCTGGCGAGGCTCTCGGCACGATCGCGCGCCGCCGTGCGGGGCTCCTCTCAGACGTCGGTCGCACGGCCCCGAACGCGGTGCTAGGTTTCGCACCGGGCGTCGGGGCCGCAAGCGGCAAAGCGCGGCGCAGCGGCCTGCGCCGCGGCCGTGCCGTGCAATGCCGTGGGTTGCCGCGGCACCGGAGCCGTGCAAGCATCCCGGCAGGCCACTCTGACGGCCATGGATGGCACATTGGACGAGCGGCCTGGAAGTCCAGCGACAGCATCGCCCTCCGCGGCTGCGGAGGGTCGGCTGGACTCGTGGAAGAAGATCGCGTCCTACCTCAAGCGTGACGTCAGCACCGTGCAACGCTGGGAACGACGGGAGGCCATGCCGGTCCATCGCCACCTGCACGACAAGCTCGGATCGGTCTACGCATTTCGGGCCGAGCTCGACGCCTGGTGGCGCGGTCGCAGCGCCCGGCTGGCCAGCGACGGCGAGGCCGGCGCCGCGCTGTCGCCTGCCCTCGACGCCGATCCGGGCGCGGCGGCCGATTCCCTGGCTGCGCCCGAGGGCATGGTGCCGGAACCGCCGAGCGCGACGCGCCGTCGGCTGATCCTCGCCGTCACAGCGCTGCTGCTGCCGGCTGGCGGAGGCGTCGGGTGGTGGATGCTGGAACTCGCGGGCGCGGCGTGGCGCAACCCGCTCGACAACGCGCAGTTCCGTTCGCTGACCGAATTCGAGGGCATCGACAGCGCAGCGGCGATCTCACGCGACGGCAGCCGGGTCGCCTTCCTGTCCGATCGCGATGGCTCGGTGGATGTCTGGCAGACGGAGGTCGGCTCCGGGCGGTTCACGAACATGACCCGCGGTGCGATTCGCGAGCTGGTGAACCCGTCGATCCGCACGCCGCAATTTTCTCCGGACGCGGCGTCGATCATCTTCTGGAGCCGGCTGCGCGACGGTACGAGTCCGAGCGACATCAACCTGTGGTCGGCGCCGGTCAATGGCGGGGAAATTGCGCCGTACCTGCCCGGCGCCGCGGAACTGGACTGGTCGAGCGGCGGGCGGCTCGTCTATCACACGACTGCGCCCGGCGACCCGATCTACGTCCGCGAGCGCGGTGAGTCATCGGCGCGACAGATCTACGCTGCGCCGGCCGGTGTGCATTGCCATTTCCCGGTCTGGTCGCCGGACGATGCCTTCGTCTATTTCGTGCGCGGCGTGCCACCGGACGACTGGGACGTCTGGCGCGTCCGCCCGGATGGCGGCGCGGCGGAGCGCATCACCTCACTCAGCGCCCGCGTGACGCACCCGGTATTTCTCGACCCACGGACGCTTCTTTATCTGGCGACGGACCGCGATGGTTCAGGACCGTGGCTGTACGCGATCGACCTCGAGCGACGTGACATCCATCGCCTGACGACCGGCATCGAGCGCTATACATCGCTCGCGGCCAGCGAAGACGCCTCGCGCCTGGTGGTGACGGTGGCGACCTCGAACTCGACGCTGTGGCGCGTGCCGATCGCCGGCTTGATCCCCGAGGAGTCCCGCCCGGTGCGGATCGCCTTGCCGGGATCGCACCTGACCGCACCTCGGCTCGCCGCCGGCACTCTTTACTATGTCAGTGCCGACGGCGGCCGGCAGGGGGTCTTCCGCTCGGTGCAGGGATCAGTCGCAGCGCTCTGGAGCGACCCCGGCTCCAGAATCGCCGTCGCGCCGGCGCTGTCGCCTGACGGCCAGCGGTTGGCGGTGGTCGCCGAGAGCGGCGGGCGCAAGCGGCTGCTGGTGATGGGCAGCGATGGCTCCGCCGTGAGGGAGCTTGGCTCGAACCTCGAGCTTCACGGATCGCCGGCGTGGGCACCGGACGGCACGTCGCTGGTCGTCGCGGTGGACCAGAACGGCACGCCGCGGATCTTCCGCTTCCCGATCGACGGCCGCGCAGCGTCACCGCTGGTCACCGAATACTCGTCCGACCCGGTGTGGTCACCAGACGGAGAATTCCTGGTCTACTCCGGACCTGACGTGGGCACGAGCTTCCCGCTAAGGGCCGCCGCGGCGGACGGGCGTGCCCGCTCGTTCCCGAACCTCATGCTGACGCGCGGCGCACGACGCGTTCAGTTCCTGCCGCGGTCGCACACGCTCGTGATCCTGCGTGGCGACGTCGCCAACAAGAACTTTTGGCTGGTCGACCTCGACCACGGCACGGAGCGGCAGCTCACGAACCTGCCCCGCAATGTCAGCGTCAGCGACTTCGACGTCTCCGGCGACGGCGCGGAGATTGTCTTCGAGCGCCGCCAGGAGAGTTCAGATCTGCTGCTGATCGAGCGTCGCCGCCACTAGCGTCGCGTCCACGAGCTCGCGCGCGGATCGGGATGCTCGCCGCCTCCTGAGTCGGGCGACCTACCGCAGGCGCCGCGCCGGCAGCTGCATTCTTTCGCGGTCGAGGCACGTTCACCGACCGTTCAGGCGGACCGCGTCATCGTGCGACCCAGCCACCTGTCGCGTCCCGGTAACCGGGCGCCGACCAGGTGTGAACGGCGCGGTCTGCGGACGTCGTACACGATGTGCGGGCGCCGCCGGGTGGCACTCACTGACGGAGACAGGCATGAACAGGACGCTAGCGACGATCGGTGTCGGACTCGTGACGCTGGCTTGCGCCGCAGCGCACGCGGACGAGCGCTACGCGCGGTCGACGTACGGCAGCGGCATGTACTTCGGCGCGAGTGCCGGTCAGCTGATCTACAAGGAGGACGGCCTGGATACGATGCGTCCGGCGATCGTGGAGGCGCGCCTCGGCCAGAACGTCAACAAGTACCTGGCCTTCGAAGGGCGGATCGGCGGCGGCGTCAACCGCGACGAGGTCAACGGCACGAGCACGAGCGTTCAGATGCTCTACGCCGCGTACGCCAAGGGAATCCTGCCGCTGACGCCGAACTTCTCGGCCTACGGCCTTGCCGGCATCGCGGGCACGCAGTTGCGCCACAACTACCCGGACTTCAACACGACCGACACCGGCTTTTCGTACGGCGTCGGCGCGGAACTGAAGGTCGGCAACGAGGCGGCACTGACGCTCGAATGGGTCCGGGTGAACGACGGCAGCAACACGGGCTTCTACTACACGGCCGACCAGGTTGCGGTTGGAGTCAATTTCCACTTCTGAACGGACGCCGGCGCCGGCGCGGCTCGCCGCGCCGGCAGCGCGAACAGATGCGGGTCGGTGCTGATCGCCCAAACAGCTGTGGCAGCAGCTCAGCGACCACGACGCTGACGAGGTTCGCCGCAGATCGCGCCAGTGCCCTGATGCGCGCAGACCTGCCCGCCGGTGACTCGGCGAAGCAGCAGCACGCGGTAGGCCAGCGCCAGCGACCGCGGTGGTGCGAAGTCGCGCCGGGCGAAATCGCCGTGCTGGCGGCGCCGGGCGCCGCGTAGAGAATGCACGTGACGCACCGCACGGCTGCGGTCGCGACGCGCGGCGGCGACGGGCTCGCCCGACGAGGAATGGACGCGGACAGCCACCGTAGCGCAGACAAAGCAGGCGGCGCTGCGACGCGGCATCGAACCGCGCCGGGCACGACTCCGGCGGCAACGCGGCTGCGCGCACCGCCCTCGCGGTCGATTCCGCTGGCTGTCGCGGCTGATCCGCGGCGCCCGGCGCTACCGCTACGCGCCGCATGCAACCCGGCGCCGGGATGTCGATTTCGGCCGCGGTCGTTCGTCGTCTCAGTCAGGAGACTGAGCGGCCGTGTTGGCTGCGGGCAGCTCATCATTCAGAGGACGTCCACCATGCGCTTCATGTTTATCGTCAAGTCGAGTCACACCGGCCCGCCACCGCCAGCGCTCGTCGATGCCATGCATCAGCTCGCCGTGCGGGAGATCACTGCGGGCCGCATGCTCTACAGCGGCGGTCTGACGCCACTCGCGATGGGCGCGCAGGTGCGCGTCGCCGACGGCCAGCTGCGGGTGATCGATGGCCCTTTCACCGAGGCCAAGGAGGTCGTCGGCGGCTACGCCGTGTTCGAGTTGAACGACAAGCAGGAGGCGCTGAGCGCGGCGCTCGAGTTCATGACGCTGCACAAGGACCTCTTCCCGGGCTGGGAGGGCACCTGCGAGTTGCGCAGCTTCGCCTCGCCTCCCGGTTGAGCGGAGCGCCTGAGTCCCACTTCAGGAGAACCCCTTGAGAATCTATTGGATCAGGGCTCAGGCCCCGCTCCAGGTACTGGCTCTCGCCAAGCACCTCGCTATCAACGCGACGTTCCTGGAGCTCGACGCGAAGGCCGGCGCACTGAAGGCACCCGAGTACGCCCGCCTCAATCCGAATCGGAAAGCGCCGACGCTGGTGGACGGCGACACCGTGCTGTGGGAAGCATCGGCGATCATGGCCTACTTGAGCATCCAGGCGGGCTCCGACCTGTGGCCAGCACAGCGTCCCGTCGAGCAGATCGAGGTGCTGCGTTGGCTGTCGTGGAACGACTGCCACTGGGCACCCGCGGTCGGTCCCTTCTACTTCGAGCACATCGTCAAGGCGACGTTCGATATCGGCGTTGCGGACCGCGACTCCCTGAGATCGGCCGTCCCGGACCTGGTCCGACATGCCGCAGTGCTCGATGCGAATCTCGCCGGGCAGGCCTATGTGGCGTGCGCTCGGCTGACGATCGCGGACTTTCGCCTCGGCGCGATGGCCAGGTACTGGCAGGAGGCGGAGATTCCGCTGGCGGCTTTCCCGCATATCGTGGCATGGCTCGACCGTCTGAAACGGCTGCCGGCGTGGGCTGATCCCTGGCCCGCCCGCGCGTGACGCGTGTTGCGGCGCAACATCGCGCAACGACTCGCAATCGCAAGCGCGCGAGATTCTGCTCGCAAGCGGCAGCGCTCGCCGCCCGCGCTTGTCGCGCTGATCATCGCGGCCTAGACTGAAAGCGCGGCGTCGCCCGCGAGGTACAGCTCATGGCACAGGTCACGAGACGGGAATTCCTGAAGGTCACCGGCGCGACCCTGGCGGGGTCCAGCATCGCGCTGCTCGGCTTCACGCCGGAGCCGGCGATCGCCGAAGTCCGAGAATTCAAGCTCGCGCGGGCCACCGAGACGCGCAATACCTGCCCGTACTGCGCGGTCGCGTGCGGCATCGTGATGTACAGCCTCGGCGACAAGGCAAAGAATGCCAAGGCGTCGATCTTCCACATCGAGGGCGATGCGGACCACCCGGTGAACCGCGGCACGCTGTGCCCGAAGGGCGCGAGCCTCATCGATTTCATCCATAGCCCGAGCCGGTTGCAGCACCCTGAGTACCGACCTCCAGGTTCCTCCGAGTGGCAAGCAATCTCGTGGGACGATGCGCTCGACCGCATCGCGCGGCTCATGAAGGCCGATCGCGACGCAAACTTCGTCGCGAAGACGGCGGACGGACTCACCGTCAACCGCTGGCTCACGACCGGCATGCTGGCCGCCTCCGCCAGCAGCAACGAGGTCGGCTACCTGACCCACAAGGTCATGCGCAGCCTCGGCGTCCTCGCATTCGACAATCAGGCGCGTGTGTGACACGGCCCGACGGTGGCAGGTCTTGCCCCGACGTTTGGCCGTGGAGCGATGACGAATCACTGGGTCGACATCAAGAATGCCGACGTCGTACTGATCATGGGCGGCAACGCCGCCGAGGCGCACCCGTGCGGCTTCAAGTGGGTCATCGAGGCGAAGGCCCACAACAAGGCCAAGCTGATCGTCATCGATCCGCGCTTCACGCGCTCGGCCTCGGTCGCCGACCTGTACCTGCCGATCCGCGCCGGCACCGACATCGTGCTGCTCGGGGCGCTCATCAACGAACTGCTGTCCAAGGACCAGGTCCAGCGCGAATACGTCACCAACTACACCGACCTCACGTTCATCGTCCGTGAGGACTACGGCTTCGTCGACGGGCTGTATTCGGGCTACGACGAAAGCAAGCGCAAGTATGACCGGACGAGCTGGGACTACGAGCGCGGGCCGGACGGCTTCGTCAAGGCAGACCCGACGCTCGCTCACCCGCGCTGCGTCTACAACCTGCTGAAGGAACACTACGCGCGCTACACGCCGGAGCTCGTCGAGCGGGTATGCGGCACGCCCAAGGCGAAGTTCCTCGAGGCCGCGGCGCTGATCGGCTCGACCTCGACGACGACGCGCGCCATGACGATCATGTACGCGCTCGGCTGGACGCAGCATTCCACCGGCTCGCAGATCATCCGCACGGCGGCGATGGTCCAGCTGCTGCTCGGCAACATCGGCGTCGCCGGTGGCGGCATGAACGCGCTGCGCGGCCATTCCAACATCCAGGGGCTCACCGACCTTGGCCTGATGTCGAACCTGCTGCCGGGCTACCTGACGCTGCCTGGCCAGGCCGAGCAGGACTTCGACGCCTACATCACCGCGCGCGCGCCCAAGGCGCTGCGGCCGAACCAAATGAGCTACTGGCAGAACTACGGCAAGTTCCACGTCAGCCTGATGAAGGCCTGGTGGGGCGACGCGGCGACCGAGCAGAATCACTGGGGCTTCGACTACCTGCCGAAGCTCGACAAGATGTACGACATGCTGCAGGTCTACGAGCTCATGGCCGACGGCAAGATGAACGGCTACATCTGCCAGGGCTTCAATCCGCTCGCGGCCGCGCCCAACAAGGCGAAGATGACCGAGGGCTTCAGCAAGCTGAAGTTCCTCGTCGTCATGGACCCGCTGGCGACCGAGACCTCGGAGTTCTGGAAGAACTTCGGCGAGCACCACGACGTCGACTCGTCGAAGATCCAGACCGAGGTGTTCAGGCTGCCGACTTCCTGTTTCGCCGAGGAGGACGGCGCGCTCACCAACTCCTCGCGCTGGCTGCAGTGGCACTGGAAGGGCGCGGACCCGCCCGGCGAGGCGCGCACCGACATCGCGATCATGGCCGGGCTCTACACGCGGCTGCGGCGCCTCTATGAGGCGGACGGCGGCGCCTTTCCGGATCCGATCGTCAAGCTGTCTTGGCCGTATGCGCGGCGTGAGGAGCCGAGTCCTGAGGAGCTCGCACGCGAGTACTCCGGCCGGGCGCTGGCGGATCTCTACGACCCGAAGGACAAGACCAAGCTGATCCGCAAGGCCGGCGAGCAGCTCTCCGGCTTCGGCGAGCTGCGCGACGATGGCACGACCTCGAGCGGCTGCTGGATCTTCTGCGGTGCCTGGACCGAGGCCGGCAATCTGATGGCGCGGCGCGACAACTCCGATCCGACCGGGATCGGCCAGACCCGCAACTGGGCGTGGGCGTGGCCGGCCAACCGCCGGGTGCTCTACAACCGTGCATCGTGTGACCCGGCCGGAAAGCCGTACAACCGCGCGAGGTCACTGGTGGCGTGGAACGGCAAGGCCTGGGGCGGGGCCGACGTGCCGGATTTCAAGGCTGACGAGGACCCGGCGCAGGGGATGGGCCCCTTCATCATGAATCCGGAAGGAGTCGCTCGATTCTTCGCCCGCGGCGGGATGGCCGACGGGCCATTCCCCGAGCACTACGAGCCCTTCGAGAACCCGCTCGGCTACAACCCGCTGCACCCCAAGGAGCCACGCGCGACCAGCAACCCCGCCGCGCGGGTGTTCAAGCGCGACCGCGAGGCATTCGGCACGGCGGACGCATTCCCCTGCGTCGCGACGACCTATCGCCTCACCGAGCATTTCCACTACTGGACCAAGCACGTGCGGCTGAACGCGATCATGCAGCCGGAGCAGCTGGTCGAGATCGGCGAGGTGCACGCCAAGGAGCTCGGCATCCGGGCCGGCGACCGCGTCAAGGTCAGCTCGAACCGCGGCTTCATCAGGGCGGTCGCGGTCGTCACCAAGCGCATCCGGCCGATGACGATCGAGGGCAAGCCCGTGCATACCGTCGGCGTGCCGATCCACTGGGGCTTCAAGGGGCTCGCCAAGCCCGGCTTCCTCGCCAACACCCTGACGCCGGTCGTCGGTGACGCCAACACGCAGACGCCGGAGTTCAAGGCGTTCCTGGTCAAGGTAGAGAAGGCCTAGGAGGCGGCGATGCCATTGCAATCACTGGATATCCGCCGCCGCTCGGCCACCACGACGCCCTCGCCCGCAGCGCGCGCTGCCGCGACTCCTGAGGTCGCGAAGCTGATCGATACCTCCAAGTGCATCGGCTGCAAGGCCTGCCAGACCGCATGCATGGAATGGAACGACCTGCGCGACGAGATCGGCACCACCACCGGCGTCTACGACAACCCGCGTGACCTCACGCCGCAGTCATGGACGGTGATGCGCTTCAGCGAATACGAGAACCCGAAAGGCGACCTCGAGTGGCTGATCCGCAAGGACGGCTGCATGCACTGCGAGGACCCCGGCTGCCTCAAGGCCTGTCCGGCGCCCGGCGCCATCGTCCAGTACGCGAACGGCATCGTCGACTTCCACGAGGAGAACTGCATCGGCTGCGGCTACTGCGTCACCGGCTGCCCCTTCGACGTGCCACGGATCTCGAAGCGCGACCACAAGGCCTACAAGTGCACGCTGTGCTCCGACCGCGTCGCCGTCGGCCTCGAGCCGGCCTGCGTCAAGGCCTGCCCGACCGGCGCGATCAGCTACGGCACCAAGGAGCAGATGACCCACGACGCGGCCGAGCGCGTCGTCGACCTCAAGTCGCGTGGCTTCGAGCAGGCGGGACTGTACGACCCGGCCGGCGTCGGCGGCACGCACGTGATGTACGTCCTGCACCACGCCGACCAGCCGGGGCTCTACAGCGGCCTCGCGGCGAAGCCCACTGTGAGTCCGATGGTGCGGCTGTGGAAGGGCGCGACCAAGCCGCTGGCACTCGGAACGATGGTACTCGTGGCGCTCGCCGGCTTCCTGAACTACGTCCGGGTCGGTCCCAACGAGACCCGCGACGAGGACGAGGATCAGGCCGAGCGCGAGAAGGAGCAGACCCATGTCTGATCGGCACTCGCCCGACGTCCTGGTCCGATACACGCCGGCCGAGCGCCTCCGCCACTGGCTGGTCGCGATCCTGTTCGTCTGCGCGGCGGCGTCGGGACTCGCGCTGTTCCATCCCGCGCTCTTCTGGCTGGGCGGCGTGCTCGGCGGCGGTGCCTGGAGCGTGGTCCTGCATCCGTTCGCCGGCCTCGCGATGAGCCTTGCGTTCTACGCCTTCGTGCGACCGCTGTGGCACCACAACCGCCTCGAGCCGCGGGACCGCGCGTGGCTCAGGGCGATGCGCGACGTCGTCGACAAGCGCGAGGACCGCCTCCCGGAGGTCGGCCGCTACAACGCCGGTCAGAAGATCCTGACCTACGTGCTGGCCGCCGCCCTGCTCGCGCTATTCGCCACCGGCATCGTGATCTGGCGCGTCTACTTCTCGAACTATTTCGCGATCGGCGTCATCCGCTTCAGCGCCCTGCTGCATGCCTTCGCGGCCTTCGTGCTCGTCGTTGGCATCATCGTCCACGTCGCCGCGGCGGTCTGGGTCAAGGGCAGCGTGGCGGCCATGACGGGCGGCACCGTGACGATCGGCTGGGCCTTCAAGCACCACCGCGCCTGGTTCCGCGAAATGATCCGGCCGTCCGGCGGACGGTGACCACCGGCCGGCGGCGCTATACTGGGAGAGCGGTCTCCCGCGTGCCGCCGGTGTACCGAAGTGCAGCGGATCCTTGAGCCCGGCCAGATCGAGGCGCTTGCCTCCCGCTCCGTCCCCCGCCTGAGACTGCCCGATCGCAGCCGCGTGTTCGCCGCGCGTGCCGAGCGGCTCGGCGCCCTGAGCCGCGGCCACGCGCTGCAGGGCTACCTCGAGCTGCTCGCAACGCTGGCCGCGGCACAGCATGCGGCACTGCAGTCGCTTGAGGTCACGCTGCCGAATGAGTCGCGGCGAGCGGCCGCGCGGCATCACGGGATGCCGGTCATCCCGGCCCTCGGTGAGGCGCGAAGCTCCGCATGGCGCGGCGTGCTCGATGCGCTGCGGACGGCGGTGGCAGCCGGCAACTACCCGCCGGCGGTGGCAGCGGCGTGCGAGCGGCTCGCAACGCGCAGCGCCGAGGCGCTCGACGCGCAGGCTGACCGCCTGCTGGCCGTCGAGGTCGCGGTCGGCGACGCGGCCGCGGCGCCGCTGATCATGGCGGCGCTGCAGGTCTACTGGGTGGCGATGGCGGCGCGCCTCGTGGCGGACGACGTCGGCGTGCCGGAGTCCTCCGGCGTCTGCCCGGTGTGCGGCACGCTGCCGGTCGCGAGCATCGTGCGCACCGGCGCGCCGTATGCGGGCTATCGCTACCTGCACTGCGCGCTGTGCGCCACCGAGTGGCACCGCGTGCGCATCGAGTGTACCCAGTGCAGCGCGACGACCGGCGTCGCATACCACTCGATCGAAGGGGGATCCGCCGCGATCCGAGCGGAGTCCTGCGACAGCTGCCATGGCTACCGCAAGATCTTCTACCAGGAACATGACCCGGCCGTCGATGCCGTGGCGGATGACGTCGCGAGCATCGCGCTGGACCTGCTGCTCACCGAGGCCGGCTTCCATCGCGCGAGCGGCAATCCCTTGCTCTGGCAGAGTCCGGGCTGAGTTGTGGCTTCGGTCCGCGCTGACTCCCCCGCCACCGCCGCGGACCTGCCGTCGGTTGACCGCGTGCTCGCGCTCGCGCCGCTCGCGGCGCTGGCCGCCGCCGCCGGCCGGTCGCTGGTGCTCGGCGCCATCCGCGCCGAGCTCGACACGCTGCGCTCGGCGGCCCTCGCCGGGACCCTGCGTCGCACGGCCCTGGGTGACGACGCCGTGGTCGCCGCGATCGCG
>JANYAE010000077.1 GCA_025355105.1 Pseudomonadota bacterium | reverse complement strand
TCCCCGAGGCGCTACTCGCCAAGCTCAAGGTTTGGCGGCTCGCCTGTCCGAAGGGCGACCACGACTTGGTCTTCCCCAACCGCGAGGGGCTGCCGCTCGACGCTCCCAACCTCATCAATCGTGGGTTCAAGCCTGCGCTTCGCCGTGCCGGCATCCGCGAGATCCGGTTCCACGACCTTCGGCACACGTGCGCGAGCCTGCTGCTGGCCGCCGGGATCGACGTCGTCGCCGTGAGCAGACTCCTCGGGCACAGCTCGCCGATCGTCACGCTGAACATCTACTCGCACGCGATCCGGAAGGACCGTGCCGGCGTGACAGACACGCTGTCCGAAATCTTGTGCAGTGCTTCTAGTAGCAAACTAGTAGCAGACGCCGAAAATCCCGTCGAAAGCGTCGCAGATGGCGAGACTAAGTCATTGATCGGGCTTGGTGGGCCGTGCTGGGATCGAACCAGCGACCAACTGGTTAAAAGCCAGCTGCTCTACCGCTGAGCTAACGGCCCGTCGTGCGGGGCGCGAATTCTAGCAGGGCGCAACCCGTCCGAGTGGCGCGAAACCGAGTGCTCGTGCGCTAGCGCGCCGACTGGTAGCTCGTCGGGTCCGGCACGCCGGCGGCCGCGAAGCCCGCCCTTCTCAGCCGGCACGAGTCGCAGCGGCCGCAGGCGCGCGCGGCGACGTCCGGCTGATAGCACGACACCGTCAGGCCGTAGTCGACGCCGAGCGTGACGCCACGCGCGATGATCGCCGCCTTCGACAGCTCGATCAGCGGTGCGCGGATCGCGAACGTCGCACCCTCGACGCCGGCCTTGGTCGCGAGCGCGGCGAGCTGCTCGAACGCGGCGATGAATTCCGGCCGGCAGTCCGGGTAGCCGGAGTAGTCCACGGCGTTGACGCCGACGTAGATCTCGCGCGCGCCGAGCACCTCGGCCCAGCCGAGCGCGAGCGCGAGGAACACGGTGTTGCGCGCCGGCACGTAGGTCACCGGAATGCCGGCGGAGGCCGCTTCCGGCACCGCGATCGCCGGATCGGTCAGCGCCGAGCCGCCGATGCCGGCGAAGTCGATGCGCATCGTGCGGTGCTCGCGTGCGCCGAGTGCCTGCGCGACCCGGGCGGCGGCCTCGAGCTCGACGCGGTGGCGCTGGCCGTAGTCGAAGCTGAGCGCGAAGCAGTCACGTCCGGCGGCACGCGCGATCGCCAGCACGGTCGCGGAGTCGAGCCCGCCGGAGAGCAGCACCACCGCGCGCGGCAGGCTCACCGCCCGGGCTCCCCGCCCCACAACAGCTTGTGCAGCTGCAGCTGCAACCGCACGCGCAGTCGATCGGCGAGGATCCACTCGGCGAGTTCGGTCGGGTCCAGCTCGCCGAAGCTCGGCGAGAACAGCACCTGCGTGCGGCTCGCGAGCTCGCGCGCGGCGACGAAGGCGCGCGACCACTCGTAGTCGGCGCGGCTCGTGAGAACGAACTTGACCAGGTCCTCGCGGCGGACGTCGTCGAAGTTGGCGAGAAAATTGCGCGCCTCCTCGCCGGAGCCCGGCGTCTTGACGTCCAGCACCCGGACCACGCGTGGGTCCACCGTGCGGGCGTCGAGCGCGCCGCTCGTTTCGAGCGAGACCCGATAGCCCTGGTCGCAGAGCCGCGTCAGCAGCGTGCGGACGTTCGGCTGCGCGAGCGGCTCGCCGCCGGTCACGCACACGTAGCCGGCGCCGAAGCCTGCGACGCGCTCGAGCACCGCGCTGATCGAGCACCACTCGCCGCCGTAGAACGCGAACTCGGTGTCGCAGTAGCGGCAGCGCAGCGGGCAGCCGGTGAGCCGCACGAACACCGTCGGCAGTCCGGCCGTATCGGCCTCGCCCTGCAGCGAGTGGAACACCTCGGTGATCCTGAGGCGTTCCGCCGCCGCAATCGCATCGCGCGCCGCCGCCGCCATGACTCAGTGGTGCTCGGCGTCCATGCGCTTCAGGCGGTCCCTCGCCTCGGCGGCCGCCGGCGCATCGGCGTACTTCTGCACCACCCGGGCCAGCAGCTCGCGGGCCTCACGAAAGCGCTTCAGTTCGTACTGCGAGTAGCCGAGCTTGAGCAGCGCATCGGGCACCTTGCGCGAGTCCGGATGGTCCTGAACCACGCGGCCGAAGGCCGCCACCGCGTCGGCGTAGCGTTTCTCGACGTAGTAGGTCTCGCCGAGCCAGTACTTGGCGTTGTCGACGAGCGTGCTCTGCGGGTAGGCGACGATGAAGTCGCCGAGCGCCTTCTCGGCGCCCGGATAGTCCTTGCCCTTCAGCCGCTCGAGCGCACCCTGGTAGGCGTCGCGGTCGCTGACCGACGTGGCCGCGGGCGCCGCGGCCGCGGGG
>JANYAE010000050.1 GCA_025355105.1 Pseudomonadota bacterium | reverse complement strand
CTGGTGCCACGCGCCGGGCGGCGCCGCGGCGATCGGCGCCGCGCGCCGCCTTGGCCCCCGCCAGCGCGCGCTCGCCGCCGCGCTCGCCGCGCACCAGTCGCTGGGATCAGCCGAGCTCGCGGCGCTCGGCGCCGGCAGCGGCGAGGTACTGAAGGGCTTCGCCGCGCGCGGCTGGATCGTCTCCTTCGAGCTCGAGCCGCCGCCGCTCGAAGCGCCGACCGGCGCGCCGGCCGCCGGACCGGTGCTGACCGCCGCGCAGTCGCACGCGGTGCGCGAGATCGGCGCCACGCTCGGCAGCTTCGCGCCGTTCCTGCTGCACGGCGTGACCGGTAGCGGCAAGACCGAGGTGTACCTGCGGGTCATCGAGCGCGTGCTCGAACGCGGCGAGCAGGCGCTCGTGCTGGTGCCCGAGATCGGGCTCACGCCGCAGGCGGTGGCGCGCTTCTCGCGGCGCTTCCCGGTGCCGCTCGCGGTGCTGCACTCGGCGCTCGGCGACGGCGAGCGGCTCGCGATGTGGCACGCGGCGCGCAGCGGCGCCGCGCCGCTCGTGATCGGCACGCGCTCGGCGATCCTCGTGCCGCTCGCGCGCCCCGGCATCATCATCGTCGACGAGGAGCACGACAGCTCCTACAAGCAGCAGGATGGCTTCCGCTACTCGGCACGCGATCTGGCGGTGCTGCGCGCCCAGCGCCACGGCATCCCGGTGGTGCTCGGCTCGGCGACGCCCTCGCTCGAAACGCTGCAGCAGGCGCTCGACGGCCGCTACCGGCGCGTCAACCTGCCGGAGCGCACCGGTTCGGCAGGCGTGCCGAAGATGGCGATCGTCGACCTGCGCGCCCACGAGGACCGGCACGGCATCGCGACGCCGTGCGTGCTCGCGATCCAGCGTCACCTCGGCGACGGCGGCCAGGTGCTGCTCTACCTCAACCGCCGCGGCTTCGCGCCGACGCTGTTCTGCCCGGGCTGCGGCTGGGCGGCGCCGTGCGCCGACTGCGACGCGCGCATGACCGTGCACCTGCGCGCCCACCGCCTCGTCTGCCACCACTGCGGCGCGAACTCGCCCGTGCCCTTCGCCTGCCCGCGCTGCGCCACCGAGCTGCGGCCCGTCGGCCAGGGCACCGAGCGCATCGAGGACGCGCTCGACGAGATCTTCCCACGCGTGCCGGTGGTGCGCATCGACCGCGACACGATCACGAGCCGCGGCGAGATCGAGCACGCGCTCGAGCGCGTGCATTCCGGCGAGGCGCGCATCCTGGTCGGCACGCAGATGCTGACCAAGGGCCACGACTTCCCCGACGTCTCGCTGGTGGTGGTGCTGAACGCGGACCAGGGGCTGTTCGGCACCGACTTTCGCGCCAGCGAGCGGCTCGCGCAGAGCATCATCCAGGTGGCCGGCCGCGCCGGCCGCGCGGCGCGCCCCGGCGAGGTGCTGATCCAGTCGGCGTGCCCGGAGCATCCGCTGCTGACGCGCCTGCTGGCCGACGGCTACGACGGCTTCGCGGAGGTCGCGCTCGCCGAGCGCGCGGTGGCCGCCTGGCCGCCGTTCAGCCGGCTCGCGGTGCTGCGCGCCGAGGCGGCGAGCCGCGACGAGGCGCTGGCCTTCCTGTCGAGTGCGCGCGACGCGGCCACGGCCGCCGAGCGCGGCGCGGTGCGCCTGCTCGGGCCGGCGCCCGCGGCCATGGAGCGGCGCGCCAGCCGCTACCGCGCCCAGCTGCTGCTCGAGGCCGCCGATCGCGGTCCGCTGCAACGGCTGCTCGGCCTGTGGCTGCCGCGCGTCGCGGCGCTGCCTGAGGCGCGCCGCGTGCGCTGGGCGATCGACGTCGATCCGCTTGAGGTGACCTGACCGGGAGGTTCGCGACGATGCTCGACGTCCATCACTTCGCGCTGTTCGCGGGCGCGGCGCTGCTGCTGAACCTGACGCCCGGCCCGGACACCCTGTACGTCGTCAGCCACGCGACCGCCCGCGGCGCGCGCGCCGGCGCGATCGCGGCGCTCGGCATCGGCGCCGGCTGCCTGCTGCACATCCTCGCCGCGACCCTCGGCCTGTCGGCGCTGCTGCTCGCCTCGGCGACCGCGTTCGCGCTGCTGCGCTACGCCGGCGCCGCCTACCTGATCTGGGTCGGCGTCAACCTGCTGCGCGCGCCGCCGCCGCCGGCTGCGGCCGCCAACCTGCCGGTGGTGGCGCGCGAGCCCGCGCGCATCTTCGTCGGCGCGGCGCTCACCAACGCGCTGAACCCGAAGGTCGCGCTGTTCTTCCTCGCCTTCCTGCCACAGTTCGTCGCCGCCGACGGAGCGCACCGCGCGGCCTCGTTCCTGCTGCTCGGCTGCCTGTTCGACGTCGGCGGCACGCTGTGGCTGCTGCTGGTCGCCTGGCTCGCGGCGCACGCGGTCGGTCGGCGCGCCGGCGGCGCCGCGGTCACGCGCTGGCTCGGCCGCTGCACCGGCGCCGCGTTCGTCGCTCTGGGCCTTCGGCTCGCGCTCGCGCGCGACTGAGCGCGGGGGCGGCGGGCCCGCGCGAGCGGCGAATCCGGTAGACTTTGCGGCCGCCGTTCGGGCGCAATCCCGCTGGATGCCTGCTTGAAAGCGACGATCGAGAGACTCGTGAGCGCGGCCCTCGCCGCCCTGCCGGCGGAGCTGCTCGGCGCCGAGGCGCGCGCCGCCGTCCCCGAGGTGGAGCGCAGCCGCGATCCCAGCCACGGCGACTACGCGACCAACGTCGCGCTGCGGCACGCCAAGGCGGCGCGCAGGAACCCGCGCCAGCTCGCCGAGGCGATCATCGCGGCGCTGCCGGCGGATGCGGCGGTCGCCAGGGTCGAGATCGCCGGTCCCGGCTTCATCAACTTCCACCTGTCGCTGGCGGCCTACCACGCCGAGATCGCGCGCGTGCTCGAGCGCGGCGCGGCCTATGGCCACCGCGCGCCGGGCGGCGGCGAGAAGATGCTGCTCGAGTTCGTGTCGGCGAACCCGACCGGCCCGCTGCACGTCGGCCACGGCCGGCACGCCGCCTACGGCGCGGCGCTCGGCAACCTGCTGCTGGCCGCCGGCCATTCGGTCGACCGCGAGTACTACATCAACGACGCCGGCCGGCAGGTGGACATCCTCGCGGTCAGCGTCTGGCTGCGCTACCTCGAGCGCCTCGGCGAGACCGTGCCGTTCCCCTCGAACGGCTACAAGGGCGAGTACCTGCTGCCGATCGCGGCGGCGCTCGAGGACGAGGCCGGCACCACGCTCGGCCGCGCCGGCGGCGAGGTCAGCGCCGGGCTGCCGCCTGACGCGCCGGCCGGCGGCGACAAGGAGCTCTACATCGACGCGGTCATCGGCCGGGCGCGCGCGCTGCTCGGCGAGGCCGGCTTCCTGCAGGTCGTGGAGCACGCGCTCGCCGGCATGGTCGCCGACATCCGCGATGACCTCGGCGCGATGGGCGTGCACTTCGACCACTGGTTCTCGGAGCGCTCGCTCGCGAGCAGCGGCGCGATCGACGAGGCGCTCAGGCGCCTCGCCGCGCACGGCCACACCTACCGCAAGGACGGCGCGCTCTGGTTCCGCGCCACCGCCTTCGGCGACGACGAGGACCGGGTGGTCGAGCGCGAGAACGGCGTGCGCACCTACTTCGCCTCCGACATCGCCTACCACCTCGACAAGCGGCTGAGGGGCTACGGCCGGCTGATCGACGTGCTCGGCGCCGATCACCACGGCTACGTCGCGCGGGTGCGCGGCGGGCTCGCCGCGATGGGCGAGCCGCCGGACTGCCTCGAGGTGCAGCTGCTGCAGCTCGTCAACCTGTACCGCGGCGGCGAGAAGGTGGCGATGGGCAAGCGCGAGGGCAACTTCGTGACGCTGCGGCAGCTGCGCGGCGAGGTCGGCAACGACGCCTGCCGCTTCTACTTCGTGATGCGCTCGCACGACCAGGCGCTCGACTTCGACCTCGAGCTCGCCAAGAGCCGCACGACCGAGAACCCGGTGTTCTACATCCAGTACGCGCACGCGCGCGTGGCGAGCGTGCTGCGCCAGCTCGCCGACCGCGGCCTGACCTACGACCCGGCCCGCGGCCGCGCCGCGCTCGGCCGGCTCGGCGAGGCGCACGAGCGCCGGCTGATGGTCGCCGTGTCGCGGCTGCCGGAGGTCATCGAGCTCGCGGCCGCGAGCCGCGCGCCGCACACGCTGGTCAACTACCTGCGCGAACTGGCCACCGACTTCCACGGCGCCTACTCGGCCGGCAACGAGAACCCGGCCTTCCGCGTGATCGTCGACGACGCCGAGCTGCGCGATGCGCGGCTCGCGCTGGTGATCGCCGCCCGCCAGGCGATCCGCAACGGCCTCGCGATCCTCGGCGTGTCGGCGCCGGAGACGATGTGACGCCGCGCGACTACCGCAAGGGCGCACCGCGGCGCGCGCGCAGCGGCGGCGGCGCGGGCTTCTCGGGCTGGACCGGGCTCGCGATCGGTCTTGGCATCGGCCTCGTGGTGGCCGCCGGCGTCTGGCAGTACAAGTCGCGCCTGCCGGCCGAGCCGACCGCCGCCAAGACCAAGAAAGCCGCGCCGATGTCGGCGCGCGACGAGGTGCCGGACAAGGAGCCGCCGCCGGGCGGCGGCTACACCTTCTACGACCGCCTCAAGAACTTCGAGGTCGTGATCCCGGAGAAGGACAAGGAGGTGCACCGCGACCTGCGGCCCGCGCCCGAGACGCGCCCCGGCACCTACGTGCTGCAGGCCGGCTCGTACCGGAACTTCGCCGACGCCGACCGGGTCCGTGCGCAGCTCGCGCTGGCCGGCATCGAGTCCAAGGTGCAGAAGGTCACGGTCGACGCCGACACCTGGCACCGCGTGCGCGTCGGGCCGTTCACCAACCTCGACGAGCTCAACCGGACCCGCACCCGGCTGCGCCAGGCGGACGTCGACGCGCTCGAGATCCGGGTCGGCGACTAGCGCGCGGCCGGCGGCGCGGCGAGCGGCCGCGCCACCTTGAGCGCGATCGCGAAGGCGCCGGCCGTCAGCAGCGCCGCGACGTAGAACGGCGCACCCGGCAGCGCGCCGCCCTGGCCGGCGGCGATGCCGAGCGCGAAGCTGACCGTGAACAGGCCGGGGCCGATCAGCCCGACGAGCCCCATCAGGCTCGACGCCGCGCCCTGCAGCTCGCCCTGCTCGTGCAGGCCGACGCGCTGCGTCATCAGCGACTGCGCGGCACCGGTGTACAGGCCGGCGAAGGCGCCGAACGGAATCGCGCACAGGAACAGGATCCCGCTCGGCGCGAACGCGTAGAGCGCATAGGAGACCGTCTCGCAGGCGAGCCCGGCAAGCGCCGCGCGGCGCTCGCCGAGGCGGCGCACCACCGGGCCGATCAGGCCGCCCTGCACGATCGCGGTGCAGACGCCGACCAGCGCGAGCGTCAGCCCGACCTGGCGGAAATCCCAGCCGTAGCGGTAGCTGGCGTAGAGCACGAACACGCTCGGCAGCGAGTAGTGCGCGACGACGTGCAGCACCTGCATGCTGAATAGCCCGGCGAGGCCGTGCCGGCCGCGCACCAGCTTGAGCGCGCCGAGTGGGTTGGCCCGCCGCCAGCTGAACGCGGCGCGCCGCTCGGGCGGCAGCGACTCCGGCAGCACGAACCAGCCATAGAGCGCGTTGGCGAGCGTCAGCACCGCCGCCGCCCAGAACGGCCAGCGCGGATCGACGTTGCCGAGCAGGCCGCCGAGCGCCGGGCCGAACACGAAGCCGGCCCCCCAGGCGGCGCCGACGTAGCCGAAAGACTGGGCGCGCCTCTCGGGCGGCGTCACGTCGGCGATGTAGGCCGAGGCGGTCGAGTAGGTGGCGGCGGTGATGCCGGAGATCACGCGCCCGACGAACAGCCACGCGAGGTTCGGCGCCAGCGCCATCAGGATGTAGTCGAGGCCGAGGCCGGTCAGCGAGATCAGCAGCACGCGCCGCCGGCCGAAGCGGTCGGAGAGCACGCCGAGCAGCGGCGAGAACACGAACTGCATCAGCGCCCAGGCGGTCGCGAACACGCCGTAGGTCTCGGCGGCGAGCGCGGTGTTGCCGTGCTGGAAGGTCTCGATCAGCTTCGGCAGCACCGGCACGACGATGCCGAAGGCCAGCACGTCGAGCACCACCGTCACGAGGATGAACGCGACCGCCGCCGGCCGCGCCTGCTGCGGCGCCGGCGCCACGCTCAGTCGTCGGCGCTCTGGCGGAAGTCGACGCCGAGCGAGCGCAGCTTGCGGTACAGGTGCGTGCGCTCCATGCCGACGCGCTTGGCAAGCTGGCCGACCTTGCCGTTGCACAGCTGCAGCTGCTGCTGCAGGTAGGCGCGCTCGAAGGCCTCGCGCGCCTCGCGAAGCGGCAGCGCCAGCAGGTCCTGCTTGACCAGCGGCTCGTCGCGCGGCAGCTGCGTCGCGAGCTCGCGCTCGATCTCCTCGAGCCGGATCTCTTCCTCGCCGCCGAGCAGCAGCAGGCGGTGCACCAGGTTCTTGAGCTCGCCCATGTTGCCGGGCCACGGGTAGTTGCGCAGCCGGTTCTGGGCGGCAACGCCGAAGCGCCGGAACGCGAGGCGCTCCTCGTCGACCAGCCGGTCGACGTAGTAGCGCAGCAGCTCCGGCACGTCCTCGGCGTAGTCGCGCAGCGGCGGCACCTTGAGCGTCACCAGGTTGAGGTGCGACAGCAGGTCGCGGCGGAAGACCCCGCCGTCGGCGCCGAGCTCGAAGCCCGGCTGGGCGCTCGAGACGAAGCGCGCACTGAGCGGCTGCGGCTCGCGGCCGTTGACGCGCACGTAGCTGCCGGCGTCGACGTCGGCGGCGAGCACGCGCTGCACCGGCGGTGTGAAGTCCTCGAGGCCGGCGAAGTACAGCGCGCCGCCCGCCGCCTGCTCGTAGAGGCCGGGCTCGACCGCGCCGCCCTGCTCGACACCGCGCAGCCGGGCCGCGGCGTTCGACTCGTCGAGGCTGCCGCCGACGACAACCACCAGCGGCTTGTCGGCGCGCGGGCTCAGCGAATGCAGGTAGCGCGCGAAGGCCTCGCGGCCGGTGCCGGGCTCGCCGAGCAGCAGCACCGAGGCATCGCGCGGCGCGATCTGCTGGATCTGCTCGCGCAGCTGCTGCATCAGCCGGCTCTTGCCGACCGGCGCGACCAGCGGCGGCACCAGCGCGCGGGTCGCGAGCCGCTTGCGGCGTCCTGACTCGAGCGCGCGCTCCACGACCCGCAGCAGCTTGGCGAGCGACAGCGGCTTCTCGACGAAGTCGAAGGCGCCGAGCCGCGTCGCCTCGACCGCGGTCTCGACCGTGCCGTGGCCGCTCATCATGACGACCGGGCAGCGCAGCGGGCCCTGGCTCGACCACTCGCGCAGCAGCGTGATGCCGTCGGTGTCCGGCATCCAGATGTCGAGCAGCACGAGGTCCGGCTCGTGCCGGGTGCGCGCGGCGCGCGCCTGGGCGGCGTCGGCCGCGACGTCGACCTCGTGGCCTTCGTCGGTCAGCACCTCCTTGAGGGTGCTCCTGATGTCGGACTCGTCATCGACGACGAGAATGCGCGTAGCGCTCATGCACGCTCTCTCCTCGACTCTGGCCTGCGGGCGTCTCGGTTCATCGCGGTCGCCAGCGTCTCACGCGCGGCGTCGTCGAGCGGCAGCAGGATGCGCACGCGCGCCCCGCCGCCACGGGCATTCTCGGCCTCGATCCGGCCGCCATGCTCCTCGACGATCTTCTTGACGATCGCGAGCCCGAGGCCGGTGCCTTTGGGCTTGCTGGTCACGTACGGGTCGAACATCTGGCCGATGATCTCATGCTGGAAGCCCGGCCCGTTGTCGGATACGACCAGGTCGAGCACCGGGTGGCCGCCGACGGCGGTGCGGCGGGTCTCGAGGATCACCCCGGCGTCCGGCTGGCCCTCGAGGGCCTCGAAGGCGTTGGTCAGCAGGTTGTTGAGGATCTGGCGGATCCGGCCGCGATCGGCCTCGACCAGGCCGAGGGCCGCGTCGAGGAACAGCTGCACCCGCACCGGCACGCCGCCGGCGCCGTGCGCGCCCTGCGCGCGGTACAGGTCGGCGACCTCGGTCACCAGCTGGTTGAGGTCGAAGCTCGACAGCTCCATGGCCGGTGCGCGCGCGTACTCGGAGAACGCGTTGACCATGCGCTTCATGGCCTCCACCTGCTGCACGATCGTGTGCGTCGCGCGCTCGAGGATCTCGGCATCGCGCGGGTTCATCTGGCCGAGCAGCCGGCGGCGCATGCGGTCGGCCGACAGCTGGATCGGCGTCAGCGGGTTCTTGATCTCGTGCGCGAGGCGCCGCGCGACCTCGCCCCAGGCGGCGTCGCGCTGCGCCTGCAGCAGCGCCGAGATGTCGTCGAACACGATCACCAGCCCCGAGCTCGCGCCGTCCTCGGCCGGCAGCGTCGTGCAGGCGACCATCAGCTCGCGGCGGCCGCTGTCGGTCTTGAGCTGCAGCTGCTCGCGCCACTCGGTCTGGCCGACGCCGAGGTGCCGCTGGCAGGCGGCGAGGAACTGCTGCGGCAGCGGGTGGCCGGCGGCCACCTCGGCGAACGGCCGGCCGACGCCGGCCTCGAGGTCGGCGCCGAGGATGTTGGCCGCGGCCGGGTTGGCGGTGCGCAGGCGCAGGTCCGACTCGAGCGAGATCACGCCGGTCGAGAGCCGTGCCAGGATCACCGCGAGGCTGGCGCGCTCCTGCTCGACCGCCGCGCGGCTCTTCTCGGCGTCCGCGCGCGCGCGCGACAGGCGCTTGGTCATGTCGTTGAAGGAGTGCACCAGGAAGCCCATCTCGTCGCGCGACGGCAGCGCGAGCCGCAGGTTGAGGTCGCCCTTGCCGACCGCGCGCGTGCCGGCGATCAGGTCCTGCACCGGCTTGACCAGCCGGCTGGCCCAGAAGAACGCGCCGTACACCGCGCCGAGCGCCGACAGGAGCAGCACGATCGTCAGCGTCAGCGTGAACGTGGATTTCAGGAACGGCCGCTGGTAGATGCGCTGGCCGTACTGCGAGTAGGCGCTCTGCACGCGGTCGGCGAGCCCGCCGAGCTGCTCCGGCACCTCGTAGCTCGCCACCAGCACGCGCGCGTCGTGGCCGGCGGCCGGCGCGAGCGCGGTCGCGGTCAGCACGCGGTAGCCGCCGGTCGGGCCGGGATCGAGGCTGACGTAGGCGCGCCCCTGGCGCGCCGCGAGCAGCACCTCCTCCGACGGCAGGCTCGGCAGCGACTCGATCGCGAAGTCGGTGCTGGCGGCGATGATGTGGCCGTGGTCGCCGATCACCAGCAGCTCGGCGGCGCCGGCGAAGCGCCGGTACTTGTCGAGCTGCGCGCCGAGCTCGAAGTCGCGCGCCTCGCGCAGCTCCGCCGTCAGCGTCGCGGTGCGGTTGCCGAACTCCCGCATCCGCAGGCTGAGCGCGGCGCGCGACAGCGCCAGCGCGTCGTCGAGGCCGCGGCCGACGTTCGGCGTGAACCAGCTGTCGATGCCGCGGTTGATCGCGTTCACCGAGAAGAAGTACACCACCAGGATCGGCGCCAGCGCGAGCGCGGAGGACATCAGCACGGCGCGCGCCTTCATGCGCGAGCCCGGCACCTGAGCGCGCCAGTCGCGGACCAGCTCGTAGAGCTTGCGGCCGATGAGCGCCACGAGCACGAACACGCCCGAGACGTTAATCAGCAGCAGCCACGGCTGCAGCTCGTTGAAGAGGTGCGCATCCTGGGCGGTGCTGGCGAGCAGCACCCGCGAGGCGACGCTGGCGAGCGCGCCGAGCGCGGCCAGCGCGGTCAGCGCCGCGCGCCGCCGGCTCGAGCGCGGCGGCGGCGCGAGCGGGC
>JANYAE010000022.1 GCA_025355105.1 Pseudomonadota bacterium | reverse complement strand
CCGAGTGCAGTCCCGCCCGGCGCAGCGCGAGCGCCGCGGCGCGCGAGCGCTGCCCGCGCGCGCACAGCAGCAGGTAGCGGCCGGTGACGTCCAGTTGCGCCGGGTCGTCGAGCAGGCGCTCGAGCGGAATGTGCAGATGCGGCCCGGGCGCGGGCTCCTGCGCGACCTCGAGCGCGTCGCGCAGGTCGACGACCACGTAGTCGTGGGCCGCCGCGTCGTCGAGCGCGCCGACGTCCACCTCGACCGAAGCGTCGGCCTCGGCGTTCGCGCCCGGCAGCCGCGCGCAGCTGCCGCCGGCGCAGCAGGCGGCGCGCGGCGCGCGGATGCGGCGCGTCTCGAGCGTGCCGAGGTCGACCAGCACCACCGCATCTTCGGCGGCGCTCGGCAGGCCGAGCAGCAGCTTCAGCACCTCGAGCGCCTGCAGGCTGCCGAGCACGCCGGGCACCGGCCCGAGCACGCCGGCCTCGGCGCAGTTGCCGACCAGGCCGTCGCGGGTCGCCTCCGGCCACACGCAGCGCAGGCAGGCGCCGCCGGGTTTGAGAACCTGCAGCTGGCCTTCGTACTGGTAGACGCTCGCGAGCACCGCCGCCTTGCCGAGGCCGACGGCGACGTCGTTGACGACGAAGCGCGTGGTGAAGTTGTCGCTGCAATCGACCAGCACGTCGTAGCCGGCGGCGAGCGCCGGCAAGCGCTCGCGGTCGGCGCGCTCGGGGTAGGCGCGCACGTCCACCTCCGGGTTGAGCGCGCGCAGCCGTTCCGCCGCCAGCAGCGCCTTCGGCCGGCCGGCGTCGGTGAGCGCGTAGAGCGTCTGCCGATGCAGGTTCGAGGGCTCGAGCAGGTCGTCGTCGACGACGCCGAGCGTGCCGACGCCGGCGCCGGCGAGGTAACCGAGCACCGGCACGCCGAGCCCGCCCGCGCCGATGACCAGCACCCGCGCGCGGCGTAGCCGCGCCTGACCGGCCGCGCCGACCTCGGGCAGCACCATCTGGCGCGAGTAGTCCGGCATCGCGAGGCCGGACGGATGCGCGACGCGCGCGGCGTGCTGGCCGTGCGCATGAGCGGAGTCGCCGTGAGCGTGCGCGGCCGCCGCCTCGAGGCCCGGCGCCGCGCAGCGCTCGCAATTGACCCAGCCGGAATCGCCGTCGAGGTAGTGTTCCTTCTTCCAGATCGGGACGCGGTGCTTGACCTCGTCGATGATGTAGCGGCACGCGGCGAAGGCCTCGCCGCGGTGTGGCGCCGAGACCCCGACCCAGACCGCGAGCTCGCCGAGCGCCAGAGCGCCGATGCGGTGCACGCAGCGGGCGTGGTGCACGCCGAAGCGCGCCAGCGCCTCGGCGACGATCCGCTCGCCTTCCTTGACGGCGAGCTCGGCGTAGGCCTCGTACTCCAGTCGCCCGACCGGGCGGCCGTCGTTGAAGTCGCGAACCCAGCCCTCGAAGCTCGCGTAGCCGCCGCAGGCCGGGTCCTCGACCAAGGCACGCTCCGCCGCGCTGTCGAGCGGCCGGTCGCTGAAGGCGAATGCGCTCATCTCAGCCGCCTGCGACCGGCGGGATGAACACGACGCGGGCGCCGTCGGCCAGCGTCGTCGCCCAGTCGGCGAACTCGCCGTCGATCGCCACCCGCAGCTGGGCGCGCGCCAGCGTCAGGCCGTGCCGCGCGCGCAGCTCCTCGTAGAGCGCCGCCGGCGTCGCCGCGCCGGTGACGACGCGCTCCTCGCTGCAGCCGGCCTGCTCGCGCAGCACGGCGTAGTACTGGACGTGCACCGCGGTCATGGCGCGGCACCGTCGGCGCGCGCCAGCGCCGCCGCATAATCGGCCGGCGTGTTGACGTTGGCGAGCGCGCCGGGCGAGGCGAGCTCGACGAGCGGCGCCGCGTGGATGAGCAGGAATTTGCGCGGGCAGCTGCGCCCGCCCGCCACGAAGGCCTCGAGCGGCGCACGGCTGGTCGGCTCCCAAATCGCGCACAGCGGCTCCGGCAGGCCGTCCTCGGCGCTGCGGTAGGCGGTGGCGAGCGCGCCCGGCACGCGCGCCGCGACCAGCCGTTCCAGGGTCGGCGCATCCAGCAGCGGCAGGTCCACGGCGACCACCAGCCAGGCATGGTCCGGCCGCGCGGCGAGCGCGGCGAGGATGCCGGCGGCCGGGCCGGCATCGGCGAGCTGGTCGACGATCTGCGGGAAGCGCCGTCGTTCGGCGTCATCTTGCTGGTCCGGCCGCACCGAGACGAAGGTGGCGGGGGCGTAGCGGCTGACGAGGCGCACGGCGCGCGCCAGCTGCGTCTCGCCGCCGAACTCGAGCGCCGCCTTGTCGCGCTGCATGCGCCGGCTCTGACCGCCGGCGAGCACGAGGCCGGCCAGTGGCGCCTCAGCGCTCATCGCGCACCCCGAAGTCGCTCTTGCCGCCACGCTTCTCGATCAGGCGCGTGCCGTCGATGACGAGCTCGTGCGACAGCGCCTTGCACATGTCGTAGACGGTCAGCGCCGCGACGCTCGCGCCGGTCAGCGCCTCCATCTCGACACCGGTGCGGTGGTGCACGCCCACCTCGCAGCGGATCACGACGTCGTCGCCCGCGGCGACGATGTCGATGCGGCACTTCTCGAGGCCGAGCGGGTGGCAGAACGGGATCAGCTCGTGGGTGCGCTTGGCGGCCATGGTGCCGGCGATGATGGCGGTGTGGAACACCGGGCCCTTGGCGGTCGCGAAGCCGGCCTCGGCGAGCGCGCGCGCGACCGCCGGCGGCAGCCGCACGCGCGACTCCGCCACCGCGCTGCGCGCGGTCACGGCCTTGGCGCCGACGTCGACCATGGTCGGGCGGCCGTCGCTGCTGACGTGGGTCAGGGTGCTCATCAGCCTCCGATGTAGTACATCTCGATCTTGCGTTCGCTGCCGGCGGCGTGTAGCTCGGCGCGCGCCTCGCTGTAGCGATCATTGCGGCCGAGCCAGGCGTCGCGGATCAGCTGTGCCAGCGTCAGGTCGTCGGCGCCGGCGCGCAGCGGCGTGCGCAGGTCGAGGCCGTGCGTCGCGAACAGGCAGGTGTACAGCACGCCCTCCGACGACAGCCGCGCGCGCGTGCAGGCACCGCAGAACGGCTGGCTCACCGACGAGATGAAGCCCACCTCGCCGTGGCCGTCGGCAAAGCCGTAGCGCTCGGCCACCTCGCCGCGGTAGCCGGCGGCGAGCGGCACCAGCGGCCAGCGCGCGTTGACCGCGGCGTGCAGTTCGCGCGACGGTACGACGCGCATTTTGTCCCAGTGGTTGCGCGTGCCGACATCCATGTACTCGATGAAGCGCACGATCACCTTGCTGCCGCGAAAGTGCTCGACCAGCCCGAGCGCGGTATGGTCGTTGACGCCGCGCTGCACGACGCAGTTGACCTTGAGCGGCGCGAGCCCGGCGGCAAGCGCGGCGTCGATGCCCTCGAGGATCTCGGTGGGGTTGCCATAGCCGCCGGACATGGTGCGAAACACCTCCGGGTCCAGCGAGTCGAGGCTGACGGTGACGCGGCCGAGGCCCTGCGCCTTCAGTTCCTCGGCGTGGCGGGCGAGCAGCACGCCGTTGGTGGTCAGCGCCACGTCCTCGACCTGCGGCAGCGCGGCGAGGTCGCCGACCAGCTCGGCGAGGCCGGCGCGCAGCAGCGGCTCGCCGCCGGTCAGGCGCAGCTTGCGCGCGCCGAGGCCGACGAACAGGCCCGCGAGCCGCGTGATCTCGTTGAACGACAGCCGCTCGGCAGAGCCCAGGAAGCGGTAGCCGTCGCCGTAGGTCTCCTTCGGCATGCAGTACGGGCAGCGGAAGTTACACCGGTCCATGACGGAGATCCGCAGGTCATGCAGCGACCGGCCGCGGCGATCGAGCGGCGCTTTGGGATCGTGCAGGGCGACGACGGGCGGCATGGTCACCAAGTGTAGATCGGGACGGCAGCGCCGGGTTCAATCCGCCGCCCGGGGGCCAGCTCGACGAAGCCGGCCGTGCCGGCCAGGGCGGTGAAGTCCCCGGAGCCGTGGGTCGGGTGCAGCGCCGCCGCGGCTGGGCGATCGGCGCAGCTGCCGAGGTCCACCGGCACGAAGGCGGTCAGCGCGTGGCGCGACTCGTAGGCCTCGGCCAGCGGCGCGCAGGGCACGGCCTGCGGCGCGGCGCCAGTCAGCCGGCGAAGCGCCGGCAGGGTGTAGCGGATCAGGCAGACCAGTGTCGAGACCGGGTTGCCCGGCAGCGCGAACACCGGCTGGCCGGCCGGTCCGATGCCGAACCAGAACGGCTTGCCGGGCCGTTGGGCCACCTTGTGGAACACGCGCCGCACGCCGGCGGCCACCAGCGCCGCCGGCACGTGGTCAAAGCGACCGGCTGACACGCCGCCGGACAGCACCAGCGCGTCGTGCGTGGCGAGGTGCGCCGCGAGCCGGGCGGTGAGCGTCGGCAGGTCGTCGGCGACGTGGTCGTCGGTCAGCCGGCGATAGCCGCGCAGGGCGAGCGTGGCGGCAATGCCGTAGGCGTTGGAGCGGCGGATCTGCCAGGGCTCGAGCGCCAGGCCCGGCCCGATCAGCTCGTCGCCCGTGGAGATCACCGCGAGCCGCGGCTCGCGACTCACGAGCAGCGTGCGCCGGCCTGCGGAGGCCGCGATTGCGAGTTCCGGCCCCCGCAGCCAGGTGCCGGCCGGCAGCGCGCGGCTGCCGGACAGGGCATCGCTGGCGCGGCGGTGGATGTTGGCGAAGCGCGTCAGCGGCCCCTGCTCGACGACCGTGGCCTCGCCGTCCTTGAGCGTGAGCGCCTCGACCGGGATCACCGTGTCCGCGCCCGGCGGCAGCATCGCGCCGGTCATCACCTCAAGACAGGTGTCGGCGCCTGCCAGCGGCAGCGGCGCGCGGCCGGCGGCCACCGTCCCCGCGACGCGGAAGCGGCGCCGGCCGGCGGCGTAGGCGTCCAGCGCGATCGCGATGCCATCCATCGCGACGCGGTCGAACGGCGGTTGGTCGCGTTCGGCGGCGAGATCCTCGCGCAGCACGCGCCCGGCCGCCGCAGCCAGCGGGCACGACTCGGCGGGCAGCGGCGCGAGCTCGGCGGCGATCGCGGCCGCCGCCTCGGCCGGTGTCAGCATGTCCGCGCCACGGCTACTTCGGGTGCGCTTCGTTGTACGCCTTGCGCTGCGTATTGAAGCGTTCGGCCACCGCTTCCTCGTCGGCGACCGCGGCGTTGTGCTTCTGGACGCGCACGCGCTCGCGGGCGTCCTGCGCCTTCTTCTGCTCCTCCGTCAGCTTCGCGTCGGCCGGCGCCGCCGGTTTCTCTTCGTCGATGCACTTGATGTAGACGTCCATGTCCGCCATGAACTGCTTGACCTGTCCCATGGCCGAGATCATCTCCTCCTTGGCGGCGGTCTTGCCGTCGGGGATCTGGCTCGGCGCCTTCGGATAGGTGCAGGCGGCATAGCTCGCGGGCACGACGCCGACGGTGCCGAGTGCGACGAGGCATACGGCGAGTCTCGGAATGCGGATCATGGACAACCCTCGCTGACCGGCCGACATGGCCGGGGGTCACCCATCTTATCGGCTCGCGGCTCGGTGGGCGATCCGCGCCGCCGGGCGTTGGCCTATGGCCGGGCCGCCGCCGCCGGTACCATGCGCCACCGTGACCGGCCCCGCTGCACGACCGCCCGAACCACCTGCCGCCGCGCCGGCCGCGGCCGCTGGCCTGCCGGGGCAGGCGGTCGCCGTGGCGGCCGGCGTGCGCTGCATCGTCGCGCCGAACCCCGGGCTCATGACCGGCCCCGGCACCAACACCTATCTCATCGGCAGCCGCGAGCTCGTGGTGCTGGATCCCGGTCCCGCCGTCGCCGCGCATCTCGAGGCGATCGTCGCCGCGGTCGGCGCCGGCCGCGTGGTCGCGATCGCGGTCACCCACACGCACCGCGACCATTCACCCGGCGCGACGCCGCTGCGCGCGCGACTCGGCGCGCCGCTCGTCGGCCGCTGCGCCCGGCACCCGGCCTTCCAGGATCCTGATTTCGTCCCGGATCTGACCGCCGACGAGGGCCTCGAGCTCGCGACCGACGCCGGCGCGCTGATCGCCGTCTTGACCCCGGGGCACGCCTCGAACCATGTTTGCTGGCACCACCCGGCGCGGCGCCTGCTGTACTCCGGCGATCACGTGCTCGGCACGGTCTCGCCGGTGATCCTGCCGCCGGACGGCGACATGAGCGAGTACCTCGGCTCGCTGGCGCGGCTGCGATCGCTCGACCTGGCCGCCTTCGCGCCCGGCCACGGGCCGCTGGTGCCGCACACGGTGGCGACCCTCGACGCGCTGCTGCGCCATCGCCTGGCGCGCGAGGCGCGCGTCATTGCCGCGCTCGCGGCGCGCGGTCGCGCCACGCTCGAGGAGCTGCTGCCGGTCGTCTACCAGGACGTCGCGCAGGAGCTGCACGGCTACGCGCGCTACTCGCTGGAGGCGCACCTGCTCAAGCTCGAGCGCGAATCGCGCGCGCGACGTGACGGCGCCGCCTGGCTCGCGGCGTGAGCGGCGTCGGCGTACGGTTGCGGGCGGTGACGCTGGTGCTCGGCGGGCGCAAGGTGCTCGAGCGTCTCGATCTCGAGCTCGAGCCGGGCGCCCGCTGCCTGCTGCTCGGCGCGAACGGCGCCGGCAAGACCCAGTTGCTGAAGCTGCTCGGCGGCGAACGCTGGCCGACGCCGACCGGCGGCGAGCGCCGCGACTACCGTGACGCGCGCGGCCGAAGTCTCGATCTCGCCGAGCTGCTGCCGCGGCTGGCGCTGGTCAGCGGCGAACGCCAGGACAAGTACCACCGCTACGACTGGAACTTCAGCGTCGAGCGCATCGTCACCGCCGGCGCGCACGGCGGCGACCGACCACTCGGGCGTCTCGCGGCCAGTGCCAGCCGCCGCGTGCGGCAGGTGCTGGTGCGCCTCAGGCTCTGGAGCCTGCGCCGCCGTCGCTTCCTGACGCTGTCCTACGGCGAGCGGCGGCGCGTGCTGCTCGCACGCGCGCTCGCCGGCCGGCCACGGCTGCTGCTGCTCGATGAGCCCTACAACGGTCTCGACCGCGACGGCCGGGCGCTGCTGGATCGCGAACTCGCGCGGCTGGCGCGCACCGGGCTCACGATGGTGCTGGCGGTGCACCGCGCCGAGGACGCGCCGCGCGCGTGGCGCCGAGCGCTGGTACTCGAGCGCGGCCGTTTGGTGTACGACGGCGCGCGCGCCGGCGCGCCACGGCGCTGGCTCGCGACGCCGGCGAGCGTGCCGCTACCGGCGCTGCCGGCGCCGCTGCGGCGCGCCGCTGCCGGCACGCCGCTCGCCGAGTTCGACGCGGTTGACCTGTATCGCGACTACCGACCGGTGGTCCGCGGTCTGCACTGGCGGATCGGCGCCGGCGAGCACTGGGCGATCGTCGGCGCCAACGGCAGCGGCAAGTCGACGCTGCTCGGCTGCCTCTACGGGCTCGTGCCGGTGGCGCTCGGCGGCGAGCTGCGCCGCCGCGGCCACAGCCCCGGCTCGCACATCGAGGGCTGGCGGCGCCGGGTCGGCTTCGTCTCGCCGGAACTGCAGGCCGAGTACCTGGCGCGCGTTTCGCTCGGCGAGTTCGTGGTCAGCGGCCTGACGGCGAGCGTCGGCCTCGAGCAGCCGCCGTCGGCAGGCGAGCTGCGCCGCGCACGCGCGGCGCTCGCCGGCGTCGGCCTGGCGCTCGATCCGGCGCGGCCGGCGGCCGAGCTGTCCTACGGCCAGCGGCGGTTGGCGCTGATCGCGCGGGCGCTGATGACGCGGCCGGAGGCGCTGCTGCTCGATGAGCCGCTGACGGGCCTCGACGCGCCATACCGCGCGCAGCTGCGGGCGCTGCTGTCGGCGCTGGCGCAGGCCGGCGTGCAGCTGGTGGTCGCGGCGCACCACGCCAGCGACCTGGTGCCGGAGATCGACCACGTGCTGATGCTGCGCGCCGGCGTCGCCGAGTTCCGGCGCCGCTGAGCGCGGCGCTCGGCGGGACGTTGTGCCGCGCCGACGGACCGTTCACAGTCGGCATTCCCAGGAGGAGCAGCCATGGCGAGCCGATTCACGCTGTACGTCGTCGCCGCGATGCTGCTCGGCATCGTCGCCGGCAGCGTCTGCCACGCCGTCATCACCGATGCCGCGACGCTGACCGCGCTCGGCGGCTACTTCTCGGTCGTGACCGACGCCTTCCTGCGGCTGATCAAGATGATCATCGCGCCGCTGGTGTTCTCGACGCTGTGCGTCGGCATCGCGCACATGGGCGACTTCGGCCGCCTCGGCCGGGTCGGCTTGCGCACGCTCGGCTGGTTCCTGTTCGCCTCGCTGGTCTCGCTGGTGCTCGGCATCATCATGGTCACGCTGCTCGCGCCCGGCGCCGCGCTCGGCCTGCCGGTGCCGCCGGGCGACGCCTCGAGCGGCATCCAGGCGGCGGGGCTGACCCTCAAGGAATTCGTCGCGCACCTGGTGCCGCGCTCGATCGCCGAGGCCATGGCCAGCAACGAGATCCTGCAGATCGTCGTGTTTTCGGTGTTCTTCGGCGTCGGCCTCGCGGCGCTCGGTGCGCGCGCGCGCCAGCTCGTCGAACTCATCGAGCAGCTCGCGCAGGTGATGCTGAAGGTGACCCGCTACGTGATGCTGGCGGCGCCGGTCGCGGTGTTCGCGGCGATCGCCTCGGTCGTGACCACGCAGGGCCTCGGCATTCTTGCCACCTACGGGCGCTTCATCGGCGGCTTCTACCTGTCGCTCGGCGTCCTGTGGTTGGCGCTGTTCGCGCTCGGCTTTCTGGTGCTCGGCCGGCGCATCTTCGGCCTCGTGCCGATGATCCGCGAGCCGGTGCTGCTCGCCTTCTCGACGGCGAGCTCGGAGGCGGCCTATCCGAAGACCCTCGAGCAGCTCGAACGCTTCGGCGTCAACGAGCGGATCGCGAGCTTCGTGCTGCCGCTCGGCTACTCGTTCAACCTCGACGGCTCGATGATGTACTGCACCTTCGCGACGCTGTTCATCGCGCAGGCCTACGGCATCGCGCTGACGTTCGGTCAGCAGCTGTCGATGCTGCTGTTGCTGATGGTCACGAGCAAGGGAATGGCCGGCGTGCCGCGCGCCTCGCTGGTCGTGATCGCGGCGACGCTGGCGCACTTCCACATTCCCGAGGCCGGGCTGGTGCTGATCCTCGCGGTGGACCAGTTCCTCGACATGGGGCGCAGCGCCACCAACGTCGTCGGCAACTCGATCGCGACCGCGGTGGTCGCGTCGTGGGAAGGCGAGCTCGGCGCGCCGGCCGCGGACGCGGCCGCGCGCTGATTGCGCTCAGCGGGCGCGCGCGGCTGCACGAGTGCTCGTGCGCTGGCCGCCCGGCCAGCAGGCGGCGCACCCGCCGCTCGGCGCCGCCGAGCGCGACGCCCATCACCTGCTCCGGCCATTGCGTCGCCGGCCGCGAAACTGGCATCGTGCGCCGCCGGTCACGGCCACGTGAGGAGTGCTGATGAGGAGCTTCGCGCGCAATTCCCGGGTTCGCCGCTGGGCCGGCTGGGCCGCCGCGCCGGACGGCCGGGCCGGCGCCGTGGCGCGCTAGGAGCCGCGACTTGTCAGTCGAGTGCGATCTCGGTCCTGAACACGACGCGCGCGGCGCCGCTCATGTGGATGCGGGTCGCCTCGCCGCCGCTGACCTCGACCTCGACGTCCACTTCGCCGGGGCGCTGCATGCTGCGCCCCTGATAGCCGCGGAAGCGGGCGCGTCCGGCGGTGACCGGCAGCAGGCCATTGGCGACGAGGTAGGCGCCGAGCATGCCGTGGGCGTTGCCGCTGACCGGGTCCTCGGCGATGCCAAGCACCGGCGAGAACAGCCGCGACTCGGTGGTCGCGGGCCCGTGCGCGTCGCGCACGAACAGGAAGTAGCCGTCCGCGCCGACGTGCGGCGTCATGCGCTTCAGCTCCTCGAGGTTCGGCTGCAGCGAGCCCAGCAGGTCGGCCGAGCGCAGGCCGATCATGAGCCGCGTGCTGGTGCGCTTGGTGACCACCACCGGGCACTTCGGGTCGAGCGCGGCGGTGTCGATGCCGAAGATGTCGAGCAGCCGCGCACGCGTCTCCGGGCTGATCGCGGGCTGGAACTGCGGCGCCGGGATCGCGACCGTGACGTGCGGGGCGGCGGCGGAGCCCGACACCTCGACGTCGTAGATGCCGGTGCGGGCCTTCTGGCGCAACTTGCCGACCTTGCCCTGGCCGGCGGCGAGCCGCGCGACGTGGGCCGCGACCGTGGCGTGGCCCACGAAGCCGACCTCGCGGGTCGGCGTGAAGAAGCGCACGCGAATGTCGTGGTCCGGGCCGTCCGGCGGCAGCACGAAGGCCGAGTCCGAGTTGTTGAGCTCGCGCGCCAGCGCCTGCATCTCGACTTCGCTGAGGTGCTCGGCGCCGAGCACGACGCCGGCCGGGTTGCCGGCGAACAGCTGCGTCGTGAAGACGTCGATCTGGAACACGTTGACCGTGCGCTTGGCCATGGGGCGGTAAACCTCAGACTGGCAAGCCCCGAATTCTATCAGTCCGCGCCTGCGGCCGGTGCATCGCCGCTGCGGCCGGCCGGCCGGTGCGCCGGGTGACCGCCGGCGAGCTGCTGGCGGAGCTGGCCACCGTCTGGGCCGGCACCTCGCCGCTCGAGGCGGTGGCCGCGGTGCTCGGCCTCGCCTACCTCGTACTGGTGATCCTCCAGCAGCGGGTCGGTTGGCTCGCGGCGCTCGGGAGCACGGCGCTCTACCTGGTCGTGTTCTGGCGCGCGCGCCTCTACATGCAGGCGGCGCTGCAGGTCTACTACCTCGCGATGGCGCTCTACGGTTGGCATGCCTGGCGGCGGCGCGCGGACGGCGGCGAGCTGCCGGTGAGCCGTGCCTCGCTGCGCGTCCAGGCGGCCGGGCTTGCCGCGATCCTCGTCGCGAGCGCCGCGAGCGCCGCGTGGCTGGCGCGCGAGACGGGCTCGAGCGCGCCGTTCCTAGACTCGCTGACGACCTGGGCCAGCGTCTTCACGACCTGGCTCGTGGCTCGCAAGAAGATCGACAACTGGGCCTGGTGGCTGGTGGTCGACGTGCTGATCGTCGTGCTGTGCTGGCGCGGCCGGCTGTATCCCTCCATGATTCTGTACCTGCTCTACCTGGGGCTCGTCCTGCTCGGCTGGCGGAGTTGGTACCTCGACATGCGACGACAGACTCCCGCGCTGGAGGCGGCAACGTGACCGCCATCACCCGAGCGGAGCTCGAGGCCGCGCTCGGCAGCTTCGCGGCCGGGCGCGCGGCGCTCGCCGCGGGGCTCACGCTCGAGCCGCTGGCCGGCGGCGGCTCCAACCGCGTCGTCCGCGTCAGCTCCGCCGCCGGCGACTGGGTGCTGCGGCTCGCCGGCACGGCGGATCAGGCCTTCGGCATCAACCGCGTCGCGGAGCGCCAGGTGCACGAGGCGGCGGCGCGCGCCGGCTTCGCGCCGGCACTGGTGCACGCCGAGCCCGGGCGTGGCCTGCTGGTGACCGCCTACGTCGCGGGCCGCCCGCTGTCGCGCGAGCAGCTGCGCAGTGCCGACGGACTGCGCGCGCTCGGCGCACGGCTCGGCGAGCTGCACGCACTGCCGCCGCCGCGCGGCGTGCGCCGGCTCGATGTCCACGCGGTGCTCGCCCACTACCTCGAGCTCGCCGACGTCGCGCCCGGGCCGATGCCGCGGGACGCGATCGCGGCCCGCCTGCGCTTCTCGCTCGCGAGCTACCGCCGCGCGGCGCCGGCCTTCTGCCACAACGACCTGCACTGGCGCAACCTGATCGCCGCCGAGCGGCTGTGGTTCGTCGACTGGGAGTATGGCGGCGTCGGCGATCCGCTATTCGAGCTCGCCGCGGTCATCGGCTACCACGACCTCGACGCCGCCGGGCGCGAGCTGCTGCTGGCGGCCCATGGCGGCCCGTTCGACGCGTCGGAAGTCGAGCGCATGTGCCGCGTCTTCGATTGCCTGCACGCGCTCTGGCTGGACGCGGCGAGCGGCTGGGACGCGCTCGAGCCCGCGCGGCGCGAGGCGCTGCTCGAGCGGCTCGCGGTGGACCCGGCGCAGCGCGCCCAGTAGGCGCGCCGCCCGCGCGCCGGCATGTCTTGCCGGGCCGATCGCCGCCGGCCCGGCGCGGCCGCCGTGGCGGCCGTTTCGCGAACTTCGCGACGGACAAAAACAGTTGCGCCGCGGGCCTCGTGCCCCGCAAGATCCCGCGCCGATCGGATTTCGGAGTATCGAATGGCTGAGCTGGTGATCGTGGACCGCGATGGCAAGGAACATCCGGTGGAGGGGCGCCTTGGCGTCTCGGTGATGGAAACGCTGCGCGAAGTGGATTTCGGCGTCGCGGCGATCTGCGGCGGCATGTGCTCGTGCGCGACCTGCCATGTGTACGTCGACGAGGCGTGGGTCGAACGCCTGCCGCCGCGGCAGGGCGACGAGCAGGAGCTGCTGCAGGAACTCGGCAGCTTCCGGCCGGCCACGTCGCGACTGTCGTGCCAGGTGCCGTTCACCGAGGCGCTCGCCGGACTGAAGGTCGCGGTCGCCCCGGACGAGTGACGCTGCCAGCGAGCGCCTACAGTCAGAGCTGCCGGTTTCCGTCACCTTTGACTTTTTTCTGACCGCGACCCATTCTCGACGCATGGGCAACGTGATGCCTCCGGCCGGCCGCACGCAGGAGTCCTCCGGCTGGCAGGCGCAGAAGAGCGCCGCCACCCGCCACCGGATCGTCGAGGCCACGATCCGCTGCTTCGTCGAGCTCGGCTACGCCGGCACGACCACCACCGCGATCGCAGCGCGCGCCGGGCTGTCGCGCGGCGCGATGCTGCACCATTTCCCGTCCAAGATCGACGTCGTCCGCGCCGCCGTCGAGCACCTGCACGGCAAGCGGCTGAAGGCCTTCCGCAAGTCGCTTGAGCGCCAGCTGCCGGGCGGCGGTGACCGCGTCCGGCAGGCGCTCGACGCCTACTGGGGCCACGTTCGCCATCCGATGTTCGTTGCGTTCCTCGAGCTCGCGGTCGCGGCGCGTACCGATCGCGAACTCGCGGCGATGCTGCTGCCGGCGCGGCAGGCCTTCGAGACCGAGTGGCGGCGTACCGCGCGCGAGGTGTTTCCGGAGTGGCTCGGCCACGAGGAGCGCTTCGAGCTCGCGCTCGACTTGTCGCGCCACGTGCTCGAGGGCCTCGCCGCCGACTCCATGGTCCACCGCGACGCGGCGCGTGAGCAGCGACTGCTCGGCCATCTCGAGCGGACGCTGCGCGAGCTGGTCGGCGGCTGAGCCGCGCTAGCGCTTCTCGGTCTGGCGCCGCACCGCCTCGGCGGCGGCGGCCACCGCCGCCGGGTCGCCGAGGAAACGCCGGCCGCGCGAGCGCAGCTGCCGGTCGAGGTCGTAGAGGATCGGTACGCCGGTCGGGATGTTGAACTCGACGATGTCCGCCTCGCTCATGCCGTCCAGCATCTTGACCAGCGCCCGCAGGCTGTTGCCGTGCGCGACCACGAGCACGTGCCGGCCGGCGCGCAGCTCCGGGGCGACGCGCTCGTTCCAGTACGGCAGTACCCGCGCCAGCGTGTCCTTCAGCGACTCGGTGGCCGGCAGCTGTGCCGGGTCGACGCCGGCGTAGCGCGGATCGAAGCGCGGATGGCGGCGGTCGTCGTCCGTCAGCGG
>JANYAE010000006.1 GCA_025355105.1 Pseudomonadota bacterium | reverse complement strand
CGGCCGGATCTGAGCCGCCGGCCCGCCGCCGGGCCGGGTCCGCGCCGGGCGCCCCGCCCGCGGGGGCCCGGGCGGACCCTCAGCCCGGCCGGCCACCCCCCTGCGGGCCGGCCGGCGCTCGCCTCCGCTGCCGCCACCTCGTACCATCGGCATCGGGGGCAGCCAGTCCCGTGTGAGCGGTGGACGTAGTGGCGATGCGGCTCGTAATCGTCAGCGGCCTGTCGGGTTCGGGCAAGAGCGTCGCGCTCAACATGCTCGAGGACCTTGGCTGGTATTGCATCGACAATATCCCCGCCGGGCTGCTGAATGCCTTCGTCTCGCATGCCGTACGGCGCCCGGACCCGATCTACGAGCGCAGCGCCGTCGGCCTCGACGCGCGCAACGAGCCGGACGAGATCGCCGGCATCCCGCAGACCGTCCGCGAGCTGCGCCGCAGCGGCATCGAGTGCGAGATCATCTACCTGCACGCCGACGAGGGCATGCTGTTGCGCCGCTACGGCGAGACCCGCCGCCGGCACCCGCTGGTGCGCGACGGTGTCGACCTCAAGGGCGCGATCGCCGCCGAGCTCAAGCTGCTCGAACCGATCACCAACTCGGCCGACCTCGTGGTCGACACGACGCGCACCAGCGTGCACGAGCTGCGCGAGTTGATGCGTGCCCGCGTCGAGCAGCGCCGCAGCCGGCGGCTGTCGATCATGTTCCAGTCCTTCGGCTTCAAGAACGGCATTCCGAGCGGCGCCGACTTCGTATTCGACGCACGCACGCTGCCGAATCCCTACTGGGTGCCGGAGCTGCAACCGTTGAACGGCCGCGACGCGGCCGTCATCCAGTTCCTCGAGGCCGAGCCCGCCGTCAAGGCGCTGCTCGAGGACATCATCGCGTTCATCGAGCGCCGCATCCCGCTGTACGTCGAGAACAACCGCGGCTACCTCACCGTCGCGGTCGGCTGCACGGGCGGTCAGCACCGCTCGGTGTACCTCGTCGAGCGGCTGGCCGCGTACTTCGCCGCGCGCTACCCCAGCGTCGTCGCCCGGCACGACTCGCTGCCGACGAAGGCATAGAGCTCGTCGCGGCTGCGCATCGCATCGGCGTAGCCGAGCGCAATCAGTTCGCGCGTGTAGCCGCCCTCGAACAGCAGGTAGCTGAGCAGCGGGCCACCGCCGGGGTTGGCGGCCCCCATGGTGCGCAGCAGCACCCTGAGCGAGCGCGGCATCTCGGCCGCGTGGCGCGCCGCGATCGGCCCGAAGTCCTCGCGCGGCGAGATCATCAGCGTCTCGATATGCCGTCGCCCGGTCGTGCCGGGTCCGGCGCAGGCGATCAGCTGGTTGTCCCGCTTGAGCCGCTCGACGTCGCTGTGCAGACCGTCCATGAACAGCGTGTCCAGCATGAAGCCGAAGATCTGCCCGAAGGTGGGCCCGTGGCCCTCGCGTGCGCCGGCGTTGTGGCACGAGGTCGCCTCCGGACGCACGCCGATCACCAGCAGCCGGTCAGCGCCGAGCCGGATCGCGGGTGACAGCGGCGCGTTCTGGCGCATCGCGCCGTCGCCGTAGTACTCGCCCGCCATGTTGACCGGTGGGAACAGGAACGGCACTGCGGAGCTCGCCATCAGGTGGTCGAGCCCGAGCTCGGCGCGCTCGCCGCGTCGCCACGACTCGAGCCACGGCGCCTGCTCTTGCGCCGAGCTGTAGAACGCCACCGACTCGGCACGGCGATAGGCGGAGGCGTTGATCGCGAAGGCCTCGAGGTGGCCGTGCTCGATCGCCTCCTGGATGCGCGCGAAGTTGACGTGCCGCTCGAGCAGCTCGCGGAGCGGCGTATTGTCGAACAGCGAGCGCGGCGGCGGCAGCAGCCAGCCGCCGGTGAGGACCGCGAGCGCCCAGTGGACGCCCGAGCGCAGCATGCTCTGGGTGTCGGCGCGGAAGACCTGATCGACGTGGAAGTTGCGCCAGACGCGCTCGAGGTTGATAACCCCAGCGCGAAACTGCGCCGCGTGCGCCGCCACCACCGCCGCCGTGATCGCGCCGGCGGATGTACCGCAAATCACCTGAAACGGCACCGCCGAGTCGCGCGGCAGGAGCTCGGCGAGCGCCTTGAGCACGCCGACCTGGTAGGCGCCGCGCGCACCGCCCCCGGAGAGCACCAGCCCCAGCCGGCCGGTGTCCGGCCGGGTGGCAGCAGCGCTCGGCAGGGCCCCGTCGTTCAGGTTCGTCACCGTGTCATTATGCCCCGGCCGGGATTACCATCGGCAGCCTCTCCCCGCTCGAACGCCCGTGGCCATCGCGCCGCCCGGAGGACCGCCATGATGACCCGAATCCGTCCGCTCGCCGCCCTGCTCGCAGGTGCGTTGCTCGCCGCGGCGGTCGTCGTCGCGCCGGCGGCGGCCGCTCCCGACGCCGGTGCCGCGGCGCCGACCTTCAAGCTGCAGGACCAGACCGGTCGCTGGCATACGCTCGAGGAGTACCGCGGCAAGTGGCTGGTGCTGTACTTCTATCCGAAGGACAAGACCTCCGGTTGCACGACCCAGGCCTGCGAGCTGCGCGACAACATCTTCGCGTTCCGCAAGATCGGCGCGACGATCGTCGGCATCAGCGTCGACGACGTCGCCTCGCACAAGGAGTTCGCCGAGGAACACAGCCTGCCGTTCACGCTGCTCGCCGATCCGACCAAGCAGACCGCCAAGGACTACGGCGTACTGGTGAAGTGGATGGGCACGATCGAGATCGCGCAGCGCGACACCTTCATCGTCGACCCGGAAGGCCGGATCGCCAAGCACTTCGTCAAGGTTGACCCCAAGGGTCATTCCGAGCTCGTGCTCAAGGAACTGGCCGCGCTTCAGGCGAAGGCACCGGCGCCGAAGAGCGGCGGCTGAGCGGCGCTCAGCGCGCGTTCAGCGCCCGCGTCGCGCGGTCGATGCCGGCGAGGGTCAGCGGATACATACGGCCCTCGAGCAACTGGCGGGCGACCCCGATCGACGGTACGTAGTCCCAGCGGTCCTCCGGCTCCGGGTTGAGCCAGACGTGCTTCGGGTAGGCGCGCTGCAGCCGCCCGAGCCAGGCGGCGCCCGCTTCGTCGTTCCAGTGCTCGATGCTGCCACCGGGCTGCACGATCTCGTACGGACCCATGGTCGCGTCGCCGACGAACACCAGCCGGTAGTCGGGGCCGTAGGTCCGGATCACCTCGTGCGTCGGGATCCGCTCGGCGTGCCGCCGCCGGTTGTCCTTCCACACCGTCTCGTAGACGAAGTTGTGGAAGTAGTAGTACTCGAGATGCTTGAACTCGGTGCGCGCCGCCGTGAACAGTTCCTCGCAGACGCGCACGTGGTCGTCCATCGAGCCACCGACGTCGAGGAACAGCAGCACCTTGATGGCGTTGTGGCGCTCGGGCACCAGCCTGAGGTCGAGCCAGCCGGCATTGCGCGCGGTGGCGTCGATCGTGCCGCCGAGGTCGAGTTCGTCGGCGGCCCCTTCGCGCGCGAAGCGCCGGAGGCGCCGCAGCGCGAGCTTGATGTTGCGCGTGCCGAGCTCGAGCGAGTCGTCGAGGTTCCTGAATTCGCGCCGGTCCCAGACCTTGACGGCACTTCTGTTGCGCGAGCCGTCCTGGCCGATGCGCACGCCCTCCGGGTTGTAGCCGTAGGCACCGAACGGCGAGCGGCCGGCGGTGCCGATCCACTTGCTGCCGCCCTCGTGCCGCCCCTGCTGTTCGCGAAGCCGCTCCTTGAGCGCCTCCATGAGCTGATCGAAGCCGCCGAGCGCCTCGACCTTGGCGCGCTCCTCCGCACTCAGCGTGAGTTCCGCCATGCGCCGCAGCCACTCCTCCGGCACCGACGCCTCGCCGAGTGCCGCGAAGGCCTGCTCGAGCCCCTTGAAGTGCTGGCCGAACACCCGGTCGTAGCGGTCGTAGTGGCGCTCGTCCTTGACCAGCACGGTGCGGCCGAGCACGTAGAAGTCGTCGACCGACAGCGTCCCGACCCGCGCCTTCAGCGCCTCGAGCAGCGCGAGGAACTCGGTCAGCGAGACCGGCACCCCGGCGGCACGCAGCATCAGAAAGAAGCGGACCAGCATGCGCTCGCGGGCCGGCGCGTCAGCGGGCGGCGCGCCTGTTCATGAACACCAGCTGCTCGAACAGGTGCACGTCCTGTTCGTTCTTGAGCAGCGCCCCGTAGAGCGGCGGAATGGCGGTCTTGCCGTCAACGGCGCGCAGCGCCTCCGGCGGGATGTCCTCGGCCAGCAGCAGCTTGATCCAGTCGAGCAGTTCCGAGGTCGACGGCTTCTTCTTGAGGCCGGGCACGTCGCGCAGCCGATAGAAGGCGTCGAGCGCCTCTTTGAGCAGCTCGCGCTTCAGGCCCGGGAAGTGCACGTCGATGATCGCCGTCATCGTCTCCGCCTCCGGGAAGCGGATGTAGTGAAAGAAGCAGCGGCGCAGGAAGGCGTCCGGCAGCTCCTTCTCGTTGTTGCTGGTGATGACGATGATCGGCCGGTGACGGGCCTTGACGAGCTCGCGCGTCTCGTAGACGTAGAACTCCATCCGGTCGAGCTCACGCAGCAAGTCGTTCGGGAATTCGATGTCGGCCTTGTCGATCTCGTCGATCAGCAGCACCGGCTGCACGTCGCTGGTGAACGCCTCCCACAGCCGTCCCTTGACGATGTAGTTGCCGATGTCGCGGACGCGCGCCTCGCCGAGCTGCGAGTCCCTGAGACGCGACACGGCGTCGTACTCGTAGAGGCCCTGCTGCGCCTTGGTCGTCGACTTGATGTGCCACTCATGGAGCGGTCGTCCGAGCGAAGCGGCGATCTCCTCGGCCAGCTGCGTCTTGCCGGTTCCCGGCTCGCCCTTGATCAGCAGTGGCCGCGACAGCGTGACCGCGGCGTTGACCGCCATCTTGAGGTCGTCGGTCGCGACGTAGCGCGCGGTGCCGGTAAAGCGATTGCTCGACATCGGTGGATCCTTCGGCTGACCGGCCCCATCTTAAACGGGCACTCCGGCGGCCGCGACTGGAATCGCCTCTGGCGCAAGCTGCCGGTCGACTGGGCTTCCCCAGAGCATTTGCCGACGCCCGCCGCGATGGCGGCAATCACCACGCGCTCGGCACCGCTCAGCTAGGGACTCCCGACATCGAGGGTCAGGATCGCGCGCGGCAGGTCGCTGTCGTGCCAGGCCTCGAGCTCGATCATGTCGCCGAACACGCCGGCACGCGCGCTGCCAGTCACGAAGTCAGGATGTCGCGTCATCCGGCCGCCGGCGGGCGCCGCACTCGAGCGCGCCGGGCGCGACCGCCCGGCGCGTCGCGACGATGCTCGCCCGCACCGCCGTCCGCGTCACGGCACGAGCAGCAGCGTGTGCGCGGCCGGCCCCGGCAGGAACGGCGCCGCAGGCTCGCCGTGCGCCCAGCGCTCGTGCCCGGCGCGGTAATACGGCGACAGCGGGTGGCCGCTCTGCCCGCCCGGCATCTCGAAGTACGCCTCGGCCTCGTGCCCCGGCGAGACCGCGAAGCGCTCGCTCGCTCCGAAGGCCGGCCCCTGCACGCGCGGCATATCCTGGTCGCCGGGCAGCATCTGCGCCGGCATGTCGAGCAGGCCGCCGAGCGCCGACAGCGCCGGCGACAGCGGGTGCCGGATGCGCGTCAGGTTGGCACGACCCCAGGTGCAGTCGGCCAGCTTCGGACAGTCCGCCTCGAGCCCGGCGAGCGCGGCATCAGCCGACGCCAGCAGGAAGCCGGGCCAGTCCTTGTACCCGGGCGGCAGCAGGTGCGCCGGGCGCTGCTCGAGGAGGGCCCACAACGGGCCCTCGAACGACGACGGCACGAGGAAGCGAAAGCCCGGATTCTTGGCCCGCGCCGGCGCGATCAGCGCGAAGAACACGCGCCGCTCGACTTCAGCGCGAAACGCCCGCACCAGCCGGTAGGCGGCATCGGTCACGGCCGCTCGCCCGCTCCACGACGGCAATACCGCCTGCAGCTCGGCGCGGCGCGGGTGGCCGGCGACCGCGGTCGGATCGAGGAGCTCGGTGAGCAGCTGCTGCCAGCGGCCGAGAAACAGCGCGCGGTCGTCGAGCTGCACGGCGAGCGCATCGGCGGGCGTCTGCCCGCCGCCGCGCGCCGCGAGCGACGCCAGAATCTGCTGCGCGCGGGCACCGCGGTCGTAGCCGCCGTCGCCGATGGTGGCGAGCGCCGCGCCGCCGACGACGCGCGCGTTCGCGGTCGCGAGCTGGCCGGCCGGCGGATCGACGATCGACGGCCGCTCGCCCGGCGCGACCCAGCCGCTGAAGCCGACCAGCGCGTCGGTCGACGGCCGCGGCACGCTGGCGTCCCCGCCGCGGCGACGCGGGATCTGGCCGGCGATCGTCCAGGCGATGTGGCCGGCGACGTCGCCGGTCACGAAATTCTGCGCCGGAATGCCGGCGCGGGCGGCCACCGCGATCGCGTCGGTGACGCTCGCGGCCTGCTCGAGTCCGACCAGCTCGAGATTGACGGCCGCGGCGTCGTGCGCAGTCCATTCGAGGGCATACATGCGGCCGCCGTCATCGTGCGCAACCACCGGCCCCCACTCGGTACCGACCACGTCGAGTTCAACAGCGTCGCCGCCCTTGACCACGATCCGCTCGCGCGCGTGCGTCAGCGGCCGCGGACCGGCGGGCGTGAGGTAGCGCGTCGGATCGGCCGGGTCCGGCACCACCCGGATCACATCCTGGTAGTCGCCGTAGCTGTTGGTGAAGGCCCAGGCGACGCGTGTGTTGCTGCCGGTCACCACCGCCGGCGTGCCGGGCAGGGTCACGCCGGTGACGTCAACCGCGGCGGCCGCGGGACCGGTGACCCGCAGGCGCGCGTGGTACCAGGTGTTTGGCACGCGGATCCCGAGGTGCATATCGTTGGCCACCAGCGCGGCGCCGGTCGCGGTTCGCGCGCCGGCGAGCGCCCAGTTGTTGCTGCCGGCCGCCGGCCGCGCGCGCGTATGCCGCTGCGGCGGCTCGAAGTCGAGCTGGCCGACTTGGCCGAGATCGTAGTCTGCCGCCGCCGGCACCAGCGGCGCTTCGCTGCGCGAGCCGTCGAGCGCCGCATCCCAGTCCGCCGCCGCGGCGTAGACGAAGCGCGCCGCGCTCGCCGGCAGCGCCTCGCGCACTAGGCCCTCCTCGATCTTGCGGTGGCCGTCGCGCTCCTGCAGCTGCACGAACATGGCCAGCGTCGCGAGCACCGAGTCCTCGGCCCGCCACGGCTCGGGCGTTGCTCGCAGCACGAGGTACTCGAACGGCCGGGCGCGCAGGCTTGCGAGCCCGGCATTGACGCCGGCGGCGTAGGCCTCCACCAGCGCACGCTGCTCGGCCGGCGCCGTCGCGACCGAGGCGCGCGCCACCGCGCGAAAGCGGTGTACGCGCAGCTCGCGATCGGCGTCGAGGGTCACGGCGCCGAGCAGCGCGGACAGCTCGCCGGCAGCCGCGCGGCGCATCAGATCCATCTGGAAGAAGCGGTCCTGGGCGTGCGCGTAGCCGAGACCGAAGGCCACTTCGTCGCGCGTCCGCCCGGTGACGGTGACCGCGCCGTCGGCGTCACGCTCGATGCTGACGCGCTCGCCGACCGCGTGCGCCGAGACACGCCCGTCGAGCACCGGCAGGCTGGCGCGCAGCGTCAGCCACAGCCCCGCGACCATGAGCAGCACGAGCGCAGCGAGCGCGGTGCCGATGCGCAGCAGCGTTGTTCTCATGGGGCGCGTCCAGTGCGGTGATCGCGGCATCGTCGCCGCTTCGCCGCGCGCTGGCAAGTCCGCGGGCCGGCGCCGCCGGCCGATCCCCCCGCGCCTCGCTCAGGGCCGGACCTCGAGGATCTTCATCGAGTTGGTGCCGCCGGAGACGCCCGACAGCTCGCCCTTGGTGACGATGATCTGATCGCCGGCGGCGCACAGGCGCAGCTCCACCAGGATGCTGAAGATCGACGCGTACAGAATCTCGGCGTCGGTATGCGTGACGTCGAAGGACACCGGGTAGACGCCGCGGTAGAGGGTCACGCGACGGCGCGTGGCCTCGTGGCGCGTGAACGCGTAGATCGGGATGTCGGAGCGGATCCGCGACATCCACAGCGGTGTCGAGCCGGATTCGGTCAGCGCGACGATCGCCTTCACGTCCATGTGGTTGGCCGTGTACATCACCGCCATCGCGATCGCTTCGTCGGAGCCGCGGAACTCGCGCGGTTCGACGCGCTGTCGCGAGCCCGTTGCCTGCGTGAACTGGTACTTCTCGGCGCCTTCGATGACCTGCGCCATCGCCTCGACGGCCTTGACCGGGTATTTGCCGACCGCGCTCTCGGCCGACAGCATGACCGCGTCGGTGTCGTCGAGCACGGCGTTGGCGACGTCCGACACCTCGGCGCGCGTCGGTACCGGGTTGTGGATCATCGACTCCATCATCTGGGTCGCCGTGACCACGATCTTGAACTTCTGGCGGGCCGACTGGATGATCCGCTTCTGCAGGCCGGTGAGTTCCGCGTAGCCGACCTCGATGCCGAGGTCGCCGCGCGCTACCATCACGGCGTCACTTGCCTCGACGATCTCGTCGAGGTGGCGGATCGCCTCGGCGCGCTCGATCTTCGCCATCAGCCGGCCCGTGCCGCCGGCCTCGCGCAGCAGCTGCCGCGCCTCGAGCATGTCTTCGCCGCTCTTCGGAAACGACACCGCCAGGTAGTCGACGTCGAGCTTGGCCGCGATCGGGATGTCGGCCCGATCCTTGTCGGTCAGCGCACCGGCCGACAGGCCGCCGCCGCGGCGGTTGAGGCCCTTGTTATTCGACAGCTCGCCGCCGGTGACGACGCGCGTCAGCACCCGCGGCCCGTCGACGTGCTGCACCTCGAGCACGATCAGGCCGTCGTTCAGCAACAGCACGTCGCCCGCGTGCATGTCGTTCGGCAGCGCCTTGTAGGCGCAGCCGACCACCTGGTCGGTGCCGGCGGCCGGATCCAGCGACACATCGAGCGTGAAGTCGGCGCCTTCCTCGAGCTGCACCGCGCCTTTGACGAAGCGCTCGATGCGGATCTTGGGACCGGCGAGGTCACCGAGGATGCCGACGTAGCGGCCGACGCTGAGCGCGGCGTCGCGCACCAGCGCGATGCGCCGCGCGTGGTCCTCGAAGCGACCGTGCGAGAAGTTGACGCGGACGACGTCGGCGCCGGCCCGGAAAAGATCCTGCAGCACGCGCGAATCGTCGGTCGCCGGGCCCAGGGTGGTGACGATCTTGGTGCGGCGCGGCGTGCGGATCGGCGTCATGCGCGGCGCCCGTCGCGCGCCCGGCTCTCGAGCATCACCACCGCGGGCAGCGGTTTACCCTCGACGAACTCGAGAAAGGCACCGCCGCCGGTCGAGATGTAGCTCATGCCATCCTCCACCTGGTACTTCTCGATCGCCGCCAGCGTATCGCCGCCGCCGGCCAGCGAAAACGCCTTGGAGCGCGCGATCGCGGTCGCCAGCACGCGCGTGCCCTCGCCGAACTGGTCGAACTCGAACACGCCCAGCGGGCCGTTCCAGATGATCGTGCCGGCCTCGCGGACGATCCGCGCGAAGCGATCAGCCGTGTCCGGTCCGATGTCGAGGATCATTTCGTCGGCCGTCACGTCGGCGACCGCCTTGACGTCCGCCTCGGCCTTCGCCGAGAACTCGCGCGCGACCACGACGTCGGTCGGCAGCGGCAGCTCGACCCCCTTCGCCGCTGACTGCTCGAGCAGTCGACGCGCGATGTCGACCATGTCGGGCTCGGCGAGGCTCTTGCCGATCGGCGCGCCGCGCGCCAGCAGGAAGGTGTTGGCGATGCCGCCGCCAACGATCAGCTGGTCGACGCGCGCCAGCAGCGCCTCGAGCACTGTCAGCTTGGTCGAGACCTTGGAGCCACCGACGATGGCCACCAGCGGGCGCTTCGGGCTGTCGAGCGCGGTGTCGAGCGCGATGAGCTCGTTGACCAGCAGCGGCCCCGCGCAGGCTATCGGCGCGTACCGCGCGACGCCGTGCGTGCTCGCCTCGGCGCGATGCGCCGTGCCGAAGGCGTCCATCACGTAGACGTCGCAGAGCGCCGCCATCTGTCGCGACAGCTCCTCGGCATCCTTCTTCTCGCCCTTGTTGAAGCGCACGTTCTCGAGCAATACCGCCTCGCCGGGCGCCACCGTGACGCCGCCGAGCCAGTCCTTGATCAGCGGCACCCTGCGGCCGAGCAGCTCGGAGAGCCGCGTCGCGACCGGCGCCAGCGAGAACTCGGCGCTGGCCTTGCCTTCCTCGGGACGGCCGAGGTGCGACATCAGCATCACGCGCGCACCGGCCGCCAGCGCCTGCTGGATCGTCGGCAACGCGGCCCGGATCCGCGCATCGCTCGTGACCACGCCATCCTTGACCGGGACGTTGAGGTCCTCGCGAATCAGCACGCGCTGACCCGCGAGCGCGACATCCTGCATGCGCACCACGCGCGTCGAGACGCCTCCCGGCGCGCCGGCGCCGGCGCCGGCTACGGCCATCATTTCGCGCGGCTCCAGGCGAGCGTGGTGTCGAGCATGCGGTTCGAGAAGCCCCACTCGTTGTCGTACCAGGCGCACACCTTGACCAGCGTGCCTTCGATGACCTTGGTCAGCGTCGCGTCGTAGGTCGAGGAGGCCGGGTCGTGGTTGAAGTCGACCGAGACCAGCGGCTGGTCGTTGTAGGCGAGCACGCCCTTCAGCGGCCCGTCGGCCGCGGACTTGAGGATCTTGTTGATCTCCTCGACCGTGGTCGCGCGCTTGGCGGTGAAGGTGAGGTCGACCAGCGAGACGTTGATGGTCGGCACGCGCACCGAGAAGCCGTCCAGCTTGCCCTTCAGCTCCGGCATCACGAGGCCAACCGCGGCGGCGGCGCCGGTCTTGGTCGGGATCATCGACATGGTCGCCGAGCGCGCGCGCCGCAGGTCCTTGTGGAACACGTCGGTGAGCACCTGGTCATTGGTGTAGGCGTGCACCGTGGTCATGATGCCGGCCACGACGCCGATCGCCTCGTGCAGCGGCTTGACCAGCGGCACGAGGCAGTTGGTCGTGCACGAGGCGTTCGAGATCACGGTCATGTCGCTCTTCAGCACGCCGTGGTTGACGCCGTAGACGACCGTCGCGTCGACCGCTCCCTCGGCCGGCGCTGAGATCACGACCTTCTTGGCGCCGCCGGCGAGATGCTTGCCGGCCTTCTCCTTGTTGGCGAACAGTCCGGTGCACTCGAGCACGTACTCGGCGCCGAGCTCGCCCCAAGGCAGCTTCGACGGGTCACGCTCGGCGAGCACGCGGATGCGGTCGCCGTTGACGACCATCGAGTCGCCGTCGACGCTGACCTGGCCGGGGAAACGGCCGTGCGCGGTGTCGAAGCGCGTCAGGTGGGCGTTGGTGTTCGCGTCGCCGAGATCGTTGATCGCGACGATCTGGATCTCGCCGTTGCGCTTGCCCTCGTAGAGCGCGCGCAGCACGTTGCGGCCGATGCGGCCGTAGCCGTTGATTCCTACCTTGATGGCCATGTTCGAATCCTCTCTATCTAGCGGATAGCCCGGCGTCAGCCGCCGAGCGCTTGCGTCGCGACGGCGATCACATGATCGGCTGTGATGCCGAAGTGCTTGAACAGATCCTTGGCGGGCGCCGAGGCGCCGAAGCTATCGATGCCGACGACGCGCTCGCGCAGCGTCGTGTAGCGGCACCAGTACTCGCGCACGCCGGCCTCGACCGCGACGCACGCCACGCCGTGCGGCAGCACGCCCGCCCGGTAGTCGGCCGGCTGCGCGTCGAAGCGCTCGGTCGACGGCATCGACACGACCCGCACGCGCCGGCCGCGCGCCGCGAGCGCGCGCGCGGCATCGACCGCGAGTTGCACTTCGGAGCCGGTCCCGATCAGCACGAGCTCGGGCGCGCCCTGGCACTCGACCAGCACGTAGCCGCCGCGGCGGACGTCGGCGAGTTGCTCGCGCGAGCGCGGCTGGTGCGGCAGCGCCTGGCGCGTCAGCACGAGGCCGGTCGGCCCCGAACGGCGCTCGATCGCGTCGATCCAGGCGACGTGCGCCTCGACCGCGTCGCAGGGGCGCCACAGGGTCATGTTCGGGATCAGCCGCAGCGAGGCGAGGTGTTCGATGGGCTGGTGCGTCGGGCCGTCCTCGCCGAGGCCGATCGAGTCGTGCGACCAGACGAAGATCGTCGGTAGCTGCATCAGCGCCGCCATGCGCACGGCGCTGCGGGCGTAGTCGGAGAACACGAGGAAGGTACCGCCGTAGGGCAGCAGCCCGCCGTGCAGCGCGATGCCGTTCATCGCCGCCGACATGCCGAATTCGCGCACGCCGTACCAGACGTAGTTGCCGGCCGGGTCGCCGCGCGTGACGCCCTTCGAGTTCTTGGCCCAGGTGTTGTTCGAACCGGTCAGATCGGCGGAGCCGCCGAACAGCTCCGGCAGCTTCGAGCCGAAGGCATTGAGCGCCGCCTGCGAGGACTGGCGCGTCGCGACCGCCGTGCCCTGCTCCTGCACCGCGGCCAGCGTCGCGTGCGCAAACTCGCTCCAGTCGGCCGGCAGGTCGCCGCCGCTGCGGCGCTCGAGCTCGGCGGCCTGCTGTGGATAGGCCTTGCGGTACTCCTGGAGCAGCCGCTGCCACTTGTTCTCGGCGCGCTTGCCGCGGGCGCGCGCATCCCACGCGGCGCGCACCTCGTCGGGCACCTCGAACGGCGGGTACGGCCAGTCCAGCGCCTTGCGCGCCGCGGCCACTTCCTCGACGCCGAGCGGCGCGCCGTGCGTCGCCTCGCTGCCCTGCTTGTTGGGCGCGCCGAAGCCGATGATCGTCTTGCAGCAGATCAGCGTCGGCTTGCCGTTCTCCTTGCGCGCCTTGCGGATCGCGCGGCGCACCGCCTCGGCGTCGTGGCCGTCGACATTGCGCAGCACCTGCCAGCCGTAGGCCTCGAAGCGCTTCGGCGTGTCGTCGGTGAACCAGCCCTGCACGTGGCCGTCGATCGAGATGCCGTTGTCGTCGTAGAAGCAGATCAGCTTGCCGAGTCCGAGCGTGCCGGCAAGTGAGCAGGCCTCGTGCGAAACGCCTTCCATCAGGCAGCCGTCGCCGAGGAATACGTAGGTGTGGTGATCGATCAGCGTGAAGCCGGGCTGGTTGAAGCTCGCGCCGAGCACGCGCTCGGCGAGCGCCATGCCGACCGCGTTCGCGAGTCCCTGGCCGAGCGGGCCGGTGGTGGTCTCGATGCCAAGCTTCGGCTCGCGCTCCGGGTGGCCCGGCGTGTGCGAGCCGAGCTGGCGGAACTGCTTGAGCTGCTCCATCGGCAGCGGGTAGCCGCTCAGGTGCAGCAGCGAGTAGAGCAGCATCGAGCCGTGGCCGTTCGACAGCACGAAGCGGTCGCGGTCCAGCCAGCTCGGGTTGCCCGGGTTGTGCTTGAGGAAATCACGCCACAGCACCTCGGCGATGTCCGCCATGCCCATCGGCATGCCGGGGTGACCGGAGTTCGCCTGCTGGACGGCATCCATGCTGAGGGCGCGTAGGGCGTTGGCGAGCTGCCGGCGGTTTTGCATCGGCCATTCCATGACGTTCGGTAGGAAGCCGGCTATTGTCCAACACCCACAAGACATGGGCAACGGCCGTCGACGCCTTGGTATACTTGACCGATTACATGGCCTGAGGCGCCTAGCAGCGCGCGTGATCCCGATGGCGTCCAGCAGCAGCTACTTGTTCACGTCTGAATCTGTGTCCGAGGGTCACCCGGACAAGGTCGCAGACCAGATCTCGGATGCCGTCCTCGACGCGATCATCGCGGTCGACAAACGCGCCCGCGTCGCCTGCGAGACGCTGGTCAAGACCGGCTGCGTCGTGGTCGCCGGCGAGATCACCACCACCGCCTGGGTCGACCTCGAGGCGCTGGTGCGCCGCACGGTGCTGCGCATCGGCTACGACGACTCGGACATGGGCTTCGACGGCGCGAGCTGCGCGGTGATCAACATCATCGGCAAGCAGTCGCCGGACATCGCGCAGGGCGTCGACCGCAAGGACCCGCGCAAGCAGGGCGCCGGCGACCAGGGCCTGATGTTCGGCTACGCGAGCAACGAGACCGACGTGCTGATGCCGGCGCCGATCACCTACGCGCACCGCCTGGTAAAGCGTCAGGCGGAAGTGCGCCGCGGCCGCAAGCTGCCGTGGCTGCGGCCGGACGCCAAGAGCCAGATCACGTTCCGCTACGAGCACGACCGCCCGGTCGGCATCGAGGCGGTGGTGCTGTCGACGCAGCATGCCCCCGAGATCAGCCAGCGCAAGCTGCGCGAGGGCGTGATGGAGGAGATCATCCTGCCGGTGCTGCCGAAGCGCTGGATCGACAAGCGCACCAAGTTCCACATCAATCCGACCGGCAAGTTCGTCATTGGCGGCCCGGTCGGCGACTGCGGCCTGACCGGCCGCAAGATCATCGTCGACACCTACGGTGGCTTCGCGCGCCACGGCGGCGGTGCGTTCTCCGGCAAGGACCCGTCGAAGGTCGACCGCTCGGCGGCCTACGCGGCGCGCTACGTCGCCAAGAACATCGTCGCCGCCGGCCTCGCCGAGCGCTGCGAGGTGCAGGTCTCGTACGCCATCGGGGTCGCCGAACCGACCTCGGTGATGGTCGAGACCTTCGGCACCGGCAAGCTGTCGCGTGAGCGCTTGACGCAGCTGGTGCTCAAGCACTTCGACCTGACGCCGTACGGACTGCGGCAGATGCTCGACCTCGCCCGGCCGATCTACGAGTCGACCGCCGCCTACGGCCACTTCGGCCGCACCGAGCCCGAGTTCAGCTGGGAGCGCACCGACAAGGCGCGCGCCCTCAAGGCGGACGCCAAGTAGGCCCCGAATTCATACCGCCCGCCGAGGGGCGCTGCAGCGGACCCGGGGCCTTCGCGCCCGGGGGTTCGTCAGGCTCGGTGGGACGGTCGACTGGACAACGGCGCCCATTCCTTCTCCGAGGAGAGAACGAATGAGCGCTGCAATCAAGCTGACGAACGATTTCCACGTGGCGGACCTGAAGCTCGCCGACTGGGGCCGCAAGGAAATCAACATCGCCGAGACCGAGATGCCCGGCCTGATGGCCGTGCGCGAGCAGTACGCTGCCCGCCAGCCCCTCAAGGGCGCCCGCGTCGCGGGTTCGCTGCACATGACGATCCAGACCGCGGTATTGATCGAGACGCTGAAGGCGCTCGGCGCCGACGTGCGCTGGGCCTCGTGCAATATCTTCTCGACCCAGGACCACGCAGCCGCCGCGATCGTCGAGGCCGGTACGCCGGTGTTCGCCTACAAGGGCGAGTCGCTGACCGAGTACTGGGAGTACACCCACCGCATCTTCGAGTGGAGCGACGGCGGCGCGCCGAACATGATTCTCGACGACGGCGGCGACGCGACGCTGCTGGTGCACCTCGGGCTCAAGGCCGAATCCGACCCGTCGGTGATCGCCAAGCCCGGCAACGAGGAAGAGGAGGTGCTGTACGCCGCGATCGCGCAGCGCCTGAAGTCGAAGCCCGGCTTCTATGCCGCGCTCGCCGCCAGCATCAGGGGCGTGACCGAGGAGACCACCACCGGCGTCCATCGCCTCTACCAGATGGAGAAGGAAGGCCGGCTGCTGTTCCCGGCGATCAATGTCAACGACTCGGTCACCAAGTCGAAGTTCGACAACCTCTACGGCTGCCGCGAGTCGCTGGTCGACGCGATCAAGCGCGCCACCGACGTCATGATCGCCGGCAAGGTCGCGCTCGTCGCCGGCTACGGCGATGTCGGCAAGGGCAGCGCCGAGGCGCTCAAGGCCCTCTCGGCCCAGGTCTGGGTCACCGAGATCGACCCGATCTGCGCGCTGCAGGCGGCGATGGATGGCTACCGCGTCGTGACCATGGACTACGCGGCCGACAAGGCCGACATCTTCGTTACCGCGACCGGCAACCTGCGGGTGATCGCGCTCGAGCACATGCAGCGCATGAAGCACAACGCGATCGTCTGCAACATCGGCCATTTCGACTCCGAGATCGACATCGCGAGCCTCGCGCACTGCCGCTGGGAGGAGATCAAGCCGCAGGTGGACCACGTCGTGTTCCCGGACGGCAAGCGGATCATCGTGCTCGCCAAGGGCCGGCTCGTGAACCTCGGCTGCGGCACCGGCCACCCGTCGTTCGTTATGTCGAACTCGTTCTCGAACCAGACGCTGGCGCAGATCGAATTGTGGCTGCACAACGCCCGCTACGAGAAGAAGGTCTACACGCTGCCGAAGCAGCTCGACGAGCACGTCGCGCGGCTGCATCTCGGCAAGATCGGCGCCGTGCTGACCAAGCTCAGCGCCGAGCAGGCGGCGTACATCGGCGTGTCGGTTGACGGTCCCTATAAGGCCGATCACTACCGCTACTAGACCGTCGTTCCCGAGCGACACCGCGGGGCCGGGCGGCAGCGTCCGGCCCCGTGTCGTTTGTAGCGGAACTGGCGCTCCGGACCGTCCTCTAACGGTAACTGTGCGGCGCATCATCCGCACCGTTCGCCGCGCGCGACGGGGTTCACCCTTAAGCGCGGGATGTCCTTGTTATGCTGCCGCGTGCCTGCTGAGTGCGCACAGCGGACCTACGTCACGGATACCCCAGTGAGCCGCGCCCCGACCCGCATCGTCCAGTTCACCGACCTGCACCTGTACGGCGCCGCCGACGGCCGTCTGCGCGGTATTGCGACGCTGCCAGCGCTCGAGGCGGCGCTCGCGACCGCGCGCGCGCGCGAGGCGCCGTGGGAAGCACTGCTGCTGACCGGCGACCTCGTCCAGGATGACCCGGCCGGCTACCAGCACGTGCGACGCCTGTTCGGCCAGTCGAAGGTCCCCGTGTACTGCATTCCCGGCAACCACGACGAGCAGGTGCCGATGCGCGCCGAGCTCGCGAACGCGCCGTTCCAGATCTGCGGCACGGCGCGCCACGGCGAGTGGCTGCTGGTGATGCTCGATTCGTACCAGCACGGCATGGCCGCCGGCCGGCTGGCGGCGGGCGAGCTCGCGCGGCTCGACGCGGCGCTGAGCGAACACGCCGACCGCCATGCGCTCGTCTGCCTGCACCACCATCCGGTGGCGGCCGGCAGTCGCTGGCTGGACACCGTCGGGCTCGAGAACCGCGACGCGCTGTTCGAGGTGCTCGATCGCCACCAGAACGTGCGCGTGCTGCTGTGGGGACACGTCCACCAGGCCTTCGACGGCGAGCGCCGCGGCGTTCGTCTGCTCGCAACGCCGTCGACCTGCGCGCAGTTCAAGCCCGGCTCGGATCAATTCGCGATCGATCAGCGCCCGCCGGGCTACCGCTGGCTCGAGCTGCACGAGGACGGCCGCGTCGAGAGTGCGATCGTCTGGGTGGACTCGCTCGCCGCGGCCGCGCCGCTGCCGCGCGCCTCGGCCGGCTAGAGCGCCACCATTTCGAAATCGTCCTTGCTGGCCCCGCAGTCGGGGCAGCTCCAGTCGGCCGGCACGTCGCTCCAGCGCGTGCCCGGCGGGACGCCGCGCTGCGGATCACCCTCCGCCTCTTCGTAGACGTGACCGCAGATCACGCAGATCCAGGTCTTCAGCCCCTCGGTCATCTTGTTGTTCATCAGTTGGTCCGCTCTCACGACGGATACCGTCGACGCGCGCCGCGCCGTACACTTCCCGGATTGGAGGTGCCCGTGCCCAGCTCACATGAACTCTATCAGGAAGCCTGTCGGTACATCCCGGGCGGCGTGAACTCGCCGGTGCGTGCGTTCCGCAGCGTCGGCGGCGAACCGGTGTTCTTCACCAAGGCCAAGGGGCCGCACGCCTGGTCCGCCGACGGCGATCGCTACATCGACTACGTCGGCTCGTGGGGGCCGGCGATTCTCGGCCACGCGCACCCGGACGTGATCCGGGTCGTGCAGGCAACCGCCGCGGACGGCCTCAGCTTCGGCGCGCCGACGCCGATCGAGACCGAGGTCGCGCGCCTCATCTGCCGGCTGGTGCCGTCGATCGAGCTGGTGCGCATGGTCAGCTCCGGCACCGAGGCGACCATGAGCGCGATCCGCCTCGCCCGCGGCTACACCGGCCGCGACAAGATCATCAAGTTCGAAGGCTGCTACCACGGCCACTCCGACTCGCTGCTGGTCAAGGCGGGCTCCGGCCTGCTGACGCAGGGCGTGCCGACCTCGGCCGGCGTGCCGGCGGCGATGGCGGCGCACACGCTGACGCTCGCCTACAACGACATCGGCCAGGTGCGCGAGGCGTTCCGCAGCTACGGCGGCGAGGTGGCGTGCGTGATCGTCGAGCCGGTCGCCGGCAACATGAACTGCATCCCGCCGGTGGCCGGCTTCCTCGAGGCGCTGCGCGAGGAGTGCACGCGCCACGGCGCGGTGCTGATCTTCGACGAAGTCATGACCGGCTTTCGGGTGGCGCTCGGCGGCGCCCAGGCGCTGTACGGCATCCGCCCGGACCTGACGACGCTCGGCAAGATCGTCGGCGGCGGCATGCCGGTCGGCGCCTTCGGCGGCCGTCGCGACATCATGGAGCGGATCGCCCCGCTCGGCCCGGTGTACCAGGCCGGCACGCTGTCGGGGAACCCGGTGGCGATGGCCGCCGGCCTCGAGACCTTGAAGCTGATCCAGGCGCCGGGCTTTCACGAACGCCTCGGCGCCGCGACGCAGGCGCTGGTCAGCGGGCTCGGCGCAGCCGCCCGGGAAGCCGGCATCCCGCTCGCGACCAATCACGTCTGCGGCATGTTCGGCTTCTTCTTCACCGATGCGCCGCGCGTCATGAGCTTCAGCGAGGCGACGCGCTGCGACGCCGAGCGCTTCAAGCGCTTCTTTCACGCGATGCTCCGCGAAGGGGTCTACCTCGCGCCGTCGGCCTTCGAGGCCGGCTTCATCTCGGCCACCCACGGCCCGGCGGAGATCGAGGCGACGCTGGCTGCCGCGCGCCGCGCTTTCGCCGCGTTGCGCGGCTGAACCGGCCGGCGGCGATGGCCGGCAACGCGCGGCCGCTGGTCATGCGCTGCGGCGCGTTCGGCGACATGGTGCTGCTGACGCCGCTGCTGCGCGAGCTCGCGGCGCGCTTCGGCCAGCCGGTCGACCTCGTGTCCTCCGGCGGCTGGACCCGGCCGCTGCTGGCCGGCCAGCCGGGCGTCGGCGAGCTGTACCTGCTCGAGAGCCGCCGCCGCCCGTACCTCATCAGTCCTGACCAGTGGCGCCTGGTGCGCGCGCTCCGCCGTCGCGGCGCGGGACCGACCTGGTTCCTCGATCCGGGCGGCATCGGCAAGCCACTGCTGACGCGCGCCGGCATCGGCGCCGAATGGATCGTCGACGCCGAGCGGCTGCCGCGGCTGCCGGGCGAGCACTACCTCGAGCGCTTCTGGCGCGTCGCGGCCGCGATGCCAGCGGCACTCGGCACGCCACCACCGCCGCTACCGGCGCACGCCGTGGCGGGCAGCGTGCTCGAGGTCAGCGACCTCAGCCGCCGCGAGGTCCGCGACTGGCTGGCCGGCCTCGGCCTCGCCGGACGGCGGCTGCTGCTGGTGCAGGCGGGCAACAAGCGCACGATGCGCCGTGGCGACCGCCGCCGCGGCAGCAACACCAAGTACTGGCCTGAAGAGCGCTGGGGCGCGGTGATCGACGCGATGGCCGCCCGCTGCCCGGGCCATGCCATCCTGCTGCTCGGCGTGGCGAGCGAGCACGCGCTCAACGAGGAGATCCGCCGCCACGCCCGTGCCGCCGCGGTCTTCAACGTCGCCGCCGAGCTGCCGGTGCCGCGCCTCGTCGCGCTGCTCGAGCTCGCCGAGGGCATGGTCAGCGTCGACACCGGACCCGCGCATGCCGCAGCCGCCGTCGGCCTGCCGCTGGTGGTGTTGTTCGGCGCCGCCGAGCCTTCGCTGTATCGCCCCTGGGGCGCCCCGCAGGCCGCGACCGTCTGCGTGCGCGCCGAGCCGCCCGGACCGCTCGAGGGCCTCGCCGCGGCCGAGGTCGAAGCCGCGGTCGCGACTCTGCCGCTACGCGCGCCGGCCGCCACGCCTGCCTGAGGCGGTTGTCGCCGGCCGGCGCGTCGCGTAACTTGCGGCCATGCGCGCCCTCGGCCTCTTCGTCGCGGCGATCGCAGCAGCCGTCCTGCTCGCGGCGGCCCTTGCCTACCCGCTGTACCAGCTGGTCCATCCGCTGCAACCGCAGTGGCGCTTCGATCGCATCGCGGCCCGCGCCTGGATCCCGATCGTCGTGCTACTGCTCATCGCGGTCATGCGCTACCTGCGCCTCTCGACGGCCCGCGACTTCGGCTACGGTGCGCCACGGCCCCGCTGGCTGCGCCAGTTCGCGGTCGGTCTGGCGGCCGGCGTGGCGACGATGCTGCCGGTTACGCTGTCGATGCTGCTGCTCGGCCTGCGCGTCCCGCCACCGGACCTCGTGCTCGGCACGATCGGCAAGGCGCTGCTGGTCGGGCTCGGCTCGGGCCTCGCCGTCGGCTTCGCCGAGGAAACGCTGTTCCGCGGAGTGATCCAGGGCGCCGTGGTCCGCGAGCTGCGCCGGCCGGTGCTCGCCGTCGCGCTCGTCTCGGCGCTGTTCGCGGCCGTGCACCTGCTGACCAAGACGCAGATTCCGCACGAGCAGGTGACGTCGAGCAGCGGGCTCGCGCTGCTCGCGGGAGCGCTGGCAAATTTCGCCGCGCCGACGCTGGTCCTCGACCGACTGCTCGCGCTGTTCGCGGTCGGACTGCTGCTCGGCCTGGTGACGTGGTGGACGGGCAGCATCGCGCTCGCGGTCGGTCTGCACGCCGGCTGGGTGTGGATGATGCGGGCGACGGTCGGCGCCACCGAGCTGGATGGCGGCGCGCCGCTGGCCTGGCTCATCAGTCGCGACGACGGCTACACGGGCTGGCTGGTGCTCGCCTGGACGCTGCTGATCACGCTGGTCGCGGTGGCCATGCGCGGCCGGTTCCGGCCGTGGCGCCGCACCGACTGACGCCGCTCAGGCGTCGGTGGCGGACGGGTCCAGGCGGATCATCGGCGCGAGGTAGCGCAGTCGCTCGACGGGGTCCTCGAGTTCCAGCAGGCCCTGCTTGACCCCGGGCTCGAGCGGCGAGAGTTCCGCCAGCCGGTTGCCGACCCATGCCGCGTCATCGAACAGCGGCGTGATGCCGGTGTAGCTCGGGCCGAGGTCCGGATACAGACGTCGCAGCGCCTCGCTCAGGTGCGCGCAGTCGGCTGGCACCACCACCGCGGGATCGGGTGCCAGCGGCGTCACCTCGGCCAGGTTCAGTCCGTCATCCTGCCGCCAGGCCCGCACCACGCGCAGCCGTTCGCCGCCGACGCAGCTGAGGCCGAGCAGCCCGTCCTCGAGGCGGTTGAAGTCGACGATGCGGGCTTCGGTGCCCACCGCGGCGGTCGTGAGCGCGCCGCTGCCGGCCTCGCGCCCCTCGACGATCAGCACGACCACGAAGCCGCTGCCGTCCTTCATGCAGCGGCCGACCATGTCGATATAGCGCGCCTCGAAGATCCGCAGCGACAGCGGGCCACCGGGGAACAGCACCGAGCCGAGCGGGAATAGCGGCTGGGTGCGCGCGCTCAAGGGGCCCGACCGAGCAGCGTGAGCAGCTTGCCGTGCAGGCCGCCGAAGCCGCCGTTGCTCATGACCAGCACGTGGTCGCCGCTGCGGGCATCGGCGGCCACCGCGGCCGCGAGCGCGTCGAGGTCGCCGATCACGCGGCCGCGCGCGCCGAGCGCCGCAGCGGCCGCGCGCACGTCCCAGCCGAGGTCGGCCGGCTCGTAGAGGAACACGAGGTCGGCGCCGGACAGCGAGCCGGCCAGCGTGTCGCGGTGCACGCCCATGCGCATGGTCGCGGAGCGCGGCTCGAGCACCGCGAGGATCCGCGCCGTGCCGACGCGGTTCCTGAGCGCCTCGATGGTCGCCGCGATCGCGGTCGGATGGTGCGCGAAGTCGTCGTAGACCGTCACGCCGCGCACGCCGCCGCGCAGCTCCATCCTGCGCCGCGCATTGCGAAACGAGCCGAGCGCCTCGAGCGCGGCGCCGATCGGCACGCCGGCGTGCCGCGCGGCCAGCAGCGCGGCGAGCGCGTTCTCCGCGTTGTGCGCACCGATCAGCGCCCAGCGCGCGCTGCCGACGCGCGTCGCGCCCTGCCGCACTTCGAACTCGGACCAGTCGGCGGCGAGCGCGCGCACCTGCCACTCGGCGCCGGCACCGCGGCCGAAGCGCTCGATGGGCGTCCAGGCACCGAGCGCGAGCGCCGTGGCCAGCTCGGGATCCTCGGCGTTGACGATCAGGCGGCCCTCGCCCGGCACCGTGCGCACCAGTTGGTGGAACATGCGGCGGATGCTGGCGACGTCCGGGTAGATGTCGGCGTGGTCGTATTCGAGGTTGTTGAGGATCGCGGTCTGCGGCCGGTAGTGGACGAACTTGGCGCGTTTGTCGAAGAACGCGGTGTCGTACTCGTCGGCCTCGACGACGAAGAACGGCGCCGCGCCGAGCCGCGCCGAGACCGTGAAGTTGCCGGGCACGCCGCCGATCAGGAAGCCGGGACTCAGGCCCGCGTGCTCGAGGATCCAGGCCAGGATTCCCGAGGTCGTGGTCTTGCCGTGCGTGCCGGCGACGGCGAGCACCCAGCGCCCCTGCAGCACGTGGTTCGCGAGCCACTCGGGGCCGGAGCTGTACGGCAGGCCGCGGTTGAGCAGCGCCTCGACCACCGGGTTGCCGCGCGACAGCGCGTTGCCGACGATGACCACGTCCGGTCGCGGCTCGAGCTGCGCCGGGTCCCAGCCCTCGGTGAGCCGGATGCCGAGCGTTTCGAGTTGCGTGCTCATCGGCGGGTAGACGTTGCGGTCCGAGCCCGTCACGACGTGCCCGGCCTCGCGCGCGATGGCCGCGATGCCGCCCATGAACGTGCCGCAGATGCCGAGGATGTGGACGTGCATCAACCCACCGTGGAAGGAAGCAGTCGCTCGATTAAGAGGTATCCGAGCAGGTAGTACGTCGTCGAGACCGCGATGCCGACGATCAGCGGCGCCTCGAGCGCGACCCGCACGATGTGCGCGAGCACGCACAGGCCCCAGATCTGCAGCGGCAGCAGCAACAGCTTGATCGCGACGGCCACCGGCCCCGCCGGCCCGAGCGCGTCGGCCACCAGCACCACCGCGACCATCGGCAGCGCGACCAGCGTGCCGGTGCCGAACGCGGCGGTCAGCGTCTGCTGCAGGCGGTGGCCGCGACGCCCGACCGCGAGACACAGCCAGAAAGTGGCGGCCGTGAAACCGAGGTCCACCGCGCCGCGCTCGAGCGCCAGCGTCAGCCCCGGCCCGTCGATCAGCCTGGAGAAGCCGACGCTGGTCGCCCCGTAGCATAGCGCGGCAAGCGCCAGCAGGCCCCTGGACGGCGGCACGTCGCGCGGCCCGCGGCGCCACAGCGCGATATCCCAGAAGACCTTCAGAAGTTCCTGCATCAACCCACCGGCTTGGGATCGCGGCGCCGCGCCCCGCATAATGACGCGCCGATTGTAACCTGCCACCTGGAAGCGCCCGTGAACCTGATTCCGATCACCGACGACGCCGCGCTCGCGGCCGCCGCCGAGCGCCTCGCCGGTTGCCCCCGGATCGCACTCGACACGGAGTTCATGCGCGAGCGCACCTACTACGCGGAGCTCGCGTTCGTGCAGCTGGCGGACGCCAGCGGCGCGCTGCTGGTCGACCCGCTCGCCGCCCTCGACCCTGCCGGGCTGGCGCGGCTGCTCGCCGTGCCCGGCCAGGTCAAGGTGCTGCACGCGGCGCGCCAGGACATCGAGGTGCTGCTGCCGATCACCACGACGCCGCTCGCGCCGGTGCTCGACACGCAGCTCGCGGCGGCGCTGCTCGGCTTTCCGCCGCAGGTCGGCTACGGCGACCTGATCGCCAGGGAGTTCTCGGTCACGCTCGAGAAGAGCCAGGCGCGCACCGACTGGACGCGCCGGCCACTGACGGCCGCGCAGCTGTCCTACGCCGCCGACGACGTGCACTACCTGCTGCCGCTCGCCGAGCGGCTCGAAGAGCGCCTCGCCGGCCTCGGCCGGCTCGACTGGTTCCGCGAGGACTCGGCGCTGCTCGCCGAGCCCGGCCTCTACCGGCTCGAGCCCGGCGACGCGTGGCAGCGCTTCAAGGCGATCGAGACCTTGCCGCCGCGCGAGCAGCTGCGGCTGCGCGCGCTCGCCGCGTGGCGCGAGGCGCGCGCCATGCGCCGCAACCTGCCGCGCGGCTGGGTGCTCACCGACGATGCGGCGCGGGCCATCGCGCGCGCGGCGCCTGAGACGCTCGCGGCGCTCAAGGCGCTCGAAGTCATGCCGCCCGGAGCGGCCGAGAAGCTCGGCGCGGAGATCCTCGCGGCGCTCGCCGAGGCCGCCGCCGCGCCGCTCGAGGGTATCGCGCAGCGCCACGAGGGTCGCCCGCCGCCGGAGGAGCGCGAGCGGCTGCGCCAGCTCGGCGAGCGCTTGCGCGACGCGGCCGCGAAGCTCGGGATCGCCGCGGAGGTGCTCGCGACGCAGCGGGATCTGCGGCGCCTGGTGCGCGGCGAGGCGCTCGACGCGGTCCTGCGCGGCTGGCGGCGTGAGGTGATCGGCCCGGCGCTCGCGGCCGGGCTCTAGCGCGCGGCCGCGAGCGCGCTCAGGCGCCGGTCGTTGCCGCGGCCGGCGCCATCCGCGAAGATCGGCGGGCCGGCCGCCGGCCGGCTGATGGAGGCGCCGCGATACCTGAGACCGCGATCCATCCGCACCGCCACCGCAGCGCGCACCGCTGGGTCGACCTCACGCTCGCGCTCTCGGCGATGCTCGTCTCGATCGTGTCGCTCGCGATCGCGGTCCACCACGGCCGCACGATGGAGCGCATGGCGGACGCCAACGCCAAGCTGGTCGCGGCCAATTCCTGGCCGTTCCTGCAGTACTCGACCGACAACCAGGGCGAGGACGGCAGGCCGCTAATCCGGCTGTCGGTCGTGAACGCCGGCGTCGGACCGGCACGCGTCGAGACCCTCGAGGTGTTCTGGCACGAAGTGCCGGTGGCCTCGGCCAAGGCGCTGCTCGCGGCGTGCTGCGGGCTCAGCCCTTACTCGGGCCCGAGCGTGCGTTTCAACGAGAGCCTGCTCGCCGGACGCATCGTGCGCGCCGGGGAGGCGGTGACGCTGCTCGAGCTGCCACCGAGCGCCGACGCGGCCGCGCTCTGGAAGCGGCTGGACGACGCCCGGCTGCACGTCCGGCTGCGCGCCTGCTTCTGTTCGGTGTTCGACGAGTGCTGGAGCAGCACGCTGGTCGGCACGCGCGCGACGCCCGTCGCGAGCTGCCCGGCGCCGAAGGTGCCGTTCGGCATCCCGGGCGCCGAGGAGCTCGAGCGCTAGCGGCGCGCGAAGGCGGACCGCCGGCCAGTCGTCGTCAGCGGCGTTCGCTGGCCCGGACCAGCGCGCGCTCGAGTCGTTGCGTGACGTCGTCGATATCGCCCTCGGCGTCCACGCGCTGCAGCAGCCCGCGGCTGCCGTAGTACTCGACCAGCGGACGGGTCTGCGACTCGTAGACCTCGAGCCGTTTGCCGATCGTCGCCTCGCTGTCGTCCGGCCGGTGGAACAGGTCCGGCGTCACGCACTGCCCGCCGCACGGCGACGGCACCGGCGGCGGCGCGGTGTAGATGTTGAACACGCGACCGCAGCTGCGGCAGGTGCGCCGCCCGGTGAGCCGCTTCATCAGCCGCTCGTGGTCCACCTCCATCAGCACGACCGCCTCGAGCGGCTGGCCGATCTCGGCCAGCAGCGCGTTCAGGCCGTCGGCCTGCGGAATCGTGCGCGGGAAGCCGTCGAGGATGTAGCCCCGTGCCGCGTCCGGCGCCGCGAGCCGCTCGCGGATGATGCCGAGCATCGTCGCGTCGTCGACCAGCTTGCCGGCGTCCATGGTCGCCTTGGCGCGCCGGCCGAGCTCGGTTCCGGCGGCAACCGCGGCGCGCAGCAGGTCGCCGGTCGAGATCTGCGGGACCCGGTGCTTGTCGATCAGTCGCTGAGCCTGGGTGCCCTTCCCCGACCCGGGCGCGCCCAGGAGCACGATGCGCATAATAGTTATTCCGTACTGGCCGAGGCTGCGCTCCCTCCCCCGGGGAACCCGCGCAGCCAGGTAACGGCCGGTATGCTGCCCGCCGCGTCGGCCGAGCGTCAAATGCGGCTGTGCCGGTCCGGGGTACACGCGGCCGGCGGGGCGCCGAACGGCCGTTCTGGCCTCGCGTCCGACCGGGTATCCTCTTCGCCCCCGCCACCGTCCGGAGCGATGTTCATGCCGACGAAGACCCGCGAGCCGAAGCGCAACGCCCTCTACGCCCAGTCCGGCGGCGTGACCGCCGTCATCAACGCCTCGGCGGCCGGCGTCATCGAGGCCTGCCGCAAGCACTCCAAGCGCATCGGCAAGCTGTACGCCGGTCGCCACGGCATCGTCGGCGCGCTCACCGAGGACCTGATCGACACGAGCCGCGAGAGCGCGGCCGCGATCAAGGCGCTGCGCCACACGCCGGCCGGTGCCTTCGGCTCGGCACGCTACAAGCTCAAGAGCATCGAACAGGACCGCGCCAAGTACGAGCGCCTGATCGAGGTCTTCAGGGCGCACAACATCGGCTACTTCTTCTACAACGGCGGCAACGACTCGATGGACACCGCGCTCAAGGTGTCGAAGATCGGCGCCGAGCTCGGCTACCCGATCACCTGCGTCGGCGTACCGAAGACCGTCGACAACGACCTGCCGGTCACCGACTGCTGCCCGGGCTTCGGCTCGGTCGCGAAGTACGTCGCGGTGTCGACGCGCGAAGCGGCACTCGACGTCGCCTCGATGGCCCGTACCTCGACCAAGGTCTTCATCCTCGAGGTCATGGGCCGCCACGCCGGCTGGATCGCCGCCGCCGGCGGCCTCGCCGGCAAGGGCAACGGCGATGCGCCGCACATCATCCTGTTCCCGGAGATTCCCTTCGAGCAGAAGCCGTTCCTCGACCGCGTCAGGCAGTGCGTCACCGAGCGCGGCTACTGCGTAATCGTGGTCTCCGAGGGCGTCAAGGGCGCGGGCGGCAAGTTCCTCGCCGAGGCCGGCACCACCGACGCCTTCGGCCACACGCAGCTCGGCGGCGCGGGCCCCGAGATCGCCCGCATCGTCAAGGACGGCCTCGGCTACAAGTACCACTGGGCGGTGGCCGACTACCTGCAGCGCGCCGCGCGCCACATCGCCTCGAAGACCGACGTCCTGCAGGCCTACGCGGTCGGCAAGGCGGCGGTTGAGTTCGCGCTCAAGGGCCAGAACGCGGTGCTGCCCGTCATCAAGCGCATCTCCTCGAAGCCGTACCGCTGGACCATCGTCTCGGCGCCGCTTGAGGCGGTCGCCAACGTCGAGAAAAAGGTGCCGCGCGAGTTCGTCACCGAGGACGGCTTCGGCATCACCGCGGCCTGCCGCCGCTACCTCGAGCCGCTGATCGCCGGCGAGGACTTCCCGCCCTTCAAGGGCGGGCTTCCGACTTACGTCGAACTGAAAAACGCGCCGGTCAGGCGCAAGCTGGCGACGGACTTCAAGGTATAATGTGCGGCCTTTGGCAGGCTGCCCCGGAAAAACGCTTTGTTTTCAAAAAGTTGCCAGCGATGGGCTGTGCGGCACGGCGCGTCCGGTCAAGACACAACGAATCTGAAACTCGGGTAACTGTCGGGGAGTAGACGCATGACGAGCGACCTCGCTCTTCTGCTCGCGATCGGCGCGGGCGTGGTAGCCATTCTTTACGGGCTGTTGATGGTGCGCTGGATCGTCGCGCAGCCGGCGGGCAACGCGCGCATGCAGGAGATCGCCGCGGCGATCCAGGCAGGCGCCGCGGCCTACCTCAACCGTCAGTACTCGACGATCGCGATCGCGGGCGTCGCGCTGTTCGTGGTACTCGGTCTGGCACTGAACTGGGCGACCGCCGGCGGTTTCGCGGTCGGCGCGGTGCTCTCCGGGCTCACCGGCTACATCGGCATGAACGTCTCGGTGCGCGCCAACGTGCGCACCGCGCAGGCGGCGAGCGTCGGTCTCAACCCGGCGCTGCAGGTCGCGTTCCGCGGCGGCGCGATCACCGGCATGCTGGTGGTCGGGCTCGGCCTCATCGGCGTCGCGAGCTACTACGGCCTGCTGCTGCACTTCGGCAGCAGCTCCGACGAGGCGTTGCACTCGCTGGTCGGCTTGGCCTTCGGCGGCTCGCTGATCTCGATCTTCGCGCGCCTCGGCGGCGGCATCTTCACCAAGGGTGCCGACGTCGGCGCCGACCTCGTCGGCAAGGTGGAGGCCGGCATCCCCGAGGACGACCCGCGCAACCCGGCCGTGATCGCCGACAACGTCGGCGACAACGTCGGCGATTGCGCCGGCATGGCGGCCGACCTGTTCGAGACCTACGCCGTGACGGTCGTCGCGACCATGGTGCTCGCCGGGCTGACCGTCAAGAACCTCGGCATCAACGCGGTCCTGTTCCCGCTGGTGCTCGGCGCGGTATCGATCGTCGCCTCGATCGTCGGCACGTTCTTCGTCAGCGCCCGCGAGGGCGGCAAGATCATGAACGCGCTGTACCGCGGCGTGATCGTCTCGGGTGCGATCGCCGCGGTCGCGTTCTACTTCGTCAGCCGCGAAATGATGGGCGCACAGGCGATGCCGCTGTTCTACTGCGCGCTGATCGGCCTCGCCCTGACGGCGGCGATGATCGTGATCACCGAGTACTACACCGCGACCGAGTACGCGCCGGTGCGCTACGTCGCGGCCGCCTCGCAGACCGGCCACGGCACCAACGTGATCGCCGGCCTCGCGGTGTCGATGAAGTCGACCGCGCTGCCGGTGCTCGCGGTCTGCGCCGCGATCTTCGGCGCCTACGAGATCGGCGAGGGCGCCGCCGCCGGCCAGGGCCTGTACGGCATCGCGATCGCGGCCACCGCGATGCTGTCGATGACCGGCATGATCGTCGCGCTCGACGCCTACGGCCCGATCACCGACAACGGCGGCGGCATCGCCGAGATGGCGGGCCTGCCGAAGGACGTGCGCAAGATCACCGACGCGCTCGACGCGGTCGGCAACACCACCAAAGCGGTCACCAAGGGCTACGCGATCGGCTCGGCCGGCCTCGCCGCGCTCGTGCTGTTCGCCGACTACACCCACAACCTCGAGGCGGTGGGCAAGCTGCAGGTGTTCTCGCTGTCGGACCCGGCGGTCATCATCGGCCTGTTCATCGGCGGCCTCGTGCCGTACCTCTTCGGCGCGATGGCGATGGAGGCGGTCGGCCGCGCGGCCGGCTCGGTGGTGGTCGAGGTCCGGCGCCAGTTCAAGGAAATCCCCGGCATCATGGAAGGCACGGGCAAGCCCGAGTACGGCCGCGCCGTCGACATGCTGACGCGCGCCGCGATCAAGGAAATGATCGTGCCCTCGCTGCTGCCGATCCTGGTGCCGGTGGTGATCGGCTTCGGCATGAACTACCTGATGGGTCCGGGGGCGGGCGTGCGCTCGCTCGGCGGCCTGTTGATCGGCACGATCGTCACCGGACTGTTCGTCGCGATCTCGATGTGCACCGGCGGCGGCGCCTGGGACAACGCCAAGAAGTACATCGAGGAAGGCAACTTCGGCGGCAAGGGCTCGGAGACGCACAAGGCGGCGGTCACCGGCGATACCGTCGGTGACCCGTACAAGGACACCGCCGGACCGGCCATCAACCCGCTGATCAAGATCATCAACATCGTCGCGCTGCTGCTCGTCCCGCTGCTCTGAGCGGGACCTGTCCGGCCAGACGAAGGGCGCCGCGAGGCGCCCTTCGTTTTGGCGGGTCCGACGCGGCGCTCGGCCGCCTGCTTCGCCGCCGGGCTCCGCGGCTCGTCCGCCGGGTTCACTGGGGTGAGCGCCACCGGCCCCACGCCACGCGGATTCGTCGGCCACGACGGCCATCGTCGAGCCCTGCGGCGGGAACGACGGCGCGGGATCACCGCGCCGCGCGCGGCCACGGTCAGTTCGGCGACAGGGTCACCGGCACCTCGACCACCGCGTCGACCGGGATGTTGTTGGCGGTGGCGGCCTTGCGCACCGCGGCGTCGGACGGTCCCTCGTAGATGCAGAAGGTCTTGGTCTGTTCGGCGTTGGCATAGGACGTCACCCAGTGGACCCCGAACTGTGCGTTGGTGGCGTTGACCTTGGCCTTGGCGGCGGCGTCCAGACCGGCGAGGGCACCGGGCGGGAAGGTGCGCTCGATGAGATAGCGATGCGTACCGTCGGCCGGCTGCGCGGCGGTCGTCGCGGCGGCCGGGTTGTCGGCGGCGAAGGCCGGAGTCAGGCAGAGGGCGGCGGCGAGAGTGATCAGCGTCTTCATGGTCAGCTCCGATAGGGTGAGAGGATTCGGTGCCCGGCACGGGCGCGACGACGATCGTTCTCCGACTACTCCGCGGTGGACGGATCGATGATCGACGTCACCCGCGAGATCCTGTTGGCCGGGAAGCCGCCGAGTTCGGCGTGACGCCGCACCAGCGACTCGTCGGCCGCCTGGTAGACGCAATAGATCTTCTCGGCGGTGACGTAGCTGTGGACCCACTGCACGCTGGGCCCAAGGCTGCTGAGCACGCCGCAGGACTTCTGCGAGATCATCTTGAGATCGGCCGGGGTCATCTTGCCGGCGCCGGCGATGTCTCGCTCGATGACGAACTTGGGCATGGTCTTCTCCTCGGTTCTGGTGGTCGTGTTAGCGTGTCGTTTCGGTCGCCAGCTACCCGTCGTCGACGGCACGGGGCAGCTCGGTGTGGGGACAGGATCCGGCCTGGCGGGCCCGACCGTCTTGAAGCGCAGCTGAAATTCTTCTGAAAGAAAGAATGTCCACCACTGTTCGCGCAATGGCGCTGCCCTCGGCCTGGCGGCGCGGCCGGCCGGTCCGCTGCGGACCGGCGTCGCATGCAGCTGATCCGCATCGGCGCCTTCGAGGTCGACCCGACCGAGCGGCAGCTGCGCGCCGGCGGCCGCCCGGTCGAGATCGGCGCCCGCGCCTTCGACCTGCTGCTGGTGCTCGCCGAGCATCCCGGCCGACTGGTGAGCAAGGCCACGCTGCTCGAGCGCGTCTGGCCCCGCCTCGTGGTCGACGAGAACAACCTGCCGGCGCAAATCGCCAGCCTGCGGCGGGTGCTCGGCGCCGGGGCCATCCGCACCGTGCCCGGTTTCGGTTACCGGCTCGAGCTGGCCGTCGCGGGCGCCGGCCCCGGCGCTGCCGCGCCTGCCGGCGATCCGTCCGCAGCACCTGCCGCAGCCGCGGCGCTGTCCGTAGCGCGGCGCACCTGGCCGGACCGTCTGGTACCGCTGGTCGGGCGCGAGGAGGATCTGCGCGACGTCGACGCAGCGCTCGAGCGCGCCTGCCTCGTGACGATCGTCGGCGGCCTCGGCGTCGGCAAGACGCGCCTTGCCCAGGAGCTCCTCGCGCGCCGCGCCGACGTCCCCGGGACCGCCGCGGCGTGGGTCTCGCTGGCGAGCCTCGAGGACGTGCAACACGTGCCGTCGGCGATCGCGCTGGCAGTCGGCGTCTCGCTGTCGGACCGGGTCGACGGCTTCGCCGCGCTGCGTCACGCGCTCGAGGACCAGTCGCTGCTGCTGATCCTCGACGGCGTCGAGCACCTCGCCGGCGCGCTGGCGGCGCCGCTCGCCGCGCTGGTGTCGCAGACGCGCGCGCTGCGGATACTGGTCACGAGCCAGGCGCCGCTCGGCGTGGCCGGCGAGACCGTCTACCGGCTGATGCCGCTGCCGGTGCCACCGGCGGACGCGCCGGGCGCCGACGCCGCCGCCTACCCGGCGCTCGCGCTGTTCGCGCAGCGCGCCGCGGCCGCCGATCGGCGTTTCGTCCTCAGCGCGTCGAACGCCGCGCACGTCGGCGCCATCTGCCGGCGGCTGGACGGCAACCCGCTCGCGCTCGAGCTCGCCGCGGCGCGCGTGCCGTCGATCGGCGTCGGCGCACTGCTCGAGCGCCTCGACGACCGCTTCCGGCTGCTGAAACTCTCGGCGCGCAACGGTGAGCCGCGTCACGGCGCCTTGCAGACCGCGTTCGAATGGAGCTACGGCCTGCTGACGGCGGCCGAGCAGCGCGTCTTCAACCGGCTCGGCGCCTTTGCCGGCAACTTCTCGCTCGAGACCGCGTCGACCGCGGTGGCGGACGCCGATACCGACGCCGCCGTGGCCATCGACCTGATCGGCCGGCTCGTCGACCGCTCGCTGGTGACGGCCTTGCCGGTGGAGCCGCCGCGCTAACGCTCAACGAAACCGCTCGCTACTTCGCGCACGACCGGCTGCTGGCGGCCGGCGAGCTGCACGGCGCGCGCGGCCAGATGGCGGTGGCGATGCTGCAGCTGCTGGACGTCGCCTACGCCGAGTACTGGTCGCTCGACGAGGCGGTATGGCTGCAGCGCTACGGCGCCGAGCTCGACAACGTCCGCGCCGCGATCGACTGGGCCGCCGAGCGCGACCACGCCCTCGGCGTCGCGTTGTACGGCAGCGCCTGGCCGCTGTTCGCCGAGATGGAGCTGTTCGTCGAAGCCCGCGCGCGCTTCGAGCAGACCGTGCGCCTGATCAGCGACGCGGTACCGCGGGCGCGTCTCGCCCGCTTCTGGGAGGCGGTCGCAACCTACGACTCGGGCCGGCAGTGCGATCGCGCGCGCTACGCCGCCGAGCTCGCGGCCAGGATGCACGGCGAGACGCGCCACGGGCGCTCGCGTTACTACGCGCTGCTGCAGCTGGCCCTCAACTGGCGCGCCGACAACGCCGCCGCCCGCGAGGCGCTCGCCGAAGCGCGTTCGCTCGAGGACTCGAGCTGGCCGGCGCGGCTGCTGACGGTCGGCGCGCTCACCGAAGGGGCGCTGCTGCTGAGCAGCGGGCAGTTCGAGGACGCCCGCGCCGCCTATCGGCGCGCCGCGCATCTTGCCCTCACCGTCAGCGAGCGCCAGGCGCTCGCGGCGACGGTCAACATCGTCGAGCTTGACCTCGCCTGTGGCGACGCCGCGGCGGCGCTGCAGCTCGGGCGGCCGCTGTCCTGGAGCCTGCGTCACTCCGGCCGTCGCGCGACGCACTTCGACCTGCTGTGCGTGCTGCTCGGCGCACTGCTGCTGGCCGGCGAGGCCGAGGAGGCGCACGCCACGGCGGCGGAGCTCTACGAACTCGGGACGAGCCAGGATCCGGCCAAGCTGTACATGGCGCTCGACGCGATGGCGCAGCTCGCGCTCGGCGACCAGCGCTACCAGGACGCGGCGCGGATCGCGCGCGCCTCGGACCAGGCGCACGGCCAGGCCGAGCGGCGTCCGACCGAGCAACGCCTGCGGCAGCTCGTCGCCGGCCGGCTCGACGCCGAGCTCGGCGTCAATTGGCCGGTCGCCGGCGACGGCCGCCCGCTCGACGAGGCCAGCGCCTGCGCGCTGGCGCTCGGCCGCAGCGCCTGAGCCGGCGGTGCCGACGCGGCCGCGCATGCCCGCCGTCCGCGTCGCCGTCCTGACCTCGCTCGCGATGCTCGCCTTCGCCGGCAACTCGCTGCTCTGCCGCCTCGCGCTGGCGCACACCGCGATCGACCCGGCGAGCTTTACCGCGATCCGGCTGGTGTCCGGGGCGGCGATGCTGTCGCTCGCCGTGCGGCTGCGAAACGGCCACTGGTCCGCCGGCGGCAGCTGGGCTTCGGCGTTCGCGCTCGCGGCCTACGCGGTCGGCTTCTCGTTCGCCTACGTCGGCTTGTCGGCGGCCACCGGCGCGCTGCTGCTGTTCGGTGCGGTGCAGGCGACCATGATCGGCGTCGCGCTGCGCCGCGGCGAGCGTCTGCACGCCGCGCAGCTGCTCGGGCTCGCGCTCGCCGTCGGCGGCCTCGTCGCGCTGCTGCTGCCCGGGCTCGCGGCGCCACCGCCTGGCCGCGCCGCGCTGATGCTCGGCGCCGGCATCGCCTGGGGCGCGTACTCGCTGCGCGGCCAGGGGGCCGGCGAGCCAACCGCGGCCAACGCCGGCAACTTCCTGCGCGCCGTGCCGCTCGCGCTCGGCCTCGGCCTCGCGCTGGCGCACGGCAAATCGCTGGACCGCGCCGGCGTGCTGTATGCGCTCGCCTCCGGCGCACTGGCCTCCGGCGTCGGCTACGCGCTCTGGTACGCGGTGCTGCCGTCGCTGCGCTCGACCACGGCGGCCGTCGTGCAGCTGTGCGTCCCGGCGCTGGCGACGCTGGGCGGCGCGTGGCTGCTCGCGGAGCCGGTCACGACGCGCGTGCTGCTCGCCTCGGCCGCGATCCTCGGCGGCATCGGCATCGTGGTCCGCGGTCGGCGGCGCGCCTAGCGAGGCTCAACGGGTGCGGCGCGCCGCACGCCGATCAGCTCCGGCACGAGACGCCGGATCAGCAGGATGCACGGCGCCAGCAGCGTGATGGATAGCGTGGCGATCGCCGCGCCGCGCGTCAGCGGCGGACCGAGTTCGAGCGGCCGCAGCAGCGCGGTCGCGAGCGGGTTGCTGAACACATGGAAGCAGAAGATCGACAGCGTGTTGCTGCCGATGAAGGTGACGAGCGACCGCGCCCGGCGGCTGCGGGCGACCAGCGGTGCGAGCAGCAGCGCGGCGCTCGCCACCATGAGGATGCCGGCGAGGCCCGCGCCGAGCGATAGCGCGTAGTGCTCACCGGCGTACCAGACGTTGCCCATCGAGGCTGCCGCGGCAGTGCAGCCGCCAGCGCCGAGCGCGAGCAGCGCAAGGCCGAGCGGCCGAGCCGCGAGCCGGCCCACGACGTCGTACTGCCGTGCCGCGACGCCGGCGACGAAGAAATTGAGCCCGAGCAGGCTGAGATCGATGCTGAGGAAGAGGTCCAGCTGGTGGCGCGTGTAGAGCGCGATCGACAGCGCGAGGCACACGAGGTAGCTCGGTGCGAAGCGCCGCACGACGAACACGTACAGCAGCTCCACCGTCATCAGGCTCGGCAGGAACCAGAGCGCGGCGTTGACGAAGTCCGCATAACTGTGGGTGCCGTAGACGGCGCCGGCGAGCGTGCGCGCGAACCAGCTGAGGTCGACGTCGCGGCGGATCGCGGCCGTGAGCACGGTCGTCACGAGATAGATGGCGAGGTACGGCAACAGTAGCTTGCGGCCGAGCCCGCTGAGGAACGCGCCCGGCGCCTGTGGCCGGGCGAGGTAGCCGGAAAGGAAGAAGAACAGCGGTACGTGGAAGGTCCACAGGAACGCGTCGGTGAAGTCGCCCTGCTCCGTGTGACTGAATACGATCAGGAAGATGCCGGCCGTCCGGGTAAGATCGATCCAGAGGCTGCGTTCGTCGGCTGGGCGGTTCATCGCGAGACGCCTTGGTCAGGTGCCGACCCATTATGCGCGAGCCGGACCGCAGCCGACCGGGACCGGCGGCGGCGGCGCCGGCGCGCGCACTTTCGGGCACACTGGCGCCGTGTCTGGCGACCGCTGGCCGGCGAGAGGAAGGATGATGCAACAGCCGCCGCGGTCACGCCGCCAGTTCCTCACCGGCGCCGGCGCCAGCCTCGGCGCCGCCTGGATCACCGCCCAGTGGCCGGCGATCGCGGCGGCGCACAGCCATGCGACGGCGGCGGCGGCCGGCGGCCCGCAGGCGCTCGAGTTCCTGACGCCGGACGAGGCGCGCGAGCTCGATGCGATCGTCGCGCAGATCGTGCCCACCGACGACACCGCCGGCGCCCGCGAGGCCGGCGCCGTGTACTTCATCGACCGCTCGATGCGCAGCTGGGCGAGCGGCGCCGCCGAGTCGTTGCGCAGCGGGCTCGGCGAGTTCCGCGCCGGCTTCGCCGCCGGGCGGGCGCCGGCGGAGTTCGCTGCGGCCGACACGGCCACCCAGATCGCCTACCTCGAGCAGGTTGAGGCCACCCCGTTCTTCGGCCTGGTGCGCGCCCTGACGCTGATCGGCATGTTCGTGCTGCCGGCCTACGGCGGCAACCGCGACGGCGTCGGCTGGCGCTTGATCGGCTTCGACGACACGCACGGCTACGCGCCGCCGTTCGGCTATTACGACCGCGACTACCCCGGCTTCGTGCTGCCGGAGCCGGGCACGTGACACGTCGCTACCGCGATTCGGAGCCGGTCGACTTCGTCGTCATCGGCTCAGGCGCCGCCGGCGGCGTGATCGCCCGCGAGCTCGCTCAGGCAGGCTTCGGCGTCGTCGTCATGGAACAGGGGCCGCGGCGGGCGGCGCAGGACTTCGAGCACGACGAGCTCAAGTACTGGTTCAACTACGGCCTGACCAACAATCCTGACCAGAATCCGCAGAGCTTTCGCAAGACGCCAGACGAGGACGCCGTCCAACGCCGCGCCGGCGCGCTGCTGCCGCTGACCTACGCCCGCACCGTCGGCGGCAGCACCGCGCACTTCACCGGCAACTACTGGCGTTTCCACGACGTCGACTTCCGCGAACGCAGCCTGCTCGGCGCGATCCCCGGCGCGTCGCTCGAGGACTGGCCGATCGACTACGCGGAGCTCGAGCCGTACTACAGCAAGGTCGACTGGGAGATCGGCGTGTCCGGGCTCGCCGGCACGCACCCGAACGAGCCGGCGCGCTCGCGACCCTACCCGATGCCGCCGCTGCCGGTGAAGTCCTCAGGCGTGCTGCTCGAGCGCGGCGCGCGGCGCCTCGGCCTGCACCCGTTCCCGGCGCCGCTCGCGATCGCCTCGCAGCCCTACCGTGGCCGCGCCGGCTGCATCCACTGCGGCTTCTGCATGGGCTTCGGCTGCGAGGCGCAGGCCAAGGCCTCGACGCTCTACACGATGATCCCGGAGGCCGAGGCCACCGGCCGCTGTGAACTGCGCGCCGACAGCTACGTGTTCCGCATCGCGACCAGCCCGAGGGGCCGCGTCACGGGCGTCCACTACTACGACCGCGAGCGGCGCGAGCACGTCCAGAAGGCACGCGCCATCGTCGTCTGCGCCAACGGCGCCGAGACCCCGCGCCTGCTGCTGATGTCGGCCAACGCGCAATTTCCCGACGGGCTCGCGAACTCGAGCGGCCTGGTCGGCAAGCACCTGATGTTCAACCAGAACGCCGGCAGCTTCGGCGTCTTCGAGCACGAACTCAACGAGTACAAGAGCGTGCAGGCGACGCGCGTCGTCCACGACTTCTACGACTCGGACCCGAAGCGCGGCTTCTACGGCGGCGGCGGCATCGACGCGCGCATCGGGCCAAACCCCGCGCTCTGGGCGCTGAACGGGCCGCCGGGCCGGCAGTGGGGCACGGCCTACAAGGCTTACCTGCGGAGCTTTCCGCGGACGATGATGGCGGGCGCGCATTCCACCTCGCTGCCGGTCGAAGCCAACAGCGTGTCGCTCGATCCGGCTCTCAAGGACGCGTGGGGCCTGCCGGCGATGCGCTGCACCTACAAGGATCACCCCGACGATCTCAAGTTCTCGGCGTGGCTGCAGCAGCGGGCCAGCGAGATCCTCGAGGCAGCCGGCGCGCAGCAGATCTGGCGGCAGAACGTCGGGGAGTCGACCTTCGGCGTGCACCTGCTCGGCACCTGCCGCATGGGCGACGACCCGCGGCGCTCGGTGGTCGACCGCTACCACCGCACGCACGACGTCCCCAACCTGTTCCTGTGCGACGGCAGCAGCCTCGTGACCAGCGGCCGCGGCCAGCCGACCATGACCATCCAGGCGCTGGCGTTCCGCGCCGCCGAGCACATCGCGGCACAGGCGCGACGCCACGAGATCTGAGCTTCAGCGCGGCGGCCGGCCGGGATTCCCTCTACACTGCGGCCTGACCCCGTCCGCCGCCCCTCACTGCATCCCGCTCGCGCGGCCGCACCGGGCGCGCTGCGCGGCGGCCGCACGGGAACCGCGCGCGGCCGGCCTCATCTACCTCTTCGCCCCGTGCCGCCCGCCATGAGTTTGCCTGCCCCATGAAGATCCCCAAAGGCCTGCAGCCGCTCGTCGACGACGGGCTCGTGGACGAGGTGCTGCAGCGGCTGAAGAGCGGCAAGGAGGCGTCGGTCTACGTCGTCCGCAGCGGCGGCGACATCCTCTGCGCCAAGGTCTACAAGGAGGCCGAGCACCGCGGCTTCCACAAGCTCGCGCAGTACCAGGAGGGCCGCAAGACGCGCGGCAGCCGCGATGCCCGCGCCAAGGGCAAGCGCGGCCGGCACGGCCGCAGCGTCCAGGAAGCGGAGTGGAAAAACGCCGAGGTCGACGCGCTCTACCGGCTCGCCGGCGTCGGCGTGCGCGTGCCCGCGCCGCGCGGCGTATTCGACGGCGTGCTGCTGATGGAACTGGTGCGCGACCCGGACGGCAACCCCGCGCCGCGCCTCAACGACGTGGAGCTGACGGCGACGCTGGCGCACGAGTGGCACACGTTCATGATCCGCCAGATCGTCCGCATGCTGTGCGCCGGCCTGATACACGGCGACCTGTCGGACTTCAACGTGCTGGTCGATGCCGCCGGTCCGGTGATCATCGACCTGCCGCAGGCGGTGAACGCCGCCGGCAACAACAACGCGTTCCGCATGCTCGAGCGCGACGTCAACAATATGCGCGCCACCTTCGCGCGCGCGGCGCCCGAGTTGCTCGCGACCGAGTACGCGCACGAGATCTGGCAGCGCTACGAGGCCGGCACTCTCGAACCGGAGAGCGCGCTGACCGGATGCTTCGTTCACGACGAGACCGCGGCCGACGTCGGCGCGGTGCTGCAGCAGATCGAGGACGAGCGCCGCGAGGCCGAGGCGCGCCAGCGACGGCGCGACGGCGTCGAACCGGCCGGCGGCGCCTGAGCCGGCGGCGTCGGATCGGCAGCGCCCCCGCCGCAGCGGCGGACGGACATCGGTCAGGGCACGCGGCCTCCGTCCGCGTCGCGATGCTCGATCGGCGCGACGCCGATCTCACCGATACCGGCCTCGATCTGCTGGCGGTCGCCGACGACGACGATCTTCAGCGCCGCGCGGTCGAGGTAGCGGTCGGCGAGCGCCGGAATCTCGGCCGCGGTCACGGCATAGGCTTGCGCCGGCAGGCTCGCGTAGTACGCGCTCGGCAGGCCGTAGACGAACAGGTCGGCAACCGTCCGCGACGTGACCTCCGAGGTCTCGAACAAGCCGGCGAGCGACTGTGCGAACGCCCCCTGCGCGAGTTTGAGCTCCTCGGCGCTCGGCGGCACCGTATGGATCCGTGCCAGCTCGCTCAGCATCTGCCGCAGTCCCGGCGCCGTAACGTCGCTGCGGATCGCGGTTGCGCTATTGAAGTAGCCGGGCCCGCGGGTGTAGTGGAAGACCGAAAAGGCGCCGTACGTGTAGCCGTGCTCCTCGCGCAGGTTCATGTTGATCCGGCTCGAGAACAATCCGCCGAGCACGTTGTTCAGCACCTCAAGCGGCACGTAGTCCGGCGTCGAGCGAGCCACGCCCGGCATCCCGGCGCGGATGTAGCTCTGCGGTGCATTGGGCTGATCGATCAGCACGACCCTGACGCCCGGCTCGAAGCCGACCGTCGGCAGCGGCGCCGGAATCGCGGCCGGCGCGCGCCACGAGCCGAAGCGGCGCATCGCTAGAGCGCGCGCCTCGTCGACGGTGAGATCGCCGGCCAGCACCAGCGCGGCCGTCGCCGGCGTGTAGCGCTCGCGCCAAAACCGCCGCAGCTCGCCGACCGAAACGCGGCCATTGGCGTCGCGCGTGCCCTGCTCCGGGTAGCCGTACGGATGCTTCGTACCGTAGAGCGCCGCGAGCAAGGCCGCGCGGCTGACAGCGGACGGCTCGCTCTTCGCCTGCTCCAGTTCGCCGTCACGCAAGCGCCGCACGCGCTCGACGTCACGGGCGTCGAGGCGCGGCCGCTCGACGACGTCGGCGAGCAGTTCGAGCGCGCGATCGGCGTTGCCTTTCAGCACCGTGAGCGTCGCGACCGCGGCGTCGCGTTCGGCACGGGTGCCGAGGCTGGCGCCGGCCTGCGCGGCGCCGTCGGCCAGCGCGGCAGCAGAGCGACTGCGCGTGCCCTCCTGCAGCATGGCGGCCGTGAACGCCGCGAGGCCCGGGCGCGCCGCCGGATTGGCGCCCGTGCCGGCGAGCGCGACCACGCTGGCCGCGACGATCGGCAGCGCATGCTGCTCGGCGAGAATCACGCTGAGGCCGTTGTCGAGCGTGAACCGCAGCGGCGTCGGCAGCTGCACCACCGGCGCCGGCCCGGCGGCGGGCACGGTGGTGCGCCACGCCTCCTCGGCCATGCGACCGCCCGTATCCGCGGAGGCGCTCGCCGCCGCATCGGCGGTTCGCGGCGGGTCGTCGATCTGCTTCTTGCCCGGCACCCCATAGACGACCGCGCGGGCCGTCGGCTGCAGCCTGGTGGCGGCGACCTGCCGGACGGTGGCGGCGGTGGCGGCGTCGTATCGCCCGAGGTCCCTGGCGAGGAAGCCGGGGTCGTGCACGAACTGGTTGTAGCGGTTGAGCTGGTCGGCGGCGCCGCCGAAGCCGCCGAGCCGTTCGAGTTGCGTGAGCGCGCGGGTCTCGATCAGGTTGCGGGCGCGCTCGAGCTCGGCGGCGGTCGGGCCGTCGCGGCAGAAGCGCTCGAGTTCCCGGTCGATGGCCCGCTCGAGACGCGCGAGCGGAACGTCACGCTTGGCCGTCACCTGCAGCTCGAGCACCGAGCCGAACTGCAGGCCGTAGCTCTGCAGGCTCACGTCCTGCGCGATCTGCAGGTCGTGAACCAGCGCCTTGTAGAGGCGGCCGGAGCGGCCGCCGCCGAGGATCTGCGCGATCAGGTCGGTCTCGGCGTCACCCGGCTGAAAGAGCGGATCCATGATCCAGCCCATGTAGATCCGCGGCAGCTCGATCTGGTCGGCGACCACCGCGCGACGCTCGATCGTGATCCGCGGCGTGGTCACCGCCGGCGGCGCCAACTTCGGACCTGCGGGGATCGTGCCGAAGTAGCGCTCGACGAGCCGGCGGGTCGCCAGCCTGTCGAAGTCGCCGGCGATGGCCAGGCTGGCATTGCTCGGCGTGTAGTAGTCGCGCGAGAACTGGCGGACGTCGTCGAGCCGCGCGGCCTCGATATCGGCGTGCGAGCCGATCACGGCCGCGTAGTACGGGTGCGCCTTGGGGAACAGTTCGTGGAACAGCGCCTCCTCGACGAGGCCGTAGGGCGTTCCCTCGGTGCTCTGGCGGCGTTCGTTGCGCACGACATCGCGCTGATTGGTGAGCTTCTCGGCGTCGATCCCGTCGAGCAGATAGCCCATCCGGTCGCTCTCGAGCCACAGCGCCAGCTCGAGCTGGTTTGACGGCAGCGTCTCGAAGTAGTTGGTGCGGTCGAAGTCGGTCGTGCCGTTGATGTCATTGGCGCCGGCGCGTTCCAGGTACTTGAAGTGCGCTTTCGAGCCGATGTGCTTGGAGCCCTCGAACATCATGTGCTCGAACAAGTGCGCAAACCCGGTCCGCCCGGCCGTCTCGCTGGCGGGGCCGACGTGGTACCAGACGTTGACCGCGACCAGCGGCAGGCGGTGATCCTCGTGCAGGATCACTTCAAGCCCGTTCGGCAGCGTGAACTTCTCGAAGCGGATCTCGGGACTGGCCGCCGGCGCGGCTTGCGGCGCCGCAGCGCCGGCCGCCGATCCTGCCGCCGCAGCCAGCAGCGACCAGCAGCACAGCAACCGCTTGATTCGGATCGCCATCGAACTCTCCTTGTTCTGCGTCAAGGAAGCCGCGAAACCGCGGCCGATCAGTCCGCGTCGAACCCGCGTCGGCCGGGATCGCGACGCCGATCTAGCGTCCGGCGTCGGCGATGCACTCCACCTCGACGCGGGCGCCGAGCGCGAGGCCGTTGGTGCCGAACGCACTGCGCGCCGGGAATGGCTTCTTCAGGAACGCCCGCCAGATCTCGTTGAACGCCGGCCAGTCGGCCATGTCGGCGAGCATGACGGTGCACTTCATCAGGTCCGCCGTCGTGCGGCCGTGCGCCTCCAGGGTCGCGCGGATGTTCTCGAGCGCCTGCTGCGCCTCGCCCTTCAGGCCGCCCGCTGCAAGTGTGCGCGTGCCGGGCAAGCTGCCGATCTGGCCCGACAGGTAGAGCGTGTCGCCGTGCCGCACGGCCTGCGAAAACGGCAGGTCCGCGGCCAGCGCCTGCGGCGAGTTCAGGAACTCCGTGTTCTTCGTCGGCTCGGCCGCCGCAGCGGTCAGCGGCAGCAGCAGCGTCAGGATGGCCGCGGACGGCAGCCAGGCAGGACGGCGACGGTCGGTCATCATGGCAAGGCCTCCGGTACCGGGAAGGCCGAGTGTGCCAGAAGCCGGCGCCGCCGGCGGCGGCCCGTCAGGCGGCAGCCTGCAACGGCTCAGGCCGGCTGATCGCGTAGCCCTGGATGAAGTCGATGCCCATGCGCTGCGCCGCCTCAAGCGACGCCGCGTCCTCGACCTGCTCGGCGATCACCTTGAAGTCGAGCGTCCGGGCGAGCTTGATCATCGCCGACACCATCGCCTGGTTGACGGTGTCGCGCGCGAGGTTGCGCATGTAGACGCCGTCGATCTTCAGGTAGTCCATCGCCAGCGTCTTGAGGTTGGCGAAGGACCCGAGGCCGCTGCCGAAGTCGTCCAGGGCGAAGGTGCAGCCCATGCCGTGCAACACGCCGATGAAGCGTCGCGCATGCTCGAGGTTCGCGACCACCGAGGCCTCGGTGACCTCGAAGCAGACCTGCGCCGGCTGCACGCCGGTACGGTCAAGGCACTCGACGACGAACTCGAGGAACTGCGCGTCGCCGAGCGTCTGGCCCGAGATGTTCAGCGACATGCTGCGGCCGGCGGTGAGCTTGATCGCGCCGCGGCCGAGCGCGGCGAGCGCGGTCTGGACCACCCAGCGGTCGACCAGCGACATCAGCCGGTAGCGCTCGGCAGACTTCAGGAACTCGCCCGGCGCGATAACGGCACCGTCCTCGCCCGCGAGCCGCACCAGCACCTCCATTTCCGGGCCGCGGCCGTTGCCGGACGGCGAGGCGACGATCGATTGCGTGTACAGCAGGAAGCGGCCGTCGCGCAGCGCGTGCTGCAGACGCTGCAGCCAGTGGATCTCGCCGCGCTGGCGGGCCATCGCCTCGTCGCGCGACGAGTAGACATGCACCTGTCCCTGGCTCTTGGCGACGTAGCAGGCCGAATCGGCCGCCGACATCACGTCCTCGATGCTGCTCGACTCGCGGCCGATCTCGACCAGCCCGATGCTGACGCCGATCGTGAAGATCTTGTCCTTCCAGACGAAGCGGTAGTCACGGATCGCGCTCGACACGTCCTCGGTGATCTGGATCGCCTTCTCGAGCGGGCAGCCGACCAGCAGCATCGCGAACTCGTCGCCGCCGATGCGCGCCACCGTGTCCGAGTCGCGGACCGCGTCCTTCACGAGCGCGGCGACCTCGCGCAGCATGTTGTCGCCGGCCATGTGGCCGCTGGTGTCGTTGACCGCTTTGAAGCGGTCGAGGTCGAGGTAGCAGAGCACGTGGGTCTGGGCCGCGGTTCGCGCGAGCTCGAGGCTGTCCTGCAGGCGGCGCTCGAACTCGCGGCGGTTGACCAGGCCGGTGAGCGCGTCGTGGCTCGCCTGGTAGCTCATCTGGCGGGCGATGCCCCTTAGCTCGGTGACGTCGTGCAGCAGCACGACGGCGCCGGCGGTCTCGCCGCGCTCGCCGGCCAGCGGCGAGGCCGTCAGCTCGATGCTGCGCTCCGCACCGTCGGCGCGCGTCAGCACCACCGCGCGTCGGCCGAGCGAGACCCGCACGCCCGACGCCAGGCACTGCCGCACCGGATCGGTCAGCGCGCGCCGATCCGCCTCGTCGACCACCGTGACGACGTCGGCGAAGGACTGGCCGGTGACCTCGCCGAGCACCCGTCCGAGCAACTGCTCGGCCGAGGGGTTCATGAAGTCGATGCGCCCGTAGCTGTCGGTAGTCACCAGCCCGTCGCCGAGCGAGTCGATCGTGGCCTGCGCCCGCCCGCGGCCGATGTCGCCGCGCGCGGGTCGGGCCAGCATCTCGACGGCGGTAAACAGCACGGCCGGTGCGCCGCGGTATTTGACCATCGTGCCGCCGAGCTCGAGCCGGGTGACCTGGCCGTGCTGGTCGGCGACCTCCACCTCGTAGCGCTCGGCCGCCGGCTCGCCCGCCAGGCGGCGTCGGACATTGTCGCCGACGAGCTCGGCGTAGTCCGGCGGGACCAGCTCCGCGAGGTGCCGGCCGACGAGCTCCTCAGGCGCCTTGCCGAGCAGCGCGGCGAAACGGGCGTTGGCGAGCAGGATCCGCTCGCCGTGAATCAGCACCGCCTCGTGGACGGCCTCGGCGAGCTCGTGAAACGGGGCCTCAGGCGGCGCGGACGGCAGCACGCGGACGCGCCCTGCCGCGGCACGGACATCGTTCAGCTCGGCTTCCATCCGCCGGACGTGACGCCGTGACCGCACAGCGGTCAGCGCCGCGATGCCCGCGGCCAGTAGCGCGGCAAGCGCGACGGCTTCGATTACGGTCAACGGATCCTTCCCAACGCGTCCGCGACCCCAAGTCCGATCGCGCGACGGTCATTGCCGCCAGCGTCTGATCGGTCGTTAGGTATCCCCGTACCGAGGATACCGGAGGGCTTGGCAGCGGACCGACGGATTCACCATAATTGTCGATTCCAGGGGACTTCCTCGCTTGTCGCTCGGCCGGAAACTCCGTAACCTCCGGGCCTCCCGACGCTCAGCTCATGAGCCTCTCCAGCACGGCATTTTCTATGGACTTCGAAGCCGCTCGACAGCAGATGATCCAGCAGCAGGTGCGGGCCTGGGACGTGCTTGATCCGGAGGTGCTCGAGGTCCTCGCGGTCGTCCCGCGCGAGCGCTTCGCGGCGCCCGGCTACCGCGACATTGCCTTCGCCGACACCGCGATTCCGCTGCCGGCCGGCCAATCGATGCTGGCACCCAAGATCCACGGCCGGATCCTGCAGGCGCTGGAGGTCCGCCCCGGCGAGAGCGTGCTCGAAGTCGGCACCGGCAGCGGCTGCCTGACCGCGTGCCTCGCCGCGCTCGGCGGTCAGGTCACCTCGCTCGAGATCCACGCCGAGCTCGTCGCGCTAGCGACCGACAATCTGCGTGCCGCCGGCTTCCCCGGCGTCGGGGTGCTCGCCACCGACGCCACCTCCTGGCAGGCGCCCCAGCGCTACGACGTCGTGGTGCTGACCGGCTCGCTGCCGGAGTACGACCGGCGCTACGAGCAGTGGCTCAAGGTCGGCGGGCGACTGTTCGTCGTGGTCGGGACCGGCGAGCCGATGACCGCCAGGCTCGTGACCCGCAGTGGTGACCACGAGTTCGCTCAGGTGGACCTGTTCGAGACGGTGATCGACCCGCTCGTCAACGCCCGCCGGCCGTCGGCCTTCGTGTTCTGAGGCCGGCGGCGGGATGGTCCGCGAGCTGACTCCGGCGGATTTCGTGGCGACCTTCGCCGGCCGCCCGGGCACCCTGCTGCTGGACGTCCGCGAGGCTTGGGAACTGGAAATTGCGCGGCTGCCGGAGAGCTTGCACATCCCGATGAACGACCTCCCGGCGCGGCTCGGCGAGCTCGAGCGCAGCCGCGACGTGGTCGTGCTGTGCCGCTCCGGTGGCCGCAGCCTCGCGGTCGCACGCTACCTCGAGGCACAGGGCTTTCGGTCGGTCGCCAACCTCACCGGCGGCATACTGGCCTGGCAGCGCGACGTAGACCCGGCGCTTGCGACATACTGATCGGCCTGCGCGACCGGCCGTTGGGGCCACCCGGCCCGGAACGATAGAGTTCCGGCACGCCCGACCCTCCGGCCGGCCGCACCAGACGAAGGGACCTGACGGCATGAAATCGACCCTGCTTCGGACCGCACTGCTCACGGCGGCGGCGCTCGCCCTGCCCGGCCTGGCGTCGGCGGCGGACCTGACCGAGGTCTACCACCGCGCGCTGCGCAACGACCCGCAGCTGCGCGAGGCCGAGGCCAACCACATGGCGTCACTGGAAGCCCGCCCGCAGGCGCTGTCGTCGCTGCTGCCGCAGCTGACCGGTACCGGCTCCTACGCGCACGACGAGCTGTCCTCGACCTCGCCGTACTTCACCAGCACCGGCTTTACGCTGCTGCCGACGGTCAACAAGAGCGACACCAAGCAGTGGGCCCTGCAGCTCAAGCAGACGCTGTTCCGCTGGGACCAGTTCGCGATGCTGAAGCAGGCGGACGTGCAGGTCGCGCAGGCGGAGGTGGACTACCGCGCCGCGCAGCAGACCCTGATCGTGCGCACCGCGACCGCGTACTTCAACGTGCTCGCCGCGCGCGACACGCTCGACGCGGCGGAGGCCTCGCGCGAGGCGATCGCGCGGCAACTCGAACAGGCGCAGAAGCGCTTCGAGGTTGGCCTGATCGCCATCACCGACGTCGAGGAGGCCAAGGCGGCCAATGACCAGGCGATCGCGACGGTGATCGGCGCCAAGCGCACGCTCGCCACGACCCGCGACCAGCTCCGCGAAGTCACCGGCGACGCCTTCGACGACCTGGCGCGGCCGGGCGACGACATGCCGCTCGTGAACCCGGATCCGGTCAACGAGGACCAGTGGGTCAAGACGGCGCTCGACCAGAACCTGGCGCTGTCGTCGGCGCGGCTCGCCGCGGACATCGCGCGCGAGAACATTTCCGTGGCGCGCTCCGGCCACCTGCCGACGCTCGATCTCGTGGCGCGGCGTTCGGGGGTCAATACCTCGGCGACGACCTCGTACACCGACCCGGACCCGAGCAGCCCGACCTTCGGCCAGCTGCTGGCGTTTCCGGCCGACAGCTGGAACAACGACCGGCAGATCGCCCTGCAGCTGACGGTGCCGATCTACTCCGGCGGCTACGCCTCGTCGAAGGTCCGCGAGGCCGTGTACCGCCACCGCGCCGCACGCGAGCACCTCGAAACCACCGCGCGCGCCACCGAGCGCTCGACGCGCGATTCCTATCTCGGCGTGATCAGCGAGATCTCGCGCGTGCAGGCGCTCAAGCAGGCGGTCGAGTCGAGCAAGACCGCGCTCGCCGCGACCGAAGCCGGCTACGAAGTCGGCACGCGCACCGCGGTCGACGTGCTGCTGGCACGGCAGCGCCTGTTCGACGCGCAGACCAACTACGCCCGCTCGCGCTACGACTACGTGCTCAACGTCCTGACGCTCGAGCAGGCGGTCGGCACGCTCGACGAGACGCGCGTGGTACGCGTCAACGGCTGGCTCAGCCAGACCGTCTCGGTCAAGTAGCGGCGCGCGCGCCGAGCAGCGACTCGAGCAGCGCGAGAAAGCGCGCGAGCGTCCCCCGGTTGTCGCGCACTGCGGCGAGCCCGGCGCGACCGGCGGCGAGCGCCGCCTCGCGATCGCCGAGCAGCCGCCCGACCGCCGCCGCGAGCGCGGCGCCGTCAGCGACCACCTCGGCGGCCCCGGCTTCGATCAGCAGGCGCGCGACCGGCGCGGCGCTTGCGGTATGCGGCCCGGTCACGACCGGCCTGGCGAGCGCCGCCGGCTCGAGCAGGTTGTGGCCCCCGACCGGCACCAGGCTGCCGCCGACGAAGGCGACGTCCGCAGCGGCGTAGAAGTTCACGAGCTCGCCGAGTGCGTCGACGAGCAGCACCCGGGTCGCGGTCGTCACCGCGGCGCCGCTGGAGCGCGTCACGAACGCCACCCCGCGCCGGCGCAGCAGCGCAGCGACCGACTCGAAGCGCGGCGGGTGGCGCGGCACCAGCACGAGCAGCGCGTCCGGGTGGCTCGGCAGCAGCCGCTGGTGCGCGTCGAGGACCTGCTCCTCTTCGCCCTCGTGCGTACTGCCCGCCACCCACACCGGCCGCGCGGCGCCGAGCGCCACGCGCAACTCACGACCACGCGCCTCGGTCTCGGGCGGCAGCTCGAAATCGAACTTGAGGTTGCCGGTCACGTGGACGCGCGCCGCATCGGCGCCGAGGCTCGCGAAGCGCTCGGCGTCGGCCGTGCTCTGCGCCGCGACGATGACCCTGCCGGCGAGCGTCTCGCGCACCAGCCCACCGAGCCGGCGGTAGCGCCGCACCGAGCGCTCGGAGACGCGCGCGCTCGCCAGCACCAGTGGTACGCCGCGGCGCTCGCAGGCCCGGAACAGGTTCGGCCAGAGTTCGGTCTCGAGCACGATGGCGACGCGCGGTCGGACCCGGTCGAGGAAGCGCCGGACCGGCCCGGGCAGGTCATACGGCAGGTAGCGGACGCCGACCTCGTCGCCGAACAGGCGGGTCGCCCTGCCGCGCCCGGTCGGGGTCGACGTCGTCAGCGTCAGCGGCAATTCCGGATAGCGCCTGCGCAGCGCCTGCACGAGGCTCGCCGCAGCCTGCACCTCGCCGACCGACACCGCGTGCACCCACAGCCCGCCGGCGGCGACCGCCGCGCCGAAGCCGAAGCGCTCCGGCAGCGCCTGCCAGTAGCTGCGGTCGCGGAGGCCCCGCCACAGCGATGCGGCGAGCAGGAAGGGTGCGAGGCCGTACCCGAGGCAGATGTAAAGTAGTCGCAAGCGCCAGCCCGCCAGGTCGCGATCTAGAGATCATACCGCCCATGAGCAGTCCTGCGATCCCGCCGCCCGACGACGCCACCTGCGGCGTGCCGCTGCTGCCCCTGCGCGGTTTCTGGGCGCCACGCTGGTGGCCGACGTGGATCGGCTTTGGCATCCTGCGGCTGCTCGACCGGCTGCCCTGGAAGGTGCAGGGCGCGCTCGCCGGGGCGCTCGGCACGGTCGCCTGGTACGCGGCGCGCCGCGACCGGCGCACCACGCTCGTCAACCTGCGCCTCGCCTACCCGGCGCTCACCGAGCGCGCGCGCCGCGCCATCGGCCATGCGCACTTCCGCTCGCTGGTGTTCTCGCTGTTCGAGATCGGGCTGGTCTGGTTCGACCGCCGCGGCCGCCTCGAGCGCCTGACGCGCCTTGAAGGACGCGAGCACCTCGAGGCCGCGCTCGCCGCCGGCCGCGGCGTGCTGCTGGTCGGCGCCCACTTCACGACCAACGAGATCGCCGCCGCGGTGCTGCCGCGCACCGGGCACCAGTACGACATCATGTACAAGCGCTCCGGTAACGAGCTCATGAACCAGCTCGCGCTGCGCGGCCGGCTGACGCGCAGCGGCCGGCTGATCCCGAACGACAAGTTCGTCGAGCTGCTCAAGGTCATGAAGCGCGGCGGCATCGCCCTGTACGCGCCCGACCAGCGCTTCGACGGCGCGGGCTCGGTCGTGGTGCCGCTGTTCGGCGTGCCGGCGCTGTGCAATCCCGGCACGACCTTCATCGCGCGCGCGACGCGCTGCGCGGTGCTGCCGTTCTTCCCGCTGCGGCTCGCCGACGGCAGCGGCTACCTGATGAGCATCGGCGCGCCGCTCGAGGACTTCCCGAGCGGCGACGGCGCGCGCGACGTCGCGCGCTACCACGCGCTGATCGAGGCCGCCGTCGCCAAGGCCCCCGAGCAGTACCTGTGGAGCTACAAGCGCTTCCGCCCCAGGGAAGGCGAGCCGGATCCCTACCGCGGCGGCGCGCTGCGCGGCATCCGGTAGCCGGCGAGGAGCTCGCTCCAGCCGGCCGGATCGGCGCCCGCGGGCGCGGTGCCGGCGAGCTTGAGCAGCGAGCGGCGCAGGCGCCGCAGGTTGCGCTCGCGCCAGGCGCCCGGCGCGGCCAGCGCGCCACGGTCGAAGTCGATCAGGTGCACGCGGTCGGCGGCGTCGAGCAGCACGTTGCGGGCATTCAGGTCGGCATGCCGGATGCCGGCGTCGTGAAAATCGCGGATCGTCGCGCCGATGCGCCGCCACACGGCCGGCGCGAGTCCGTCGCCGAGCCGCGCGGCCAGCGGTTGCGCCGCCGGGATCGCCAGCGTCAGCAGATCGGCGCGATAGCCTGCGCCGCTGCGCGCGTAGCGCGCCGCGACCGGTCGCGCCGCCGGCAGGCCGAGCGCCTCGATCGCAGCCAGCAGGCGCAGCTCGCGGAAGGCGCGGGTGGCTTCCTCGCCGCGCCACAGGTAGCGGTCGGCGACCAGGCGCGCGATCCAGCCGCCGCGGCGATAGTGTCGCAGCACCGTCGCCCCGGCTGCGGAACCGCTCGCGGCGAGGAACCAGGCGCTGCCGCGGCCGGTGGCGGTGGCGGTGACGCGGCCGGCCGCCGCCAGTGCCGCCGCGTCGAACTCGGCCGCCGTCGGATGGTCGAGGCGCGAGGGGTCGTATAGGATCGCGCCGGTCTCGGTCGCGACGCGTTCAAGCCGCATGTCTTCCCTCGCACAGTTCCACACATCGCCGCCCGCCAGCGTCTGCATCCTCAGGCTCTCGGCGATCGGCGACGCCTGCCACACGCTCGCCGTGCTGCGCACGCTCGAGGCGGCGTGGCCGCGCACGCAGTTCACTTGGATCATCGGCAAGCTGGAGCACAAGCTGCTCTCGCTGGTGCCAAACGTCGAGTTTATCAGCTACGACAAGCGCGGCGGCCTCGGCGAATTCCTCCGGCTGCGGCGCGCGCTCGCCGGGCGCCGCTTCGACGTGCTGCTGCACATGCAGCTCGCGTTTCGCGCGAGTCTGATCTCGTCGCTGGTCCGCGCTGACGTCAAGCTCGGCTTCGACCGGCCACGGGCCCAGGAGCTGCAGTGGCTGTTCACCACCGACCGCATCCACGCCACCGGCAACCAGCACGTGCTCGACGGCTTGTTCGGATTCGCCGAGGCGCTCGGCGTGCACGACCGGCAGCTGCGCTGGGAACTGCCGCTACCCGACGCGGCGCGCGCCTACGCCGAGCGCCTCGCGCCAGGTGCGCGCCCGACGCTCGTCATCAGCCCCTGCTCGAGTCATCCGCTTCGGAACTGGCGTGCCGAGCACTATGCGGCGGTGGCCGACCACGCCGTGGCGGCGCACGGCATGCGCGTCATCCTCTGCGGCGGGCCCGCCGCCAGCGAGCGGGCGATGGCCGACGCGATCGTGCACGCCGCGCGGCTCCCGGTCATCGACCAGGTCGGCAAGGACACGCTGCCGGAACTGCTCGCCCTGCTGGCGCGAGCGGACGTGCTCGTGACCCCGGATTCGGGCCCGGCGCACATGGCGACGGCGGTGGGCCTGCCGGTCATAGGCCTGTACGCCGCGACCCGGGTCGCGCGCTGCGGGCCCTACCTCAGCCGCTCGAGCTGCGTGGACCGCTACACCGAGGCCGCGCGCCAGCTCCTCGGCAAGGAGCCCGCCGAGCTGCCGTGGACGAAGAAGATCGAACTGCCGGGCGTGATGGACCTGATCACGCCGCGCGACGTCATCGAGAAGCTCGATGCGCTGATGCGGCAGCCGCTGCGGCGCCGTTAGCCGGCCGGCAGGCCTTTCTGCTAGTCTGCCGGCGCCGCGATGAACACCAGCACCGGAAAACCGTCCCTGCGTGCCTTTCGCCCGCGGCAGTTCCCCGACCGGGTGCGACTCGGCCGTGACACTGATGGCGGCTACGTGCTGCCGCGGCGCCTCGCGACCTCGAGCGCGGCGCTCCTGTCGCTCGGCGTCGAGGCCGACTGGTCGTTCGAGGAAGCGCTGCTCGCGGTCGCACCGGCACTCGAGGTCACCTGCGTCGACGGCACGACCGGTCCCGAGATCATCCGCGCGCGCGTGCTCAAGAACCTGGGCCGCGTGCTGCTGCAGCTGCGCTTGCTGCGCGCGCTCGAGATCGCGCGCGGTCTCGGCAAGCCGGCCGCGTTTCGTCGCTTCTTCGCCCGCCACACCTTCCTCAAGCTGATGGTCGCCGCCCATCCGGGTCCCGGGCTGGCGACGCTCGAGGAGCTGCTGACGCGGGTCCGCGGCGCCGACCCTGCGCGCTGGGTGCTCGTGAAGATGGACATCGAGGGCTCAGAGTACGCCGTGCTCGCCGCGTCCCGCACGCTGTGGTCGCGGGTCGCGGGACTGGTGATCGAGTTTCACGAGCTGGACCGGCGCTGGCCGGAGTTCGAGGCGGAGATGACCGAGCTGCTGCGCCATTTCCATGTCGCCCACGTGCACGGCAACAACAACGACGGTTGCGTGCCGGGCACCAGCGTTCCGCTGACGCTTGAAATCACGCTCGTCAACAAGGCCCTGTGCGACGGCGAGCCGGCGCCGTCCACCGAGCGCTATCCGCTCGTCGGGCTCGACCGCCCGTGCAAGCCACGCCATCCGGACCTTCCGCTCAGCTTCGAGTAGACCACCATGCCCATCGGCCTCCCCCGCCTCACGACCCTGCTGATCGCCACGTTGCTGCCGGCGGCGGCGCTCGTCGCCGGCGAGGCCGCGCCGCCGATGATCGGCTTCGAGGCCGGCAACGCGCGCGCCGAGCTCGCGCTCGAGGCGCGCTTCGACGAGCAGCTCGACGCGCGCGAGATGCGCGCCTGGCTGGAGCGGATGTCGGCCGAGCCGAACCAGGTCGGTTCGCCGCACGACAAGGCCAACGCCGAGTTCATGCTCGAGCGTTTCCGCGCCTGGGGCTGGCAGGCGCAGATCGAGACCTTTTACGTGCTCTACCCGACGCCGACGCACGTCGCGCTGGAGCTCGTCGGCCCGCACCGCTTCACCGCAGCGCTCGTCGAGCCGCCGATCGCGGGCGACCGCAGCTCGTCGCGCACCAAGGGCGTGCTGCCACCGTACAACGTCTATGGCGCGGACGGCGACGTCACCGGCGAGCTCGTCTACGTCAACTTCGGCATGCCGGACGACTACAAGGAGCTCGCGCGTCGCAACGTCTCGGTCAAGGGACGAATCGTGATCGCCCGCTACGGCGGCGGCTGGCGTGGCCTGAAGCCGAAGCTCGCCTACGAGCACGGCGCGATCGGCTGCATCATCTACAGCGACCCGCGTGACGATGGCTACGGCGCGGCCGACACCTACCCGGCTGGCGCCGGCCGCCCGGCGGCGGGGCTGCAGCGCGGCTCGGTCGCCGACATGCCGATTTACTCCGGCGATCCGCTGACACCGGGGATCGGCGCCACCAAGGACGCGCCGCGCATCGATCGCTCGGCCGCCCAGTCGCTGCTCAAGATCCCGGTGCTGCCGATCTCCTACCGCGATGCGCGACCGTTCCTCGAGGCGCTCGGCGGTCCGCGCGCGCCGGCGGCGTGGCGCGGCGGCCTGCCGTTCACGTACCACATCGGGCCAGGCCCGGCCCGCGCCCATCTCGCGATCAGCTCCGACTGGGCACAGCGCGAGATCTACGACGTCGTCGCCAAGCTCGCCGGCAGCGCCTACCCGGACCAGTGGGTGCTGCGCGGCAACCACCACGACGGCTGGGTGTTCGGCGCCGACGACCCGCTGTCGGGCAACGTCGCGCTGATGGCGGAGATGAAAGCGATCGGCGCGCTCGCCGCCAGCGGCTGGCGTCCGAAGCGCACGCTGGTCTACGCGAGCTGGGATGGCGAGGAGGCCGGGCTGCTGGGATCGACCGAGTGGGTCGAAACGCACGCCGCGGAGCTCGCCGGCAAGGCGGTCGCCTACGTCAATTCCGACTCGAACACGCGCGGTTTCCTCGGCGCGGGCGGCAGTCATACGCTGCAAAGGCTGCTGAACGAGGTCGCGGCGGGCGTGCTGGATCCGCTGCAGGCGGCGAGCGTCCTGGCGCGGGCCCGCGCCGCGGCGATCGTCGGCGCGAGCCGCGGCGCCGCGCACACCCCCGAGGAGCGCCGCGTCGCCAAGGGCCTGCTCGACGGCGGCGACCTGCCGCTCGAGCCGCTCGGCTCGGGCTCGGACTTCACGCCTTTCCTGCAGCACGCCGGCATCCCCTCGCTGCACCTCGGCTTCGGTGGCAGCGAGCCCGGTGGCGTCTACCACTCGCTGTACGACTCCTTCGACCACTACATCAAGGTCGAGGACCCGGACCTGCGCTACGGCGTGACGCTCGCCAAGGTCGCCGGTCACGTGATGCTGCGGCTCGCCGACGCCGACCTCGTGCCGCTGCGCGCGCAGGACTTCTCGGCGACCGTCGCACGCTATGTCGAGGAGATCGAGCGCTACGCCGACCGGATCCGCGAGGAGGCCCAGGACAACCATCGGCTGCTCGACGAGAAGATCTACGAGCTGGCGGTGAACGTGACCGATCCGGTCGGTCCGCCGGCACGCGACGCCGACGTGCCGTACCTGAACTTCGCGCCGCTCAGGAACGCCGCGACGGCGCTCGGCACGAGCGCCCGCGCCTTCGACGCGGCCTATGCCGCGGCGCTCGCCGATCCGGCGCGCCTGACGCCGGCGCGTGCCGCCGCGGCCAACGGCCTGCTCGCCGGTGCCGAGCGGGCGCTGCTCGGCGAGCCCGGTTTGCCGGGCCGGCCGTGGTACCGGCACATGGTCTATGCGCCGGGCCTGTATACCGGCTATGGTGCCAAGACGCTACCCGCGGTCCGCGAGGCGGTCGAGGAACGCCACTGGAGCGAGGTCGGCGATTCGGTCACGATGACGGCCGCGGCGCTCGACGCCTACCGGCGCGCGCTCGACGCGGCCACCGCGGCGCTGCGCTGAAGGAGAACGCCATGTCCGAGATCCACGTCCCCGTCTCGCCCGGCGAAGTGCTCGACAAGATCACCATCCTGCGGATCAAGGTCGCGCGCATGACCGACCCGGCCAAGCTCGCCAATGTGCGCCGCGAACTCGATGTGCTCGAGCGCACCTGGGGCGACTCCGCCTACGCCCACCACGACGTCGCACGCGACGAGGCGGCACTGCAGGCCGTCAACGAGCGGCTGTGGGACATCGAGGACCGGATCCGCGACAAGGAGCGGGCGCAGGCCTTCGACGCCGAGTTCATCGCGCTCGCGCGTTCGGTCTACGTCGAAAACGACGAGCGCGCCGCGGTCAAGAAGCGCATCAACGTCGCGCTCGGCTCGGCGATCGTCGAGGAAAAGAGCTACGCCGCCTACCGCTGAGCGGCAGGCGCCGGGCGTCAGCCAGCGCGGCGCTCGCGCGCGAGCTCGTACTCGGCGCCGCAGTACGGGCACTTCGCCTCGCCGGTCGCCTCGATCGCGAGGTAGACGCGCGGGTGCGAGTTCCACAGGTACATGCCCGGCATCGGGCAGGCCAGCGGCAGATCCGCGGCCGTGACCGCGTAACGATGCTCGGCGTTGGGCTGAATCAGGCGGGGATCGTTGACGACCGGTGCGGCCATGGGGACCTCGGCGGCGAAGACCGTTGATTATATCGGAGCCGGGGCCGGCAGCGGCACGCCGGGCGGCAGTTCCTCGCCGCGCGCCATCACCGCGTCCCAGACCGCCGTCACGGTCGCGCGCGCGGCCGCGTGCGGGCCGGCCGGGACGACCGGCCTCGCTCCCTCCAGCGACAGTCGGTGGGTGATGCTGCGGTAGCCGCGATAGACGTTGACCAGCAGATCGATGACGCGGTGGTCGACGAGCGCCGCCGAGCCAACCGATTCCAGCTGGCGGATGGTGTCGGAGAAGGTGACGAGCGCCGCGTAGTCGCCGGCCCAGCGCAGCACCCAGTACTGCGCCAGGAACTCGATGTCGGCGACGCCGCCCGGGTCCTGTTTGATGTCGAACTCCCCGGCCGCCGCTCGCGACAACTCGCGGCGCATGCGGTCGCGCATGTGGCGCACGTCCTCGCGCAGCCGCTCGCGCCGCACGTGGTGGCACAGCAGGTCGGTGCGCAGCGCCTCGAAGCGCGCGCGGATCGCCGGCGTCCCGGCCACCGCGCGCGAGTGCAGCAGCGCCTGATGTTCCCAGGTCCACGCCTCCTCGCGCTGGTAGTCGACGAACGCGTCGACGTTCGACACCAGCAGCCCGCCCTTGCCGCTCGGCCGCAGCCGCATGTCCACCTCGTAGAGCCGCCCGGCGGCGGTGTGCACCGTGAGGAAATGCACGATCTTCTGGCCGAGCCGCAGGAAGAACACGGCGTTGTCGATGACCTTCGGCCCCGCGGTCTCCTGCAGCTCGCCGGCCGAGTCGTGCAGGAACACGAGATCGAGGTCGGAGGCGTAGCCGAGCTCGTGCCCGCCCAGCTTGCCGTAGCCGACCGCGGCGACGCCGCACGGCCGCGGCGCCGCGCGGCTGCCACCCTGCGGCAGGCCATATTGCGCCACCATCTCGGACCAGCCGTGCCGCATCGCGCGCTCGAGGATCAGCTCCGCGACGTCGGTGAGTCGGTCCGAGACCTGCATCAGCGGCAGGCGGCCGGTGAGATCGAAAAGCGCAACCCGAAACACCGCCGCGCGCTGGAACTGGCGCAAGGCCTCGACGGCCCGCTCGGCATCGTCGGCGGCGTCGGCCGAGCGCAGCTCGATCTCCGCCTCGAACAGCGCCCGGCCCGGCGGCTCGTCGAACAGGCGCTGGTCGACCAGCTCGTCGAGCAGCAGCGGAAAGGCCGCGACCTGCGCCGGCAGGAAGCTGCCGAGCGCGCAGATGTCGACCAGGCGCGCCAGCGCCAGCGGGTTCTCGTTGAGCAGCGCTAGGTAGGCGGTGCGGCTGCCGATCGCCTCGACCACGTCGAGCGCGCGCTTGACCGTCGCGGCGACCTCGGCGTGCCGCGCGGCAGCCGACAGCAGCCGCGGCAGGAGCGCGTGCAGCCGTCGTCGTCCCGGCTCGTCGAGGCGCCGGTAGTAGCCGCCGTTGCGCAGCTCGAACAGCAGCGTCGCCACCGGCCCCGGCTCGGCGAGCCCGAGCCCGGCGAGGCTCGGCAGCAGCTCGGCGGCGGCGGCCGCGGCGGCGAGCGCGGTGTCGAAATCGCGGGCGGTCGCCGGCGCGGCGCCCTCGGCGGCCAGCACCAGCGCCGCGAAGTGCCCCGCCACGACGTCGCGGTGGCCGTCGAGCTCGGCGACCAGCGTCTCCCAGTCGCCGGCCCCGCACGCCGTCGCGAGGCGCGCGCGCCGCTCGGCGTCGGCCGGCAGGCTGTGGGTCTGCTCGTCGGCGAACATCTGCAGCCGGTTCTCGAGCCGGCGCAGGAACTCGTAGGCAGCGCCGAGCTCGCGCACCGCGGCCTCGGGCAGCAATTTCTGGCCGGCCAGCCGCGGCAGCACCGTCAGCAGCGACGGCGCGCGCAGCCGCGGGTCGCTGCCGCCGCGCACGAGCTGCATCGCCTGCACGACGAACTCGATCTCGCGGATGCCGCCGCGGCCGAGCTTGATGTGCTCGCTGAGCTCGCGCTTCTCGACCTCGCGGGCGATCATCGACTTCATCTCGCGCAGCGACTCGAACACGCCGTAGTCGAGGTAGCGCCGGAACACGAACGGCCGCACGACGTCGCGGAACAGCGCCTCGTAGGCGTCCCGGCCGGTGATCGCCCGCGCCTTGACCCAGGCATAGCGCTCCCAGTCGCGGCCGTGCTGCTGCAGGTAGTCCTCGAGCGCCGCGAAGCTCGCCACCAGCGGCCCGGAGTCGCCGAACGGCCGCAAGCGCATGTCGACGCGGTAGACGAAGCCGTCCGCCGTGGTCGCGTCAAGCAGGCGGATGAGCGTCTGGCCGAGGCGCGTGAAGTACTCGAAGTTGTCGACCGAGCGCGGCCCGTCGGTCTCGCCGCCCTCGGGGTAGAGGAACACGAGGTCGATATCCGACGAGAAATTGAGTTCGCTGCCGCCGAGCTTGCCCATGCCGACGACGACCAGCGGCTGCGCGTCGCCGGCCGCGTTGCGGGGCGTGCCGTAGCGAGCCGAGAGTTGCCGGCCCGCGAAGGCCAGCGCCACGGCGATCGCGTCGTCGGCGAGCGCCGACAGCGCCGCGAGCGTCGCCGCGGTCGCGGCCAGCCCGGCGAGATCGCGCCACGCAATGCGGGCGAGCTCGCGCCGGCGCGCGCGGCGCAGCTCCGCCATGAACGTGGTGTCGTCGGCCGCCGCGGCCGCCAGCGCAAGAGGCTCGGCCGCGGCCGCGTCCGGAGCGGCGACCAGCGCCGGATCGGCGAGCAGCGCAGCAGCGATGAACTCGCTCGACGCCAGCACGAGCTCGAGGACCGCCGGCTCGACGGCGGGCACTGCGCCGGCCTCGCGAAGCCGCGTCAGCGCGCGACCGGCGGCGGCGGCGGAAACGCTCGCGGTCTGCTCTGTCGAACTCGGCAACTCGGAACTCCGGGCAACCCACCGCGGTGCGTGGCGGCGGTATACTGATTGTAGTGTCGCATCGGCCGGGCAGCTTGGGCAGCGGCGTCATCGGACCGGTCCGCGAGCTCGGCTTCCTGCGACGCGGCGCAGTCCGCGCGCCGCGCGCCGCGCGCCGGCGCGCCCGGACGCGGCGGTTTCGGCCAGGAGCAGCGCTTCTTGAGAGCTCTAATCTGCGGCGTCGGCGGTCAGGACGGCGCCTATCTCGCGCGCCTGTTGCTCGGCAAGGGCTACGAGGTCTGGGGCACGTCCCGCGACGCCCAGATGGCGCCGTTCGGCAACCTCATCAGGCTCGGCGTGAAGGACCGGCTGACGCTGCGTTCGATGGCGCCGAAGGATTTTCGCAGCGTCATCTCGGTGCTCTACGAGTGCCGCCCGGACGAGATCTATCTGCTCGCCAGCCAGAGCTCCGTCGGCCTGTCCTTCGAGCAACCGGCGGAGACGCTCGAGAGCACGACGCTCGGCGTGCTGAACCTGATGGAGGCGATCCGGCTGCTGCGCCAGCCGGTCCGCTTCTACCACGCGAGCTCGAGCGAGTGTTTTGGGACGGCGGCGCAGGGAGCGGCGGACGAGCAGACGCCGTTCGCGCCGCGCAGCCCGTACGCGGTCGCCAAAGCGTCGGCGCACTGGCTGGTGGAGAACTATCGCGAGGCCTACGGGCTGTTCGCCTGCAACGGCATCCTCTTCAATCATGAGTCGCCGCTGCGGCCGCACCGCTTCGTGACGCGCAAGATCACCTCCACCGCGGTGCGGATCGCCGCCGGGACGCGCGAGCGCCTGGTCCTCGGCCGCCTCGACATCGTCCGCGACTGGGGCTGGGCGCCGGAATACGTCGAGGCCATGTGGATGCTGCTGCAGCAGCCAGCGCCGCGCGACTTCGTGATCGCGACCGGCCAGTCGCATTCGCTCGAGCAGTTCGTCGCCGCGGCCTTCGCGCGCGTCAACCTCGACTGGCGCGAGCACGTGGACTCGGACCCGAAGCTGTTCCGGCCGACCGACCTTGCGCGCAGCGAGGGCAACCCCGCGCGCGCCGAGCGCGAACTCGGCTGGCAGGCGAAGTTCCACATGGCGGACGTCGTGCGCGAGATGGTCGCGGCCGAGTCGCCGTAGCGCCGCGCGCCGATGCCGCACGACAGGAGCGCCGCGCAGCCGGCACCGGCCGGCACGTCCTCGGTCGCGGGCGGACGCGCGCTGCTCGCGGTGCGTCTCTGCAACTGGGTCGGCGAGGTGGTACTCGCCTTGCCGACGCTGCGGCGGCTCGAGGCGGCCGGCTACGAGCTGCAGCTGGTCGGCCGCGGCTGGGCGCGCGCGCTGCTCGAAGGGACCGGCTGGCCGGTGCTGGCGCGGCCACCGGGTCTGTGGCCCGCCGGCCGCCAGCTCGCCGCATTGCGCCGGCAGCTCGCGGCGCCTGCCGTCGCCGGCCGGCGGCCGGCGGCCCTGCTGCTGACGAAATCGTTCTCGTCCGCGCTCGAGGCACGGCTCGGCGGCTGGAATCCGGTCGGCTACGCGCGGGACGGTCGCAGCCTGCTGCTGACGCAGGCCTATGCCCTGCCGTCGTTCGAGCATGCCTCGCATGCCTATTGGCACCTCGCCAGCCGCTTCCTCGGCACCACAGCGCCCTACCCGACCGAGGTGATGCTGCGCCCTAGCATCGCCCAGTCCGAGCGCGCTGCGGCCCTGCTGCAGGCGCACGGCCTCACCGCCCGACCCTTCATCGTGCTGTGCCCGTTCTCCGGCGCGGATGACCGCGAGGCCCGCAAAGTGTGGCCGGGCTTCGCGGCTCTCGGTGAGCGCCTCGCCGACCGACAGGTCGCGACGATCGTCTGCCCTGGGCCGGGCGAGGACTCGCGGGCCGAGTCACTGCTGCCCGGCGCGATCCGCCTGGGCGGGCTCGACCTCGGCGCCTATGGTGCGCTGATGGCGAGCGCGCAGGCGGTCGTCGCGAACGACACCGGCCCGGGGCATCTGGCGGCCGCGGTCGGCGCGCGGCTGATCGCCGTGTACGGTCCGCAGTCGGTTGCCGCCTGGCGACCGCTCGGTCCGCGCGTCACGCTGCTGCACCGGCCGGAGTGGGCGAGCGTCGAGCAGGTCCTCGCCGCAGCGTTCGACTGAGGGTCGCGCTGCAGGGGCTAGGCGCGCGCGGCGCCGGCGCGCTGCACCGCGCGCAGCCAACCGTCGAGCTGCGAGGGCAGCATGCGGACGTCGAAGCGCCGTCGCGCGGCGACGAAGGCCCGCTCGCGCAGCTCGCCGCGCGCCGCGCCATCCATCTCGGCGAAGCGTCGCAGCGCGTCGGCGACCCGTTCCGCCGTGAACGGATCGGCCACCAGGCCGAACTCGCCTGCGCCGAGGATCTCGACCGGACCGCCGTGATCAGGTCCGATCGCGACCAGGCCGGCCGCGAGCGCCTCGGCGAAGACGAGACCGAACGGCTCGTCGGCGGGCATCGCCGCAAAGCCGTGGCATTGCGCACGCAGCTCGGCGAGCTGCTCGTTCGAGATCCAGCCATGGATGCGCACGCACGCGGCGGTGCGCGTGCCGGCGATCAGGCGCTCGATGCTCGCGCGTTCGGATCCGGCGCCGACGATCTCGAGCATCACCGGCCGGCGTGAGGTCGCCAGGAAGCGCTCGTAGCCCGCGAGCAGCAGCGCGAGCCCCTTGAGCGGCGCGAAGCCGCCCTGGGTGAGAATGCGCAGCGGTCCGTCGCCGGCCGGCGGCGGCAGATCCGGAGGAAATTCCACCGGGCAATACAGCACCGAGGCCGCGATGCCGTAGATGCTCTGGAACACCGCGGCGGTCGCGGCGCTGTTGGCGGCGACGGCGTCGAGGCCGGCGACGCCGATCCGGTCGTGGCGCCGCTTGCCGCGGTAGCGCGGGTTGAGCGCGAGGCTCCAGAAGGACTTGCGCAACTCGCGCCGATAGTAACGGCCGATCGGCGAGCTCGCGTCGACGCGCCCGTCGCTGTAGGCGCGGTGCAGGCCCGGGCGGGTCTCGGGGATGTACAGCGCCCGGAACGGCTCCTCGCAGTACCAGGCGCGCGGCAGGGCGCGCGCCGCGTGGCCGAGGTAGGCGCTCGCCGGATAGTTGTGGGCGACGGCAACGTCGCGGTCGGCGATCGCCCGCTCGAGCGCCGCGACGGTCACCGGGTCCGGCCGCCCGGACCACGAGCGCCGCGCGGCCGGCAGGAACACCGGCTGCAGGTCGCGATCGGCGGCGGAGAAGCGCTCCGGCTTCCAGTCGAAGGCCAGCAGCCGCACGTCCCAGCCGAATTCGCGCAGTGCGTGCGCGTGCGTCAGGCAGACCTTTTCGGCGCCGCGCGGCGCGTCGAAGTGCGGGTGGAAGATCGCGACCTTCATCGACGCTCCCGGCCGCGCCGCGCCACGGCGACCGCTGCAGGCGACGCGGTCGGCGTCACGACGCGGCGACCGCCAGCGCCGCCGCCACTCGCCCCGGAAAGCCGCGCTTGTTGTCCCAGAACCACGCGCGCGCCGCGGCGCCGAGCCGGCGCCGTTCGGCGCCTTCCATGCCGAGCGCGCCGGCGACCGCCTGCTCGAGTGCCGCGCTGTCGACCTGATAGGTGGTCGCGAGGTGTTGCTGGCCGCTGGCTGCCGCCCGCAACAGGATGCCGCGCTGCGGCGTCACCAGCTCGTTCATCGGCGGCGCGTCGGTCGCCAGCACGATCGCGCCGGTGCTCTCGGCCTCGACGATGTAGTGGCCCCAGCCCTCGGTCTCGGAGGTGCAGATGTGGAACTGGTGGCGGTTCTGCAGCTGGCGGAGCTCGGCGTCGGACACAAAGCGGGTCTGGAACTCGATGTTGGGCGCGGTGGCCTGCGGCGGCGCGCCGGACAGGCTCTGGACCACGGTCAGCGTTGGCCACTCCGGATGCCGCCGCCACAGCGCGACCAACCGGCCCGTGCCTTTCATTCGGCTCCTGCCGGCAACGTGCAGGAAGGCCGGTTCGCGCGCGACGTCCTCGAGATAGCGGTCCTCGCCGTCGAAGCCCGTGAGGCTGGTGGCACAGCCGAGCCGCGAAAAGATCTCGAAGGTCCGGCACGTCTTCGCCCAGACGCGGTCGAAGGCCGGCAGCAGGCTGCGATCGTGGCGGTCGAAGAACTCGGGATTCGGCACGATCACGTTGCGGCGCGCGAGGTGCAGCTGCTCGGGCCACACGTGCTCGAGCATGACGCCCAGGTCGAACTCGGCCGACCGGCCGCGCGCCTGCCGCTGGCGGCTGAAGTGCAGGCGCGCGCGGGCGAAGCCGCGGACCAGCCGCAGCTTGCGCCGGCGACGCGCGTGCTTGCTGGGGATCGTAAGCGTGACCTGGCAACCGAGCTCGGCGAAGGCGCGGCCGAGCAGGAGGATATCCCGCGAATTGCCGACCCCGTTCTCGAACGCCACCAGATTGATGCTCGTCACGATCTCGTTCCGATACAGGACGCGCGGCCCCGACGAAGCCGCGCCGCGGTCGCGACCGATGCGGAGCGACGCTGCCGCGCCTGCCCTTGCCAGCACCCTAACGACCTGCCCGTTGCGGCGCAAGCGAGGTCGGCGCCCGCCACGCGGCCGGCTGCAGCCGGTCCGCGACGGTGGCCCGCGGCCAATTTGCAGGACTCTCCGCGGCGTCGCCGCCGATCGCTCGCGTCGGCCGGACGCTGCGCACGCGGTCGACGGGCTCGCGGGCGCGCCGTCGCCATCACGAGCGGCGCAGTACGACGTCCCGCAGCCGCAGCAGCCGCGGCGTCACGACCGGCACGGTCAACATGGTGCTCGCGACCGCCATCAGCAGCAGCGCGGTAAACGTCGCGTTGGTGATGATGCCCTTGTCGAGCAGCACGTTGGCGAAGATGATCATGATCAGCGCCTTCGTCTGCAGCAGCCAGCCGATCAGCGCGGCCTCGCCGCGCTGCCAGCGCAGCACGCGCCCGGCGAGGGCGACGCCGAGCAGTTTGCCCGCGATCGAGGCCACCAGCAGCGCCGCCGCGAACACCGCGACGCCGACGCCGCCCGGCGTCCACAGCGTGCGCAGACCGGTGCTCAGGAAAAACACCGGCATCAGCACCAGCAACACGTTGTGGCGCAACTCGTCGAGCCGCTCGCGCTCGAACCACTCGCCGTCGGTGCTTGCGCCGGCGAGGAAAGCGCCGACCATGAAGTGCAGGCCGGCCAGATCCGCGCCGAAGGCGCAGCACAGCAGCCAGATCAGCGCGGCATACCAGCGATCGGCGGCGCCGAGCCGGCGCATCAGCCAACGGTAAGCCGCAGCGGCGGCGACGAACGCGCCGAGGAAGCCGAGCTGGTGCCCGACCCGGTCGAAGTCGGCGAGAATCAGCGCGAGCACGGCCCAGATCGCGATGTCGTCGAGACTCGCGTAGCGCAGGATCCGCTGGCCGATCGGCTGGCGGAGGATGCCGAGCTTCTCCATCAGCAGCACCAGGATCGGCAACGCCGTCACCGCACAGGCCATGCCGACGCCCAGCACGAACTGCCAGCGGTGCGCACCGGACCCGACCCAGCCCGGGAATGCCGTCGCGCCGAGCGCGACCAGGGTGCCGGCAACGAGCGGCGCGCCGAGCGCGAGGCCGGCCGTGATCGCGCTCTCGCGACGGTTCGACCAGGCCTCGCGCACGTCGAGCTCGATTCCGGCGATCAGCACGAACAGCATGACCGCCCACGCGGCGACGCCTGACAGCGCCGTGATCGTGGTCGGCGTGAAGATCCGCGCGTAGTAATCGGGAAAGGCCGCGCCCAGCACGCCCGGGCCGAGGATGACGCCGAGCAGGATCTGGACCACGACCAGCGGCGCGTAGTAGTCGGTGCGCAGCACGCGCCACAGCAGGTAGGGCACCGTGAAGATGATCAGCATCGCGATCAGGAAGAGTTGCGGGCCGCTCATCGCGCTGTACCCCCTTCGATGCGCACGCCGACGCCGCCGGGCACGTCGGGCAGATGGACCCGCACGGCGCCGCCCGCCGCGTCGTAGTCGCTCGGCGCGACGGCGCCATCGACGAGCGTCCGCTGCGGCGGCGCCGCGAGGCCGCACACGACGACGTCGATCCCGCTCCACCACGGCGTGAATCGCCCTTCGCGCGCGCCGATCTCGACCACCGTGGCGCCGCCCTCCGTCCGACAGCTCAGGTGCTGGCGGAGATAGGCCCCCTCGCTGTGACGATCGGATTCGCCGTCGTCGAGATAGAGCTCGCCGGCGCAGCTGGGGCCCGGATACACCCACAGCTCCAGCGGCCCCTGCGGCCGCTGGCGGGTGCTCTGCACCAGCGGCTGGCGCGGCAGGATCGTGCCCGGGCGGACGTAGACCGGCAGCCGCTCGAGCTGCGGCTGTTCGTCGACGACCGACGCCGCCAGGCGCGCCGCGCTCCAGTAGTCGTACCAGCCGGGCCCGGGCAGCGTGACCCGGTAGGGTTGCGGCGACTCGCCCTCCGGTGCCGGCGCGACCAGCAGCGCCGGCCCGAGCATGAACTCCTCGCTCGTTCCGCCCAGCCGCTCGCCGCCGCGCAGCACCGCTGGGAACTCGAGGAATACCGGCCGCATCATCGGTATGCCGGTGCGGCTCTGCTCCTCGGCAAGCGCGTACAGGTACGGCAGCAGCCGGTAGCGCGCCTCGATGTAGCGGCGACGGATCGCGACCTGGTCCGCCGGCCCCGCGTACGGCTCCTGCGCCGGCTTGCCCTTGCCGGCGTGGTCGCGAAAGAGTGGATTGAAGGCCCCGACTTCGAGCCAGCGCGTCAGCAGTTCGGGTGGCGGGCCGGCGCCGCTGAAGCCGCCGATATCGTCGCCGGCGAGGCCGAAGCCGCTGAGCCCGAGGTTGAGCAGCATCGCCGTCGAGAGCCGCAGGTGCTCCCAGCTCGAGACGTTGTCGCCGGTCCACGTGGCCGCGTAGCGCTGCCCGCCGGCGAAGCTCGCGCGGGTCAGAACGAAGGGCCGCAGGCCCGGCCGCAGCAGCCGCAGGCCGTCGTAGGTGGCCCGCGAGTTGAGCATGCCGTAGACGTTGTGCATCTCGGCGTGCGGGGCGTCGCGCGCGGCGAAGCCGGGCTCCTCGATGCGGTGCCGGACCGTGAGCGGCAGGGTCTTGTCGCGGACGCCGAACGCCGCGGGCTCGTTCATGTCGTTCCAGAATCCGGCCACGCCGGCCGCCGCGAACCGGCCGTACAGCGTGCCCCACCAGTCGCGGACCAGCCGCCGACTGAAGTCCGGGAACAGGGCCGCGCCGGGCCACACCTCCGCGACCGCCGGACGGCCGTCGGCCGCGCGCAGGAACACCTGCTGTCGCGTGCCGCTGTCGTACGGGGCGTAGGACTCGCCGGGTGCCTCGGCGATGTGCGGGTCGGTGATCAGGACGACGCCGAAGTCCAAAGCCCGCAAGCTGGCGACGAAGCCCTCGAAGTCCGGGAACGCCGCGTCCGAGACGGTGAACGGCCGATGGCGCTGCTGGTAGTCGATGTCGAGGTAGATCACGTCGCTCGGAATGCGCTCGGCGCGCAGTCGCCGGGCCACCGCCAGGGCCTCAGCCGCCGTGCCATAGGAGTAGCGGGACTGCTGGAAGCCGAGCGCCCAGATCGGCGGCAGCGGCGTCGTCCCGGTCAGGAACGCGTAGGCCTCGACGACGGCCTTCGGCTCACTCCCCACCATGACGTAGTAGTCCACCGGTCCGCCGTCGGCGCGGATCGCGAGCGTGTCGCGCTCGCTGCGGCCGAAGTCGAAGCTGGTGCGCCAGGTGTTGTCGAGCAGCAGTCCGAAGGCCGCGCCGCCCTCGAGGACGCCGAGCACGAACGGCACCGACTTGTAGAGCGGGTCGGTTGCCGCACCGAATCCATAGGCGTCGGTGTTCCACAGCACGAACGCGCCGCCGCGGCGGTCCAGCGGGCCGGCCTTGTCGCCGAGGCCGAAGTAATGCGCGTCAGGCGGCATGCGCTTGCGCAGCCGGAAGGCCGCGACGCCGGCAGCCGAGGCGCGCTCGAACTCGAGCGCGCCGGGAGCAACGGCGTCGTCGAGCAAGAGCTGCCCGGCCGCGTCCTCGATGCGCAGCTGCAGCGTCGAGGGATTGAGTCGCGCGACGATGGCCGCCGTGCGCAGCACGACGTCGCGCCCGCTCCGCCCGACCTGCAGCGGGACGTGCCGGGCGCGCGTCGCGGCATCGACCGACCAGGAGGCATCCTCCGGAAGACGCTCACGGCCGGCACGGATCCGCAGGATGTCGGCACGCGGCGCGCTGAGCTCGAGCACGACGCCGGCACGGCGCAGCGCGTAGCGCTCGACCGTTGCCGCCGCCGCACGCGCCGGGGCGAGTGCGGCGAACCACGCGGCGGCGAGCGGCACGAGGCAACGCAGGCCACGACCCTGCCGCGAGCGAAGCGCGTGCGGCGAACGTCGCGGGCCCGCTTCCCGGTAGCTCATCTGCGGCCGGCGGCAGCCGCCGACGCCGGCGCGCTCGCGGCGCCGACGGTTGATTCGCTAACCAGACGTTCCGCCGGCAGGGTCACCGACGGCGTGTCCTGGCCGGCGATGAGCCGAAACGTGCGGTTGACCTGCTGGCCTGCCTCGGGGCCGAGCGGGATCGCGAGCGCGAGCGTCTCGGTGCGCAGCAGCCGCAGGGCGCGGGCGGTCGCGCTGACGACGTCGCCCTGCTCGCGGGCGAGGCGGACGCTGCGGTCGCGCCGCGGCGTCGCGGCCCGCAGGCTGGCGGCCAGCGCCCGCGACACGGTCGATGCCGAGACGCCGGCGAGCTGGGCGATTGCCGCCATCATGGCGGGGCCTGGCCGGCTGCGCGTGCTCATGCGCAAAGCATAGCGGATGGCCTGCCCCCAAAACGACGAAGCCCCGCAGGCGCGGGGCTTCGGGGACCTCGTGGTCCGGGACTTCAGGTTCCGGCCGGGGTCAGCCCCCGGCCGGAGCGCGGGATCACATGTCCATCCCGCCCATGCCGCCCATGCCGCCCATGCCGCCCGGGGCACCGTGCGAATGCTCCTCGTCCTTCGGAGCCTCGGCGACCATCACCTCGGTCGTCAGCAGCAGCCCGGCCACCGAGGCCGCGTTCTGCAGCGCGAGGCGCGTGACCTTGGTGGGATCCAGGATGCCCATCTCGATCATGTCGCCGTACTCGCCGGTCGCGGCGTTGTAGCCGAAGTTGCCCTTGCCCTCGCGGACCTTGGCGAGCACCACGGCCGCATCCTCGCCCGCATTGGCGACGATCTGCCGCAGCGGCTCCTCGATCGAGCGCGCCAGGATCTTGATGCCGAAGTTGCGGTCCTCGTTCTCGTGCGTCAGCTTCTCGAGCGTCTTGAGGACGCGGATCAGCGCGACGCCGCCACCCGGGACCACGCCCTCTTCGACCGCCGCGCGCGTGGCGTGCAGCGCGTCTTCGACGCGGGCCTTCTTCTCCTTCATCTCGACTTCGGTCGCGGCGCCGACCTTGATGACGGCGACGCCGCCGGAGAGCTTGGCAACGCGCTCCTGCAGCTTCTCCTTGTCGTAGTCGGAGGTCGCTTCCTCGGCCTGCTGGCGGATCTGGGCCACGCGCGACTTGATGTCGGCCGACTTGCCGGCGCCGTCGATCAGCGTGGTGTTTTCCTTCTCGACGACAACCTTCTTGGCCTCGCCGAGGTCGTTCAGCGTGGCCTTCTCGAGCGACAGACCGACCTCATCCGAGATCACGGTGCCGCCGGTCAGGACCGCGATGTCCTGCAGCATGGCCTTGCGACGATCGCCGAAGCCCGGCGCCTTGACGGCGGCGACCTTGACGATGCCGCGGATCGTATTGACGACCAGCGTCGCGAGCGCCTCGCCCTCGACGTCCTCGGCCACGATCAGCAGCGGACGGCCGGCCTTGGCGATGCCCTCGAGGATCGGCAGCATCTCGCGGATGTTGGAGATCTTCTTGTCGTACAGCAGGATCAGCGGCTTCTCGAGCTCGGCCGTCTGGTTCGCCTGGTTGTTGATGAAGTACGGCGACAGGTAGCCGCGGTCGAACTGCATGCCCTCGACGACGTCGAGCTCATTGTTGAGGCCCGAGCCCTCCTCGACCGTGATCACGCCTTCCTTGCCGACCTTCTCCATCGCCTGGGCGATGGTGTCGCCGATGCTCTCGTCGGAGTTCGCCGAGATCGTGCCGACCTGCGCGATCGCCTTGGTGTCCTTGCAGGGCTTGGAGAGCTTCTTCAGCTCCTCGATCGCGGTGATGACGGCGTGGTCGATGCCGCGCTTGAGGTCCATCGGGTTGACGCCCGCGGCGACGGCCTTCAGGCCTTCGCGCACGATCGCCTGCGCGAGCACGGTCGCGGTGGTCGTGCCGTCACCGGCCTCGTCGGAGGTCGCGCTGGCGACTTCCTTGACCATCTGCGCGCCCATGTTCTCGAACTTGTCTTTGAGCTCGATTTCCTTCGCGACGCTGACGCCGTCCTTGGTGACGGTCGGGGCGCCGAAGCTCTTCTCGAGCACGGCGTTGCGGCCCTTGGGGCCGAGGGTGACCTTCACGGCGTTCGCCAGGATGTTTACGCCGCGAACCATGCGGGTGCGTGCGTCATCGCTGAAACGGACTTCTTTCGCTGCCATAGTAACTTTCCTCTGAATTCGGTGTGCGTCCGGACGGACGGCTTACTTGCCTTCGATGATCGCCATGATGTCTTCCTCGCGCATCACGAGGACATCATCGCCATCCATCTTCACTTCGGTGCCGCTGTACTTGCCGAACAGCACCTTGTCGCCGATCTTGACGTCGAGGGGGCGGATCTCGCCGCTCTCGAGGATCTTGCCCTTGCCGACGGCAAGAACGCGGCCTTTCATCGGCTTCTCGGTCGCGGTGTCCGGGATCACGATCCCGCCCGGCGACTTGCGCTCGTCGTCCTCACGCTTGACGATGACTCGGTCATGGAGCGGACGGATTTTTATCGACATCGTTGTCCTCCTCAGGATCTTTCTGGAATGAATGCGGGGACCTCCATTCGGAGGCCCGGGGGGCATGAGGCGTTGTTAGCACTCTACCCCAGCGGCTGCTAACTATAGCGACGAACCGGCGCAATTCAAGCGGGGCCGACGTTTATAAGCGTGACGGATCCGCAGTGACAGCGCCGGCGGAGGGGGATATCCTGCCGCCGCGGCTTCTCGGCGGTTGCCAACAGCCCTGCAATACTCTGTTTAAAAAGGGATTTCTTCGCGTGAGCTCCCGATGACGGGCCCCGGCCGCGATCCGGGCGCCACGCCCGCAACCGCCGAGGCGCTGTCGGTCCTCAAGACGCTGCCGCCGGCCGCGGCCTCGGCCGTCGCCCGGCAACGGCTCGCCGAGGACCGCGCAGCCGGCGTGAACCAGTTGCCCGGCGCGCGCTCTACCTACCGGTGGCAAGGCCCGGTAGCGCAGGCCGGCGAGGCGCTGCCGCTCGTTCTGGCCCCGATCGCGGGCGATCCGGCGCTCGCGCGCCGCGTGCGCGAGCGCCTCGCGGTTGAGGTGCCGATGATCCTGGCACGGCCGACGCGCGGCCCGTGCGCTCTTGCTAGCAATGGCTTCAGCCCTCGGTGACCTCTGCATGAACATCCGTTCCGTCCACCGCGCGGCCCGCGCGCTTGCCGTCCTGCTCGCCCTCGTCGCCGCGCCGGCGGCGTACGCCGTCGAGGAGGACTTCCTGCCGGTGGAGCAGGCCTTCGAATACGCGCTGACCACCGAGCCGGGCTCGCTGGTCGTGTCCTACAACATCCACGAGGGCTACTACCTCTACCGCCAGCGCATCAGCTTCGCGACCGAGACGCCCGGCATCACGCTCGGCGCGGCGGACTTCCCGAAGGGGCTGCCGCACCACGACGACTATTTCGGCGAGCAGGAAATCTATCGCGGCGCGGCGGCCTTTCGCGTGCCCTACACGCTCACCGGCAAGGCACCGGCCGCGATCGACCTGAAGCTCAAGCTGCAGGGTTGCGCCGACAAGGGGCTGTGCTACCCGCCGCAGATCTGGACGGCGCACGTCGCGCTCGCCGCGGCGCCGGTCGCCGCGGCGAGCGGCGCGCCACCTGCCGGGAAGCTGCTCGCCAAGCTCGTGCCGCGCAGCGCGTCCGCGGACGACGACTTCCTGCCGGTGGACGAGGCCTTCCGCTTCGCGGCGAGCGCCGACGGCGCGAGCAGCATCCGTCTCAGCTGGACGATCGCCGAGGGCTACTACCTGTACCGCGGCCGGATCAAGGTCAGCGGCGAGAGCACGCTCGCCGCGCTCGGCACGCCGGCCTTCCCGGAGGGACTGCCGCACAGCGACGACTACTTCGGCGAGCAGCAGATCTACCGCGGCGAACTCGTGCTGCCGGTGCCGTACGCGCGCTCCGGACCCGCGCCGGGCGTGGTGGCGCTCAAGGTCGTCTACCAGGGCTGCGCCGACAAGGGGCTGTGCTACCCGCCGCAGACCCAGCTGATCTCGCTCGCGCTGCCTGCCGGCAACGCCGGTGGTGGCGGCGCGCCGGTGTCGGAGCAGGACCGGCTGGCGCGGCTGATCCGCGACGGCAACCTGCTGGTGGTGATCGCCTCGTTCTTCGGCCTGGGTCTGCTGCTCGCTTTCACGCCGTGCGTCCTGCCGATGGTGCCGATCCTGTCGGGAATCATCGCTGGCGACGGCGAGAAGATCACCCCCGGGCGTGGCTTCGCGCTGTCGCTTGCCTACGTGCTCGGCATGGCGCTGACCTATACGGTCGCCGGTGCCGTCTTTGCGCTCGCCGGCCGGCAGGCGCAGGCCTTCTTCCAGCAGACGTGGATCATCGTCGTGTTCGCGCTGCTGTTCGTCCTGCTGTCGCTGGCGATGTTCGGCCTCTACGAACTGCAGATGCCCTCGGGGCTGCAGACGCGCTTCGCGGACGCGAGCAACCGGATCCGCGGCGGCAAGTTCATCTCGACCGCGATCATGGGCGCGCTGTCGTCGCTGGTCGTCACCGCCTGCGTCGCGCCGCCGCTGGTGGCCGCGCTCGCCGTGATCGGCCAGGCCGGCGACGTCGTGCGCGGGGCGCTCGCGCTGTTCGCGCTGTCGTTCGGCATGGGCACGCCGCTGCTGGTCGTCGGCGCCTCCGCCGGCACCTTGCTGCCGAAGGCGGGCCCGTGGATGGAGACCGTCAAGGCGATCTTCGGCGTCGTGTTCCTCGGCGTGGCCGCCTGGATGCTCGACCGCGTGCTGCCGGCGCGGGTCGAGATGCTCGCCTGGAGCGCGGTGGCGTGGGTCGCGGTCTGGGTCGTGCTCAGCGTCGGCCTGCGCGGCGGACGGCGCACCGTGCCGCGCTGGATCGCGGCGGCGGCGGTCGGCGCCTATGGCCTGCTGATCGCGATCGGTGGGCTGGCCGGCGGCACCAACCCGCTGAAGCCGTTGGACGGCACCGGCCTGCTCGGCGCGCGGACGCGCATCGAGACGCTACCCTTCAAGGCGGTGCGCAACCTCGCCGACCTCGACCGGGAGCTGGCGGCGGCCACCGCCGCCGGCCGGCGCACGATGCTCGACTTCTCCGCCGACTGGTGCGTCTCGTGCAAGGAAATGGAAGCCCACACCTTCAGTGACCCGGCGGTGCGTGCTGCGCTGGCCGGCTACGCGCTGCTGCGGGCGGACGTCACCGCCAACGGCGACGACGACCAGGCGCTGCTGAAGCGCTTTCGGATCATCGGCCCGCCGACCACCGCCTTCTTTGCAGCCGACGGCCAGGAGCGCACCGATTTTCGCCTGGTGGGCTTCGTCGCAGCGGTTCCGTTCCGGGCGCATCTCAGCGCCTTCGAGGCAGCGCCTTGAGCTCGAGGCCGCTGACGCTGGCGTACTTCGGTTTCGCGGCGCTCGGCGCTGCCGTGCTCGGCGCCTTCGTCTACGACCGCGCCTGGCGCCCGGCCCCGGTCGCGGCGACTGTCGTCAGCGCTCGGGCGGCGGTTGCGACGCTCACGCCTGCGGCGGGGGCACCGACCGTCCCAGCGCGCCGGCCGGACATCACGCTCAAGGACCTGGACGGCCGTCCGCGCTCGCTGGCCGACTGGGACGGCAAGTCGCTCGTGATCAATTTCTGGGCCACCTGGTGCGCGCCGTGCCGCCACGAGATCCCGCTGCTGAACAAGATCAGGGGCGATTACGCCGCGAACGGCTTCGAAGTTGTCGGTATCGCGGTCGATTTTGCCGACGACGTGCGCGCCTTCACGAAGGACGTCCCGATCGGCTATCCGCTGCTGATCGGCGAGGAGGACGGACTCGCGGCGGCCAAGGCGTTCGGCGTCGCGACCATGGCCTTCCCGTTCACGGCGTTCACGGACCAGCAGGGCCGGGTGATCGCGGTGCGCCTCGGGGAATTGCACCCGGCGCAGGCGGAGGCCATCCTAGGCATCGTCACCCGCGTGAACCGCGGCGAACTCACCCCGGAGTCGGCACGCACGGCGGTCAAGGCAGCGCTTGAGCGCCTCACACCGTCGCAGCCGGTCACCGCCGGCGCCGCCCCAGGTTAGGGTTTTCACCGATAGATCGCGGCTGTTTGCCGCAGATCGGCCCCTGATCGCGCCCAATTGCGCGCCAGCACCGGATTACGGTTAAACTCCGCGGCCTCGCCACGGCGATAGGGGAGCCGATGCCGCGGATTCTGGTCCTCAACGGACCCAACCTGAATTTGTTGGGGACGAGGGAGCCGCACCTGTATGGCTCCCAGACGCTCCCTGACATCATCGGCCGTCTGGAGCAGCTGGCGTCGGCGCGCGGCGCGACGCTGGTGGCCGTGCAGTCGAACGCCGAGCATGAGCTGATCGCCGCCGTCCAGAAGGCCAAGCAGGACGGAACGGACGCGATCATCGTCAATGCCGGCGCGTTCACGCATTCGAGCATCGCGCTGATGGACGCGTTCCAGGCAGTGGCACTGCCGTTTTACGAGGTGCACTTGTCGAACGTCTACGCGCGTGAGGCGTTCCGGCACCACTCCTATCTTTCCGCGCTCGCGGCCGGCGTGATCGTCGGCCTCGGCGCCCAGGGCTACGAGTTCGCGCTCGAGGCGGCGCTGACGCGCCTCGCCTCGCGACGCTGATCCATTCGACGGGGAATTCTGATGGACATACGCAAGGTCAAGAAGCTCATCGAACTGCTCGAGGAGTCCGGTGTCGCCGAGATCGAGATCAAGGAGGGCGAGGAGTCCGTGCGCATCAGCCGCCACGGCCCGGGCGCCGTGACGACCTACGTGCAGGCGCCGCAAGCCGCGCCCCCGGCCGCCGCCGCGACCCCGGCGCCAGCTGCCAAGGCCGCGGCCGAGGAGCCGGACCCCGGCCCGCGCCCGGACACCGCCGTCACCGCACCGATGGTGGGCACCTTCTACGGCTCCGCGGCGCCCGGCGCGAAGTCCTTCGTCGAGGTCGGCAGCGAGGTCAAGGTCGGCCAGACGCTCTGCATCATCGAGGCCATGAAGATGATGAACCAGATCGAGTCGGACAAGGCCGGCAAGGTCGTCTCGGTGCTGGTGAAGAACGGCGATCCGGTCGAGTTCGGCCAGCCGCTATTCATCATCGAATAACACCGCCGCCATGATCGACAAAGTGCTGATCGCGAATCGTGGCGAGATTGCGCTGCGCATCCTGCGCGCCTGCCGCGAGCTCGGCATCAAGACCGTCGCCGTGCATTCCACCGCCGACAACACGCTGAAGCACGTGCTGCTCGCCGACGAGACCGTCTGCATCGGCCCGCCGCAGTCGAAGGACAGCTACCTCAACATGCCGGCGATCATCGCCGCCGCCGAGGTCACCGACGCGGTCGCGATCCACCCGGGCTACGGTTTCCTGTCCGAGAACGCCGACTTCGCCGAGCGCGTCGAGAAGTCCGGCTTCGTGTTCGTCGGACCCAAGGCCGAGACCATCCGCCTGATGGGCGACAAGGTCTCGGCGATCCGCACCATGAAGGAGGCCGGCGTGCCGTGCGTGCCGGGCTCGGGCGAGCCCTTGGGCGCCGATGCCGACGTGACGCGCAAGATTGCCAAGAACCTCGGCTACCCGGTGATCATCAAGGCCTCCGCGGGCGGCGGCGGCCGCGGCATGCGCGTCGTGCACTCCGAGGCGGCGCTGCTCAACGCGCTCAACGTGACCCGGGCCGAGGCGCTCGCCGCCTTCGGCAACGACCAGGTCTACATGGAGAAATTCCTGGAGCGGCCGCGGCACATCGAGTTCCAGGTGGTCGCCGACAGCCACGGGCACGTCGTCGTGCTGGGCGAGCGCGATTGCTCGCTGCAGCGCCGTCATCAGAAGATCGTCGAGGAAGCGCCTGCCCCCGGCATCACGCCCAAGCAGCGCCAGATGATGACCGAGAGCATCACCGCGGCGCTGTCGAAGGTCGGCTACCGCGGCGCGGGCACGCTCGAGTTCCTGTACGAGGATGGGCGCTTCTTCTTCATCGAGATGAACACGCGCATCCAGGTCGAGCATCCGGTCACCGAGATGATCACCGGCATCGACCTCGTCAAGCTGCAGCTCAAGATCGCCGGCGGCGAGCCGCTGCCGTTCAAGCAGGAGGACGTCGAGTTCCGCGGCCACGCGATCGAGTGCCGCATCAACGCCGAGGACCCGAAGGGCTTCGTGCCGAGCCCTGGGCCGGTGCGCCTGTGGCACCCGCCGGGGGGGCCCGGGATCCGCGTCGACAGCCACCTCTACACCGGCTACAACGTGCCGCCCTACTACGACTCGCTGATCGCTAAGGTGATCGCGCATGGCGAGGACCGCGACACCGCGATCGCGCGGATGCGAAACGCTCTGTCCGAGATGGTCGTCGAGGGCATCAAGACCAACGCGCCGCTGCACCAGGAGATCTTCGGGCACACCGCGTTCCGCCAGGGCGGTCTCGATATCCACTATCTCGAACGCCGGCTCGGCCTCAAGTAGGCCGAGCCCGTCGCCGCCGCGGGCCTGCCGCGCCGGCCCCGCCGCCGCCCGCTCCCCGCGTGCCGTACCTGCAAGCCCACCTGACGCTCGGCAACCTGGACCCGGAGGCGGCCGAGACGGCGTGCTTCGACGCCGGGGCACTGTCGGTCACGCTGCAGGACGCCGGCGACGCGCCGATCCTCGAGCCCGCGCCGGGCGCGACGCCGCTCTGGCCGTCGGTGGCGCTGGCGGCGCTCTACGATGCCGCGACCGTGCCGGCAACGCTCGCGGCGAGGCTGCGGCGCGCGCTCGGTGCGCCTGAGCTCGAGATCCGCTTCGAGACACTGGCCGACCGCGTCTGGGAGCGCGAGTGGCTCAAGGACTTCCGGCCGATGCGCTTCGGTCGGCGGCTGTGGATCTGCCCCGGCGGCCTCACGCCACCGGTCGACGAGCGTACGGCGGACGCGCCGGTGATCGTCTGGCTCGATCCCGGGCTGGCCTTCGGCACCGGCACGCACGCAACCACCGCCCTGTGCCTCGACTGGCTCGACGGCGCGCCGCTCGCCGGCGAGCGCGTGCTCGACGTCGGCACCGGATCGGGGATCCTGGCGATCGCCGCGATCAAGCTCGGCGCCGCGAGCGTGCATGCGCAGGACATCGACCCGCAGGCGCTGATCGCGACCCGCGACAACGCCGAGCGCAACGCCGTCAGCGCGGCGTTGGCGATCGCGCCTGCCGATGCGCCCTGGGGAAGCGGCTACGGGCTGGTGCTCGCCAACATCCTCGCCGAGCCGCTGATCGCCCTCGCGTCGCAGATCGCCGCCGCGACCCGGCCCGGTGGCGCCGTCGTGCTGTCAGGCCTACTGACCGGCCAGGCGCCGGCCGTGGCGGCTGCCTACGGGCCGTGGTTTGATATGGAGGTTCCGCGGCTGCGCGATGACTGGGCCCTCCTGGCCGGGCGGCGGCGCACATGAGGCTCGAGCGTGTATACGCAATGTCCTGAATGCGGCACCGTGTTCCGCGTGACCGCCCCGGTGCTGCGCGCGGCGCAGGGTCAGGTCCGTTGCGGCGTCTGCGACACGAGCTTTGACGCGCTGCGCTTCCTCACCGACGACATCGAGATGGAGGTGAACGCCGCGTCCGCCTCGCGCATCGTCGGCGAGCCGGCCGACGGCCGCCCGGCCGCCGCGCCGTCGCCTTCGCCCGCGCCGTCACCTTCGTCGCCGCCACCGGCGGCGCCACCAGCGCCACAGCCACCGCCACCACCGGAATCGCCGCGCGCCTTCGGCGCCGCGACCCGCAACCGGCCCTCGGCCGACGAGGAACGCGAGCTCGGCGAAATCGCGGCGATCCTCGCTCGAGGCGCGCAACCGCGCTCGATGCCGGCGCCGGCCACCGCGCCGCCCGCGGCGCCGGTGACGGTCCACGTTCCGGACGGCGACGAGATCAACATCCTCGAGCCGAGCGACGTCGAGGACATCGTGCTCGGCGACGAGGGCGCCGCGGACATCCCGGACGCCGCCCTCGAATTCGATCTGCCGGCGGAGCGCTGGGAGCAGGTGTTCGTCCGCGACCCGTCCGCGCCGGACCCCGCGCTCGACCTGGATTTCGCGAGCACGAGCCCGCCGGGTGGCAGCGAACCTTTCGAAGCGCCGGACGAGCTCGTGATCCTCGAAGCCGCGGACGATCCGCTGGCGCGCACCGACGAGTACCGGGCACCGGCATTCGCGGCGGACTTCGAGCTTGAACCCGCCGAGGTGGGCGAGCTGGGCGCGGATGAGGTGACGGAGATCGAGCTCGCGGAGGTCACGGACGCCGCGGTTGCGGCGCGCGCCGGCAGGCCGGAGGCGGCGGCGCCCGCGCCGGACGAGGCGGTTCGCGCGCTGCGAGCGGCGCCGGCCTGGACACCGGTGCCGCTCGAGGACATGGCCGGTCTTCCGGAGGAATTCGCGCCGCGCGAGGCCGCGGCGGACGGCGGCGCGCGCCCTGGTCTGCCGCGCGGCGCGAGCGTCGCGGCGGCGCTGCTGCTTGCGCTCGCGCTCGGGGTCCAGGCGCTGCACTACTACCGCGACGCGCTGGCCGAGTTGCCGCTGATCGGGCCCGCGGTCACGACGCTCTACGCGCGCCTCGGCATGCCGATCGAGCCACGCTGGAACCTCGCCGCCTACGACGTCCGGCAGTGGGGTGCACAGAGCGAGGAAGCCGCGGGCGTGCTGCGGCTGCGCGCCAGCATCGTCAACCGAGCGACCCGCGCCCAGCCGTTTCCGCTGCTGCGCGTCACGCTCGAGGATCGCTTCGGCGCGCAGGTCGGGCGCCGCGAGTTCGCACCGGCTGAGTACCTGCCGGGCCGCGCCGCGCCGCGCGAGCTGCTCGGCCCCGGCGCACGCGCCGACGCCGACCTCAGCCTCGCCGATCCCGGCAACCAGGCGGTCGGCTTCGAGCTCGACGTCTGCCTGCCGCGCCACGACGCGCTCGCCTGTGGCGCCGACGCCAAGGCCGGCGGCAACTGATGCGCATCGGCCCGTTCACGCTGACCGCGCCGCTCGCGCTGGCGCCGATGGCCGGCGTGACCGACCGGCCGTTCCGGCTGCTGTGCCGCAGCCTCGGCGCCGGGATCGCCGCCTCGGAGATGGTGACCGCCGACGTCAGGCTCTGGCACACCGCCAAGTCGCGCCACCGCATGGATCACCGCGGCGAGCCTGAGCCGCGCGTCGTGCAGATCGCCGGTGGCGAACCGGCGATGATGGCCGAGGCGGCGCGCCGCAACGCCGAGCTCGGCGCGCAGATCATCGACATCAACATGGGCTGCCCGGCGAAGAAAGTATGCAATCGCGCCGCGGGATCGGCGCTGCTGCGCGACGAGTCGCTGGTCGCCGCGATCCTCGACGCCGTGGTGCGCGCGGTCGACGTCCCGGTGACGCTCAAGATCCGCACCGGCTGGGATACCGAGCATCGCAACGGGCCACGCATCGCGCGACTCGCCGAGTCGCTCGGCGTGCAGGCGCTCGCCGTCCACGGCCGCACCCGGGCGGACCATTATCAGGGGCCCGCCGAATACGCAACCATCCGCGCGATCAAAGAATCGGTGCGCATTCCGGTTTTTGCGAACGGTGACATCGACTCCGGAGCGAAAGCGCGCGCGGTACTCGAAGAAACCGGCGCAGATGCCGTGATGATCGGGCGCGCCGCGCAGGGCCGGCCGTGGATCTTCCGCGAAATACGGCATTTCCTTACCTCGGGGCGGGAGTTGCCACCGCCGGTTCACGCCGAAGTCCGTGATATCATGCTCGCGCACTTGGAGCAGCTGTACGCCTTCTACGGCGAGCACGCCGGCGTTCGAGTGGCACGCAAGCATCTCGGCTGGTATCGCGCCGCGGCGATGCCGGACCACCAGAGCCATCGAGACGAACTCATCGCCGTGACCAGCGCCGACGCGCTGTTTCGCGAGATGCGCGTCGCCGAGTCGGCCGTGGTGCAGCTGACGCTCGCGCGGGCGTGGTTGGAGGCGGCAGTCGGCGACGGCTCGATTGCCGGGGGGCACGAAGAGCCGGAGCCGGACGCGGGAACGCCGACAGGCGACCGCTCACGGCCGAGGGCCAAGGTCGCGTAGCGCGCGGCCGCCGCCCGCGACCGGCGGGACGACGGGGACGAACGATGGTCAACGGCAAGAAGGCGGCGCGCTCGCGCCGCGAGATCGTGGTCCGTGCGCCGCCGCGCGGCGGCTTCAAGGATGTGCCGCTGCGCGAGCACGCCGAGGCCGCTCTCGGCGCCTACTTCGAGCGGCTCAACGGCCACCGACCGTCGCGGCTGTACGAGCTCGTGATGCGCGAGGTCGAGGAGCCGCTGTTCCGCGCGGTGATGCGCCACACCGACGGCAACCAGTGCCGCGCCGCCGAGATCCTCGGCATCAACCGCGGCACGCTGCGGCGCAAGCTCGAGGACTACGGACTTGTCGAGTAGCGTCGCCGCGCGGACGCCGGTGCGCCGCGCGCTGCTGAGCGTCTCCGACAAGCGCGGCGTGGTCGAGCTCGGCCAGGCGCTCGCCGAGCGCGGCGTCGCGCTGCTGTCGACCGGCGGCACCGCCCAGCTGCTCGCCGCCGCCGGTCTCACGGTCACCGAGGTGTCGGCCTACACCGGTTTCCCGGAAATCATGGACGGCCGCGTCAAGACGCTGCACCCGCGCGTGCACGGCGGTCTGCTTGGCCGGCGCGGCACCGACGACGCGGTGATGCGCGAGCACGGCATCGAGCCGATCGACCTGCTGGTCGTCAACCTCTACCCCTTCGCCGAGACCGTTGCGCGCCCGAACTGCAGCTACGCCGACGGCGTCGAGAACATCGACATCGGCGGGCCGGCGATGCTGCGCGCCGCCGCCAAGAACCACGCGCACGTCGCGGTGCTCGTCGATCCGGCCAACTACGCCGCGGTGCTCGCGGCGCTCGATGCCGGCGGCACCGACTTCGCGCTGCGCCAGTGCCTCGCGGCGAGCGCCTACGCGCACACCGCGCGCTACGACACGATGGTCGCCGACTGGCTCGCGCGCGCCGCGCGCCCGGTCGCGCCGCCGTTCGCTGCGGCGCTCGAGCTGCGCTTCGTCAAGCAGCTCGACCTGCGCTACGGCGAGAACCCGCATCAGCACGGCGCGTTCTACGCCGACGCGGTGCGCCGCGGCACCGGCATCGCCACCGGCCGCCAGCTGCAGGGCAAGGAGCTCTCGTACAACAACATCGCCGACGCCGACACGGCGCTCGAGTGCGTGCGGCAGTTCGACACGCCGGCCTGCGTGATCGTCAAGCACGCCAATCCCTGCGGTGTGGCGCTCGCCGCGAGCTGCGAGTCCGCCTACCGCCAGGCCTACCGCACCGACCCGACCTCGGCCTTCGGCGGCATCATCGCCTTCAACCGCGCGCTCGACGCGCCGACCGCGCGCGCGATCGTCGAGCAGCAGTTCGTCGAGGTGATCGTCGCCCCCGCGGCCAGCGAAGCGGCGCTCGCGGTGACCGCGGCGAAGGCCAACGTACGGGTGCTGGTCACCGGCGAGCTCGGCGGGCCGTCCGCCGCGGCCCACGAATACAAGAGCGTCACCGGCGGCCTGCTGGTCCAGGACCGCGACACCGGCGCGATCGAGGCCGGCGCGCTCAGGCTCGTCACGCGCCGCGCGCCGGATGCCGGCGAACTGGCCGACCTGCTATTCGCGTGGCGCGTCTGCAAGTACGTGAAGTCGAACGCGATCGTCTATGCGCGCGAGCTGCTGACGCTCGGTATCGGCGCCGGGCAGATGAGCCGGGTCGTCTCGAGCCGCATCGCCGCGATGAAGGCCGGCGACGCCGGCCTCGCGGTCAAGGGCGCGGCGATGGCCTCGGACGCGTTCTTCCCGTTCCGCGACGGCCTCGACGTCGCCGCCGAGTACGGCATCGGCGCGGTGATCCAGCCCGGCGGCTCGCTGCGCGACGACGAGGTCATCGCCGCCGCCGACGAGCACGGCATGGCGATGCTGTTCACCGGCATGCGCCACTTCCGCCACTGACGCACGCGGGGCTCCGATGCGCATCCTGATCGTCGGAGCCGGCGGCCGCGAGCACGCCCTCGCCTGGAAGGCGGCCGCCTCGGCGCGCGTCACGCGCGTGTTCGTCGCGCCCGGCAACGCCGGGACCGCCGCCGAGGCGCGCTGCGAGAACGTCGCCGTCGCCGCCGACGACGTCGCCGGGCTGATCGCGTTCGCGCGCCAGGCGCGCATCGATCTGACGATCATCGGGCCGGAGGCGCCGCTGGTCGCCGGCGTGGTCGACGCCTTCCAAGCGGCTGGCCTGCGCTGCTTCGGTCCGTCGCGCGCCTGCGCGCGGCTCGAGGGCTCGAAGGCCTTCAGCAAGGAGTTCCTGAGCCGGCACCGGATCCCGACCGCCGCCTACGCGCGCTTCACGCGCGCGAGCTTCGACCCTGCCTTCGTGCGCGCGCAGCGTCCACCGATCGTCGTCAAGGCCGACGGCCTCGCCGCCGGCAAGGGCGTGGTGATCGCCGCGACCCACGAGGAGGCGCTGGCCTGCATCGAGTCGATGTTCGACGGCGCCTTCGGCCGCGCCGGCGAGACGATCGTCGTCGAGGAGTTCCTGCCCGGCGAGGAGGCGAGCTTCATCGTCATCGTCGACGGCGCGCATGCCCTCGCGCTCGCCACCTCGCAGGACCACAAGCGCGTCGGCGACGGCGACCAGGGCCCGAACACCGGCGGCATGGGCGCCTACTCGCCCGCGCCGGTGGTCAGCGACGCGCTCAACGCGCGGATCATGCGCGAGGTCATCGAGCCGACGGTGCGCGGACTGGTCGCCGACGGCACGCCCTATACCGGCTTCCTGTACGCGGGCCTGATGATCGCGCCTGACGGCACGCCGAACGTCATCGAATTCAACTGCCGCCTCGGCGATCCGGAGACACAGCCGATCCTGATGCGCCTCGAGTCCGACCTCGTCGAGCTCGTCGAGGCCGCGCTTGACGGCCGGCTGGCGACCACCGAGGCCCGCTGGGACGCGCGCGCCGCGGTCGGCGTCGTGCTCGCCGCGGCCGGCTACCCGGACGCGCCGCGCAAGGGCGACCGGATCGAGGGCCTCGAGGCGGCTGCACGGCTGCCGGGCAAGGTGTTCCATGCCGGCACCGAGCGCCGCGGCGACGCCGTGGTCACGGCCGGCGGGCGCGTGCTGTGCGCGGTCGGCCGCGGTGCGAGCGTCGCGGCGGCGCAGCGCGAGGCCTACGCGCTGGTCGAGGTGATCGCCTTCGCCGGCATGCAGTGCCGCCGTGACATCGGCTTTCGCGCGATCGCCCGCGAGCGGGCTGCCGGCCGATGAGCCACCTGTCGATCCGGCGGCCGCACGCGCTGTCGCACGCCGAGGCGCACCGGCGCATCTCGCAGGTCGCCGACAAGCTGACCGAACGCTTCGGCGCCGCCTGCCACTGGCAAGGTGATCTGCTCAGGATCGAGCACGCCAACGTCAACGGCACGGTCCGGGTCGGGCGTGACGAGATCCTGGTCGATGCGCGCCTCGGCTTCGCACTATCGATGTTCCGCGGCCACGCCGAGGCGGAGATCACGCGGATCCTCGAGCGCGAGCTCGAGGCGTGAGCGCGGCAGGACTTGAGATCCGCCGCGCCGCGGTCGGCGACGCGGCGACGCTCGCGGCTTTTGCCGAACGCGCCTTCCGCGAGGCCTACGGCCCGCTCAACACGCCGGCGGACGTCGAGCAGCATGTCGCCCGCCACTACGGCGCCGCGCGCCAGGCCGCCGACCTCGCGCGCCCGGGCCTCGTCTGCCTGCTCGCGCTCGACGGCGGCCAGCTGGTCGGCTTCGCGGTGCTGGTCCCGGCGTCGGCCCATGCCGATGTCGCGCTGTCGCATCCCTGCGAAATCCGCCGCTTCTACGTCGATGGCAGCCGGCACGGTCGCGGCGTCGCCGGGGCGCTGATGGCGGCCGCTGTCGACCAGGCGCGGGCTGCCGGCAGCGACGCGCTCTGGCTCACCACTTGGGAGCACAGCCATCGGGCCCGCGCTTTCTACGCCAGGCAGGGCTTCGAGGACGTCGGCACGACCTCCTTCTTGCTCGGCGCGACGCTGCAGAGCGACCGGCTGTTGCTGCGCCGACTGGCGTGACGGGCGCGCCGGGTCGCGGCGCAGGCGCGCCGCGCGGCGCTAGAATGCCCACCCCGAACATGGAGTGTCCGATGCCCGCCATCTCTGCCCCGCGCCTTGCCGCGCTCGTCTGCCTCGCCTTCACCGCTCTCGCCGGCGCCGCGCCGCCGGTGGAGACGTCTCCGGATCCAGCCCTCGCGGCGACGATCGCGAGCCCGGCGCGCGAGCCGCGCTTCGTGGCGCGCGACGCCGCGCGCCACCCGCTCGAGGAACTGACCTTCTTCGGCCTGAAGCCGTCGATGACGGTCGTCGAGCTCTGGCCGGGCGGCGGCTACTGGACCGAGATCCTCGGCCCGTACATCGCCAAGCACGGCCACTACTACGTCGCGCTGCCGCTGCCGGGCAACGCCGAGGAGGATGCCGGCGTCGCCCGCTGGCGCGGCCGCGTCGCGTCGCAACAGGGCCGCCTCGGCGACGTCGTCGAGACGACGCTCGGCCCCGGCCACTTCGAGATCGCGCCGGCCGGCTCCGCTGACCTCGTGCTGACCTTCCGCAACATCCACAACTGGATGGACGCCGGCTACGTCGACGACGTGCTGGCGGCCTGCTACAAGGCGTTGAAGCCGGGCGGCATCCTCGGCGTCGAAGGCCATCGCGGCCGCACCGACCAGCCGCAGGACCCGAAGGCACCGATGGGCTACGTCCGCGAGGACTACGCGATCGCGCTCGCCAAGAAGGCCGGCTTCGAGCTGGTCGGCTCCTCGGAGATCGACGCCAACCCGAAGGACACCAAGGACTGGGTGGACGGCGTCTGGACGCTGCCGCCGACGCTGTCGCAGGGCGAGAAGGACAAGGCCAAGTATGTCGTGATCGGCGAGGCCGACAACTTCGTGCTGAAGTTCAGGAAGCCGCTGCGCTGAGGTGACGGGCGGCGCGCAGCAGATGACCCGGCCGGGCGGCAGCGACG
>JANYAE010000046.1 GCA_025355105.1 Pseudomonadota bacterium | reverse complement strand
GTTCAGCCGCTTCCTGCTGCTGGAAGCGACGCCGGCGTAGCAAGGTCGCGCGGCTAAGGGCCGAACGGGGGCGTTGCGCCGCGCAGCGGCAGGCCTTGGAAGGGCGAGGTCAGGTCTGGCGCTCACGCCGCTCGGTGCCGGCCTTGCCGCCGACCGCCCGCGCGACGCGCGCGGCGTTCGCGCCCGGGTTGTTCTCGGCCGGAACGTCACCTGGTGGCGACCACGGTCGCTTGGCGCTTCGGCGCTCGACGCCCGGTGCAGGTCCCTGCGTCGGCATCCGCGGGGTATTCGCGTTCGCGGCGTGGACAGGTTGTTCCGCCGCCGCGACGTCCTCGGCGACGCGGTAGCGCGCCACGAGATCCGCGAGCTGCGTTGCCTGGCCGACGATCGCCTCGCTCGCCGCCGACGCCTCCTCGACCAGCGCGGCGTTCTGCTGCGTCGCGGCATCCATCTGCGTCACCGCCTTGTTCACTTGTTCGTAAGCGTCCGGGGAACTCGTCTTCCGATGGGATGGGGATAGCGTGACGATAGTGTCCACTAACGATGGTGGACACCAATGCACTCTATCAATAGGTCTGGGCGTCGGTGGCACGCCAAGGCGTTCAAGGAAGAGGCGGTGGCGGCGTGCCGGAAGCCGGGTGTGTCGCTGGCGTCGGTAGCGCTTGAGCGGCAAGTGAACGCGAACTTGCTGCGGCGCTGGGTGAAGGCAGCTGAGGCGAAGGGCGCTGCCGCCAGGATCATCGACGCGGTGCGTGCGGACCCGGAGCCGGCGTTTGTTCCGGTCAAGATCTCGGCGCCGAAGGGCGGAGCTGACAAAGAGGGCCCGATCCGTGTCCGCATTCGCAAGGGGGCCTCGCGGATCACGATCGAGTGGCCGGCATCGGCGGGGTCGTCCTGCGCGCTTTGGCTGCGGGAGTTGCTCGGTTGATCCGGATCGACGAGGCGTGGCTGGCGGTCGAGCCGCTCGACATGCGAGCGGGGACCGACACGGCGCTGGCGCGGGTGGTGAGCGTGTTCGGCCACGCGCGGGCGCATCACGCGTACCTGTTCGCGAACAAGCGCGCGAACCGGATGAAGGTGCTGGTGCACGATGGCTTTGGCCTGTGGCTGTGTGCACGACGACTGTACCGCGGGCAGTTCGTCTGGGCGACAGCGGAGAGCGGCCCGAAGGTGTCGCTGAGCGATGAGCAGCTGAGTGCACTGGTTGTGGGCCTGCCGTGGCAGCGGCTCGGCGATCTGGCGACGATCCGGGTGCTGTGAAAGTGCTTGAAATATAGGCGTTTGGCGTCATCGGTGCCGCTTGATGCGGTACAATATGACGTATGGCGCTGCCGAACACCGAGCAGATGAGCAACGAGGAGCTGAGAGAGCTCACGGCCTCGCTGCTGGCTGAGCGCGAGCAGAATCGGGAAGCCATCAAGTGGCGCGACCTCAAGATCGCGCAGCTGACCCACGAGATGGCGACGCTGAAGCGCTGGACCTTCGGCAAGAGCAGTGAGCAGGTCACCGGGCTGCAGCGCAGCCTCCTCGAGGAGGCGATCGGCGAGGATATCGAGGCGATCGCGACGGAGCTCGAGGAGTTGCGCCCGTCGCCGCCGGAGCGCACGAAAGGCACGCCGAAGCGGGCCCACCTGCCGAAGGAGCTGCCGCGGATCGAGATCCGCCACGAGCCGGAGTCGGCGACGTGCTCCTGCGGGTGTGCCCTGAAGCGCATCGGCGAGGACGTCAGCGAGAAGCTCGACTACATCCCCGGAGTGCTCCAGGTCGAACGGCACATCCGCGGCAAGTGGGTGTGCGAGGACTGCCAGACCCTGATCCAGGCGCCGGTCCCACCGCAGGTGATCGACAAGGGGATCCCGACGGCGGGCCTCTTGGCGCAGGTGCTGGTCGCGAAGTATGCCGATCACGCGCCGCTCTACCGCCAAGAAGAGATCTTTGCCCGAGCCGGGGTCGCGATACCCCGGTCGACGCTCGCGGAATGGGTCGGGGCGAGCGGAGTGAAGCTGCAGCCGTTGTGCGATGCAATGAAATCGCTGCTGCTGAAAAGATCCGTGCTACACGCCGACGAGACGCCGGTGCCGATGCTGAAACCGGGCCTGAAACGCACCCACCGGAGTTACCTGTGGGCGTATGGCACGACCGCGTTCGATCCTGACCAGATCGTCCTCTACGACTTCGCCGAAGGTCGTGGCGGCGAGTATGCCCGGGCGTTCCTCGGCGACTGGAAAGGCAAACTCGTCTGCGACGACTATCAGGGCTATGACGCGCTGTTCCGCGGCGGCGTCACCGAGGTCGGATGCATGGCGCATGCCCGCCGGAAGTTCCACGCCCTGCACGTCAATCACCAGAGCGAGATCGCGGCCGAGGCGCTTGAGCTCTATGGCGCACTGTATGCCGTGGAAAGCGAGGCCAAGGACCTTAAGCTCGATGCCGAGAATCGGCGTCGCCTGCGACAGGAGAAGGCGAAGCCGGTTGCCGAGAAGCTCCGCACGTGGCTCGATCGGAAGCTGGCGCAGGTCCCTGAAGGCGCGGCGACGTCGAAGGCGATCAGGTATAGCCTGCGTCGCTGGGATGCGCTCACGCGCTACCTCGACGACGGCAACCTGCCGATCGACAACAACTGGCTCGAGAACCGGATCCGGCCGATCGCGATCGGTCGCAACAACTGGCTGTTCGCCGGCTCCGCTCGTGCCGGCCGTCGTGCTGCAGCCGTGATGAGCCTGGTCCAGAGCGCGAGGCTCAACGGTCACGATCCCTACGCATACCTGCGCGACGTCCTGGAGCGCTTGCCGCTGATCCCTGAACATCGCCTCGTCGAGTTGATGCCGCACGTCTGGAGGCCAACCGTCCGCATCCACTAACCCGCAATCAACGAGGACGGGATGCCCGGCTTTCAATTACCCACATGTTGAGCACCGAGGAGGTAGCCAATTTCGATGTCGGTCAAGCGCGAGAGCCCGCGCCAGATGACGGTATTGCCTGGCGGCGCGTCGCTGGCGCGATTGAGGTAGCCGCCGAGGCGAGCGAGCTGGGTCAAGCAGGTGCTTAGCGCAGGCGGTCGACGCGAGCCGCTCTGCCGACGTTCAGGAGTGAGTCGTTCCAGTAGATCTATTTCCAATGGCGTGAACGCGAGTGAGGGTATCGCGTGACGGGTGGAGCGATTCAACATCGTCAGCCAAAAGATACGCCAGCTCAGGATGCAGAACATCGCGAGCAGGTTGACGAGCCGCTCGGCGGTGCGCAGTTTAGACTGTTCGGCACGGCACCCAGACTTCAGGATCTTGTGCAGGGTTTCGATCTTCCAGTGCTGCGCGTACCAGTGGGGTTTCTCGATCGCCTCGACCCGCGAGTTGATGGGAAGGTCGGTAATGAGCTTCCAGTCAATGCGGTTACGTCCGCGGGGTTTGCCGCGTTCCTTGGCGTGCAGCACGGTAAGGTCGAGCGCTGGGTAGCG
>JANYAE010000101.1 GCA_025355105.1 Pseudomonadota bacterium | reverse complement strand
ATTGGCTCCCCGGGTAGGACTCGAACCTACGACCCAGCGATTAACAGTCGCTTGCTCTACCGACTGAGCTACCGGGGAACGGTAATCAAAGAGGTGCCGGCGGAAAGGCCGCGCATTCTGTCCAGCGACCCCCTGCAAGTCAAGGACGGGCTCCTGCCTTTCGGCGCAGCCTGCGTTCGCCGCGCGCTCAGCCGAGCACCTTGCGCATCCGCTCAAGCGCCTTCTCGAGCGTCGCCATCGAGCAGGCGAAGGACAGGCGCATGTGGCGCGGCGCGCCGAAGCCGGACCCCGGCACGACCGCCACCAGCGCCTCGGTGATCAGGCGCTCGGCGAAGTCGTTGTCGTCGAAGCAGCCGAGGTTCGCCATCGCCTGGGCGACGTTCGCGAACGCGTAGAAGGTGCCGAAGCCCGGCAGGCACGACACGCCGCGCAGGCTGTTGAGGCCCTTTACGATGAAGTCGTGGCGGGCCTTGAACGCCTGGGTCATCTCGCCGACGCAGCGCTGGTCACCATTTAACGCGATCGTCGCGGCCTTCTGGCTGATCGACGTCGGGTTCGAGGTCGACTGACCCTGGATGGTCGCCATGGCACCGATCAGCTCCGCCGGGCCGCCGCAGTAGCCGATCCGCCAGCCGGTCATGGCGTAGCTCTTCGAGACGCCATTGATCGTCACGGTCCGGTCGTAGAGTGACGGGCAGGCGGTGACCAGGCTGCAGAACGGCTCAGGGCCCCACCAGATGTGCTCGTACATGTCGTCGGTGCCGATGATCACGCGCGGGTGGCGGGCGAGGACGGCGCCGAGCGCCTCCAGCTCGCCGCGCGTGTAGCCGGCGCCGGTGGGATTTGAAGGGCTGTTGAGGATGAACAGCCGGGTCCGCGGCGTGATCGCCGACTCGAGCTGCGCGGCGTTGATCTTGTATCCCTGCTCCGCGCCCGCATCAATGAACACCGGGATGCCGTCCGCGAGCAGCGCCATGTCCGGGTACGAGACCCAGTAGGGTGCCGGGATGACCACCTCGTCGGTCGGGTCGAGAAGCGCCATCATCAGGTTGAAGATGGTGTGCTTGGCGCCGGCCGAGACCAGGATCTGCGAGCGGCCGTAGCTGAGCTCGTTGTCGCGCCGGAACTTGGCGATAATGGCGTCCTTGAGCTCCGGCGTGCCGTCGACGTTCGTATAGCGCGTGAAGCCACCCTTGATCGCGGCGATGCCGGCCTCGGCGATGTGGGCCGGCGTGTCGAAATCCGGCTCGCCGGCGCCGAGGCCGATGATGTCCTGGCCCTCGGCGCGCAGCCTGGCGGCGCGGGCGGTGACGGCGAGGGTCGGCGAGGGCTTGATGCGCTTGACGCGATGCGAAAGGGCGATGCTCACAGGTGTTCCGTTGCAGTGCAAAAACCGGGATGATTCTCTAGGATTTCCAGGGACGGATCAATGCGTATGACCATCGATCGCAGCGCCGTCGCCGTTGAGCCGCGCCGCCCGTTCCGGCTGCAGGCCGGCTACGCCCCGGCCGGCGACCAGCCGCAGGCGATTCGCGCGCTGCTCGAGAACCTGTCGTCAGGGCTGCGCTATCAGACGCTGCTCGGCGTCACCGGCTCCGGCAAGACCTACACCATCGCCAACGTCATCGAGACGCTGCAGCGCCCGACCATCGTGCTCGCCCACAACAAGACGCTCGCCGCGCAGCTCTACGGCGAGTTCAAGGAGTTCTTCCCCGACAACGCGGTCGAGTACTTCGTCTCCTACTACGACTACTACCAGCCGGAGGCCTACGTGCCCTCGTCGGACACGTACATCGAGAAGGACGCGTCGATCAACGACCACATCGAGCAGATGCGCCTGTCGGCGACCAAGGCGCTCCTGGAGCGGCCGGATTCGATCATCGTCGCGACGGTCTCCTCGATCTACGGCCTCGGCGACCCGCAGGCCTACCTGTCGATGGTGCTGCACCTGTCGCGCGGCGAGCGCATCGACCAACGCAAGCTGCTGCACCGGCTCACCGACATGCAGTACACGCGCAATGACATCGACCTGTCGCAGGGCACCTACCGCGTGCGCGGCGACGTCGTCGACATCTTCCCGGCCGAGTCCGAGCGCGAGGCGGTGCGGGTGCAACTCTACGACGACGAGGTCGAGTCGCTGCACTACTTCGACCCGCTGAGCGGCGAGATCACGCGCAAGGTGCCGCGCCTCACGGTGTTCCCGTCGAGCCACTACGTGACGCCGCGCGAGCGGCTCGCCGCCGTGCTCGACGACATCAAGGACGAGCTGCGCGGCCGGCTCGTCGAGCTGCGTGCGGCATCCAAGCTGGTCGAGGCGCAGCGGCTCGAGCAGCGCACGCTCTACGACCTCGAGATGATGAACGAGGTCGGCTACTGCGCCGGCATCGAGAACTACTCCCGCTACCTGTCCGGCCGCGCTGCCGGCGAGCCGCCGCCGTGCCTGTTCGACTACCTGCCGCCGGGTGCGCTGCTGGTCGTCGACGAGAGCCACGTGACCGTGCCGCAGCTCGGCGCGATGTACAAGGGCGACCGCTCGCGCAAGGAGACGCTGGTCGAGTACGGCTTTCGGCTGCCGTCGGCGCTCGACAACCGGCCGCTGCGCTTCGACGAGTGGGAGCAGCTCGCGCCGCAGATGATTTTCGTCTCGGCGACACCCGGCCGCTACGAGATCGAGCACTCGCCGGGCGCGGTGGTCGAGCAGGTGGTGCGGCCGACCGGCCTGATCGATCCGGAGGTGGACGTGCGGGCGGTGCGCACGCAGGTTGACGACGTGCTGTCGGAGATCCACGTGACGGTCGCGCGCGGCGAGCGCGTGCTGATCACAACCCTGACCAAGCGCATGGCCGAGGACCTCACCGACTACCTGCACGAGCACGGCGTCAAAGTCCGCTACCTGCACTCCGACATCGACACCGTCGAGCGCGTCGAGATCATCCGCGACCTGCGCCTCGGCAAGTTCGACGTCGTCGTCGGCATCAACCTGCTGCGCGAGGGCCTTGATCTTCCCGAGGTGTCGCTGGTCGCGATCCTCGACGCCGACAAGGAGGGCTTCCTGCGCTCGGAAGGCTCGCTGATCCAGACCATCGGCCGCGCGGCGCGCAATGTTCACGGCCGGGCGATCCTGTACGCCGACTCGGTCACCGGCTCGATGCGCCGCGCGATGGACGAGACCGCGCGGCGCCGCGGCAAGCAGGTGGAATACAACCTCGAGCACGGCATCACGCCGGTCGGCATCGTCAAAGCCGTGCAGGACGTCATGGAGGGCGCGCGCTCGGCGGAGGAACGTGGCCGGCGCCTCGATGCCGTGGCGCTCGGCGACCTGTCGCCGGAGCAGGTCATGAAACGCATCAAGAAGCTCGAGGCCGACATGATGAAGCTCGCCCGCAATCTCGAGTTCGAGGCGGCCGCCAAGATCCGCGACGAGATCTCCGAGCTGAGGAACGCCGGCCTCGGCCTCACCGGCCGGCGCGCAGGCTGAGGCGGCGCCGCGGCCGGGCCCCGGCGTCGGCGACGCGGGCCCGGAACTCCGGGCTCCGCGCGGGGGCGCCTGCCGGGGGTTGCCACGCCGCCTCGGCGGTCGCGCCGCCAGCGGGAGGGAATTTCTTTGGCGTCGGGCTCAAGTTTTCCATAACACGGTCGAAAGAGGGCAGGACAGGCCGAGGTCGGCCTGGCACGGAGGCCGTATGTCGAGCATTGCCCCGAATCTGACCCTGCAGACCAGTCTGCAGTCCTTGCTATCCGCCTCGCGCTCGTCCGCGGCAGCTGCCGTGCCGGCGCTGACGCGGGACCGCGCCTTCACCGTCGTCTCGGGCGCCATCCTCGGCGCGCTCGGCGCCAGCGGCACGTCCGGCGACGGCACCGGCGGGCGCGTCGGCGACGTCGCGCTCGCGCTCAAGAACGCCCTCGAGAATCCGGCCGCGGCCGGCGACGTGGTCGGTAACCTGCTGAACTCCGTGCAGTCGGCGCTCGCGCAGGCGAGCAAGACGCTGAGCGACGCGGGCTTCTCGAGCGACGCCATCCAGACCTTCGTCACCCAATTCACCACTGCGCTGAGCGATCAGCTCAACGTGCTCGCGAACCAGGCCGCGGCCGGTTCCGTGACCGCCGCGCCGGCGGCGCCGGCGCCGGCCATCGCCGCGCCGCCGGCGGTGCCACCGCCGGCCGCCACCAGCCCGGCTCCGGTCGTCGCTCCGGCGCCGGCGCTGACCGCGAGCAGCGGCGCCTACGCCGCGAGTTTCCGCCAGACCGACAGCGGCACGCTGCAGCTGCAGACCACTGAAGGCGACATCGTCACCATCGGCTTTCGCAACAGCCAGGGTGCCTCGGCGGTCGGCGCGAGCGCGAGCGGCGCGGCAGGCCTCGCCGCCTACGCGTCGGTGTCCTCGTTCGCGAGCAGTCGCTTCACGATCTCGGTGCAGGGCAGCCTCAACGCCGACGAGCTGAAGGCGATCAACGACGTGCTCGGGCAGGTCAACACGCTGGCCTCGCAGTTCTTTTCGGGCAACGTCTCGCAGGCTTTCGCCTCGGCCGCGACGCTCGGCGTGGACCCCAAGGAGATCGCCGGTCTCGCGCTCAGCCTGACCGAGCGCACGAGCCTCACGCTTGTGACCGTGGGCGATCCCGCCACGCCGCCGGTCGCGGACGGCAGCTTGCCTGCCAGCAGCACGACGCCGGCAGCGGCCGGCGCAGCAACCGATCCAGCGGCCACCGCAACCGCCTCTGCCACAGCCGCGGCGCCGGCGAGCAGCACGCCGACCCCGGTCGTCAGCGCGCCGACCCCGGACCCGGCCGCCGCGGCACCGAGCGCGCCGGTCTCCGTTGGTGGCGGCGTGTCGAGCCTGCTCGACTATGTGCAGCAGGTGCTGAACGCGCTCGGCACCTCGACCAGCAGCGGCAGCGTTACCTTCTCGGCCAAGGCCAAGATCGAGCTCCTGGTCAGCGCCGTCGGCGCGGCATCGATCACGCCTCTGGAATCGACCGCCGCCGGCCTTCTCAAGGGCGTGGCCGCAGCCACGACCGACGCCACGGCGCCCGCGACGACGAACACCGCAGCGGCCTGAGTCCGCCTCAGGGAGCAGGCACCTCGGCGCGAAGCGCTCGGCCGTCGATCTGGCCGACGAGCTGCGCCCGCGCCGCCGGGCCACCCGGCGGCCAGCTGACGCGTAGCTCGCCGCGACGACCGTCCCGGGCGCGAAAGCTCAGGTGTGCCTCGCCGTCATCCCCGCCGGGTCGAAAATCCACCGTTCCCGAGACCGCGAGGTCCTCGCACCAGCGGACCGCGCGCAGCGTCGCGTGCACGGCGGCCGGCAGGCCAGTGCTTCGCGCCACGAAGCGGCCGCCGCGCAGCCCGACCCCGTGACCACTGTCATTGGCGGCCAGTCGCCCGAGCAGGTCGCCGACCGTCGCTACCGCCGCGGCCGCGAGTCTGAGGCCGCGCTCGCCGGTGACGTTGCCCTCGCGCGGCGCGGCCGGCGGCACCGCGTCGCTGTCGCGCGCGAAGTCCGGCGCGAGCCGCAGCGCCGGCACCGCGCTTGCGCAGCCTGCATCGCCGAGCTCGAGCGTGGCGATGAACTCGCGCACCAGCGCCGCGCCGCAGGCGCTGCGCGCGTGCGGCAGCGCGTTCACGTGCAGGCTGTTGGCGAGCACGAGCTGACGCGCCTGCGGGAACTGCGCTGCCGCCGCCGCGCCGTCGGCCACCGTCGTCATGTTGTCGAGCTCGCCGGACACGACCAGCACCGGCAGCGCCGGGAAACCGCGCAGCGCGCCCTCGCGGTAGGCCGGCGGGTGCGCGGGATCGGCGGCCGGCCAGTGCACGCACTGCTCGATGAACGCGTAGTCCGGCGGCAGCTCACGGTACTCGTCGATCGTGAAGGGCGCGTAGCTGTCCGGCTGGCTGCGGCGCCGCTCGGCGAGCGCGCGCTCACGCGCGGCGAGCCGCGCCGCGGGCGGCAGTCGCATGTCGAAGATCTGCGGCGCGTCCTGGCACATCACGGCCGCCGCGAGCCCTTCGCTGAACAGCGCCGCGGCGTGGCTCCGGTCACGTGAGTCGACCGCCGCGAGCGCCTCCGCCATCAGCCGCTCGAGCGGGCGCCGGTCGCCCGCGACGTAGGCGCGCGCGGCGGCGTCCGCTTCCCTGAGCGTCGCATAGGCCGGCGCCGCGCCGAACAGCACGAGCGCGAGCGCGCCGGCGTCGGCGCGAAAATGCCGCACGTTGCCGTCGGCGTCGGTGGCCTGCGCCGGATGCGGCCGGCGGCGCAGCGCCTCGAGCGCCGGTGCCATGTGCTCGAGCGAGCTGCCGGGGCGCGCGGCGCAGGCGGGGTTGCGCTCGCACTCGCGATCGAACTTGGCGCGCATCGCCGGTGCGTAGTTCGGGTACCAGGCGAGGTCCGGGCCATCCAGCGGGTAGGCGCCATCCAGCACCAGCGAGCGCAGCCGCTCGCGGTGGCGCACGGCGAACACCTGCGCGAAGAAGGTTCCGTAGGAGTCGCCGTAGAGATCAACCGGTCCGGCGTCGAGCGCCGCGAGCACCGCCTCGAGGTCGTCGCTCGCGTCGCTCGAGCCGTAGAGCGCGGCGCGCGCGCCGAGCGCCGCGCCGCAGCGCCCGATGTCCTCGGTGGTGAGCGCCGCGGCGCTCTGCAGCGGCTCGCAGGTGATCGCGGCCGAGCGGCCAGTGCCGCGGTTGTCCATCAGCACGAGGTCGTGGTCCGCGCGCAGCGGCTCGTAGAGCGCGAGGTAGGCCGCGCGCGATTCGGTCGCCGGGTAGCCGGGGCCGCCCTCGGTCGCCACCAGCGTGCCGCGCCGCGTGCCGCGTGCCGCGTAGTACTCGAACACGATGTCGATCGTGCCGGCGACGCGGCCGCTCGCATCCAGCGGCCGGGCGAGGCGGCCGCACCAGGCGTCGACGCCGCGGCAGCGCGTCAGCGTCGCGCTGCCCACCATCCGTGTCGCTGGCCGCTCCGCCGGCACGCCGCTGGCCGTCGGCGCGAGCGACGCGAGCAGCAGGGCGGCGAGCCACGGCGTGCGTCGCCGCGCGGGGGTGTCTCGTGTCATCATTGGCGACTATTCTCGGCGGCCGGGTCCGGAACCGCCAGATCCGCGACGCACATTGAGCCACGCCCATTGAGAAGAGAAGAGGGGAGCCTCGCATGAAGAAGTCCTGGATCGCCGCGCTCGCGGTGCTGTGCAGCCTCGGTGTGCTGGCGCCGGCGATCGCCGATAGCCCCAAGACCCGCAACGTCGTGCTGATCGTGACCGACGGTCTGCGCTGGCAGGAAGTGTTCACCGGGGCCGATCCGCTGCTGCTCAACGACAAGGCCGGCGGCAGCTGGACCTCGACCGCCGAGCTTCGCCAGAAGTACTGGAGCGAGGATCCGGTCGAGCGGCGCAAGCTGCTGATGCCGTTCCTGTGGAGCACGGTCGCCAAGGGCGGCCAGATCTTCGGCAACCAGACGCTCGGCAGCCGCGCCGAGGTGACCAACGGCAAGTGGTTCTCCTACCCCGGCTACAACGAGATGATCAGCGGCGTCGCCGACGCCCGCATCGACAAGAACGAGTTCGGCCCCAACCCGAACCAGACGGTGTTCGAGTGGCTGAACGGCCAGGCGGGGCTGGCCGGCAAGGTGGAGGTCTTCGGCACCTGGAACACCTTCCACGAGATCTTCAACGACGCCCGCAGCCACCTGCCGGTGCGCTCCGGCGCGACGCTGGTGGACCCGGCCGACCGCAGCCCGCGCAACCGGCTGTTGCTTGAGCTCTACCGCAACACGACGCGGCTCGAGGAGCAGGATCCCTTCGACTCCTTCCTCTACGAGGTGCTGGCCGATCACCTCAAGGCACATCACCCGCGGGTGCTGTTCGTCGGCTTCGGCGACACCGACAACTGGGCGCACAGCGGCCGCTACGACGCGGTGCTCGACACGGCGCACAACGTCGACCTCTTCATCAGCCGCTTGTGGCAGCAGATGCAGGCGATCCCCGAGTACCGCAATCAGACGACCTTCATCATCACCACCGACCACGGTCGCGGCGGCGGGCTCACCGAGTGGAAGGAGCACGGCATCGGCGAACAGGGCTCCGGCAACATCTGGGTCGCGGTGATCGGACCGGACACGGCGCCGCTCGGCGAGCGCCGCAATGTGCCGACGATCACGCAGGCGCAGATCGCCTCGACGGTCGCCGCGTTCGTCGGCCAGGACTACCGCAAGGCCAAGGCGGCCGCGGCGGCGCCGCTGCCGGTGGTGCCCTGAGGGCTAGGGCAGGCGGCTGTCGCCGGACGCGGCCGGCGGCGTTCGGGTCTCGCCCGGCGGATCCCGGTGATACGGGAGCCAGGCGTAGATCTCCGGCGAGGTCTGCGGGTAGGTGAGAAATTCCTCGCGCGACTCCAGCGGTCGCTCGAGCGTGCGACGCGTCAGCCGCCAGACCGCGAACAGCGTGAAGGCGAGCGTCAGCACCGCGGCGTAGACGAAGAACGCGCTCGGCTGGATCAGCTCCATGACCAGCGAGCCGGCGGTCGGACCGACCGCGGCGCCGAGCGCCCAGACGAACAGCAGCGTCGAGGAGAGCGCCACGTAGTCCACCGACTCGGCGCGGTCGTTGGCATGCGCGACGCCGACCGCGTACAGGCTCTCGGCGAGGCCGCCGAAGGCCGAGAACAGCAGCGCGAGCAGGATGAACGGCGTGTGCCGGTCGACGGTCGCGAGCGCGATCGCCACCGCGAGCGTGCCGGCGCCGAGCGCGATCAACGCGTACAGGCGATCGATCTTGTCGGAGACGTGGCCGATCGGCCACTGCAGGAACAGGCCGCCGAGCGAGACGCACGCCATCAGCACAATGATCTGCCGCTGATCGAAGCCGATCTGTTCGCCGAACAGCGGCCCGGCGGTCGTGAACGCGGCCAGGATCAGCCCGTTCAGCATGCAGGCGAGCACGCTGACCGGCGAGGTCCGAAAGGCCTTCAGGATCCGGATCTCGACCTTGTGCGGCAGGTGCGGCGCGCGCACCTCGATGCCGGCCATCGGCACGAGCGCGAAGGTGGTCGCCATGCCGGCGATGAACAGCAGCTCGGGGCCGCGCACGTTCAGGCTCTCGCCCATCAGCTGCCCGCCGCCGTAGAAGAGGCCGACCACCAGCACGTACAGCGTCAGCACCCGGCCGCGTTGCTCGTTGCTGACCAGCGCGTTCAGCCAGCTTTCGACGATCACCGCGAGCCCGGCGGCGTTGAGGCCGATCATGAAGCGGATGACGGCGAGGAACGGCACGCCGGTCGCGAAGTGCATGGCGAGGATCGAGACCGCCTTGGTGCCGGCGAACGCGGCGTAGGCGCGCTCGAGCCCGACCGGGGCGATGATGCGGTGCGCGGTCAGGCAGCCGACCAGGAAGCCGAGCGCCTCGGCGGTCGCCAGCAGGCCGATCAGGCCGGGGCTGAGTCCGAGCGCCGAGAACCTAAGCGGCAGCAGCGTGCCGAGGACGCCCGAGCCGATGTAAATGAGTGCGGTGCTGACGAGCGGAGGTGCCACGCGCCACGGCAAGGCCGCGGCCGCGCGGGGCGCAGGCGGAGTCGTCGCGGGTGGTGGGAGGGCACTCATCGTCGTCGCACCTGGGGCGGTCGCTCGGCGTCGGGGCGGGCAGGCACGTCGCGGCCTGCGCGAAGCGCTGTCCCGATCGGAGCCGGAGCCGACTACTCATAAGCGATTGATCTCGCAACCAAAACACCTGGTGATTCTACCTGAGAGTCGACCGCTCGGCCACCCCTCGCAGCCGCACTCGCGCGCTGCAACGCTTTGCCCCGTGCCGCGCGATCGCGCTAAGGTCGCGCCGGTAGCGACCGCGACAAACTCAGAACAGCGGCGCAGGCGGCGCCGCCAACGCGCGGTGGCGTTTTTCGGGGGAGCTGATGATCGATTCCATCCGCCGCGCGACGTGGGGACGGCGCCACGTGCTCGTCGTGCTGTGCCTCGCGGCGATGTTCCTCGGTTACGCCGATCGCGTGAACATCGCGGTGGCGTCGATCGCGATGCAGGCCGAGTTCCACTGGACGCAGACAGTCAAGGGCCTCGTGCTGTCGTCGTTCTTCGTCGGCTACATGGCCCTGCAGATCGGCGCCGGCGCGCTGGCGCGCCGCTTCGGCGGCAAGGCCGTGCTCGGCTTCGCGGTCGCGTGGTGGTCGCTGTTCACGCTCGCGACGCCGTTCGCGGCCTCACTGTCGATCGGCGTGCTGATCGCGGCGCGCATCGGCCTCGGCCTCGGCGAGGCGGCGCTGATGCCGGCAACCTACGAACTCTTCAGCCGCTGGGTGCCGCCGGCCGAGCGTGGCCGCGCGATCGGTAGCCTGTTGAGCGGCATCCCGCTCGGCCAGATCGTCGGCTTCCTGGCGAGCGGCTGGCTGACGGCGAGCTTCGGCTGGCCGGCGAGCTTCTATGTCTTCGGTGCGCTCGGCCTGGCGTGGACAGGCTACTGGCTGCGGACCGTGGCCAACGATCCGGCCCACGATGCGCGCGTTGCCGCCACCGAGCGGGCGCTGCTCCTGGAGTGTGCGTCCTCGCGTCATGGCGCGCAGCGGCCGGCGACGCCGTGGCGACTGTTCCTGCGCGCGCCGCCGGTGTGGGCGCTGGTCGCGGCGCACTTCGCGCACAACTGGACGCTGTACATGCTGGTGTCGTGGCTGCCGAGCTACTTTCGCGAGAGCCACGGGCTCAGCATCACCAACTCGGGCCTCTACTCGGCGGCACCCTGGGCGGCGTACTTCGCGGCGCTGCAACTCACCGGTCGCTGGAGCGACGCCGCGATCGCGCGCGGCCGACACACGATCACGGTGCGCCGCGCCGCGACGGCCGGTGGACTGATCGCCGCGAGCGCCTGCCTCTTGACGCTGCGCGCGGTGGACTCGCCGGCGCTCGCGCTCGCGCTCATTTGCGTCGCGACCGCCTCGATCGGGGTCGCCGCGTCGGGTCTCACGGCGGTGCCGCTGGATCTGTCGCCGCGCCACGCGCCGGTGCTGATCGGCTTCAGCAACACCTTCGCGACGATCCCCGGCATCGCCGGCGTCGCGGTCACGGGCTGGCTCGTCGACCTCACGCACACTTACTCCACGGCATTCCTGGTCTCGGCGCTCTTTAGCATCGGCGGCGCGCTCCTGTTCCTGCGCTTCGCGAGCGCCCAGCCACTCGAGCGCTGAGCCCGAGCGCGGTCAGCGTCCGCCGCTGCCGTATGCGCATCCGGCGGCGGCAGGCTCAGCATGCCGCCGCTTGGCGCGTCGCGGCGCAGAGTTCAAAATTGCGCTTCGGCCACACAGGAATCGACGCCATGTTCCGGTGCAAGCCCGCGGTGTTCAGAGTGACGTTGGCGCTGATGCTCGTGGCCGTCACCGCAGTGACGGCACGGGCCGACACGCCGGCGGCGCCGACGCCGGATACCGCGGCAGCGACGGTCGCGGCTCCGGCCGCCGCGCCGTGGGCGGCGGGCCCGCCGGCGGCCGCTGACGGGCAAGGCGCTGCCGGCAGGGCGAACATCATCTTCATGCGGCCCTCGATGTTCGGCGGGCCGGTGGCCTCGAGCGTGTTCGAGATCGTCGACGGCAAGGCGCTGCTGGTCGGCGTGCTGCGCTCGAAGCAGCGACTGGCCTACGAGGCAGCTGCCGGCGCGCACCTCTTCATGGTGATGGGCGAGAGCGCCGACTTCATGAGCGCGGAGCTCAGCGCCGGCAAGACCTACCACGCGCTGGTGACGCCGCGCATGGGCATGTGGAAGGCGCGCTTCTCGCTACGTCCGGTGCACCAGGGCGAGCTCGACTCGAAGGCCTTCGGCGACTGGCAGTACGCCTGCGCGCTGGCCGAGCGGCAAGCGCGCGACGATACGTGGGCGGCGACCAACGCGGCCGTCATCGAAGACAAGCGCGCGAAGTACCTGCCCGAGTGGCAGCAAAAGCCGGAGGCGCAGCGACCGGCGCTGCTCGCTGACGACGAGCGCTAGCCGCGCGATCGCCGCCGACCCGCAGGAGCGGGCGCTGAACCGTCAGCGACCCGATCCGGCGCCCGTGACCGGCCGCGCGGTGCCGACGGCGCCGCATTGACCGATCCGCTCGACCGGACCGATCGCGCCGCCGGCCTCGACGCTGGCCTTGACCGCTCGGTGAGCGTCCGTACCAACCCGGTCAAGCCGCCGGGCGGCAAGAGCTTCTCGCAGTACCTGCGCGACTCGCTGCTGACCGACCTCAAGGCCGCCGGCAAGTACGATGCCGCTTCGCCGTTGACGGTACGCGCGGAATTGACCGAGAACGAGCTGAACGCCGGGATCTCGGCGGCGAACGCGGTCGTCGCGGCGCGCTTTCGCGTGCTGCGCTCCGGCCAGACGGTCTACGACAAGCTGCTGCGCCAGTCGAAGGGCTGGCGCGGCAGCTTCATGGGCGCGGTCGCGATTCCCGAGGCGATCAACCAGTACACCGCGCAGTATCCGGCGCTACTTGCGCAGCTGTACGCGGATCCGGAGTTCCTGGCCGCGTGCCGCTCGACGCCGCCGTGAGCGTCTGCGTCGGCTGAACGCCGTCGGATCGCTTGACAGCCGTCGGCGCGCCACGGAGAGTCGCGCCATGGCAACCAGCAAACGCACTGCGCAGTCGGTATCCCTCGACGCCGTCAAGGCCGAGCTCCTCGCCGTGCTCGCCAGGGAGACGCGCATCCCGCGCTCGGAACTGCTGCGCGAGGCGGTCGACGACCTGCTCGCGAAGTACCTGCGCCGGGCGCCGAAGGGCTCGAAGTAGCGCCACGTCGGCCGGGCGCTGATCTGACCCCGAGCGCGGGCCGCAGCGCGCTGCTCAGGCCGGTCCGTGCAGCTCCCGTTCGATGCGCCCGCTCCAGCTTCTGACGCTGCGCAGCTCCCGCATCTCGACGGGTAGGGCGGCGAGGATTCGCAGCGCCTCCTCGAGCCGCGCCGCGTGCTGTGCCCGGTCGACGAGCGCCTGCGAGTAGAGCGCCGTCGCGAGTTCGAAGCGCTGCTCCTGGTCGTCGCGATTGCGGGCGTAGAGATCGCGCTGCAGCTTGATCGCGGGCGCGAGCACGCGCGCCGCCTCGTCCAGCCGGCCGAGGCGAGCCAGCGCCACGGCCTCCGCGGCCGCGGCGCGTGCGATCCGCCGGCGGGCATAGACGGTGCGCTCAGGGCGGGCCTCGGCACGCTTGAGCGCGGCGCGCGCGGCATCCATGGCCGCCGCGTAGTGGCCGCCGGTGAGCTCGATGTCCGAGAGCCGCAGGTCCGCGTCGACCTTGCGCTCGTCGACGACCCGCTCGATCGTGTAGTTGGCGCCGCGGGCCCGGGACAGCGTGGCGATGGCATCGAGCGCCGCCGCCTTGGCCGCAGGGTCGTCCCTCAGCCGTGCGATCGCGGCCCGCGCGCCGGCCATCTGCGCGTCGGCGTTGACGCGGAACATCGAGTCGGCCGGCCGGTCACGGTGAATCTGCTCGAGCACCGTCGTCGCGGCCGCGAGCGCCTCGCCGGCGGCCGCATCGTTGCCGAGGTCGGCGTGCACTCGTCCGATCTCGAGCAGGAAGGACAGCAGATTGTTGGTGTTGTACGGGCTCGGGTCGGTCTCGGCGCGCGCCACCTCGACCGCCTGCTGCAGGTAGGCAATCGTGCCGTGCGGGCGACCCAGGTCTCGCTGGTAGAAGGCCGCGAAACGCAGCGCGTCCATCAGGCCCTGGCGGTCGTCGGAGTGCGTCGGATCGAGGCGCACCAGCGTGTCGGCGTCCTCGGTGGAGCGCACCATCAGCGCGAACGCATCGCGCGTGTGCATCTGTTCCGCGGCGGCGGCGGACAGCCAGCCGAGCGCCGAAAACCGCGCCCGCAAGGCCACCAGGTGCCCGGGGCGAATGTCGAGTACGCGTCCGGCGAGCTTCGCCGCCTCGCCTTCCACTTTCTCGAGTTCGGCGAACTTGCCGCGCTGGAACAGCGACTCGCCCTCGAACGATGCCGATTGCGCGTAGTCGGCGGCAGCCTGCACGTCGCTGAGGTCGCGGGCGCCGAGGCTCGCGAATGCTTCCTTGGCGCGCTGGATCGACGGGTCGCCGTTCATGCCCTGGTAGGTGCCGAGGCTCTCGACCATGAGGCCGTAGGCGCGGCGCACGGCTGCGGAGGCGTTTGGGGCGTCGTAGTAGGGGCGCAGCACCGCCTCCGACTCGGTCGCCAGCGCAAGCCCGCCCTTGCCCTGGCGATCGGCAACGTCGCCGAGCGCGCCGAGGCCGAGCGACAGGCCGATCGCGCTGCGCTCGCTCTGATCACCTGCGGCGCGCAGCTGCTTCAGCGCCTGCACCGCCTCGGTCAGCGCCTTTTCGGCTTGCGGCAGGTGCGCCTGCAGCTGCAGGGCGATCCCGTAGCGGACCTTGGCCAGTGCCGCGCTGCGGATCGTATCGGTGGTCTGCAATGCTGCCGGCAGCGAGTTGTAGTAGTCGAGCTCCTTCTGCCCGAGATCGAGCACCAGGCTGAGGCGGCCGAAACCTTCCAGCTCGGTCGCGAAGTCATCGTTGAGGTAGCCGAGCAAGTGCTCTGCCTCGCTGCGGGCCTTCTCGGCCGCGAGGCGCGTCTCCTGCGCTTGTGCCTCGGCACGCCGCGCGCGTCCGGCGCTGACGTAGCCGTAGCCCGCCGCCGCGATCGCGCCGACCGCGAGCACGCCGCAGGCGATCGCGATCTGGCGCGCCCGGATGAGCGCATGCCGCGCGACCCGGGCCCGGTCACGCTGCTCGGCCAGCATGCGTTCGGTGGTGTCCCGCGCCTCGCGCTCGAGGCGCAGGTCGCGGCTCTGCTTGACCACCGCGCACAGCACGTCGTGAGTGAGCTCGACGCGGCGCACGTCGAGCCGTTCCTCGATGCGCAGCAGGCGCCGGTTGACGAGCGTCGCGAGCGTGTCCGGCGCGGCATCCGCCGCCGCGAAGCTCGTCAGTACGCGCTCCTCGGCCACGTTCTCGCGAAAGCCGGACTCGGTCAGCAGCTCGTCCTCGATGATCCGGCGCACCGCCTCCGGCTGGTCGGCGAGCGAGCGCTCATAGAAGTTCCTGAGGATCTCGGCATGCGAGCCGGCGAGCAGGTCGAGCGAGATCTCGGCGCGGCCCTGCGCGATGCGGGTGTCGTTGAGCTCGCGGCAGATGAGGCTGAGGAGCGAGGGCTCGACCTCGGCATTGGCGAGCTCGGCGCCGCCGGCGACGAAGCGCACGATTGCGGCCGCGACCTCCTCGGAGACCAGGCCCTTGCCCGGCAGCAGCACGGCGGCGAGCGCCTGCTGGCCGGTCATCGGCGCGAGCCTGAGGCGATTCTGCGTGATGCTCGGCATCTGGCCCTTCAGGCCCTCGAGCGGCGCGAGGTAGTCCTCGCGCAGCGAGATCAGCACGCGGTAGTCGCCGCGCGCGAAGTCGAAGCGCTCGGCGGCCTCGTCATCGCGGTCGAGCCGCGCCTCGAGCTCCTGCGGCGGGCGGTTCTCGACCAGGTCGGCGAGGTCGGCGATGAAGCGCGCGGCGCGTGCCCGCCCGAAGTCGTCCGACTGCGCGAGCGTGAAGATCTCCTCGAACTGGTCGAAGATCACCAGCGGTATCAGCGTCGCGCCGGACTCGTCGCGCAGCACGTCGTCGCGATGGTGCAGGAACTCCCACAGCGTCTCGCCCTCGACGGCGACGCCGCTCTGGCTCCAGGCGCCCGAGCGGCGGGTCGCGCGCAGGATCGCCTGCTTGATCTGCTCGGCCGGCTCCGGCGCCTCGCGGGCGTAGTCGATGCGCACGTAGATCGGGCAGTAGCCCTGGCCGCGCAGCCGCGGCACCAGGCCGGCGGACAGGATCGAGGTCTTGCCGAGGCCGGACTGGCCGAACAGCACGGTGAGCAGCTTGCGCTGCACGCGCCGCGCGAGCTCGGCCACCTCGTCCTCGCGGCCGTAGAAGTAGCCGCGCGTCTCCTCGGTGAAGGAGGCGAGACCGAGCCACGGGTTGTGATCGTCCACCGTCGAGGCGGCGGCCGCGGTCGCCGCGACGGCGTCAGGGCGCGCGCTCACGGCTGGCGCGCCCGGACGAGGGCCGCGAGACGCGCGGCGAACTCAACCGGCACCTCGCCGCCCGGCAGCGGCGTGAAGTGCAGCGCCTTGAACTTGTCGGGCACCAGTGCCGCCGCGGCATCGGTGCCGTCGATCATCACCGGCAGGATGAACACCGCGCCGTCCGCCATGTTGCGCACCCGGTCGAGGGCGTAGTTCCACTCGCGGCGAAAGTACGCCTCGTGGCGCCGCTCGGTGGCGGCCGACACTACCGGGATGAAGTACGAGCAGCGGCCGATGTTCATGCGGATCTTGCGGTCGTAGTCGTCGCCGGCCTCAAGTCGGTCCATGTCGAACCAGGTGGTGACCCCGGCAGCCTCAAGCCCGTCCTTGATGCGCTGCACGGCGGCGAGATCCTCGCGCGCGTAGCTGATGAACACCGCGTTGTCCGGCATCTCGCGCGCCGGCGGCAGCAGCCGCGGCGCGCCGCTCGCGGCGGGTGCCGCCGCGGCGCCGCGCCGCCGGCGGGCCTGCCAGCGCTGGTAGAGCTCGTCGACGAAGCGCTCGGCGCCGACATAGATGCG
>JANYAE010000073.1 GCA_025355105.1 Pseudomonadota bacterium | reverse complement strand
GCCAGCGCGGTCAGCGCCGCGCGCCGCCGGCGCGAGCGGGCGGGCCTCGGCCGGCACCGGCGGCGCGGCCGGCGGCGGCTCGCTCGGCAGTTCCCGCGTCTCGCCGCTCATGGCCGCACCGTCCAGGTGTACCAGTCGGTGCTGCGCTTCCAGTCGATCCAAAAGATGATGAACTTGAGCGCCGTCGGCAGGCCGCCCTCGACCGCGGCGGTGGCGCGCAGCGAGGCCTCGTAGCGCTGGCCGCGCTCGATCAGCGCCTCGTCGATCACCGGCAGGCCGCGCACGTCCGAGAGCGCGGCGAGCGCGGTCGCGAGCGAGGAGTAGGACGCCTGCTGGCCGCTGTTGAGGTTGTTGACCAGGTAGCGCTCGGAGAGCGCGTGGTAGTGGATTTGCCAGCGCTGCGCGAGCGACGCCACCTCGACGTCCGGTAGGTAGCGGCGCTTGCGCACCACGCTGAGGTCGAGCTCGAGCACCACCGGCACGCCCTCGTGGACCGCCTGCGAGGCGTTGCGCGACAGCGCGAGGTCGAGCGTCGCGTTCAGCTGGTAGACGTGCTCGGCCGGCTCGAGGTACGCCGAGCGCACCTCGAAGCGGCCGCCGTCGTCGAGCGTCTGCAGGTCGTCGGCGAAGCTCGCGCAGGCCGCGAGCACGAGCAGCGCAGGCACGCCGAGCCGGCGCCACAGCGGGCCGCGCGGTCGTTGGGCAGCGGCGAGAGTTCCTTTCATGGCGAGCGAGCAGCGAGTCCCGTCACGTCGGACGATCAGCGAGCGCACCGCTCGAGGCACGCATAGTAGAAGCCGTCGGTGCCCGCGACTCCGGGCAGGAGTGCGAGTCCAGGGCCGGCCGTCCTCGGCCACGGTGGCAGCCCGGGCAGGGCAAGGCTAGCAGATTCCGTGACCTCGGCCGCCTCCGGGGTCGCGGCCAGGAAGCCGGCGACGACCGCGGCGTTTTCGGCCTTGAGCACCGAGCAGGTGACGTACACGAGGCGGCCGCCGGGCGCGAGCAGCGGCCAGAGGCTGTCGAGCAGCTGCCGCTGGCGGGCGGCGAGCGGGCCGATGTCCTCGCGCCGGCGCAGCCACTTGATGTCCGGGTGGCGGCGGATGACGCCGGTTCCCGAGCACGGCGCGTCGATCAGGATCCGCTCGAAGCGCTCACCGCGCAGCGTCGCCGGGTCGAGCGCGTCGCCGACGCGGACGTTCGCCTCGAGCCCGAGCCGGCGCAGGTTGTCACGGATCCGGGCCGCCCGGCCGGGATCCACGTCAAGCGCCACCAGCTCGGCAAGGCCTGGCACTTCCTCGAGCAGCTGGCAGGCCTTGCCGCCCGGCGCGGCGCAGGCGTCGAGCACCCGCTCGCCGGCGCGTGCGCCGAGCAGCGGCACGGCGAGCTGCGCCGCGGCATCCTGCACCGAGCAGCGGCCGGCGACGAAGGCCGGCAGTTCGCGCACGTCAAGCGGCCGCTCGAGGACCAGCGCGTGCGGCGCGAACGGCACCGGCCGGGTGACGATGCCGGCGACGGCCAGCTCCGCCGCGAGCGCCGCGGTGCTCAGCTGCCGCGCGTTGGCGCGCAGCACCAGCGGCGGGTGCTCGTTGCCGGCCTCGAGCACCTGCCAGGCTTCCGCCGGCCAGTCGCGCTTCAGCGCCGTGACCAGCCAGTCCGGATGCGAGCTCTGGCCGCCGAGCGTGCGGTCGGCGGCGGCGAGCAGCGCCTCGCGCTCGCGCTGGAAGCGCCGCAGGCAGGCGTTGATCATGCCGGCGGCGCGCGCCTCGCCCACGAGGCGCGCCGCAGCGACGGTGGTGCTGACCGCGGCGTGCGGCGGCGCGTCGCCGTACTCGAGCTGAAACAGGCCCACCAGCAGCAGCGCCTGGACTTCGGCGCTCTGCGACTCCCACGGCCGCGCGAGCAGGCCCTCGGCCACTTTCTTCAGGCGATGGCCGAAGCGCAGCGCGCCGAAGGCAAGGGCGTGGCTGAGCGCGCGCGCGCCGGGCGCGGCGCCGGCGGCGGCCAGCGTCAGTTCGAGCGTCTGGCCGGGGCCGAGCACGCCGGCGACGGCACGCACCGCGGCGGCGCGGCTCGCGGCGCCGTCGCTCACGATCGCCTGCCCAGGTGCTCGCCGGCGAGCGGCGCGCGGCGTGCCTCGGCGCGCGCGAACTCGGCGCCGCCGACGACCTTGCGGCCGGCCAGCTGCACCTCGAGCAGCCGCAGCTGCCCGGCGCCGGTCGCGACCTCGATGCCGGCCGCGTCGGCGCCGAGCACGGTGCCGGGCGCCGCGCCGCTCGCGCCGGCGACGACCTCGGCGGCGTGCACGCGCAGCGGCGCGCCGCGCCACAGCGTCTCGGCCACCGGCCACGGCACGAAGGCGCGTACCTGCCGCTCGAGCTCCGCGGCCGGCTTGCTCCAGTCGAGCGGCGCCTCGCGCTTGTCGAGCTTGCGCGCGTAGCTCACGCCCGCGGACGGCTGCGGCAGCGCGGTCGCGCTGCCCTGCTCGAGCGCCGCCAGCGTCGCGACCAGCGCGCACGCGCCGACAAGGGCGAGCTCGGCGGTCAGCCGCTCGGCGCGCTCAGCCGGGCCGATCGGCACGCGCACCGTCGCGTACACGGGACCGGTGTCGAGCCCGGCCTCCATGCGCATGATCGAGATGCCGGTGACTTCGTCACCTGCGAGCAGCGCGCGCTGGATCGGCGCGGCGCCGCGCCAGCGCGGCAGCAGCGAGGCGTGGATGTTGACGCAGCCGAGGCGCGGCACGGCGAGCACCGCCGGCGGCAGCAGCAGGCCGTAGGCCGCGACCACCATGACGTCCGGCGCCAGCGCCGCGAGGCGCGCGAGCGCGGCCGGGTCGTTGAGCGTCGCCGGCTGCTCGACGGCGAGGCCGAGCGCCAGGGCGCGGCGCTTGACCGGCGAGGCGGTGAGCGCGCGGCCACGGCCGGCCGGGCGGTCCGGCTGCGTGTAGACGGCCGCGAGCACGTGACCGGCGGCGCGGATCGCCTCGAGCGCCGGCACCGCGAACTCCGGTGTGCCGGCGTAGACGACCGTGAGCGGCACGCGTCAGATCGCTGGGCCGCGCGAGCGGACCGGGTCGGTGCCGCGCTGGCGCTGGTCCTTCTCGAGCTTCTTGCGGATGCGCGTGCGCTTCAGTTCCGACAGGTAGTCGACGAACAGCTTGCCCTCGAGGTGGTCGATCTCGTGCTGAACGCAGACCGCAAGCAGGCCCTCGGTGTCCATCTCGAACGCTTTGCCGTCGCGGCCCTGCGCCCGCACCCGGACCTGGTGCGCCCGGTCGACGTCCTCGAAGAAGCCCGGCACCGACAGGCAACCTTCCTGCATCGTGCCGACGTCGTCGCGCGTCAGGATCTGCGGGTTGACGAATATGAGTGGCGCGTTCTTTTCTTCCGAGACGTCGGCGACCAGGATCCGCCGGTGGACGTTGACCTGGGTGGCCGCGAGGCCGACCCCCTTGGCGCCGTACATGGTCTCGAGCATGTCGTCGATCAGCTGGCGAACCGTGTCGTCGACCTGGGCTACGGGGACCGCGCGGGTGCGCAGCCGGGGGTCAGGATATTCAAGAATCGTGAGGCGCGTCATGTTTATGGGTGGGGGAATTCGTGCAACCGGCGCAATAATGCTGCTAAAGTTTGGCTGGCATTGGACTTAATGTCGCCTGCCTGCGTTCGACCTGGAGCGATTATAGGTCGGCAGGCAACGTCAGGTCACAACAGGATGGGCCTCTCTCAGGGTCCGGACGCGGGCACGTAACTCCATGAAAAACTTTCGCCAATTCGCAGGCTTACTGGTTCTCGGCACGCTCGCCGCCTCGCCGGCGCTGGCCGCCGACGCCGCGGCGCCGGCCGCAGGGCACAGCACCTCGGTGCCGCTCGCGCCGGATGCGCCGTCCAGCTACACCGTGCAGCGCGGAGACACGCTGTGGGCGCTGGCGTCGAAGTTCCTGAGCCAGCCCTGGTACTGGCCTGAGATCTGGTATCTCAACCCCGATATCAAGAACCCGCACCGCATTTATCCGGGCGACACGCTGCACCTCGTTTACGTCGACGCCGGCACCGGCAACGGCCAGTTGCGCCCCGAGATCCGCGTCGAGCGCGGCAACCAAGTGCGCCTCTCTCCGCAGATCCGCGAGCTGCCGCTCAGCGAGGCGATCACCGCGATCCCCTACGACATCGTCGCGGCGTTCATGTCCAAGCCGAGCGTGATCGCCCAGGAGGAGGCCGACAAGCTCCCGTACGTGGTCGCGATCGGCAACCGCCAGGTGGCTGCCGGCATGGACGACGTGCTGTACGCCCGCGGCATCAAGGGCGCCGAGACCGGCGCACGCTTCAACGTGGTGCACGTCGGCGACAAGCTCACCGATCCGGACTCGCACAAGCTGCTCGGCTACCAGGGCATCTACACCGGCCGGGCGCGCCTCGAGCGCGGCGCCGGCAGCGGCAAGGACGAGCTCGCCAAGCTGGTGCTCACCGAGTCGGCGCGCGAAACGCTGGCCGGCGATCGGGTGCTGTCCGAGAACCTCGACGTGCCGGTCGACTTCGTGCCGCACGCGCCGTCACGTCCGGTCAGCGGCAAGATCATCTCGGTGATCGGCGGCGTCAACGTGATCGGTCAGTACCAGGTCGTGGTCGTCAACCGCGGCAAGAGCGACGGTCTCGAGCCCGGCAACGTGCTCGGCATCTGGGAGCTCGGCGACCGCGTCAAGGACCGGGGCCCGGGCGGGCTGACCAGCAGCAACCAGTTCAAGGATCCGTTCGCCAAGAGCGTCGCGCTGCCGAGCGAGCTCGCCGGCAACTTCATGGTCTTCAAGACCTACGAGCACATCAGCTACGGGCTCGTCATGAGCGCCTCGAGCGACCTGCACGTCGGCGACACGGTCAAGAACCCCTGAGCTGCGCCGGGCGGCGCCGGCCCGCGGCCGGTCGCACGCACCCGGATTTTTCGCTGCCGAGCAGCGTTTCCCCGCCTGAATACGTTGAATCGCCGGCCCTGGCGCCGGCGCCGGCGTTGGACAAGCCCGCCGAAATACTGTTAGATGCGCTCGGCTTCGAACCGGCGGACGTCGACACGTTGGTCACCAAATCGGGCCTCACCGGCCAGACCGCGTCCTCACTGCTCCCGCGCCTCTCCCCAGAGGAGCGGCGGGCGCCCGGCGCCGGCAGCTTCTGCCGTCGTGCCGAGGCCGCGTCCCAGAGGCGCCCGAGATGAAAGACCCGATGAACGACAACGTGCTCGACATACTCATCTATCTGTTCGAGAACTACCTCGAATCCGACGTCGTGCCGCAGCCGAGCCGCGACGTGCTGCGCGAGGAGCTGGAGCACGCCGGCTTCGCCGAGAGCGGCATCGAGCGCGCGCTCGAGTGGCTCGAGGGACTGTCCGGCGACGCGCCGCAGGTCAGCGACGCGCACACTCGCTCGTTCCGGGTGTTCAGCGGCTACGAGCAGGCGCGGCTCGCGCCGGAGGTGCGGGGCTATATCCTGCAGCTCGAGAACATCGGCATCCTGTCGAACCAGCAGCGCGAACTGGTGATCGACCGGCTGCTGGCGCTCGAGGCCGAGGAAATCGACATCGAGCAGGTCAAGTGGGTGGTGCTGATGGTGCTGTTCAGCCAACCCGGCCAGGAACAGGCCTACCAACGGATGGAAGATCTGGTATTCGAGGGGCAGTCGGACGCCCTGCACTAGCCGCCGGGCCGCGCGGGCGGCCTCAGTCCAAACGAGCCGCGGCCTCGGGGTCCGCGGTTCAGTTTTTTTGGAGCCATGAGCACTAGTCTCGTCATCGTCGAGTCGCCGGCCAAGGCCAAGACCATCAAGAAGTACCTGGGCAAGGACTTCGAGGTGCTGGCCTCCTATGGCCACGTGCGCGACCTGGTGCCGAAGGAAGGCGCGATCGACACCGAGAAGAACTTCGAGATGCGCTACGCGCTGATCGAGCGCAACACCAAGCACGTCGACGCGATCGAGCGCGCGATGCGCAAGGCCAGCGCGCTCTACCTCGCGACCGACCCGGACCGCGAGGGCGAGGCGATCTCGTGGCACCTGCACGAGATCCTCAAGGAGCGCGGCGTCCTCAAGGGCAAGGACGTGTACCGCGCCAAGTTCTTCGAGATCACGAAGAACGAGATCCAGAAGGCGGTGGCCTCGCCAGAGCAGCTGTCGGTGCCGCTGGTGAACGCCCAGCAGGCACGCCGCGCGCTCGACTACCTGGTCGGCTTCAACCTGTCGCCGCTGTTGTGGAAGAAGATCATGCCGGGCCTGTCGGCCGGCCGCGTGCAGAGCGTGGCGCTGCGCCTGATCTGCGAGCGCGAGGCCGAGATCGTCGCCTTCAAGCGCCAGGAATACTGGACGCTCGAAATCGCCGCGGAGAAGGCCGGCCAGCCGTTCCGCGCGCGGGTCATCGAGGTCGATGGCAAGAAGATCGAGGCGGACGTCGCCAAGAGCCGCTTCAGCATCACCAACGAGGCCGCGGCACGCGCCGCCGAGCGGCTGCTGCAGAGCGCCTGCGCCGGCACGCTGAAGGTCGCCAACGTCGAGTCCAAGCCGCGCTCGCGCAGCCCGCAGGCGCCGTTTCGCACCTCGACCGTGCAGCAGGCGGCCGCCAACCGGCTCGGCTTCAGCGCGCGCCGCACCATGCAGCTCGCGCAGAAGCTCTACGAGGGCGTCGACTTCGGCGAAGGCCCGGTCGGACTGATCACCTACATGCGCACCGACTCGACCTCGCTGTCGGCCGAGGCGATCGGCCAGATCCGCGAGACCATTGGCGCGCTGTACGGCAAGGAGGCGGTGCCGCAGGCGCCGCGCAGCTACGCCAACAAGCAGAAGAACGCGCAGGAGGCGCACGAGGCCATCCGGCCGACGCTCGCCGCCAATACGCCCGAGAAGCTCAAGGGCCACATCGACGACGACATGTGGCGCCTCTACGACCTGATCTGGAAGCGCACCATCGCCTCGCAGATGACCAACGCGCTGTTCGAGCAGGTCACCGTCACGCTGCATCCCGGCACCACCGCCGCGGGCGCGGCGCCGGCCGGCGTCGCGCGCGCCAGCGGCTCGACGCTGATCAAGCCCGGCTACCTCGCCGCCTACGAGGTCGACCGCAACGACGACGAGGATGACGAGGACGGCAGCCGGCTGCCGGCGCTGGCGAGCGGCGACGTCGCGCGCCTCGTCTCGCTCGAACCCGAGCAGCACTTCACCGAGCCGCCGCCGCGCTACACCGAGGCCGGCCTCGTCAAGGCGCTTGAGGAGCGCGGCATCGGCCGCCCGTCCACCTACGCGGCGATCATCGAGACACTGCGCGCGCGCAAGTACGTCGAGGACGAGCGCCGCAACTTCGTGCCGACCGACACCGGCAAGATCGTCTCGAACTTCCTGGTGCGCTTCTTCCCGCAGTACGTCGACTACGAGTTCACCGCGCGCCTCGAGGATGACCTCGACGACATCTCGCGCGGCGACAAGGAATGGGTGCCGGTGCTGCGGGCCTTCTGGCGCCCGTTCATCGACCGCGTGCGGGACATCGAGAAGACCGTCAGCCGCGAGGAGGTGGCGCAGGCCCGCCAGCTCGGCATCGACCCGGTCAGCGGCCGGCCGGTCAGCGTGCGCATCGGCCAGTACGGCCCGTTCGTGCAGCTCGGCACCAAGGACGACGTCGAGAAGCCGCGCTTCGCCGGGCTGAGGCCCGGCCAGCGGATGGACTCGATCGAGCTGCCCGAGGCGCTGAAGCTCTTTACGCTGCCGCGCGCGCTCGGCGAGCTGCCGAGCGGCGACACGGTCTCGGTCGGCATCGGCCGCTTCGGGCCGTACGTGAAGTTCGGCGCCAAGTACGTCTCGATCAAGACCGACGATCCGTACGCGATCGAGTTGCCGCGCGCGCTCGAGCTCATCGAGGAGAAGAAGGCGGCGGACGCGGCGCGGCTGATCCGCGACTACGGCGTCGACAACATCCAGGTGCTGCACGGCCGCTTCGGGCCGTACCTCACCGACGGCAAGCGCAACGCGCGCATCCCCAAGGACCGCGAGCCCGCGAGCCTGACGCTCGAGGAGTGCCAGGTGCTGATCGCGGCGGCGCCGCTGCGGGGCACGAGCCGCTTCGGCCGCCGCAAGCCGCTCGCCAAGACCGCGGCGGCGGCGGCAGTCGCGCCGGCGGCGAGCCCGCGGCCGCGCCGCAGCCGAGCCGCGGCGCCGACGGTGAGCGCGGCGCCGAAATCGGCGGCGCCGAAGCGCGCGGCGCGAAAGCCGGCCGCGTTCGCCAAGCCGGCCAAGGCGCCGGCCAAGGGGTCGACCAGGACCGCCGCCAAGAAGGCGTCGGCGCCGAAGGCCGCGCTCAGCAAGCCCGCGCGCTGACCGCGCCGCGCGGCGCTTCGGTCATACTCTGACCATGCACACCGGCAAGGCAGAGGTCCGCGACTACCTGACGGCGCTGCAGGCCCGCATCAGCAGCGCGCTCGAGGCCGCCGACGGCGGCGCGCGTTTCACGAGCGACTGCTGGCAACGACCGGGCGGTGGCGGCGGCGAGAGCCGCGTGCTGAAGGCCGGCGCCTTGCTCGAGCAGGGCGGGGTCAGCTTCTCGCACGTCATGGGTCAGGGCCTGCCGCCGTCCGCCACGCAGGAGCGCCCGGAGCTCGCCGGCGCGGCGTTCGAGGCGATGGGCGTGTCGCTGGTATTTCACCCGCTGAATCCGTACGTGCCGACGACGCACATGAACGTGCGCTTCTTCAGCGCCAGCAAGGCGGGCGTCCCCGCGGCGTGGTGGTTCGGCGGCGGCTTCGATCTGACCCCCGCGTATGCCTTCGACGAGGACGTGCTCCACTGGCATCGCACCGCCGCGAGCGCCTGCGCGCCGTTCGGCCTTGAGGTCTATCCGCGCCTCAAGGCCTGGTGCGACCGCTACTTCTTCCTGCCGCACCGGGGCGAGACGCGCGGCGTCGGCGGGATCTTCTTCGATGACTGGAGCGAGGGCGGGTTCGAGCGGAGCTTCTCGTTCCAGCGCTCGGTGGGAGATGCCTTCCTCGAGGCGTACCTCCCCATCGTCGCCAGGCGCCGCGCGACACCCTTTGGCGCGCGCGAGCGGGCGTTCCAGCTCTACCGCCGCGGCCGCTACGTCGAGTTCAACCTGGTGTTCGACCGCGGCACGCAGTTTGGTCTCCAGTCGGGCGGGCGCACCGAGTCGATCCTGATGTCGCTGCCGCCGCTGGCCCGCTGGGAATACGGCTTCGAGCCGGAACCGGGCTCGAGCGAAGCGAAGCTCTCGAGCGAGTACTTGAGGTCGCGCGACTGGCTCGGCGAACTCGGGCCTTGAGCGCGCGCCACACTCCGCGCCGGCCGCGCCTCGACGGCTGCCGATGAACTACCGCCACGCCTACCACGCCGGAAACTTCGCCGACGTCCTCAAGCACGTCGTGCTGGTCGCGCTCATCGACGCTCTGGCGAAGAAGGCGGCGCCGATCTTCTTCATGGACACGCACGCGGGGCGCGGCACCTACCCGGTCGATGCGATCGAGATGCAGCGCACGGGGGAGTTTCGCTCAGGCATCCTGCCGCTGCTCGCCGCGCGCGATCCGCCGCCCGCCCTCGCCCGCTACCTCGAGATCGTCCGCCGCCTCGGCGTCCTGGATGGCAAGCTGCTCGCCTACCCCGGCTCCCCGCTCATCGCGCTCGAGGCGCTCAGGCCCCACGACCGGGCGGTGTTCTCGGAGCTCGAGCACGAGTCGGCCGCGGCG
>JANYAE010000045.1 GCA_025355105.1 Pseudomonadota bacterium | reverse complement strand
AAGAAACCGAACTACCAGCACCTGAAGAAGCAGCGCGAGGCCGCCAAGAAGCGCGAGCAGCAGGAAAAGCTCGCCAAGCGCCACGGCAAGCCCGACGAGGTCCCGGCCAAGGACCTGCCATGAGCAAGGGCCAGGACCGCAAGAAAGAGACCAAGAAGAAGCCCGCGAGGACCGCCGCCGAGAAGCGTGCGGCCAAACAGGAAAAGAAGGCCCAGCGGCGCTGAGTCGGCGGCGCGGCCCGCTACGGTCGCACCTGGCCCTTGCCGCGCACCACGTACTTGTAGCTCGTCAGCTGCTCCACGCCGACCGGCCCGCGGGCGTGGAACTTGTCGGTCGAGATGCCGATCTCGGCGCCCATGCCGAACTCGCCGCCGTCGGCGAACTGCGTCGAGGCGTTGTGCAGCACGATCGCGCTGTCGACGCCGTCGAGGAAGCGCTCGGCGGTGGCGTCGTTGGCGGTGACGATCGACTCGGTGTGCGCCGAGCCGTAACGGCCGATGTGCTCGATCGCGCCGTCGACGCCGTCGACGAGGCGCACCGCGATGATCGCGTCGAGGTACTCCGTGTACCAGTCGTCCTCGCTGGCCGCGCGCACGCGCGCGTCGGCCGCGCGGCAGGCGTCGTCGCCGCGCACCTCGCAGCCGGCATCGAGCAGCGCGCGCAGCAGCGGTGCGAGCAGCGTCGCGGCGGCCGCCCGGTCGACCAACAGCGTCTCGGCGGCGGCGCACACGCCGGTGCGGCGCAGCTTGGCGTTGAGCACGATTTCGCGCGCCATGTTGAGGTCGGCGTCACGGTCGACGTAGACGTGGCAGTTGCCGTCGAGGTGGCCGATCACCGGCACGCGTGCCTCGCGCTGCACGCGCTCGATCAGCCCCTTGCCGCCGCGCGGCACGACGACGTCGACGGAGTCGGTCATGCCGGCGAGCAGGTAGCGCACCGCCTCGCGGTCGGTGGTCGGCACGCGCTGGATGGCGGCGAGCGGCAGGCCCGCCGCCTCGAGCCCGGCTTCGAGGCAGGCGTGGATCGCCGCACTCGACTGGACGCTCTCCGAGCCCGGCCGCAGGATCACCGCGTTGCCGGACTTCAGGCACAGGCCGCCGGCGTCGGCCGTCACGTTGGGGCGGCTTTCGTAGATGATCGCGATCACCCCGAGCGGCACGCGCACGCGCTGGATCACGAGGCCGTTCGGGCGCGTCCACTCGGCGATCACCGCGCCCACCGGGTCCGGCAGCCCGGCGATCGCCTCGAGGCCGAGCGCCATCGCCTCGACCCGCGACGCATCGAGCAGCAGGCGCTCGAGGAGCGCCGCGCCGAGGCCGCGGGCGCGCGCCGCGTCGAGGTCGCGGCCATTGGCAGCGAGGATCGCCGCGGCCCGCGCGCGGATCACCGCCGCCGCCTGCTCGAGCGCCGCGTCCTTGACCTGCCGCGGCGCGCGCGCCAGCACCCGCGCGGCGGCAACGGCCTGGCTGCCCAGCCGCTGCATCGTCGCGCCGAGCGCTTCGCCTTCTGCGCCCGGGCGGCTCACCGGCGCGGCTCCGCACTGCCGGCCAGGACCACCAGATCGTCGCGGTGGATCAGCTCCTCACGGCCCCGGTAGCCGAGCAAGGACTCGATCTCGCCGCTGCGCCGGCCGGCGATCCGCGTCGCGTCCGTCGACGAATAGGCGGCGAGGCCGCGGGCGATCTCGCGGCCGTCCGCGACCACGCTGACGGTGTCGCCGCGCTCGAAGCGGCCGCTGACGCGGGTGACGCCGGCCGGCAGCAGGCTCTTGCCGCGCCCCAGCGCCGCGGCGGCGCCGGCGTCCACCGACAGCCGGCCGCGCGGCGTGAGGGTGCCGGCGATCCACTGCTTGCGGGACGCGAGCGGGGTCGTGCCCGGCAGGAACCAGGTGCAGCGCTCGCCGTCCTCCACCGCCCGCAGCGGGTTCGGCCGTCGGCCGCTCGCGATGCACAGGCTGCAACCGGCGGCGAGCGCGATCCGCGCCGCGGCCACCTTGGTGGTCATGCCGCCGGAACCGACGCCGGAGCTCGGCCCCGCGGCCATCGCCTCGACGCCGTCGTCGATCGCGCGCACCTCGGGAATGAAGCGGGCCGCCGCGTCGCGTCCGGGGTCGGCGCTGTACAGGCCGTCGATGTCCGACAGCAGCACCAGGCACTCGGCGCTCGCCATCTGCGCGACCCGCGCCGCCAGCCGGTCGTTGTCGCCGTAGCGGATCTCGGCGGTCGCGACCGTGTCGTTCTCGTTGATCACCGGCACGGCGCCGAGCGCGAGCAGCGTGTTGAGCGTGGCGCGGGCGTTGAGGTAGCGCTGCCGCTCCTCGGTGTCCTCGAGCGTCAGCAGCAGCTGCGCCACCGCGAGGCCGCGCTCCTCCAGGATCTCCTGCCAGGCGCGCGCCAGACGGATCTGGCCGACCGCGGCGGCGGCCTGGCTCTCCTCGAGGCGCAGGCGGCCGGCGGCCAGCCCGAGGTGGCGGCGACCGAGCGCGATCGCGCCGCTCGAGACCACGATCAGCTGCTGCCCGCGCTTGGCGGCGCGCGCCAGGTCGTCGCCGAGGCTCTCGAGCCAGGCGCGGTTCAGGCGCCCGCTGCGGGCGTCGACCAGCAGCGCCGAGCCGACCTTGACGATCAGGCGCCGGGCGTCACGCAGGCGCCGTGCTCGGGCGCGAAATTCTTGTTGGGACATCACTCGGGAACCCGCGGTGAGAGGTCGCGGGCAGCGTTCGACTATACCGGATCGCCCGGCACACGCCGCGCCGGCCGGCCGCGTCGCCGCCGACCCGGCAGCGGCCGGTGAAACTCCGGGTTTGCCGCAGCTTGTATGGGCATTTGCGTATGGGGATGAGGGTAGGCCCTCCAGTACCCTTGCTGCGCTGCCGGAACGTGCTGAAACCGGCGACTTGCACCTCAACTTGCTCTACGGAACGCCCATGCAACGCACGGAAACGTATAACGATACCGTCGTCCGGCAGTTTGCCGTGATGACCGTCGTCTGGGGCATCGTCGGCATGCTGGTCGGCGTCATCATCGCGGCCCAGCTGCTCTTCCCGGCGCTGAACTTCGACATCCCGTGGCTGAGCTACGGCCGGCTGCGGCCGCTGCACACCAACGCGGTGATCTTCGCCTTCGGCGGCAGCGCGCTGTTCGCATCGTCCTACTACGTCGTGCAACGCACCTGCCACGCGCGCCTGTTCGCGGGCCCGCTGGCGTCGTTCACGTTCTGGGGCTGGAACCTGATCATCGTCGCGGCGGCGATCACGCTGCCGCTCGGCATCACCAGCGGCAAGGAATACGCCGAGCTCGAATGGCCGATCGACATCGCGATCGCGATCGTCTGGGTGGCCTACGCGGTCGTGTTCCTCGGCACGCTCGCGACCCGCAAAGTCAAGCACATCTACGTCGCCAACTGGTTCTTCGCCTCGTTCATCATCACGGTCGCGGTGCTGCATATCGTCAACAGCGCCGAGATCCCGGTGTCGATGTGGAAGTCCTACTCGGTCTACCCGGGCGTGGTCGACGCGATGGTCGAGTGGTGGTACGGCCACAACGCGGTCGGCTTCTTCCTGACCGCCGGCTTCCTCGGGATCATGTACTACTTCGTGCCGAAGCAGGCCGGCCGGCCGATCTACTCGTACCGGCTGTCGGTGGTGCACTTCTGGGCGCTGATCTCGATCTACATGTGGGCCGGCCCGCACCACCTCATCTACACCTCGCTGCCCGACTGGGCGCAGTCGCTCGGCATGGTGTTCTCGCTGATGCTGATCGCGCCGTCGTGGGGCGGCATGATCAACGGCATCATGACCCTGTCCGGCGCGTGGCATAAGTTGCGCACCGATCCGATCCTGAAGTTCCTCATCGTGTCGCTGTCGTTCTACGGCATGTCGACCTTCGAGGGACCGATGATGTCGATCAAGACGGTCAACGCCCTGTCGCACTACACCGACTGGACGATCGGCCACGTGCACTCCGGCGCGCTCGGCTGGGTGGCGATGGTCTCGATCGGCATGCTGTACGCGCTGATCCCGCGGCTCTGGGGCCGCATCGAGATGTACTCGACGCGCCTGATCGACATCCACTTCTGGACCACCACGATCGGCATCGTGCTGTACGTCGCGGCGATGTGGATCGCCGGGGTGATGCAGGGCCTGATGTGGCGCGCGACCAACGCCGACGGCACGCTGACCTACACTTTCGTCGAGTCGCTGAAGGTCACCTACCCGTTCTACGCCGTGCGCCTCGCCGGCGGCGTGCTGGTCTTCGGCGGCATGTTCCTGATGGCCTACAACGTCTGGAAGACCGTCACCGCGCCGAACGCGACCACCGCCGACCAGCCGGTGCTGCAGCCGGCGCACGGCTGAGCGGCGCGCCTGAACACCGAGTGGAAGTGAACCCATGAACCACGAAAAGATCGAGAACAACGTCGGCCTGCTCGGCGTGCTGACGGCGATCGTCATCAGCGTCGGCGGCCTGGTCGAGATCGTGCCGCTGTACTTCACCGGCATGCTGACCGAGCCCGCACCTGGCGTGCGGCCGTACACGGCGCTCGAGGTCGAGGGCCGCGACATCTACGTGCGCGAAGGCTGCTACCTCTGCCACTCGCAGATGATCCGGCCGCTGCGCGCCGAGACCGAGCGTTACGGGCACTACTCGCTGGCCGGCGAGTCGGTCTACGACCACCCGTTCCAGTTCGGTTCGAAGCGCACTGGCCCTGACCTGGCGCGCGTCGGCGGCCGCTACTCGGACGAGTGGCACCGTGCGCACCTCAACAACCCGCGCGACGTCGTGCCGGAATCGAACATGCCGGGCTTCCCATGGCTCGCGACCAACAAGCTCGACGCCGACGGCACCGCCGGCAAGCTGCGCGCGCTGCGCCACGTCGGTGTGCCGTACAGCGACGCCGAGATCGCCGACGCCAAGAGCGCGGTTGACGGCAAGACCGAGCAGGACGCGCTGGTCGCGTACCTGCAGGGCCTCGGGCTCGCCTCCAAGACCTGGAAGAAGTGACATGAGCATGATCGTGTACGGCTGGGTCGCCGGAATCTCGACCCTGATATCGATGCTCGCCTTTCTCGGCGTGGTCGCCTGGAGCTACAGCCGGCGACGCCAGGGCGATTTCGCGGCGGCTGCCCAGCTGCCGCTCGAGGAGGATGCCGGAGTCACGTCGGGAGCGCAGTCATGAGCGGATTCTGGAACTGGTGGATCGTCCTCCTCGTCACCGCCAACGTCGCCTTTGCCGTCTGGCTGCTGCTGTCGACCACCAGCGCCAAGGCAGGCGACCAGAAGGCCGGCCCCGAGACCACCGGCCACACCTGGGACGGCGACCTGCAGGAGTACAACAACCCGCTGCCGCGCTGGTGGCTGTTCCTGTTCTACTTCACGATCGCGTTCGCGATCGGCTACCTGGTCCTGTTCCCCGGCTTCGGCGCCTTCCGCGGCACGCTCGGCTGGAGCCAGGTCAAGCAGTGGCAGGCGCAGACCGACGAGGCGAACGCGATCGCGGCGCGCGAGTTCGCTCGCTTTGACGGCAAGACGGTCGAGGAACTGGCCAAGGACCCGGCGGCGATCAAGATCGCCAAGAACCTGTTCGCCGCCAACTGCTCGATGTGCCACGGCTCCGATGCGCGCGGCGCCAAGGGCTTCCCGAACCTGACCTCGCCGAACCTGACCTGGGGCCACGAGCCGGAGGCGATCCTGGCCACCATCGGCGGCGGCCGGCAGGGCGTCATGCCGGCCTGGGGCGCGGTGCTCGGCGCCGACGGCGTCGAGGCGGTGGCCAACTACGTCTACAGCCTGTCTGGGCGCCAGGCGCCCCAGGCCAGCCTGCTTGCGGCCGGCAAGGAGAAGTTCGACACTGTCTGCGCGGCATGCCATGGCCCGGACGGCAAGGGCAATCCGGCGCTGGGCGCACCCAATCTCGCGGACGAGTACTGGATCTACGGCGGCTCGCTGCCGGTGATCAAGGAGACGGTCACGAACGGACGCACCAACAAGATGCCCGCGCACCTCGAGCTGCTCGGCGAGCAGAAGATCAAGCTGCTGGCTGGCTACGTGTACAGCCTGTCGCCGAAGCCGGCGCTTCCGGCCGCCACCACGGCGCCGGCCCCCGCGAGCGGCGCGGGCGGCTGAGGCGGGCGCTTGCGCGACAGCGAAGCGGAGGTCGCGAACGACGGGCTGGAGGAGCCGCCGGTGTCGACCTGGAGCCGGGCGCGACGCGACGTCGCGATCGTGCTCTGGCCGTCGTTCCTCGCCGCCGCCGTGATGACCATGTTCTTTTTCGCCGTCTTCGACCCGGTGGATCTCGGCGAGGGCACCGCCCTCGCCGAACTGGTCGCGAACCACAACGCCGGCTATGCGCTCGGCTTCTTCTTCTTCTGGGCCTTCACGACGCTGTCGAGTGCTCTCAGCCTGTACCTCGTGCGCACCGAGTCGCAGCTGAGCCGCACCGACATCGGGGGGCCGAGGCCGTGAACGCCGCCCGCGGACCAGCGCCCGGCGGCCTGCCCGTGCCGCCGGATGAGCCGGCGTCGTTCTACGCCAAGCACGTCAAGATCCACCCGCGCGAGATCAGCGGGCGCTTCGACCGGCTGCGCCGCTTCGCGGTGTTCGGGCTGCTCGCCCTCTTCTACCTCGTGCCGTGGCTGCGGTGGGACGGCCGCCAGGCGGTGCTGTTCGACCTGCCGGCACGCAAATTCTGGATCTTCGGGCTGGTGCTCTGGCCGCAGGACTTCATCTTCCTGACCTGGATCCTGGTGCTGCTCGGTCTGTCGCTGTTCTTCTTCACCGCGATCGCCGGTCGGCTGTGGTGCGGCTTCGCCTGCCCGCAGACGGTCTGGACCGAGGTGTTCGTCTGGATCGAGCGCTTCGTCGAGGGCGATCGCGCCAAGCGCATCAAGCTCGACCGCGCGCCATGGAGCGCCGCGAAGCTCGCCCGCCGGACCACCAAGCACGCGCTGTGGGTCGGCTTCGCGCTCTGGACCGGGCTCTCCTTCGTCGGCTTCTTCGTGCCGATGCCGATGCTGACGCAGGACCTGTTGAGCCAGTCGATGGGCGGCTGGGCGCTGTTCTGGACCCTGTTCTACAGTGCGGCCACCTACTTCAACGCCGGCTACCTGCGCGAGCAGGTCTGCAAGTACATGTGTCCGTACGCGCGTTTCCAGAGCGCGATGTTCGACCGCGACACGCTGATCATCACCTACGACACGAACCGCGGCGAGCCGCGCGGCGCGCGGGCGCGCAACGCCGACTACCACGCCAAGGGCCTCGGCGACTGCGTCGACTGCACGGTGTGCGTGCAGGTCTGCCCGACCGGCATCGACATCCGCCAGGGTCTGCAGTACGAGTGCATCGCCTGCGCCGCCTGCATCGACGCCTGCGACGGCGTCATGGACAAGGTCGGCTACCCGCGCGGCCTGATCCGCTACACCACCCAGAACGCCCTCGAGGGCAAGCCGTCGCGCACCTTCCGGCCACGCACCTTCGTCTACGCGGCGCTGCTCGGCCTGATTTTCCTGGCCGGCTTCGCCGGGCTGATGGCGCGCAAGACCGTGGCGCTCGACGTGATCCGCGACCGCAACGCGCTGTACCAGGAAACCGGCGACGATGAGATCGAGAACGTCTACAACGTGAAGATCCTCAACAAGGACAGCGCCGCGCACACCTACCGGCTCAGCGTCGAGGGCATCGCCGGCGCCAAGATCGAGGCTGAGCGCCACACCTGGCGCGTCGACGGCGGCGAGGTGTACTCGGTGCCGCTGCGCGTCGAGGCACCGGCCGGCGCCGTGCGCGGCGGACATGACATCTTCTTCGTGCTCACCGACGCCGACGGCCCGTCGCGGCGGGTGGTCGAGAAAGCCCGCTTCATCGCCCCGTGAATACCGACAGGATCAGCATGCCGCAGCGAGCCGCCCCCGAATCCGCCGCGCGCGAGCGGCCGTGGTACCGCGAGCCCATGCTGTGGCTCGTGATCGCGATCCCGGCGCTGACCGTCGTCGGCGGACTCACCACGGTCGTCATCGCGTACCTCAAGAGCGATACGGTCGTCGCCGACGAGTACCGCAAGGAAGGGCTCGCCATCAACCGCGACCCGACCCGCGACCGCGCCGCGCAGCGGCTCGGCGTCGGCGCGACACTCGGCGTCGAGGGCGGCACGCTGCTCGTGCGCCTCGAACCGGGCAGCGCGCCGACGCCGGCGCAGCTCGTGGTGCTGTTCTCGCACGCGACGCGCGCCGAGCAGGACCGCCTGGTGACGCTGCGGGCGACCGACGACGGCCGCTACGCCGCGCCGCTCGCACCGCTCGCCGCCGGGCACTGGTATCTCGAGCTCTCGCCGGCCGACCGCGGCTGGCGACTGACGGGCGAGTTCGTCGACCGCTTCGACACGCTGACGCTCAGGCCGGGGACGGTCCCGTGAACGCGCCGGCGGCGGCCGGCTGCTTCCATTGCGGCGAGCCGCTCCCGGAGCAGCCGCGCCTCGCCATCCAGGTTGACGGCCGCGAGCAACTGGTCTGCTGCCTGGGCTGCCGGGCCGCGGCCGAGCTCATCGAGGGTGCCGGCCTCGGCGACTACTACCGCTTCCGCACCGCCGCGGCGCCGCGACCGGACGCCGGCGGCGGCGGCGACGTCTGGGCAACCTATGACCGGCCGGAGGTCTGCGGCCCGCTGCTCGGTCGCGATGGCGAGGCGGCGGTCGTGAACCTGCTGATCGAGGGGCTGCGCTGCTCGGCCTGCAGCTGGCTGATCGGCGAGAGCGTCGGCCGGCAGGCAGGCATCGTGCGCGCCAGCGTCAATCCCGCCACCGCGCGCGCACAGGTGGCCTTCGACACGGAGCGCATCGGGCTCGCGGCGGTGCTGCGCTCGATCGCGGCGCTCGGCTACCGCCCGCACGTGCTCGGCGCGACCGACACGCTCGCGGTCGCGACCCGCGAGCGGCGCGGCGCGCTCAAGCGCCTCGCGGTCGCCGGCTTCGGCATGATGCAGGTGATGATGATCGCGACCGCGCTCTACATCGGCGCGATCGACGGCATGGACCCGGTGATCCGCGAGTACCTGCGCATCATCAGCCTCGTGGTCACGGCTCCGGTGCTGGTCTACGCCGGCCGCCCGTTCTTCGCCGGCGCGTGGGCGGCGCTACGCGCCCGGCATGTCGGCATGGACGTGCCGGTCGCGATCGGCATCGGACTCGCCTTCGGCGCGAGCGCCTGGAATACGCTCGCGCACGCCGGCGACGTCTACTTCGACTCGGTGGTGATGTTCATCTTCCTGCTGCTGCTCGGCCGCTACGTCGAGATGCTGGCCCGCCACCGCGCCGGCTCGACCGCCGAGGCCTTGCTGCACCTCGTGCCAGCCACGGCGCTGCGGGTCGCCGGCGCGCGCAGCGAACGCGTGCCGGTGGCAACGCTCTCGGCCGGCGACCGCGTGCTGGTGCCGGTGGGCGAGTGTTTCCCGGCCGACGGCGTGGTCGTCGGCGGCTCGACCGAGGCGGACGAGGCGCTGCTGACCGGCGAGTCGCTAGCGGTGACCAAGGGCGAGGGTGCGGCCGTCATCGCCGGCGCGCTCAATTGCGCCGCGCCGGTCGAGGTCCGGCTGACGGCCGTCGGTCAGTCGACGGTGCTCGCCGGCATCGTGCGGCTGCTCGAACGGGCACAGACCGAGCGGCCGCGCATCGCGCGGCTCGCCGACCGGGCGGCCGCCTGGTTCGTGACCCGCGTGCTGGTCGGCGCGGCGCTGGTCGCCGCGCTCTGGCTGCTGATAGACCCGTCGCGGGCCTTCGAGGCGACGCTCGCGGTGCTGGTCGTGACCTGCCCGTGCGCCCTGTCGCTCGCCACGCCCACCGCGATTACCGCCGCGACCGCGACGCTGGCGCGCGCCGGGCTGCTGGTCACGCGGCCGGATGCGCTCGAGGAACTGGCGCGGGCCGATACGGTGCTGTTCGACAAGACGGGCACGCTGAGCCTCGGCCGCCCGCGCCTCGAGCGCGTCACCGCCTGCGGCATCGGCCGCGAGGACGCGCTCAAGATCGCCGCGGCGCTCGAGCGCAGTTCCGCGCACCCGCTCGCGCAGGCCTTCGCGGCGATCGCCGCCGCGCCGGCCGTCGAGGTCGCGGTCGAGCCCGGCTGCGGCATCGAGGGCCGCGTCGGCGCCGAGCGCTACCGCATCGGCACCGCGGCCTACGTCGCGGCGCTTGCCGGGCCGCGCCCGGCCACCCTCGGCGAAGCCGGCGTTCACCTCGGCGCCGCCGCCGGCTGGCTGGCGCGCTTCGAGCTCGGCGACGAGCTGCGCCCGGGCGCCGCCGAGGTGGTGCGGGAACTGGAGTCGCTGGGGCTCACCGCCAGCATCGCGAGCGGCGACCACGCCGAGGCGGTCGGCGCCGCCGCCAGCGCGCTCGGCATCGGTCGCTGGCAGGCGCGACTGCTGCCGGCCGACAAGCTCGCGCTGCTCGAGCGGCTGCGCGCCGGCGGCGCGCGCGTGCTCGCGGTCGGCGACGGCATCAACGATGCGCCGACGCTGCGCGCCGCCTCGGTGTCGCTGGCGCTCGGCACCGGTTCCGCGCTTGCGCAGGCGAGCGCCGACCTGGTCGCGCTGCGCGGCGAACTCACGACGCTGCCGTTCGCGGTGCGCACCGCCCGGCGCACGACCGCGATCATCCGCCAGAATCTCATCTGGTCGGCAGCCTACAACCTGGTCGCACTGCCGGTGGCAGCGCTCGGCTGGGTGCCGCCGTGGCTGGCCGCCGTCGGCATGTCGGCGAGTTCGCTGCTGGTGGTGCTGAATGCGCTGCGGCTCGCGCGCCGGCCGTCGCCGCAGCGCGGCGACCGCGGCCGGCCGCTGCTGGTGCGCGAGGCGGCGGCGGCGTGAACATCATCTTCGTGCTGATCCCGCTCGGGCTGGTGCTGGTCGGCCTCGCGCTCTGGGCGTTCTTCTGGGCGGTCGGCGATGGCCAGTTCGACGACCTCGAGTCGCCCGGCTGGGCGGTGCTCAGCGACGACCCGCCGGCACGCCCCGCCGAGCCGCCGCGGTGAGCTCCGCGGCGCTGTCGATCGGCGCGGCGCTCGCCGCGGGAATTGCCGGCAGCGCGCATTGCGCGGCAATGTGCGGCGGCATCGCCGCGGCGGTCGGCGCCAGTTTCCGGAACGCTGGCCGCTGGCCGCTCGGCGCGGCGCTCGCCTTCAACCTGGCGCGACTCGCGAGCTATGCGCTGGTCGGCGCGCTGCTCGCCGCCGTGCTCGGCGGCCTCGCCGCACCGCTGCCGTTGCCCTGGCTGGCACTCGGCGCGCGCCTGCTCGCCGCGCTCGTGCTCGGCGCGCTGGCGCTTCGGCTCCTGACCGGCCGCGACCTGCTCGGCGCCGAGCGCCTCGGCCAGGCCTTCTGGAGCCGCTTGAAGCCGGCCTTCGGTCGCGCCGCGCGGCTCGCGCCGGTATTGCGCCCGGCGGCGCTCGGACTGTTGTGGGGCTTCATGCCCTGCGGCCTCGTCTACTCGGTGCTGCTGGTCGCCGCAGCGAGCGGCAGCGCGAGCGAGGGCGCGGCGACGATGCTCGCCTTCGGCGCCGGCACGCTGCCGGCGCTGCTCGGCCTGACGCTCGGCGGCGCCCGCCTCGGCGAGCGGCTGCGCCGCCCGGCGCTGCGACGCACCGCCGGCGGGCTGGTGCTGGTCGCGGCGATCTGGACGCTGGTGGCGGCGCTGCTGCATCCGCCGGGGGCGATGCACGACCACGACCACATGCAGCACGCCGCGCTCGGCGCGATCGCCGACCTGACGCTGCCGGCCCGCTGATTGCCTCAGCGAATCCGAACCCCTAAACTCGTCGCCGCTCGGCATTTGCCCGCAGCGGCGCGGGCCGGGCGCGCGAACAGGCGGGTTTTCAGCAGTTTTCGTCGAGGGTCGCTGCAGTGGGCAGAGAGTACGAGCCAGTCGCTGGGAAGTGGTACCGGGACCTCGAGGAGGACGAATCCTTCCAGGTGCTGTCGGTCGACGAGGACCAGGAGCTCGTCGAGATCCAGCACCTCGACGGCGACATCGAGGAGCTGGATCTGGACACCTGGGCGGAGATGGATCTCGAGCCGACCGAGGAGCCGGAAGGCTGGTCCGGCTCCGGCGACGAGGACGAGGATTTCGCCGAGGACGAGGATCTCGACGACGACGACGAGGATGACGACGACGACGACGAGGATGACGACGACGACGACGCGGACGACGACTTCCGCGATCGCGACGACTACTGATACTGACCGCGCCGGCCAGGCGCTCCGCCCGCCCGGTACGCCGCATCCCGCGTGGTGGCCGACGACCGGGCATCGGACGAATCCGCGCCTTGGATAACAACGCCGATCCCGCCCCGCCTGCCGCGCCTGCCGGGCGCCCCGAGAGTGAGCTGCGCGCGCTGCTCGACGCGGCGGTCGACGCCGTGATCGTCATCGATCACGCGGGCCGGATCAGCACCTTCAATCGCGCCGCCGAGCGGCTGTTCGGCTACCGCGCGGCCGAGATCGTCGGCCAGCAGGTCAACGTGCTGATGCCGGAGCCGTATCGCTCGGCGCACGACGGCTACGTGCAGTCCTACATCCGCACCGGCGAGGCACGCATCATCGGCATCGGCCGCGAGGTCGTAGCACAGCGCCGCGACGGCACGGAGTTCCCGGCGTCATTGTCGGTCGGCGAGGTGTCGGGCTCGCAGCCGCCGCGCTTCATCGGCTTCATTCACGACATCACGTCGCGCAAGGCCGGCATCGACGCGCTGCGGCGCGAGCGCGACCGCGCGCAAAGCTACCTCGACCTCGCGCAGGTGATGCTGCTGGCGCTCGATCTGACCGGTCGGATCGCGATGATCAACCGCAAGGGCTGCGAGATCGTCGGCTACACCGAGACCGAGCTGCTCGGCCGCGACTGGATCGAGTGGTGCGTGCCGGAGGCGCGCCGCGACGCCGCCCGCGCCGGGCTGCAGTCCTTCATCGCCGGCACCAGCGCACAGCCTGACGACGCCGAGGCAACCGTGCTGACCCGCGATGGCGCGTCCAAGCTGATCGCCTGGCACGCGACGCTGGTGCGCGACGAGCTCGGCAACATCGTCGGCACGCTGAGCTCCGGCGAGGATGTGACCGAACGGCGCCGCGCCGAGCAGGCTCTGGTGCACAGCGAATCGCTGCTGCGCTCCGCGCAAGCGATCGCCAAGCTCGGCAACTACGAGGTCTACGTACCGACCGGACCCGCCTTCTGGTCGCAGGAGATGTACCGCATCCTCGGCCTCAATCCGAAGCAGGGACCGGTGCCGATCGATGTGTTCACCGCCGACGTGGTCCACCCGGACGACCGCGATCGGCTCGCGCGCGAGCTGCAGCGCGCCTTCAACGAGTCCGGGCGCCTGGACCTCGAGTTTCGGATCGTGCGACCAGACGGCACCAGCCGCGAAGTGCATTCACGCGCGCAGTTCCAGCCGAGCGCCGACGGCGAGTCGACGGTGATCACCGGCACGCTGCACGACATCACCGACCGCAAGCTGGCCGAGGCGGAGGTCCGGCAGGGTCAGGAGCGCCTGACGCACGTCGGCCGGCTGGCGACCATGGGCGAGATGGCGACCGGACTGGCGCACGAGATCAACCAGCCGCTGACGGCGATCGCGACGTACGCGCAGGCGGCGGTGCGCATGATCGACAGCCCGGGCGGCACCGAGACGACCGAGCTGCGCGAGCCGCTCGTGCAGATCACCAACCAGGCGCTGCGCGCCGGCGAGGTGATCCGCCGGCTGCGCGCCTTCGTGAAGAACCGCGCGACGCGCACCGAGACCGTCGACCTGAACCGCCTGATCGAGGACCTGCGGGTGCTCGCCGAGCCCGACACGCGGGTCAACGACGTGCGCCTCTCGATCGACCTGACGCCGGAGCTGCCGGCGGTCTCGGCCGACCCGGTGCAGATCCAGCAGGTGCTGCTCAACCTGATCCGCAACGCCATCGATGCCACGCTCGAGGCGCCGGCGGCGCCGCGCGAGATCCTGGTGCAGAGCACCGGCGTCGCCGATGGCGTCGAGGTCGCGGTGGTCGACCGCGCCGGCGGCATCGCTCCGGAGATCGCCGCCAACCTCTTCAACCCGTTCTACACGACCAAGGCAGCCGGGACCGGCCTTGGACTCGCGATCTCGCGCTCGATTATTCGCGCGCATCGCGGCAAACTGGGGCACCGACCGACGCCAGGGGGAGGCACGACGTTCTACTTCACGCTTCCCCCGCTGCCTGGAGCCTGAGATGAAGGAAAAGCCCGCTACCGTGTTCGTCGTCGATGACGACGATGCCGTCCGCACTTCGCTGCGCCTGCTGCTGAAGTCGGTCGGGCTGCCGGTCGAGACCTTCGCCTCGGCGCAGGAATTCCTCGACGGCTTCGACGCCGAGCGGGCAGGCTGCCTGGTGCTCGATATCCGCATGCCCGGCATGAGCGGGCTCGAGCTGCAACAGCGGCTCAATGAGATTCACGCGATCGTGCCGATCGTCTTCATCACCGGCCACGGCGACGTGCCGATGGCGGTCGAGGCCATGCAGCACGGCGCCGTCGACTTCATCCAGAAGCCGTTCCGCGACCAGGACCTGATCGACCGCATCAACCAGGCCCTCGAGAAGGACCGCGACAACCGTGCCGGCCTCAAGGAGCGCGACGCGATCCGCCGCCGCATGCAGCAGCTCACGCCGCGCGAGCGCGAGGTGCTCGACCTCGTGACGCAGGGCAAGGCCAACAAGGTGATCGCCGGCGACCTGAACGTCAGCCAGCGGACCGTGGAAATCCACCGGGCGCGGGTCATGGAGAAGATGGGCGCCTCCTCGCTGGCGCACCTGGTGCGGATGGTGATCGAGGCGGGCCGCGCGAGCTAGGGCCCGGATCCTAGGTAAATTCACGGATATGGGCCCTCAGGAGCGGACCGGATACTCCCCGCCAAGGATGCGGCAGGCAGGCTGCCGAGGCGTCCCTGTATCCATTATGTCCAGCTGTCCGGTAGTCCCTCTGATGCGGCAGGCCGCTCTCATCTGCGTCGTCGACCCCGATCCCGCCACGCAGCGAAGCGTCGGCGCGCTGCTGCGCGCGCTCGGCGCCGAGGTCGAGGTCTACGCGACGGCGCGCGAGTTCCTCGCCCAGCTGCCGAGCGCGGTGCCGGTGTGCGTCGTCGCCGAGAGTCGCCTGCCGGACATGACCGGCATCGCACTGCTGCAGGAACTGCGGGCGCGCGGGCTCAAGATTCCGACCATCCTGCTGTCGGCCGACGCCGACGTCAGCGGCGCCGTACAGGCGATGCGTGCCGGCGCGCTCGATTTCATCGAAAAGCCCTACATCGACCGCGCGCTCGTGACCCAGGTGGCCCCGATCCTCGACGTCGATGACCACCGCGCCCACTGAGCCGGCAGCGCCTGATCCGGCCGCCGCGCGGCAAGCCTGGTTCCACGAGCGCCAGTCCGCCTGGCTGTACCGGCGCCTCGCCGCGGTCGAGCCGGACCCGCCCAAGCAGCACCTGTTCGAGGCCCTCGCCGCCGCCGCCGAGGAGCAGGCCGGTAGCTGGGCGCGCCACCTCGCGGTGACGCCCGCGTTCGCACCGAGCCTGCGCGCCCGGCTGGTCGCCGACCTCACCGAGCGGCTCGGGCCGCGGTGGATGCGCGGCGCGCTGATCGCGCTCAAGCTGCGCGGCCTGTCGGTCTACAACCCGCCGACCGCCTCCGGCCACGCGATGCCAACCACCGTCGACGACATCGGCCGCCGCCACCGCGGCGTCGGCGGCGGCAACCTGCGCGCCGCGGTGTTCGGCGTCAACGACGGCCTGCTGTCGAACGCCAGCCTGATCCTGGGCGTCGCTGGCGCCGGCGTCGACGCGCGCTTCGTGCTGACCAGCGGCGTCGCGGGCCTGCTCGCCGGCGCGCTGTCGATGGCGGCCGGCGAATACGTCTCGGTGCGCTCGCAGCGCGAGATGTACGAGTACCAGATCGGCCTGGAGCGCGACGAGCTCGCCGAGTACCCCGAGGAGGAGGCCGAGGAGCTCGCGCTCATTTATGCCGCGCGCGGCATGGCCGTCGAGCAGGCGCGCGCGCTCGCCCACGCACTGATCAAGGATCCGGCGCAGGCCCTCGACGCGCTCGCGCGCGAGGAACTCGGCCTCAATCCCGACGACCTCGGCTCGCCGTGGGGCGCCGCCGGTTTTTCCTTCGTCTCGTTCGCGCTCGGCGCGACCTTGCCGCTGCTGCCGTTCCTCGCCGGCGCGACGCTGGCGGCCGGCACGCTGGCGGCGGCCGGCATCACGCTCAGCGCGCTGGTCGCGATCGGCATGGCGCTCAGCCTGTTCACCGGCCGCAGCGCCTGGCTGGGCGGCCTGCGCATGGCGGCGATCGGGGCGCTTGCCGGCGGCGCGACCTTCCTGATCGGGCACGCGCTCGGCGTGGCCGCCGGCTGAGTCGGCGCCGCGGCGCCGCTCAGTGGCCGGTGAGCTCGGCGCGCGGGTCGAACGGCAGTTCGCGCGACAGCGTCTCGTAGAGCTCGCGCGCCCGCGGCGTGTCGGCCGGCGGCAGCACGATCTTGAGCGCGACGTACTGGTCGCCAGCGGGTTCGCCCGGCAAGCCGCGGCCGCGCAGGCGCAGCCGCTGACCGGCGCGCGCGCCGGCCGGAACGCGCAGCTCCACCGCCCCGCCGAGCGTCGGCGTCGATACCGTCGCGCCAAGCGCCGCCTCCCACGGCGCGACCGGCAGCTCGAGCGTCACGTCGCGGCCCTCCAGCTGGTAGAGGCGATGCGGCAGAATCGCCACCTCGAGCAGCAGGTCCCCGGCGCGTCCGCCACCGCCGCTGGTCCCCTGCCCGGCGAGGCGGATCACCTGGCCGGCGTTGATGCCGGCCGGGATCTGCACCCGCAGCGTGCGGTCCTTGAGCGCGACGTGGCCGTCGCCGCCGACCTCCGGGTGCTGCAGCGTGAACTCGCGGCTGCCGCCCCGGAAGGCTTCCTCGAGCGTCACCTCGAGCCGCGCGCGGCGGTCCTCACCGCGGTGGCGAAAGCCGCCGCCGGCGCCGTCGGATTCGCCGAACGGGGTCTGCGCGCCAAAGAGGCTCGAGAAGAAGTCGCTGAAGCCGGGATCGGCGCCAGCGTGACGGCCGCCGCGACCGCCGCGGAACTCGAAGTTGGAACCCCAGCCCGGCGGCGGACGGAATTGCTGGCCGGTCTGGAAGTCCGGCCCCAGCTGGTCGTAGGCCGCGCGCTTCTCGGAGTCCTTGAGGACCTCGTAGGCCTCCTGGACCTCCTTGAAGCGCGCCTCGGCGTTCTTTTCCTTGCTGACGTCCGGGTGATACTTGCGCGCGAGCTTGCGATAGGCGCGCTTGACCTCGTCCGCGGTCGCTGCGCGCGGCACGCCAAGGAGCTTGTAGTAGTCGCGATATTCCATGCGCTCTCGGGATCCGGCCGGCATCGTCGGCCTTGAGCCGACAAGAATGTGGACCGGAGGCTCCTTTTCAAGCCCCCGGCGTCGGCCGCCGCGGGCGCCGCACCAACCGATACTAGCGCCGTGGCGACCGGCGCCGCGATCTGCCGCGCCGGGAGTGGCCGCGAGCGCCGGCGGCCGCTAGCGAGCCGCCTTCTGGCCGGCGCCCGCGACCGCCTCGCGGGCCTGCTTCATGGCCCCGTCGACGGCCGTCTTGACGCACGGCGGATCACCCTGCGCGGCGAAGGAATTCGGCGGCAGGCTGTCCTCCAGCTGCTTGCAGGCGCGCTTGGCGGCCTCGTTGATCCGCTCCTCGAGCGCCTTGGCGCCGGCCGGCGTGGCGAGATTGAGGTCGCCGTAGCTGACGCGGTAGCGGATCGCGGCCAGGTCAACCGCGGCGCCGAGCGGCGCCGCCTTCGCCCCGGTGTGGGTAATCTTCGGTGCCTCGACGATCACCTCGGTCAGCGGCTCCGCGGCGTAGGCGCCGCAGGCCACGGTGACGGCGGCGGCCGCGACGCCGAGCGCGATCGCGCGGATGCGGCCAATGTGCATGCTCATGGGAAGCTCCTCGTTCCGGTTTGCGCCGCACGCCGCCGTTCCTGGTCCGAACGGGTCGCCGGCAGGGCGCGGGTCTGTGGCGCGCACGCAGCCGGGCCCGGTCGTGCGCACGGACGGCCCCGGCCGGAGCGCGCCAGAAATAGCACCGCGCCGCAACGCGCGACATCGGTAGTTGGTGCAACGGCGTGACGGCGAGCGCCGCGCGAGGGTCGCGCCGCGAGCCTGCTCAGATCGCGAGATCGACGCGCTGCCCGGGCAACGCGGCGCGCACCTCGCTCCAGCCGAGCTCGGCGCGGATCCGCGCCCCGAGCGCCGCCGCCGCCTGCGGCTCGCCGTGCACCAGCCAGGTCTGCGCCGGCGGCGCGGCGAAACCCCTCAACCAGCCGAGCAGCGCGCTCTGGTCGGCGTGCGCCGAGAAGCCGCCGAGCGTGATGATTTCGGCGCGCACCGGCACCTGCTCGCCGAAGATCGGCACCACCGGATCGCGATTGACGAGCCGCCGCCCGAGCGTGCCGGCCGCCTGGAAGCCCGTGATCAGCACCGTGGTGCGCGGATTCGGCAGCTGGTGGCGCAGGTGGTGCTTAATGCGTCCGCCGTCGCACATGCCGCTGGCGGCGAGGATGACCGCGCCGCCGCTCAGGCGGTTGAGCGCCATCGACTCGGCGACCGTCCGCGTGTGGCGCAGGTGCATGCGCCGTGGGCCGCGGCGCCGCGCCGCGAGCAGACTGCGCGCCTCCTCGTCGAACAGCTCGATGTGGCGCGCGGTGATCGCGGTGACCTCGGTCGCGAGCGGTGAATCGACGAACACCTCGAGTTCCGGCAGCCGGCCCTCGAGCGTCAGTCGCTCGAGCCAGTAGAGCAGCTCCTGGGTGCGCCCGACCGCGAAGGCCGGGACCAGCACGTTGCCATGCTTCTCGCCCAGCGTGCGCGTGATCGCCAGAACCAGCTCGTCGATGGTCGGCCCGAGCGGCTTGTGGTCGCGGTCGCCGTAGGTGGATTCGACCAGCAGCACGTCCGCGGCGGCGATGCGGGCCGGGTCGCGCAGGATCGGTCGCCCCGGCTGGCCGAGATCCCCGGACAGCACGACGCGGCGCGCCGCGCCGCGATCGTCGAGCTCGAGCTCGACGATCGCCGAGCC
>JANYAE010000001.1 GCA_025355105.1 Pseudomonadota bacterium | reverse complement strand
GCATCGGAAATAGCTATACGTCAACGGCAGCGACCCCCGTCTCGATCGTAAGGACGCAGCGCGCCGAGTACAACGCCGCGATTGCGGCCCACGATCCAGTGCGCCTGCGCACGTTCCTCGTCGAGGACTACCACCTCATTGCGGGATCGTCAGGTAACGTCGATAGCAGCGGCGATGCCGCGACTCGCGGCTACGCCGACGAGGAGTTCAAGGACCCGACTTTCGTCACGTACCGGCGGACGCCGACAACCGTTGTGAAGGCTGTGTCCGGGAAACGGGTTGCGGAGACCGGGCGATTTGAGGGCATATGGCAAAAGCCTGATGGCATCATGCGAAAGACAGGCATGTACCTCGCGATGTGGGTCCCGTCGGCGGGCACTTGGCGCCTGAAATCGGAGGCATTCGTGACATTGGCGTGCACGGGTAGCACGGCTTGCGACCAGGTGGACTAAACGGGTGATGTGTCCGCCGGAAGCTCACTTATCAGTCGGCAGCTGGAGTGTTTCGATAGCGACCTAACAATCTGTACGGAGTCCTCCGCGACTGCAAGTGTTTTTTGATCGACTTGGTCAAGGTGGTCCGGTGCTGAGCGAGACGCGAGTGCGGGACTGAACGACGAGGGACGACTGCATTTCTGTACACCGCCTTGCTGGACGGATGTGTGGAGTCGTCCTGGCCAAGATATGGGCCGCCCACGGTGACCTCATTCGCTTGACGTCAGTCGACAGCTGCGATGATCGGTCGGAGCTGCTGGATCGCTGACGGACAGTTAGCCAGGTTCTCACCGTGCTCGGTCTGACCTCGTGTTCGATCTGCTCGCGCGTCTTGGTGGAAGGGATTGGGATCAGGTGGAGGCCAGGGGATGGCGCTGCCAGGCGTAGGCGATTCCGTAGCGACTCGTCGGGTGATGGCCGGGGCACCTTCGACACCCGGCAGTGCCTGCGTGGTCAAATCCGCTCGGGGGCCGGCCTGAATCGGGTCTGCGGGCCTGCTCGCTCCATCTACGGGGAATCCATGAACGCCTCACTCTTCGCTGCGCGGTTCATCAGCATGATCATGGTGGGCACGCTGATCATCGGCGGTCGGTCGGTCGCAGCGGTGTCGCAGGCCGAAGTCGCCTACGGCAGCAATGCGGCCGCCGGCAGTACCTTCGTCTTCAGCGGCAATCGCTTCTACTATGAACGCTACGGCAACGGTGCGCCGCTCTTGCTGATTCATGGCAACGGCGAGTCGATCAAGGCGTTCAAGGGGCAAATCGCGGCGTTTTCCAAGCGTCACAGAGTGATCGCGATGGATAGCCGCGGGCAGGGCAAGTCGGAGCTGGGAACGCCCGCGCTCACCTACGAGCAATTGGCCGAAGACACCAATGCGCTGCTGGAGCAGCTGGGTTTGAAGGGCGTCAAGGTGCTGGGCTGGAGCGACGGTGGTGTGATCGGACTGCTGCTGACCATTCGCCATCCTGACAAGGTGAGCATGCTCGCGGTCATGGGAGCGAATCTGGAACCGGATGCCGCCTACCCGTGGGCCGTCGACGGCGTCGCGCGAGCGCGCAGCCGCATCCAGGCAGAACTCGCCGGCAGCAGCGACCCGAAGCCGCTGCAGCTACAGCTGCAGCTCCTCGACCTGCTCGGGAATCAGCCGCACATTGCTTTGGCGAAGCTCAACAGCATCACGGTTCCGACGCTGGTCATGGCTGGTGACCGTGACGTGATACGCGACGAGCATACGCTGCGCATGTTCCATGCGATTCCGAAGTCGCAGCTGGCGATCTTCCCGGGCGCAACCCACATGCTGCCCGCAGAGGATCCAACGCGCTTCAATCGAACTGTGCTCGATTTCTTCGACAAGCCCTTTGCGATGCCGGACACCAAGGACCTCGGCTGGTTCGACTAGCCGCGGCGCCCCTCGCACTGCGCACGCCGGTCGTCGCGCCGGGGTCGTGCACTCGGAGCTCGACAGCGGGGACATTCGCGCGCGGCCCCGCGGGAGCCGCTAGAAGTCGGTCTTGCCGAAGCGGGCAATGCCCTGATTGACGCCCGGCGGATCGAGAACCGTCAGATCCAGCTCGATCGGCATGCCGATCCACTGGCCGAGATTCGTGTGATCGGCGAGATCGTCGTGAGTCAGCGGGTGTAGCAGTGCGCGCAGCCCGGTCGCGCGGATCATGCTCTGAAGTGCTGGCGCCGGTTCGCCGTCGAAATGGACCTCAAACTGCGCTACCCGGTGCGGCCCCACGTTCTGGTCGCGCAATTCCCCGACGAAGCGCAGCTGCGGTGTCTCGCCGGACTCCTTGAGGCTCAGCAGCCGTGCGCGCAGTGCCGTCGCGCGGCCGCGTTGGCCGGCGTGGTAGTAGATATGCGCATGCCAAGGAGCCTTGTCCTGATCCATTGAGACTGCCTCTGCGCTGGTGCGCTAAGCGTAGCATCTGGTCGCGTTCGCCGTCAGCGGCGCCGGCTTGAGCGCAGAGCCGGCAACGCGCAGGTTCGAAATCGCAGGCGTGGGACCGACCGTTATTGGTACTCTCGCTCGCGCCACGTGCGCTTGCGGGGCCGGCCGCGCGCCGGCGGCCAGATGCGCCCGATGTGGCGCAAAACGAGTCAACATCGGCGGCCGTGGGACTCGTGCTCAGCCTTCGCTGCCGCTCGCTCCGGTCCCGGTCGCGTGGCTTGCGGTAGCCGGTGGCGAGTTTGGTTCGAGAAGCCGGGTGAGCGCGCGTGATTGGACGACCGGCTGCATGACGCCGCGGCGCGCCGCGCGTGGAGGTGAGATGCCGATGGGCCACCAGCAGCGGACGTTGAAGGTGCTGCGCCTGTGCGGCTCGGCGGCGTCGCGGCGGGGCCGGGCAGGACACTCCGGTGCCGTGCGTCGGGCACCAACTGGTCGCCGGACGCGATTGGACAGCGGGCGCGGGCGATGCAGGGCGGTGACGCGGCGTGCCCGGTCCAGGGCGGACCGCCGCGCCGCGCCGGGCCAGGCGGAGAGGACCTTGCCGTGCGTCAGCTGATTCTGGCCCTGCTGTCGTTCGCAACGCTGGCCGGCGCGGGCGATGCGCGCGCGCAGCGTGTGGCGCTCTCATTCGACGATGGGCCGGATATGCAGGACACGGTCGGACTGAGTCCGGCCGGCCGCAACGCGGCCCTGCTGGCGCAGCTCGCGCAGGCCCACCTCAAGTCGATCCTGTTCGTCACGAGGGTCGATGCGGATCGACCGCGAAACGAGCTGATCCGGCTGTGGGGACGGGACGGGCACGGCGTCGGCAACCACACGGCGAGTCATCCGAACTTCAATGATCCGGCGATCAGCCTCGAGGCATTTCAGCGCGACGTTCTGGAGTGCGACCGGGCGATTCGCGCGATGCCAGGCTATACGCGACGATTCCGCTTTCCGTACCTGAAGGAAGGCGAAACGGCGGCCAAGCGGGACGGTCTCCGCGGATTCCTCCAATCACGGCGCTACAAGACTGGCCCCGTCACCATCGATACGAGCGACTGGTACTACAGCGCGCGCCTGCGCGACCGGCTGGCGCAGAGCCCGGCGGCGGACCGCAACGCCTATCGCGACGCCTACCTTCGGCACTTGCTCGATCGCGCCCGCTACTACGATCGCCTGTCGCGGGACGTGCTCGGCCGGTCGGTCTCGCACGTCATCCTCTTGCACCACAATCTGATCAACGCTTTGTTCCTGAAGGACGTCATCGCGATGTTGCAGGCCAACGGTTGGGTGCTGGTCGACGCCGAATCGGCCTTTGCGGACCCGATCTACGATCTGCGGCCGGATGTCCTGCCGGCCGGCGAGAGCATCCTCTGGAGTCTCGCGAAGGCGAAGGGCGTGCCGGGCCTGCGCTGGCCAGCCGAGGACGACGCTTACGAGAAGCCTCTGCTCGACCAGCTCGGGCTGTAGCGCAGCCGCACCAGCGTCGCTGTGTGGTCGCGAGCGTGCGCGTTTGCGCTGCGCGTCACGGGCCTCAGCGCGCAGGCCCGAGGTACGTGTCGAGCCAGGCGAGGGTTTCCTTTATGAATTCGGTCTGGGGCACGAGATGGCCTGACTGATAGACCTTCATCCGCTTCTGCTCCGGCGCGCTTCCCAGCAGGCGGAACATCGGCTTCTGCGCGGTCTCAACCGGGAAGAACATGTCGTAGGCGCCGTTCAGCATCAGCGTGGGCTGCTTGATCCGCGGCAGGTAGTTGAGCTGGTCCACTTCCGGCTGCGCCCGCTCCATCTCCATTCCGCCGACGTTCAGCACCACGACCTTGATGCGTTTCTCGACCGCCGGGATGATCCCGCCCATGAACCCACCCCAGCTGATGCCGAGGTAGGCGACCTTGTCGGCCTGCATGTCCTTGCGGGTTTCGATGTAGTCAATCGTCCGCGAATATTCCTTGCCCCACATGATGACGTGGTCCTTGTAGCGGACCGTCTCGTCCTGCAGATCGGAGCTCAGGTCATCCTGCCGCTCATAGGTCCCCTTATAGATCGGGTAGATTAGCGCCCGGCCGCTCGTGATGATGAACTGCAGCCGGGCTTTGACCGGCGCCGGATCGTACTTGCTCTCGTGAATGCCGTTGGAGCCCGGGAAGAAAACAACCGGCTGCACGGGCGCCGTGGCGCCCTTCGGCAGGTAGATGTGAAGGATGAGCCGCTCGCCATTGTGACCGGCGTCGATCGAGACCGCCTCGGTCTTCCAGAGGTCCGTTTCCGCGGTACTGTCGACGGTCGCGCCGAGTGGGGCCCGGTCGTAGACGAACTGGCGCGCGAAGGCCGCGAAAGTGGCGTCGCCAACGGGCTGTTCCTTGGCGTAGTCCCGGAAGTCCCGGGCGGTCGGACGCCGCAGCGCGGCCGGCGCCGGCTGCTCCGGGAGCTCCTGGATGCAGCGGAAACCGTTGGACTCGTTGCGATCGAGCGCCGACTGCGTAAAGGCGTCGTTGAAGGCGTACGACGGATCCGTCCAGCCGCCGCCGAGGATGAAGTGCTGGTCGCTGTCGCCGCTTGCGTTGAAGGTCCACTCCCGCGCATTGCCCGCGAGATCGTAGACCCCGAAGCTGCTGACGCCGGCGAGGCTGCCGACCGCGCTGGTCGATTTGCCGCTGAAGTTGCTCTGCGGCAGCAGGAACTCCGAGCGGGCGGTGTCCGCCACCGCGGCCCAGTGGAACACGGTCGGCAACTGCTTGTGTGCGAAGGCGGCATAGGCGGCGGCCTCGTACCAGGACACACCGGTCACCGGGTGATCTGCGAGGCCGTCGGGAAAGCTGCCGGCCTCCCACGTCGCGGGTCCCGGCCGGCCCGTCCGGTCGATGAATCTCGCCAGCGCCGCTTTGAGCGGGAGCACCTTGCCGCCCTCGGCGATCGGAACGGTCCAGTAGGCTTCGTTCTTGTAGCCGCCGCCATCGACGAAGGCCTTGAACTGCTTGTTCGTCACCTCGAAACGGTCCACGAGGAACTCTGGAACGTCCTGCGGCCCGTATTTCTCGAGGCCGACGACCTGCATGTCGGTCGTGGACCTCGGGATCCGCACCATGTTCTCGGGCAGGCTGCCGACCGGATCGAGCTTCAGGTGTTCGACGATCGGCCGCACGCCCGAAAAGAACATCGGTGCGGCGAGTTCGATCGTCTGATAGCCGCGCTTGCGGATCTCGAGCCGCAGGTAGTCGCGCGGCACGCGGACTTCCTTGAGCGGCGTCACGCCGGCCGACCGCCAGTCGGCGGCCGGCGTGTCGTAGTCCTTCCAATAGACCTCCGCCCCCGCTGGCTCGGTCTCGATTGTCAGCGGCGTCGCGATCAGCGGCCAGAGCTTTGCCAGCATGGGATCGCCGGGCAGGCGCTTGTCCGCCTCCACGGCCATGTCGAAGACCTGTCGGTCGCTGCGGAACATCGTGTCGACGCGTTTCTGAATCGCCGGCAGCAACTCGTTGCGGGCCCGCTCCTTCTTCTGCCAGGGCGGGATCAATACGGCGCCGGCGGCGAGCAGCAGCAGCGCGACCAAGGCCGGCCGGAGCCACGCCGCCGGCCCGGAGCGGTGCACGCGACGTTCCGCAGGCAGCCGCGGCAGGTCGGCGCGCGCTGCCTCGCCGCGGAGCGATGGCGCGACCGTCGCCGCCTGCTCCGCAGGCGGGCTACTGCCTCCTGAGGACAAGCCGCGAATCCGATCGACGAAGCGGGCCGACGTCTCGCCATCGGGCAATCGGGTCCATTGCACGTCGCGGAATCTCTCCGGCACGCGCGCCTCCGCGTCCGAAGTGGCATCGATGACGACCGGCAGCAAGAAGGCCGTGTCCTCGGACATGTCCAGCGTCCGGGCGACCGCCAGGTTCCACTCGCGCCGGAAGTAGCCTTCCTCGCGAGCCTGCGTGCTCGCCGAGATGACCGCGAGGAACAGCTTGCAGGTCTTGATCTGCCGCCGAATCGACGCATCCCAGGCTTCGCCGCCGCGCAGCTCGCTCTGGTCGAACCACACTTCGATCCCCGCCCGCTGCAGCGCCGCGGCGATGCGGCGGGCGGCTGCCGCGTCCTGCGAGGCGTAGCTCACGAACACGGCCTTCGACGAGGGACTCAGGGAACTCACCGCGGCAGCAGCCTCCAGGCTGGCCGGATCGTCCTCGCTGGTTGGTGTTGCTGAAGCGACGATCGGCCTGCGCCGCATCTTATCGCACGGAACTGCCCCGACGCGCCGATCCCGCAGCCACCAAGCTCGGCGCTGGCGGATCGGCGACGGTGCCGGAGCCGCCGCATCCTCGGCCGCGCGCTCGCGCGTCAGTGCCGTCAGAGTGGCCGCGGCAAGTGCATTCCCGCCGCAGCCTGCGCCCGATATCCTACGGTGACTGGGTCCGTTGGGGATGCAGGAGATGTGGAAGCGGGTCGCTTGCTACGGGGCGCTGCTGGCTTCGGCCACGCTGCTGCTCGAATGGCTGGATTACCAGCAGCTGGTGAGGGCGCATTCCGGGGGCATCTACGTCCTCCTGGTCGCGATCCTGTTCCTTGGCCTCGGCATATATCTCGGTGCTCGAGTGGTCGGCGCCGCGCGCCCGGCGAGCTTCGACGGCAACCTGAGGGCGCAGGCGAGCCTGCGCATCAGTCCGAGCGAGCTCGCGGTGCTCAACGAGCTCGCCGCCGGTCGCTCCAACAAGGAGATCGCGGCGCGCCTCGAGGTCTCGCCCAATACCGTCAAGACGCATGTCGCGAGACTGTTCGACAAACTGGGCGCCAGGCGGCGCACGGACGCGATCAACCGGGCCCGCGAGCTCGGCATCGTGCCTTGAATGGCGATGATTTCAGGTGATTTTCCCGGAATCACCCTTTCGGGCGATGGCGGTGCGCTGACCACCGGCGGCTAATGGCAGCCGAACCGGTGCAACGGGAGACGTCTCGATGATTCGCAAGATTCTGTCCTACGGCATGATCGCTGGCCTGATCGCCGGCGTTCCGCTGTTTGCCATCAGCGTCGCGCTGAACGGCCACCCGCCGCTTCCCTACGGCGTCGCGATCGGCTATCTGACGATGCTGATCGCGCTGAGCGCGGTGTTCGCCGCGATCAAGCGCCACCGGGACCTTGAGCTCGGCGGCGTCATCCGCTTCTGGCCGGCCTTCGGCCTCGGCCTCGGAGTCAGCGTCGTCGCCGGGATCCTCTACGTGCTCGCCTGGGAGGCGGCGCTCGCGGTCACGCACATGGATTTTGCCGGCAGCTACGCGGCCGCGCTGATCGAGCAGCAGAAGGCCAAAGGTGTCAGCGGTGAGGCGCTCGCGAGCTTCGTGGCCGACATGGAACGCTTCAAGGTCCAGTACGCCAAGCCGCTCTACCGGCTGTCGATGACCTTTGCCGAGATCTTCCCGGTCGGACTGCTCGTCTCGCTCCTCTCGGCTGGCCTGCTGCGCAACAGCCGGTTTCTCCCCGCGCGGCGCGGCTAGCGAGCGCAGGCCGGACGGTGGGTAAGGCGGTCCCGCGCGGGTGGCGCCGGCAGGCTGGCGGCGGCCGGCGCCGCTCGGTCACTGCGTGCTGGCCGGGGTCGCCCGGTCGCTGATCGCACTGCAACATGGGATCGCTGGGCCTTTGACCGACTGCCCGCCGCGGATCGCCGACGAGGCCAGCGTGAGGGTGCGCAAGCTCATCGGGCGAGTCAGGCTGCGCGCCTCGGCGGCGTGCATGCTGGCGACGCCGCTGGCGCACGATCCCGCCGCCGCGCTTGCGCTTCGCAGCGGCTCCACCGCCGCGTGCGGCCCCAGCCGGTGCGGCTCGACCCCGCCAACCTGGACACCGCGCCGCGGTGCAGCGGCATCATCAGCGGCTGCAGCCACGCCACCGGCGTGGCGCTGACAGGCACGTCCACGGCGGTGTTCGTGCCGGCCGCCGGGCTCGGCGTCGCGGGCGGGATTGTGTCCGCGCTGCTGTTCAAGGCGTGCCCATTCGCGGTCTGGCCGTCTCCTCGGTGAGCCGTCCGAGCACAGTGCACAATGCGAGCCGATCGGCAGAGTCAGGGGGAGTTCCGATGGAAGCGACGATGTCAGGCGCTGCGGCCGCGCGTTTCGATGCGCGGCGTTTTCATCTGTGGATGGCGGTCGTGTTCGTGCTGATCGCCTTCGGCGGCTTCATACCCACGTATTGGGCGCCGGTCGCGTCCGGCATGTTTCGCGCGCCGCCGATCACGCATATCCACGGCTTCTTGCTGTTCAGCTGGACGCTGTTTTACTGCGCGCAGACCGCGTGGGTGGCGGCCGGACGGACGCCGGATCACCGCGCCTGGGGCCTGGCGGGCATCTCGCTCTTCACGCTCATGATCGGCTCGATCATCGTCCTCAAGATCACGATGATGCGGCTCGACGACGCGCGCGGACTCGGCGATGCCAGCAGGCGTTTTTCCGCGGTCGTGTTTGGCGGTCTGCCGGTGATTATCGGCCTGTTCGCCCTGGCGATCGCCAACGTCCGCAGACCGGAGATCCACAAGCGGCTGATGTTCGTCCTGATGACGGGGCTGATGATCCCGGCGCTGGCGCGGCTGTTCCTGACCTATTTGGCACCGCCCGGGGCGATGGCCGGCGGTCCACCACCGGCCTTCGTATCGATTCCGCCGGCCGTGGTCGCGTCGCTGCTCGTCGTGGTCGCTATCGTGTACGACTGGCGGACGCTCGGCCGCCCCCACAAGGCCTACGTCTACGGCGGCTTGGTGGTGCTGCTCGCCAATGTCCTCGCGGTGGTGATGGCCGGCACCGCGACGTGGATGGGCATTGCCCGGTTCCTTCAGAGTCTCGGCGGCTGAGCTTCGTTACCGCAGGGCGGTGCGGCGTGCCGTCACCGACGACGGCGACGCTGAGCCGCGGGCCGCGCTGCACCTCGAGGAACTAGCCTCGCCCGCGAAGCTGGTCAGACCGACGACGCGCTTCGCGGCCCGCGCGCTTTGGCGCGCGAGGCAAGTCGGCTAGCTGCCGGCCGTGCGGCCGGCGCCACGCCCGGCGGCGGTGATCGCCTCGGCCGCGCTCGGCGCCGCAGCCCGCCGGCTCACACCGCTAGCGATGCGGCTTCGGGTCGTTGAGCGGATAGGTCGTCGCGCCGCCGGATTCGAGGCCCTTGCCGTCCGGCTGCGCTGCGGCCGGTGCGCCGCCGGGCGGTCGCGCCGCGGCTGCCGGCGCGACTCCGTCGCCGCCGCTCGGCAGTCGCCGGAGCGCGTCGAGCAGTCGTTGGCCGCTCGGCGGCGGGGCAGGGGCCGTGGCCGCGAGAAGGTCGGAGGCCAGTACGCCTGGCCGCTGGTAGTAGGCGGCATTGGCCTTGTGGTCGATCGCAAGCACGGTGCCATCGATCGCGACGCCGGCGAACAGACCCTTGGACTGCGAGTACGAGTAGACCTCGGCGAGCCCGATGTCGGTAGCGCCCGAGATCTGACGGCCGATCGGTCCGACCGCGACGGAGGCGTCGGCGCCGAGGGTCAGCTTGCCGCCGGTCACGCCCTCGATGCTGCGGCGGGTGGTGAACACCAGAATCACGTCGCTGACCTCCAAGCCCCACTGGAAGCCGAAGCTGCCGCCGCCGAGGGTCATGAATACCGGATTGCTCCAGCGTCCCTGCGTGTCCCGGATCGTCAGCACGCCCTTCGCGCCGCGACCGCCGGCGATCAGCGCGACCTTGACGACGTTCGGGATCACCGCGATGCCCTGGGCCCTCTGCAGCAGCCACTCCGGCACGCGCTGGTCCGGCATCGCCTGCGTGTCCTGCAGCACCTGCGTGGCCTGGAGGATACGGGCCTCCTCGCGATTGCCGGCGATGGCAGCGGCGTTGGTAACGAGGAAGAGCGCCAACGTGTAGACGAGGCGTCGCGCTGTCATGGTCGATCCCCTGTGATGATTCCTGTTATCAAAGACCACGGAACCGTCGCAGGGTTCCGTGGCCCATCATAGCCGACTGCACGCGCCGGCTGCGCCGTGGTCGCGGCCAGCAGATAATGGCGATTCCCGGAGGATGCCCATGAAAGCCGTCGCCCATCTGTTCGCCGCCGCACTGTCGCTGTTTGCAGTCAGTCCGGCGTACGCCGACTGGCTGCACCGCGAAGAGTCGATCATGGGAACCCGCATCTACGTCGAGCTCTGGCACGACGACCGGATCCAGGGCGAAGCGGCGATCGACGCGGTCATGGCGAACATGCGTCGGATCGATGAGCTGATGAGTCATTACAAGCCAGCGAGCCAGCTGTCACAGATCAACATTCGCGGCGCGGTCGAGCCGGTCGCGGTCGATCCGGAACTGTTCGACCTCATCAAGACCTCGATCCACTTTTCCGAGATCACCGAAGGCGCTTTCGACATCACCTACGCGAGCGTCGGCTACCTCTACGACTACCCACGCCACGTCCACCCGACGGACGCCGAGATCCGGGCGGCGCTGCCGGGCGTGAACTACCGCAACCTGCAGCTGGACGCCGAGCACCACACCGTCAGGTTCGCGCGCGAGGGCATGCGCATCGACCTCGGCGGCATCGCCAAGGGCTACGCCTGCGACCAGGCGGTCGGGATCCTGAAGCGCCTCGGCATCGCCCACGCGATGGTCATGGCCGGCGGCGACACTCGGCTGCTCGGCGACCGGCGCGGGCGGCCGTGGGTGGTCGGCATCCGGCACCCGGACAACAAGGATCGCATCGTGCTCAGCATGCCGCTGTCGGACGTCGGCATCTCGACGTCCGGCGACTACGAGCGATTCTTCGACGAGGGTGGCGTCCGCTACCACCACATCATCGACCCGAAGACCGGGCGCAGCCCGAGCGGGGTGCGCAGCGTGACGATCATCGGCCCGACGGCAACCGACACCGAGGGCTGGTCGAAAGGCGTATTCATCAAGGGGCCGGTGGAGGGGATCCGGCTGATCGAGCAGTACCCCGAGATGGACGCCGTGGTCGTCGACAAGGACGGCAAGGTCTGGTACTCGAAGGGACTCGCGCCGCCGTAGCCACGCGAGTCCTGCGTCGTCTGCTCAGAACCAGATCGAGAAGAATGCCTGCACAACGCTCGCGTTGTAGTGATACAGCGGCTCCGTGCCGGCCGGCAGCTGGCGCTGCGACGCGTCGCGGAAGTCCTGGAACTTGTACATGATGTAATCGTAGTGCAGCGAGCCGGACGCCTTCTTCAGCCCCCAGTGCTTGGTCTTCATGAAGTCGTATGAGAGTGCGGCGCCGACCGAGTTGTTGTCCTGCGCCGCCAGTTCCTTGTCGCGCGCCATGTAATTCTGCTGGTTCGCGAACTGGAACAGGTCCGAGTAGAACGACGCCGAATTCTGCCGGTAATAGCGATAGGTGAGGTCGGCGATCATCCGGTCGTTGAGGAACGGCTGGGTGTAGTCGAGCTCCGCCGTCTGGGCGTGGATGTCCCAAGTGTCGAAGAAGTAGCGGTACTTGCCGGTCAGCGAGGCGCGCCACGGCAGGAAGTACTTCAGCCGCAAGGCGACCGCGTTGCTGGTGCGGGTGCCCGGGTAGGTCTCCGGGCCCGTCAGGAAGATCGTCGAACCCGGGCCGGCGAGATAGCGGATGGCGCGATACGGGTTCTGCAGGTAACCCTGCTCGGTGATCGCCTCGTAGTCAAAGCCGGCGAGCAGATTGCGCGTCAGGATCTGCGACACGCCGAGCGACCAGGTCTTGCGGTCGACGCGCTTGCGGAAGTTCGGATCCTTCTGGCGGGCGGCGTTGACGACCCGCGTGACGATGTCCCAGCCACGGCTCACGCCGACGGTAATCGTCGTCAGGTCGCCGAATACGCTCTGCGAGATGCCGACGTTGGCAGTGCTGCCGTCGTAGTCGTTCTCGATGCTGCTCTCGACGCCGGCGCTGTAGGTCGTCTTGCCGTACAGGAAGTCGACACCGAGCTGCTTCTGCTTGCGAACCTCGTGCAGCGGGCTCGCCCCGAGCACGACCATGTCGATCGATGCGCCGCTGACCTGGTCGACCATGTAGCCGGCGCTCACCGACACCTTGTCGGAGAAGTTCTTGCGCACGAGCACCGCCGGTCCCTCGACCTTGAGGCCGCCGCCGTCGTAGGAGCGAAAGCTGACGTCGGCCCGCTCTTCGGGCAGCACGTCGGCGACTGCGGCCGCGGCCACGAGGCAGGCGAGCGCCGTGGCGGCGACGCGGCGGAGCGTGAAGGTAAAGATCATGACCTCTGGATCCGTTGCCGTCGCGTGCTTCAGTTGCAACCGCAGCCGCCGCCGGCCTCGCCGGTGCCGCCGCGCGCGCCCTCGCGATTCTCGCGGACGTGGGTGATGTAGCCGGCCGCGATCGGGTCGCGGTCCCAGGCCATGACCCGGTCGGCGAGCCGCTCGCGCTCGTAGGGTTTCACCCACGGCTGGATGCGTCCGCAGGCGGAAGTCATGGTCAGCACCCCGAGCAGCACGAGGAAGCCCAGCTTCTTCATGGCTATTTCTCCATTAGGATGGCGCGAACCTGGTTCAGGTACTCGTTCTCGTCGCCCGGGACGTAGCTGCGGTGGACCCACCGCAGCACGCCCTTGCGGTCGATCAGCACGGTCGTCGGCATGCCGGAGACGTGGTACTGCTTGCTCACCGCGCTGTCCTTGTCGAACAGGATCGGGAAGCTCACCGGCGTCTTGGAGATGAAGCTTTCGGCGTCCTTCGCGTCCGGCTCGACGTTGATGCCGACCAGCGTGAAGCCGGCGGCCTTGTACTTCTTGTAGATCTGGTCGAGCAGCGGGAATTCCTTGCGGCACGGCTCGCACCAGGACGCCCAGAAGTTGACCATGACCACCTGGCCGCGGAGCTTGTCGAGGCCGAGCGGGGCGCTGCCGCCGCGCAACGGCAGCGAGAACGCCGGGGCCGGCTGCCCGATCGGGTCGGCGGCGAGCGCCGTCGCCGAGGCTGCCACGCCGCTGGCGAGCGCGATGGCCATGCACAGGGACTTCAGGGTCATGCGTCGTCTCCGTTCAATTCGGGCGTCAGAAGAACACCGTCACGCCGAGGCCGGTCTCTAGGTTGTGCGTGGTCTTGTTCGAACCCAGCAGGTCGATGTCGAAGATGCTGTCGCGGACGTCGAAATGCGCCGTCAACCAGTCGTTCAACAGCAGCCGGTAGCCGGCGCCGATCGCGACCGTGAAACGGTTGTCGCCGGCGAAGTGCGTCGCGCCGACCCCACCGGTGATGTAGAGCGCCGAGTTGAACGCGCGGCGATTGCCGACGAACACCTCGCCGGGCAGGACGTTGTAGCCGAAGTCGAGGCTGTAGTAGGTGAGCTTGCGCTGGCTGTCGGTCAACAGCTGGGCGCCGCCGGAGAGGCGTTCGTAGCTGGTGCGGCCGACGGTCGTGCGGCCGATCAGGGTCTGCGCGAAGAAGTCCTCGCTGATGTGGTACACGAGCCGGGCGCCGAGCACGGGATTGACGCCGAAGTCCTCGGCGCTGTAAGTGCCGACGTACGGTCCGATCTCGAAGTTGGAGTTCTTGATCTTGGGCGTCTTGACCGTACGACGCGTGACCTGCGGCTCGACGACCGACGGAGCGGTACCGTCCGCCGCGGTCGCGTCGACCGGCAATTCCTCGGCACGCTGCTTCTTGTGGAATGGCCACATCGAGCAACCGCCAAGCGCGAGCGCACAGGCGATCAGAAGAAGAACGCGAAGCCTGCTTTCCATTCGTTCCGGTCCTCGTTAGTGTCGCGGCGCGTGAAGATCACGTAGCTGCGGTAGTCACCGCGCACGATGAAGCGGCGCGACAGGTACCATTTGAATCCGGCACCGTAGTAGGCAATCTGTTCGGTGCGTTCCGGCGGCGAAATGATGGTCGCCTTGGGCTGAATGCGGACGACGCCGGTGCCGAGCTGCAGGAATGGCGCGACGCGCCAGTCCGGCCGCGGCGCATGCGTGAGTCCGAGCAGCACGATCTCGCCATTGGCCGAGTGGCCGAGCGTCTGCGAGACGGCGAACTCGGCGGCCAGATTCGAGTTCATCGAATAGCCGGCGTAGACGCTGTTGACGTTGCCGCCGCCGAAGTTGCCGCTTTGCGCGCCGACTTCCCAGGGCCAGATGTCGAAGTCGCGGTGCGACAGGTCCTCGAGCGGCAGCTTCTCGCCGCTGGCGAGCAGGGTCTCCTGCATGTTGTCGCGGTGCGCCCAGCCCTCGCGGTCGTGATCGTCGCGCACCTTGAACCAGTCGGTGCGGCGGAAAAGGATCTCGATGCGCTCGCCGCGCGGTACGACGCGGAATACCGGGTAGCCGACGCCGGCCCCGGTGTGCAACTCGAGGTAGGGGTCGGCGACGGCGACTTCGACGTACCGGCCGGCATCGCGGTCGAATTGGCGCGCGCCGTCTGCCGAGTGCGCCAGTCCCGCTGCCGTGGCCAGAATAAGTAAGGTCGCGAGCTTCAGGACTGTGCGCATTCGGTCAGTTGGCAGGTGGGATCGCGAACGGATCGTTGTAGTACTGAGCGCCGATGTCGAGCCACTCGGAGATCAGCTTCAGCTCGGCCCCGGTCAGCCAGCCGGCGTGCGTGCCGCCGGCTGCGAACTCGTTGAAGAAGGCCGCGGAAGCATTCGCTCCTGCGCCGCTCATCGGCGGATTGACTTGGACGATGACCTGCGTCGGCAGGCCGGTCACCGGGTCCGGCGGTCCGGGCACGACGACGGGCTGCATAGTAACAGGGTCGAGCTGCGGGTGCGGGAACAGCAGCTGGCAGAACGAGGTGAACTCCTGCTGGACGCACGGGTTGGTCGAGGCCGGCGTGCTCGACAGGTCCAACTGGCCGGCCGGCACCTGCTTCACGGCGGCCGTGGTCGCCGGGCTGTGGCAGCCGGTGCAGGTGGTGTACGGCTTGGTCGTATTCGGATCGACGGTCGAAATGGTCGATCGCGGCGTGGTCCACAGCAGCGCGATGTGCAGCGGATAGTGGATCGTGATCCGGCAGTTTCCCTGCCAGTTGGTTTCGCAGTCGGCGCGGACCGGGGCCGGCGTGCCGAGCTTGGCGTAGGTCCAAGAGACGGTCGGATCCGGTGTGCCCATGCCCATCACGGTCCAGACGTCCTGGGACACGATGTCGACGGACGGGTGAGAGGAGCAGGCGGCGTCAGCGCAGGTGATCTGCATCGCCGCGCGGTACTCGGCCATCGTCTCGCCGCCGATCGGCAGGCGGGGCGGCGCGACGACTGCCCCGGTGCGGTCGGTGACCTGCAGCGCGGTGTTCGGGAACGCCTGGCCGTCGGTGGCGCCGAGGTTGAGGACCGAGAACAGGCCCTTGCGGCCGTGCGAATTGGACGGCGGCAGGACCGGCTGCACGTGGCAGCCGTTGCAGACGACGGTCTCGCCGGTGCGGATCTGCAGCCAGGCCCGGTGGCGCGGGAACACGCCGTCGAGGCGCCGGCCGTTGGCGTCGAGCATGCTGATCTGGAAGGGAATATTCGCCGGCACCTTTACGCGTGTCGAGCCGTCCGGCTCGACCTCGGCGTAGCCGATGATCTCGCGCATGAAGTTGCCGGCGGCCCCGAACGCGAAGTTCGGGAAGGCGTTGTTCGACAGCACTTCCCGGTCCGGGAGACTGACGGCCTTCTCGATGCGGATGTAGCGCGGGCGGGTCGGCGTTGCCATGCGCAGCGTCGGGTCGCGGGCGGTCTTGTAGCCGCCCGGCGCGGCGTCGACGCCGTCGAAGTCGTACACGCTCTTTATATCCAGGATGCCAACGCCCTCGGCGGCCAGAGCGAAGGTATAGGAGCCGGTGGCGCTCGGCTGCGCGTCGGGGATCGGCGTCGGCGTCGGCAGCCGCGGCTGGAAGGCCACGACGTCGGTGTACATCACGCCCTCAACCGGCGGAGCGATCGGCAGCTGCGTGTTGTTGCCCGGATCGTAGATCCAGACGCTGTAGATCGTCGGCGCTGGCACAACGCCGGCCTTCGCGAGGTTGTCCGGCGTGCACGGAACGGTCAGGGTCTGGTCGAGCAGGCGGCACTGGGTCCAGGTCACCAACAGCCGGTTGGTGCCGTCCCACAGCGGATACACGCTCGAGAACCTGCCGCCTGGCGAGGGCGGTACCGACGGCGGCGGCGAACCGGCCGGCGCGTTCGGATCGGCCGCCGGCGCCTGCGTGGTCACGACGTCGTTGACTACCATGCGCACCTGGCCGCTGGCCCCGGGCTGCACGTTGGCGCCGAGCACCGTCTGCAGGTTCTCGACGAAGTTTGCGGAGTCGATCAGCGCGATGTCGCCGCCGAATTCGTTGCCCGAGAACGGCAGCAGCAACGCCACGACCTTGCCGTCCGGCCGGCTGCGCGCCTGCGTGAACTGCACGAGCGAGCCACCCTGCGCGACCGTGGGGTTGCCGGTGTCGTGGCTGTTTCGCCCGTACAGCAACTGCATGTCGCCGCCGTCCGGGTCGATCGCGTACAGGTGCATGCCGGCCTGCGAGTTGATGTCCCAGCGCGTGAATACGACGCGGCCGTCGTTGAGCACCGAGGGATCGAGGTCGTGGCCGGTGTTGAAGGAGAGCTGGCGGATCCCGCTGCCATCCGCGTTCATGACGTGAACGACGAAGGCCGGCAGATTGCGGTTGCCCTCGATGCCGGCGGCGAACTGCGCCTTGCCCTCGTCGATCAGGACGGCCTTGGCGTCGTGCTGGCGCGACGAGGAGAACACGATGCGCCCGTCCGGCAGGTAGTGCGGCCCGACGTCATGGCCGAGCGCCGCGGCAATCGGGTCGGCGATCACCTGGCGGACCTTGGCGGTCGCAACGTCGTACTCGAAGATCGTCCAGCGCGGCTGCTGCGACTCCTTGGCGTTCTTGATCGGGCGGCAGCGCAGTGAGAACACCAGCGTCTTGCCGTCGAAGGACGTGTCGAGGTCGCGGACGTCGTGGTCCGGGCCCGACGCCTGGTTCGGATCCGACGCCAGCGGGCACTTGACGCCCGCGGTGACGTTTTTCTCGCTCGCCGACGGGCTGGCCCGTTCGCGCACGAGGACGTCCGCCGGTCCGTTCCAGACGCGCTGCACGCGCAGGTCGTCCTCCAGCGTGATCGCTTTCGGGTCGGTGGCCTTAGGCAGCGTGCGCTTGATGTAGGCGATGCCGAAGTCGGGCGACACGGGATCGTTCGAGGAGCCGCCGGAGCCAAGGCTGATGCCGCCGTTGCTGCCGCCGGCCGTGCCTTCGCTGCTCGAGCATGCCGCCGCAAGCGCCGCGAGCGCGGCAACGACGAGCAGACGCTGCGCGCGGCCCAGCAGTGTCGGGTTGACCATGTTCATCCGCTTCCTCGCTTCGGTCGCGCCGCACGCGCCGCACTGGATCCGTGCAGCCCAAGCGAGGCGATCCGCATCATGTCTGTCGCTCACACCGGATTCTGTTAACACGCTCACAGCCTCAACCACGTCGAATCACGTATTCATGCTTCGCACGGTTATGCGAGCAGCGCGAGAGTAACCCGCTAGGGCCACCGCTCGTAATGTCGCAGCACAGCGACTTTCATAGGGTCTGGGATGTCTGTCACATCTGGACGAATGTCGCTGTCCTGAGACATTACGGGTGCGAATGCCTATCGATATAGTCGCGCCGAGTTTCAATCCGCCCGCGAGTGAGTTGCCATGAAAGCAGCGATGCATATGAGGCAGAAGAACGGAGCAGGCCCGCTGCGGGCACTGAGCGCGGGGCTGCTCGCGCTGCTGCTGGCGGCGATCATCCTGCCCGCGGCTCCGGCGCTCGCCGGCTCCCGCGAGCAGGCCAAGCGCCTGCACGACCGGCTGAACGGTGCGCCGCCTGACCAGGCCACGCTCGACGCGATGCAGGCCAAGCTCGACGGCGGCGACGCCAAGGGCGCGGCCCTGCTGGCGATCGACAACCCGAACGGCAACTTCTACTCGATCGTCCTCAAGAACTTCGTCATGCCGTGGACCAACGTCGACCAGACGTCGTTCGCCCCGCTCAACGACTACGTGGCGACCGTGGTTGGCATGGTGCGCGACGAGGTGCCGTTCAACACGCTGCTCTCGGCCGACATCATCTATGTCGGCAAGAGCGGCCTCGGGCTGCCGGCCTACTCGAATTCCGCCAACGACCACTACGTGCAGATGGAGGCGCAGGCGCTCAACCTTCGCGACGCGCTGGTCAGCGCGCCGCAGTCGGCGACCACCGGGCTGCCGCAGGCGGCGACCGCCGGTGTGCTGACGACCCGCGCCGCGGCGCGCGCCTTCTTCAGCGCCGGCACCAACCGCCGCATGTTCCGCTTCACGATGATCAATCACATGTGCACCGACATGCAGCAGGTGATGGATACCAGCCGACCGACCGACCGGATCCGGCAGGACGTGAGCCGGAGCCCGGGCGGCGACAGCCGGGTGTTCCTCAACAGCTGCGTCGGCTGTCACGCGGGGCTTGACCCGATGGTGCAGGCCTTCGCGTTCTACGACTACCTCGACGCGACCACGACCGACAACGGCGCGATCGCCTACACGCCGGGAACCGTGGTCGGCAAGTACTTCCACAACAACACCACCTTCGCGCAGGGCTACGTGACCCCGGACGATCACTGGGACAACCGCTGGCGCGCCGGCCAAAACTCGCTGATGGGCTGGGACTCGACGCTGCCGGGCTCGGGCAACGGCGCCAAGTCGCTCGGCGCCGAGTTCGGCGCCAGCGACCAGTTCGCGCAGTGCCAGGTCCAGAAAGTGTTCAAGAACGTCTGCCTGAGGGCGCCGTCCGACGCCACGGATCGTTCACAGGTCAGCACCATCGTCGGCCACTTCAAGCAGGGCTACTCCTTGAAGACCGTGTTTGCCGAGACCGCCGCTTATTGCATGGGTAATTGAGGGAGTATCGAACATGAAGGCTTTCGGCTCAATCGATACCCTCCGCGACCCCGTGTCGGCGCTCCTCGCGCGCTGGCGGCTCGCCGCCCTGGCCGTCACCGCCGGCGCGTTGCTCGCCGCGTGCGGCGCCGGCAGCGTCCAGACCGCGCCCAATCCGGTCACGCCGCCGACCTCCAGCGGCCAGAGCTACACCGGCCCGGCGCCGGCGAGCGGCGACGTGCAGGCGTTCGTCGTCAATTTCTGGAACAACGTCAAGGGCACCGACCGTTGCGGCGCCTGCCACATCCAGGGCAACCAGAGCCCGATGTTCGCCCGCAATGACGACGTCAACCTGGCGTACCAGGCGGCGCAGACGGTCGTCGACCTGTCGACGCCCGGCAACTCGAAGATCGTCGCCAAGGTCGGCGGCGGCCACCACTGCTGGCTCGCCAGCAACCAGGCGTGTGCCGATACGATGACGACCTGGATCAGGAACTGGGCCGGCGTCACGCTCGGCGCCTCGAAGGCGCAGATCCAGCTGGTTGCGCCGACGCTGATGGACGCCGGCGGCTCGAAGACCTACCCGACGAGCTCGTCGCTGTTCGCCTCGACCGTCTACCCGCTGCTGTCCGAGTACTGCGCGCGCTGCCACTCGCCGAGCGCCGTGACGCCGCAGTCGCCGTACTTCGCGCAGTCGGACGTCGATGCCGCGTACGCCGCAGCGCTGCCGAAGATGAACCTCGACACGCCGACGCTGTCACGGTTCTACGTGCGCCTGCACAGCGAGTTCCACAACTGTTGGGGCGGTGACTGCGCCGCGGCCTCTGCCGAGATGCTGGCCGCGATCCAGGCGTTCGCGAACCAGGTGCCGGTCACGCAGGTTGATCCGAACCTGGTGTTGTCGAAGGCCCTGACGATGTACGACGGCGTCGTTGACAACGGCGGCACGCGCGTCGAGACCGGCCTGATCGCCAAGTTCGAGTTCAAGACCGGCACCGGCACGATTGCCTACGACACCAGCGGCGTCGAGCCGGCACTCAACCTCGACATGACCGGGGACGTCACCTGGGTCGGCGGCTGGGGCGTGCAGGTGCAGAACATGGGCAAGCTGCAGGGCACGACCACCGGCAGCGCCAAGCTGCACGACATGATCCTGACGACCGGCGAGTACAGCGTCGAGGCGTGGGTGGCCCCGGCCAACGTCACCCAGACCAACGCCTACATCGTGTCGTACTCGGGTGGCAAGACGCAGCGTAACTTCACGCTCGGCCAGACGATGTACAACTACGACGCGTACGTGCGCAGCACCAACACCGATGCCAACGGCATGCCGCCGTTCTCGACCCCGAACGCGCAGCAGCTGCTGCAGGCCACGCTGCAGCACGTCGTCATGACCAACGATCCGATCAACGGCCGCCAGATCTACGTCAACGGCGCGCTGGTCGCGTCCGGCGACCCGCAGAAGAGCGGCTCACTGTCGCAGTGGGACAACACCTTCGCGCTGGTGCTCGGCAACGAGGTGTCCTCCGACCGGCCGTTCGCCGGCGTGATCAAGATGGTCGCGCTCTACAACCGCGCGATGTCGGCGAGCGACGTGCAAGCGAACTTCGCCGCGGGCGTCGGCGAGCGCTACTACGTGCTGTTCAACGTCGACAAGTTCACCGGGCTCAATCAGAGCTACGTGATGTTCGAGGTGGCGGAGTACGACAGCTACTCGTACCTGTTCGACAAGCCGGTGTTCCTGAGCCTCGACCCGAGCGTCAGCTTCAGCGGCCTGACGGTCAAGGGCATGCGCATCGGCATCAACGGCGCGGAAGCCACCGTCGGCCAGGCCTATGCGCCGCTCAACATGACCGTGTCGGGCCAGGGCTTCGACCCGATGAAGTCCGCGCTGACGGCGGTCGCGCTGTCGAGCGTCGGTACCACGATCGCGCTGCAGAAGGGCCCGTCGTACGACCAGTTCTTCCTGACCTTCGAGCAGCTCGGCACGGCGACCAACGTCCACACGGATCCGACGCCGATCGCGCCGCTGCCGACCGACTCGCCGCGGCCGGCCGACATCGGCATTCGCACCTTCGACCGCGTCAACACGACGCTGTCGGTGATGACGACCGTGCCGAAGACCAATGCGGCGGTCAGCGCGCTCTACCAGAACCTGCAGCAGTCGCTGCCGGCGAGCCCCGACTTCATCGGCTTCGTGGCCTCGCACCAGACCGCGATTGCACAGCTGTCGATTCAGTACTGCGACGCGCTGGTGAGCACGCCGGCCCTGAGCGCCGCGTTCTTCCCGGGCTTCAACTTCGGCGCGGCGCCTGCGGCGGCGTTCACCGCCGGCGGCCGCGCGGCGCTGATCACGCCGCTGATCAACCAGATGCTCACCGCCAACACGAGCGCCGGCAAGTTCGTGGCCACGCAGCCAAGCGCCGCGTCGGTGACGACCGAGCTCAACGCCCTGATCGACAAGCTGTCGGCGTCCGCCTCGGCGGATACCACGGGTACCGCGACCATCGTCAAGGCCTCCTGCGCGGCCGTGGCCGGCAGCGCGGCGATGCTGGTGCAGTGACGGACACTTTGAGGCAACTACCATGATCATCCGGAACAAGCCGCCGCGGACCCTGAAGCTCGACGAGCCGATCGTCCACCGCGAGGCACACAAGCGGCCTGTCACGCGGCGCGATTTCATCGCGCAGGGCTTCCTGACGGGCTCGGCGACGGTGATCGCGCCGGCGGCGCTCGGGCTGCTGCTGAATCCCAATCGGGCGATGGCGCTCGACTCGGATATCCTCGCGCAGAAGATCGCCTGCGGCATCACCGGCGGCTCCGGCAAGATCCCGTTCATCTGCTTCGACCTGACCGGCGGCGGCAACATCGCCGGCTCGAACGTGTTGGTCGGTGGCGCCGGCGGCCAGGCGGACTTCCTGACTCCGGGCGCCTACGGGAAGATGGGTCTGCCGGCCAGCATGGCGCCGAACGCGTCGGCCACCGGTAACAACATCGAGTCGCGGCTCGGTCTGCTGTTTCACATCGACAGCGCGCACGCGCGCGGCATCATCGAGCGCACCTCGGCGACGACGCAGGCATTCGTCAACGGCGCCGTGATACCGGCGCTGTCGCAAAATGACACGAACACCAATCCCCACAACCCGATGTACGGCATCGCCAAGGCCGGCTCCAAGGGCGAGCTGCTGACGCTGATCGGCTCGCAGGCGAGCGTCTCCGGCGGCAGCTCGATGGCGCCGCTGTCGATGGTCGATCCGACCCTGACGCCGACAGTCGTGACTCAGGCGAGCAACGTCACGGGCCTCGTCGACACCGGCGTGCTCGGTAAGCTGTTCACGAACCCGGCCGACGCCGTGTCGGTGCTCGAGTCGATGTCGCGCATCAGCGGCCAGAAATTCGGTGCCGTCTCGACGCAACTCGCGACCGATGCGGCCGTCAAGGCCGCCGCGAACTGCAATTACGTGAAGTCGGCATACCTCGCCGAGAACTTCTCCGACCCGGCGGCCCTCAACCCGGATCTCGACCCGCAGATCGTCGATCAGAGCGCAACGCGCGGTGCAGGCATCTTCAGCCAGGCGGAGTATCAGGCCGACCAGGAGTTCCGAAAGACGGCGGCGATCATGAAAATGGTGGTCAACGGCTACGCCGGCGCCGGCACGGTCGCGCTCGGCGGCTATGACTATCACGGCATGGGTCGTTCCACCGGCGAGCTGCGCGACCTGCGTGCCGGCCGCTGCATCGGCGCGTGCCTCGAATACGCGGCGCGGATGGGCAAGCCGCTGATGGTTTACGTGTTCAGCGACGGCGGCATCTCGGCCGGCGGCCAGGTGGACACCACCGTCGATGGGCGCAACAAGTTCATGTGGACGAGCGACAACGAGTCGGTTGCCTCGACCTATTTCCTGGTCTACAACCCCGGCAGCAGGCCCGCCCTGCTCGCCGGTGCCGGTGGCCTGCCGGCGGCCCGCCACCAGCAGATCGGCGCCTTCACCTCGGATGGCTCGGTCAACGCCGCCTCGAGCCCGGCGGCCAGCAACGTGCTGCTGCTCGTGCAGACGGTGGTGCTGAACTACATGGCACTGCATGGCATGCAGGGCATGTTCCCGCAGCTGTTCCCTGACCAGGCGCTTGGCAATGGCACCGCGCTTGACGCGCTGACGGCGTTCGCGCCGATCGTGAACGGCAAGATCGGCGGCTGACGCGCCGGCACGCGGGTCCGCGGCCGGCCTGGCCAGGCGCAGTCCGGCTGCGCCCGCGCGCCGCTTGCGGCATGCTGTGCCCATGGCGGACGCCGGCCTCCTCGAACTCCTGCAATGCCCGCGCTGTCGGCGCGCGCCGCTGGTCGCGTCCGCCGCCGGCTTCAACTGCGGCGCTTGCCGGACCCAATTCGCGCGCGTCGGGGGCCTGCCCTGGCTGTTCGCGGATCCCGAGCTCGCGCTTGGCGAGTGGCGCAACCGCCTGACGCTGTACCTCGAGGAGTTCGCCGCCGCCGAGCGGGCCGCGGCGGCGGACCTCGCCGGCATGGCGCGCCACTCAACGCAGCAGCGGCTAGGCGCGCTGCGCGACGCCTATGGCGAGCAGTCCCGCCTGGTGAGGGCCTTGCTCGAGCCGCTGACGCTGGCCGCGCTGCCGCTGCCGCACGCGACGCCGCTGGCGTTCGGCGAGCGGCTCCCGCTCAGCCAGGACCTCCACTCCTATTACCTCAACCTGCACCGCGACTGGTGCTGGGGGGCGCCGGAGAACGCCGCCTCGCTGGCGGAGGTGGCGGCGGCGCTCGGCGGGCGGGGTCAGCGACTGCTTGTGCTCGGCGCCGGCGGCGGCCGGCTTGCCTACGACCTGCACCAACACGGTGCACACGCCCTGACCGTCGGCCTCGACATCAATCCGTTGCTGCTGCTTGCCGCCGAGCGCATCTGCCGTGGCGGCGAGGTCGAGCTGTTCGAGTTCCCGATCGCGCCGCGCAGCGCCGCCGACGTCGCCGTCCGGCGCACGCTCGCCGCTCCGGCGGTGGCGCGCCCCGGGCTCGAGTTCCTGTTCGCCGACGCGTGGCGCGCGCCATTCGCGGCGCAAAGCTTCGATGCCGTCGTCACGCCGTGGCTGGTCGACATCGTCGACCTCGACTTCGAGTCGATCGCCCTGGCGGTGAACCGGCTGCTGGCGCCAGGCGGGCGTTGGGTGAACTTCGGCTCGCTGGCCTTCCCCTGGCGCCGCCCGGGCCTTCGCTACAGCCCCGACGAGGTCCGGGACGTGGTCACCGAGGCCGGCTTCGAGGTCGAGCTGCAGCGGGATGCCACGCTGCCGTACATGCAGTCGCCGGCGAGTCGCCACGCTCGCATCGAGACGGTGGCGCTGTTCGCCGCCGACAAGCGCCGCCGCGGGCCGCGCGAGCCGGCCGAGTTCACGACGCCGCCATGGCTGCGCGAAACCACTTTGCCGGTGCCGCGCACCGAGGCGCTCGCGCTGGCCGCGGATGCCAGTCGCATTCAGGCGGTGCTGCTCGCACTGGTCGACGGCCAGCGCTCGCTTGATGAGCTCGTGCGCATCGTCTCGCAGCAGGGGCTGCTGCCGCCCGCGCAGGCGTCCAGCGCCGTGCGCGGCCTGCTCGAACGGCTGCATCGCAGCGCTGAGCGCGCCGACGGCGCGTGACGTGCCTCACGCTGCGCGCATGCGAAAGCACCGTCGCCTGTCGCCAGAAGGCGACGTGCGCGCGTTCAAAACAGCGAACGGACGGTTTTGTGAAGCGTCCATCACTCTCCTTCGCTGCTGCGCGTTGACAGTGTCCGGCGTGCGTGCGAGCTTTACAAAATCTGCCAAGGGCAAACTCGTCGCGAGGCGAGGACGCAAAGCTACCGGTCCGTCGCGGCGCGGATAGCGGGGTTGCCGCGAGTGGCCGCGTCCTGTTTCGTGGCGGCCGGAGCGACGCTGGCCGCGCTCGCCGCGCGATCTGTGCGCGTACCCTGGGCTCGACGTTATGGAGTTCGAGGCGACGGTGTTGCAGCCGCAGTTCCTGTTGAATGCCCGGTTCCGGCGCAGCGCGGCGTGCGTCACGCTTGCGCTTGCGCTCGGCGGCGCCGTCTTGACCTCGAGCGCGGCGAATCCCGCGGCGCGTCATCCGCTGCTCGGCAAGCCGGCGCCCGAGATCGTGCAGCGGCTGTTTGCGGGTGCCGGACGGAACTTTCGCTTGTCCGAGCGGCGCGGCGAGGTCGTCGTGGTCGGATTCTGGACCAGTTGGTGCGGGTCGTGCCGAACCTACCTTGAGCGTCTGGCGCGGCTTGACGCGACCTACGCGCGCACCGGACTGGTCGTGGTCGGCATCAGTCTCGACGACAACGCGGCGCGCGCCACCGACCTGGTGCACGCGGTCGGAGCGAAATTCCGCAACGGCGTCGACCAGGACAAGGCCCTCGGTCGGCGCTTCTCGGTTCCCGACGTGCCACTGACGCTGCTGATCGATCGCGCCGGGATCGTGCGCTACGCGCACGGTGAGCTCGACGCCGCCACGGACGCCGACCTCGTGACCGAGGTCCGGCAGCTGCTCGACGAATAGTCGACTTCGGAGAACGCAATGGACAGCCCAAGGATTGCACTGGCGATGCTCGACTGCGGCAGGGGGTCATCCCGCCGTCGCCGGGCGCGGCACTCGGCACTCAGGCTGCCCAGCTGGCTGCTTTGGATTACTGGCGCGCGTACGCGCGCATGACCAGAAAGGCTCGGACGATGGTAACCATCAATACTTTCAAACTGTTCATGCGCACTGCCGTCGGCTGCGCCCTGCTCGCACTCGCGATGCCGGCCGGCGCGGCATCGCCCGCGGCCGAGGCGTCGGCGGCCGCGCCAGCGGCAGCGGCCGAGACGCCGGCGGCGCCGACCGCCACCGGGGGCGACTTCAAGAGCCTCGACGGCGAGGTGCAGGGCCTCAAGAAGGAGGTCCTGGACCTGAACCGCGACCTATTCATGCTCGAGGAGGAACTGTTGTTCCCCGCGAACACGCAGGTCGCGGTGTTCCTGTCGCTCGATGTCGGCACCTTCTTCGAGCTTGACTCGGTGCAGATCAAGGTCGACAACAAGGAGGTGGCGAATTACCTCTACACGGATCGTGAGGTTGAGGCCCTGAACCGCGGCGGTGTGCATCGCGTCTTCATCGGCAACCTGAAGACCGGCAAGCACGAGCTCGTCGCCTTCTTCACCGGCAAGGGCCCGCACGAGCGCGACTACAAGCGCGGCGCGAACCTGTCGTTCGAGAAGGGCGTCGGCGCCAAGTATCTCGAGCTCAAGATCTCGGACCGTCAGAGTGCGCTGCAGCCCGAGTTCAAGGTCAAGGAGTGGGAGTGAGCCGACTCGGCATCGCCGCCCGCTGCGGCGCGCGCCTGCGGGTGTGTGCGCTGGCGATCGCCCTGGCGGTGGCGCCGGGCGCGGGCGCGGCTGCGCCGAAGAAGGCGTCGACGCCGGGGGCGCTGCCACCGGTCAAGGTCCGCGATCTGTACTACGGCGACGTACTCTTCTATTTCTATCAGGACGACTATTTCACCGCCCTGACCCGCCTGACCGCGGCCCAGGAGAGCGGGCGCCTCGCGCATCACGAGGCGGACGCGCAGCTGCTGCTCGGCGGACTGTACCTGTCGCTCGGCCAGCACCGCGAGGCCGGCCAGATCTTCGCCGAGGTCCTCGACCGCAAGAACGTGCCGCAGCCGGTACGCGACCGCGCGCGCTTCTTCCTCGGCAAGGTCTGGTACCAGCGGGGCTACTTCGAGAAGGCCGCCGGCGCCCTGGCCGCGTCCGGCAAGGCGGGGTTGACGCCGGCGATGGACGCCGAGCGCCACATGCTGCTGGCGCAGGCGTTGCTGTATCAGGGCAAGTACCCGGCCGCCATTGCGGTGCTCGACAACTGGAAGGGCCCGATCATCTGGCAGGCCTACGCCAAGTTCAACCTCGGCGTGGCCTTCGTGCGCAGCGGCCAGCTCGAAAATGGCGCGCGGCTGCTTGACGAAATCGGCCGCCTCGAGCGCACCAACAAGGAGCTCGATGCGCTGCGCGACAAGGCGAACTTGGCGCTCGGCTACGCCTACCTGCAGTTCAAGCGCCCGGCGGATGCGCGGCCGGTGCTCGAGCGTGTCCGCCTCGACGGCCCGCTGTCGACCAAGGCCCTTCTGGGGGTCGGCTGGGCGGCGAGCGACTCGCAGCAGTACCGCGAGGCGCTGGTGCCGTGGCTCGAGCTGCACGGCCGCAACATGCTCGACTCGGCGGTGCAGGAGAGCTACCTGGCGGTGCCGTATGCATTCGGCAAGCTGAACGCCAATCGCCAGGCGGCGGAGTACTACGAGGCCGCCATTCGCGAGTTCGGCACCGAGACCGGTCGCCTCGACGAGTCGATCGCCGCGATCCGCCGCGGCGGCATGCTTGAGACGATCGTCAAGAACGAGTCGCGCAACCAGCTCGGCTGGTTCTGGCAGCTGGCGGCGCTGCCCGACGCCCCGGAGTCTCGCTACCTTTATCACCTGCTGGCGCAGAACGACTTCCAGGAAGGTCTGAAGAACTTTCGCATGCTGCGCTACATGGAGCGCAACCTCGACGGCTGGGCCACCAGCGTCGATGCCTTCGATGACATGCTCGCCACCCGGCGCGAACGCTATGGCACGAAGCTGCCCGCCGTGCTCGCCAAGCTCGACGGCGTCGACCTCGAGGAGCTGCAGCGGCGGCGCACTGAAATCGAGTCGCGCGTGGTCAGCGCCGAGAACAACGGCGACGTCGCGGCGCTCGGCACGCCGCGCGAGCGCGAGCTGTGGGCCCAGGTCGAGCAGATGGAGGGCGTGGTCGCCGGCGCGGGCGCCGATCCGGACCTTGACGACGCGCGCGACAAGCTGCGACTGGTGCGCGGCGTCCTCTACTGGCAGATGAACGACGGCTTCAAGGCGCGCGCCTGGGCAGTGCACCGTGGCGTGCGCGAGACGTCGCAAGCGCTGCGCGAGACCGAGAAGCGCTGGTCGCTGGTCCAGGAGGCCAAGCAGGCCGTGCCGGACCGCAACGGCGAGTTCGCAGGCAAGATCGCGGCCTTGCGGCCGCGGATCGAGGCCGCGCGTGACCGGCTTGCCGCGCTGCAGCGCGCGCAGGCGGACTACCTCGCCGACATCGCGGTCCGCGAGCTCGAATCGCAGAAGGATCGCATTTCGACCTACACGCTGCAGGCGCGCTATTCGCTCGCCACGATCTATGACAAGGCGTCCGACAACGACGCGCACCGTGGCGACCGGCCTCGGGCGCCGGCTGCGCCGGCGCCCGAGGACCCTACGCCTCCGGACGGCGCCAAATGAGCCGGATCGGCACGGTGCTGGCGATCGTCTGCGCCGCGACACTCGCTGCCGGCGTCGCCGCGGGCGCGCCGAAGAAGCAGCCGACGATCGCCGACCTGAAGGGACGGCAGGTCGAGGTGCAGCCGGACGGCCCGAACGAGGCCAATTCCGACAAGGCCCGCCAGAACTACCAGGAATTCCTCAATCTCGAGCGTGGCGATGCGGCGCTGCGGGCCGAGGCGATGCGCCGGCTCGGTGATCTCAAGCTCGAGGCCGGCGAGCTCAACCGCATCGAGAAGGAGCTGGCGCAGGGTTCGCCGCTCGACACGGCGGACGCGATCGTCCTCTATACGAAGCTGCTCGCCGCGTATCCGGACTACGAGCGCAACGACGCCGTGCTCTATCAGCTGGCGCGGGCGTACGAAGCCGACCAGCAGGGCGACAAGGCGCTGGCGACGCTCGACCGGCTCGTCAAACGCTATCCGTCGAGCCGTTACACCGACGAGGCCCAGTTCCGGCGTGGCGAGATCATGTTTATGGACAAGCGCTGGGCCGACGCCGAGGGCGCCTACGCCCGTGTGATCGCGTCGGGAGCGAAGTCGGAGTTCTACGAGCAGAGCCTGTACAAGCACGGCTGGGCGCTGTTCAAGCGCGGCGAGTCTGAGGCCGCGCTCGACTCCTTCGCCAAGTTGCTCGACATCAAGCTCATGGACGCGCGGGGCAAGGAGCGCGACATCGAGGGCTTCACGCGACCGCAGCGCGAGCTGGTCGAGGACACGCTGCGCGTCAGCGCCATCACCTTCTCGTTCGAGGACGACGCCAAGGGCGCCGACGCGTTTCTCGCGCGGCACGGCGCGAAGCCGTACGCGTACCTGCTGTATGGCACGCTCGGTGACCTGTACGTCAGCAAGGAGCGCTGGACCGACGGCGCCAACGCCTACCGGGCGTTCGCCAAGCGCGACCCTGACCACGATCGTGCGCCGCTGCTGCAGATGCAGGCGATCGACGCCTACAAGCGCGGCGGCTTCGCGACGCTGGTGCTGGACGGCAAGCGCGAGTATGTCGAGCGTTACCGGCTCGGATCCTCTTTCTGGGCACACCGACAGCCGGCCGACGCGCCGCTGGTGGTCCGTGAACTCAAGACCAACGTCAAGGACCTCGCCTCCTACTACCATTCGCAGGCGCAGACCAGCAAGCAGCCGGCCGACTACCAGGAGGCCGCGCGTTGGTATCGCGAGTTCCTGAAGTCCTTCCCCGACGACAAGGAAGCGGCTGGGACCAACTACCTGCTCGCCGACACGCTGTTCGAAAGCCACCAGTTCCGCGACGCCGCGCTCGAGTACGAGCACACGGCGTACGGCTATCCGCCGAACGACAAGTCGGCGACCGCGGGCTACGCGGCGCTGGTGTCCTACGACAAGCAGGAGCCGAGCCTGCAGGGCGAGGCCAAGGGCGCCTGGCACCGTCAAGGACTCGACAGCAGCCTGCGCTTCGCGACCACCTTCCAGGATCACCCGGAGAGCGCGCCGGTACTGGTACGCACGGCACGCGAGTTCTACGACCTAAAGGACTACGCCAAGGCCATCGACGTGGCCGACATCGTCCTGTCGCGGACGCCGCCGGTCGACGTTGAGAAGCAGCGCACCGTCTGGACCGTCATCGCCAACGGCCAGTTCGAGCTCGGTCAGTTCGACAAGGCCGAGGGAGCCTACCTGCAGGTGCAGACGCTGCTGGTCGCGAACGACCCGCAGCGCGCGGTGATCGACGAGCGCGTCGCGGCCTCCGTGTACAAGCAGGGCGAGGCCCGCAAGGCGGCCGGCGACGAAGCCGGCGCGGTCGGCGACTTCCTGCGCGTGGCGCAGCTCGCGCCGCACGCCAAGATCCGGGCGACCGCCGACTACGACGCCGCGGCACTGCTCATCGGACTCAAGGACTGGCCCAAGGCGATCGACGTGCTGGAGGGGTTCCGGCGCAATTTCCCGGCCAGCGACCTGCAGCCGGAGGTAACCCGCAAACTGGCGGTGGCCTACGTCGAGGCCGGCCGACCGGGCCCGGCCGCGGTCGAGTTCGAACGCATCGCCACCGCACCCGGCGGCAGCGCCGACGTGCAGCGCGAGGCGCTGTCGCAGGCCGCGATGCTGTACGAGAAGTCGGGTGACGTCGGCAAGACCGTCGCGGCCTGGGAGAGCTACGTCAAGCGCTATCCGCAACCGTTCGAGGCGGCGCTCGAGGCGCGGCAGAAGCTCGCCGATCTCGCCCAGCAGCGCGGCGACGCGGCGCGGCGCGCGGCGCTGCTCGAGGACATCATCAAGTCCGACCAGGGCGCGGGCGGTGCGCGTACCGATCGCAGCCGCTATCTGGCCGCGAAGGCGTCGCTCGAGCTCGCGCTGCCGACGCGTGACGCCTTCAACGCGGTGCGGCTGGTGCTGCCGCTCAAGAAGTCGCTGGAGGCCAAACGGACCGCGATGCAGCGCGCGCTCAAGGCTCTCGAGGCCGCCGATGCCTACGCGATCGCGGAAGTGTCCACTGCCGCGACCTTTGAGATGGCCGAGCTCTACCGTCAGCTCAGCACCGACCTATTGAAGTCGGAGCGGCCCAGGAGCCTCGCCGGCGAGGAGCTCGAGCAGTATGATCTGCTGCTCGAGGAGCAGGCCTATCCGTTCGAGGAAAAGGCGATCGCCATCCACCTCGTCAATGCCGCGCGCGCCGCGCAGGGCATCTACGACACCTCGGTGCGTGCGAGCTTCACCGCCCTGGCGAAGCTGAAGCCAGCCCGTTTCGGCAAGGCCGAGGAAAACGAGGAACTCGTGATCGACGCCGCCGCTGGCGCCATCCCCGCTGCACCGCCGGCCGGGCCGGCGGGGAAGGGCGCGCCGGCGGCGGCTGCCGTCGTGCCGCTGCCGATCGCGGTGCGGTTCCAGGAGGCCGTCGCTGCCGCGGAGCGTGACGGCGGCTCGAAGGCGGACTCGGAGTTCGTGGCGCTCGCGACGGCGGCGCCGACGCTGGCCGGCCCGCCGCTCAATCACGGCATCCTGCTGTCGCGTGGCCAGCAGTGGCCGGAGGCAGAAGCCGCGCTCGGCGAGGCGCTGAAGCGGCATCCGTCGAGTGCCGCCGCGGCGGCCCAGCTCGGCATCGTCTACCGGCAGCTCGGCAAGTTCGCCGACGCCGAGAAGTCCTACCGCCATGCGCTCGAGCTTGATGGCAACGACGCCCGTGCGCACCGCAACTTCGGGGTGCTGCTTGATCTATATGTCCAGAAGCCCGCCGAGGCGCTCAGCGAGTACGAGCGTTCACTTGCGCTGGCCGGCGGCGAGGACAAGGTGATGTCCGCCTGGATCGCCGAGATCCGGCAGCGGCTGAACGCCGGCCAGAAAAGCGCCCGCGCGGAGGCTCAATGAAGCTCATCCCAGCCGTCGCCATCCTCGGCGTGCTCGCGGCGCTCGGTCCGGTGTACGCGGCAGACGATCCCTCGGCGGATCAGCAGGCAGCCGCCCGGGCCGCGGCGGTCGCGCAGGCGGAACCGGCCGTGAAGGCGACGCCGGCGCCGGTCACGCGGCCGCGCAAGCCGGCTGCCAAGGCCGAGAGCGGAGCGCCGGAGAAGGCCGGCAAGGCCATGGACCGGCTCGAGCTCGAGACGACGCAGATCACGGGCAACCGCGAGCTGCCGAAGGTGATGGTGATCGTGCCTTGGAAGCGTTCGGACATCGGCGATCTGGCCGGGCGGCCGGTCAATAGCCTGGTCGACGAGGCCTTGCAGCCGGTGGACCGGGAGGTGTTCCGGCGGGAGGTCGACTATTTCAACGCCCTGACCCCGGACCGGGCCAAGGGCGAGACGCACATCACAGGTCGCGCGCCCGGGCCGCAGCCTGAGAAGTAAGCCACGGTATTCGTAACATAACTTGAGTGAAATGGACCGGCCGAGCCGGCATAACTCGCGGAATCGAATGGAGCAGCGGAGATGCATGCCTACGACACAATCGTGAACTTTTTCAAGCAGGGAGGTTTCTTCCTGTACCCCATCGCCTTGATCTGGGCGATCGGCCTGGTCATCGCCATTGAGCGCTTTGCCTACCTGATGAAGGTTGGCACCGGCAACAAGCGCCTGTGGGACGAGTTGCAGCCGCTGTTCGAGGCGGGCAACTTCAAGCAGGCCACCAACGCCGTGTCCGATTCGGACACCGCGCTGGCCCAGGTCATGCGCTACGGCTTGAGCCGCATCACGACGGCCCGCCGTCGCGAGGACATCGAGAAAGCGATGGAGGAGAGCCTGGTCGAGGTCATTCCGCACCTCGAGCGGCGCACTCACTATCTCGCCGCGCTCGCCAACATCGGCATGCTGATGGGCCTGTTCGGCACGGTGCTCGGCCTGATCAACGCGTTCGCCGCGGTTGCGCAGGCGAATCCGGCTGAAAAAGCGAGCCTGTTGTCGGCCAGCATCTCGGTCGCGATGAACAACACGGCACTCGGTCTGCTGGTCGCGATCACGCTGCTGCTTTCGCACCTGTACCTCGAGACGAAGACGACCAACATCGTCGACAGCCTCGAAGTCGCAAGCGTGAAGTTCCTGAATGCGCTGACCGAGCGCCAGCAGCGCGCCGGTGGTGAGACGCCGGCGTCGGCCGTGGCGGGCGCTCCGGCGGCCCGGACCGGCGAGGTCCGCGGGGCGCGGGCATGAGCGGATCGTCGATCGCCCGCAGGCAATCGCGCAACCATGCGCGATACAAGGGTCGGAACGATATCAATATCGTTCCGATGCTCGACATCTTCACGATCCTGCTGTTCTTCCTGATCTTCACCGCAGTGTTCTCGAAGACGCACATCGTCGAGATGAACCTGCCGGCGCAGAGCTCCGAGCCCCTCTCGCTGCCCGAGGGGCTGGTGCTCGAGATCGTGGTCCGCAAGGACGGCCTGGTCGTGCAGGACAAGAACTCGGGTCCGCTGCAGCCGTTTCCGAACGCCGCCGACGGCGGCTACGACTACGACGGGCTCAATTCGTACCTGACGCGGGTCAAGTCACGGTTTCCAGAGATGAAGTCGGCGACAGTGCTGCTCGAGCAGAACATTCCCTACGACACGATCATCGCGACGATGGATGCCGTGAAGTCCTACGAAGGAACCCTCGACGGCCAGCCGGCCCGCGGTGAGCTGTTCCCGCAGATTTCGCTCGGAGACGCGCCGACATGATTGGCTCACGGCTGAAGCGCAATCGCAGGCCCGGCGGCCACCACCGCGGCCACGGCATGCCGGCGTTGGTCCCGATGATCGACATGCTCGTGATTCTGGTCGTGTACATGCTGGTGCACACGGCCGACTACGAGATCCTGCCGAACACCAAGAACATCTCGATCCCGCAGTCGGTTTCGGAGTCGCGACCGCACGAATCGACGGTGCTCATGATCACGCGCGAGACGATCTTCGTGAACGGCATGGCGACCGCATCGGTCGCGGACATCGAGGCCGACGTGGCCGCCGCGCGCGACTCGCTGCAGGCGAGCCTGCGCAGCGAGACCGCGAAGAGCACGCTGCTCCAGTCCAACGATCCGACCGCGCGCGAGGTGACGGTGATGGCCGACAAGGGCCTGCCGTACAGCCTGCTGAAGAAGATCATGATGGCGGCGACCGCCGCGGACATCGGCAAGATGTCGCTCGCGGTCATCGAGAAAGAGCGGGCCTACCGTGGCCCGAACCCTGGCTAAGAATCGCCGAGCGAACCCCAGATGACAGTGCTTGCGACCAACTACCGGGTATTTGAACTACCCTGGACGCCGAACGACGCCGAGGAGCGCCACTTTAAGCGGCTGCTCAAGATCGGCCTCGCCCTGTGGCTGATCATCGTGGTGGGCACGCAGCTGCTGCCGACCCCTGAGCACCCGAAGGCGCAGCCGCTGCCGGAGGAAGTCGTCAAGCTCGTGCTGCAGCCGCCGCTGCCGAAGCCGAAGCCGGTGGAGGAGAAGAAGCCCGAGCCGAAGCCGATCGTCCAGCCCAAGCCCGTGATTCCGCCGCCGGTGGTCGACAAGACCGAGCAGGCCAAGAAGAAGGCGCAGAAGGCGCTGAATGCGGTCAAGGACGAGCTCGCCGACTTGCGAGCGGCCCTCAACACCGAGCAGCTGGCGAGTGCCAAGCCACTGAAGGACAAGGTCGACGGGCCGGCGCGCGCCGAGCGCTCGCTGATCACGTCGAACCTGACCGGCGGCAGCGGCGGCATCAACACCGCGGCGCTCAGTTCCGGATTCGGCGGCGGCCCGGGCTCGCTGCACGGTCACTCGACCATGCAGGGCGTGCAGTCATTCGCCGACGGCATCCGCAAGGATCACGCGGAGGCCAAGCGCAGCGGCTCGAGCGGCAAGGCCTCGCGCAGCCGCGAAGAGATCGAGATGGTGTTCGACCGCAACAAGGCGGCGATCTACGCGCTCTACAACCGCGCGCTGCGGGACAACCCGCAGCTCCAGGGTAAGGTCGTGGTGCAGCTGACGATCGCGCCGACGGGCGAGGTCACCGACTGCAAGGTGCTGTCGAGCGAGCTGAAGGATCAGGAGCTCGAGCGCAAGCTCGTCGCCCGCATCAAGATGTTCCGCTTCGACGACAAGGATGTCGAACTCATCACGACGACCAAGCCCATCGATTTCTTCCCGGCCTGACCGGCCGGGATGCTGGCGCAGTACTACTTCGCGCTGAAGACGCTGCACGTCACGGCGGTCGCGACGTCGATCGCCCTGTTCGTGCTGCGCGCGGCTCTGCGCATAGGCGGTTCCGCGCACCTGCAACAGCCGATTCTGCGGATCGCCCCGCACGTCGTCGACAGCGTGCTGCTCGCGAGCGCCGTGCTGCTGACGATCATCATCCAGCAGTTCCCGTTCGTCGATGGCTGGCTGACGGCCAAGCTGCTGGCGCTCGTTGCCTACGTGGTGCTCGGGTCGATCGCGATCCGGCGCGGCCGGACGCCCGCGATCCGGGCGGTGGCGCTCGCCGGCGCGCTGCTGGCGGTGTCCTATATCGTCGGCACGGCGCTGCACCACGATCCGGATCCGCGCCACTGGTAGGCGGCGGGGCGCGGCGTCGCGTGCCGCGGATTTCAGGCGGCCTGGCTGCCGGCGGCGGCGGCCGGGCGCTTCGCGAGTTCGAGCGCCAGGATCCCCGCGACGATCAGCGCGACACCCAGCCACTGCGCGGTGCGCAGGCGCTCATCGAGCAGCCAGCCGCCGAGCACGATCGTGGTCGGCGGCCCGACCGTCGCGACGACCGAGGCGCGCGGCGCGCCGAGCCGGCGGACACCCTCGGCCATCGCCAGCATCGGCATGACCGTTGCCACGCTGACGAGTGCCAGCAGCAGCCACAGATCGCGCGGACTCCAGACCGACGCGCCCGCGACGCCGGCGATCAGTCGCTGCGCGCCGAGGCACGCGGTTGCGGCCGTGAGCGCGTAGAACGTGAACGCGACGCTGCCGATCGCGCCGGTCCAGCGGTCGCTGGCGAGGTAGTAGAGTGCCGACGTCAGCGCGCAGGTCAGCACCAGGGTGCCGCCGGCGGCGTTGCCACGCAGGACGCCGGCGTCGAGCCCGGTCACGACCATGAAGATGCCGACGTAGGTGACGACCAGCGCGCCGAACACGCGCAGTTCGGGCCACTCACGATAGATCCCCGCGTAGAGCACCACCACCATCGACGGGTACGAGAACAGCAGCACGCGCTCGAGGCTCGCATCGATCATCGTCAGCGCCCGGAAGTCCAGCGTCGCGCCGCCGTAGTAGCAGAGGCAGCCGGCGGCGGCGGCGCCGAGCGCGGCCCGCGGCGGCGGGCGCAGCAGGGCACGCGGGCCGACCGCCCACAGCGCCCACGCCGCGATGACCGGCAGCGCGAGCAACGAGCGGACCCAAAGCACCGAGTCTGCGCTCCAGCCGTCGGCGTAGAGGAACTTGGCGATCACACCCTTGGAAGCGAAGCCGGCGGCACCGAGGATCGCGAGCGCGACGCCGCTGACCGCGCCGGCGCCACCTGCCGGCGGGCGGCGCCTCAAGGGCCTGCTCCATCGCCGTGCCAGGCGGTGAACTCGCCGACCGCGAGTCGATCCGGGCGGAATCGGTTGACCGGCGCGGCGGGATCCGCGTAGCCGAGCCCCATGCCGCAGATCAGCATCTTCGAATCCGGCACCGCGAGCCGCTCGCGGATGATCTGGTGGAACGGCGCCCAGGCGGCCTGCGGGCACGTCGCGAGGCCATGGGCAGAGGCGGCCAGCATGATCGACTGCAGGAACATCCCGTAGTCGAGCCAGCTGCCCGGGCCGAGATCCGTGTCGATGAAGAAGAACAGCCCCACCGGAGCATCGAAGAACGTGTAGTTGCGCCGCTCCTGCGCCTGCATCGCGGCGCGGTCGCCGCGCGCGATGCCGAGCAGGGTGTACAGCCCCCAGCCGCAGGCTCGCCGTCGCGCCAGGTAGGGCTCGCGCCACACCGACGGATAGTACTGGTAAGGCCAGAACTGCCGCTCCGGCGCAGTCACCGCCGCCTCCAGCACCGCCTGGCAGATGCCGTCGCGGACCGCGCCCTCGACGACGTGCACCTGCCAGGGTTGGATGTTGCTGCCGCTGGGTGCGAAGCGCGCCGCAGCGAGGACCGCCTCGACGCTGGCCCGGGCGACGGGGCGCGGCAGGAAGGCGCGCGTGGAGCCGCGCGTGCGCAGGGCGGTATCGACGTCCATGGTGGTCCGCAGGCCGGGGGATCCGCACAATGTAAGCGATCCGCTCGGGCCCCGCACGGCGAAGCCGTACCGCGCGCTCGGTGCCGCGCGCGCCGCGGGCTCAGTCCGCCTCGCCGAGCCGCTTGCCGCGGAGGCTGTCGCGCGCACGCTCGAGGCGTGCCGCGAGCTCCGGGCCGAGCCGTAGCGCGACGCCAATCGACAGGACGTCGATCAAGGCCAGCTGCGCCAGGCGGGTCGTCATCGGCGTGTACACGTCGGTGTCTTCGTCGACCGCAATCTCGAGCGGCAGGTTGCAGCGCTGCGCGAGCGGCGAGCCCGGCGGCGCGATCGCGATCACGTCCGCGCCGGCCTCGCGGGCGAGCTCGACGCTCGAGATCAGGTCGATGGTGCGGCCAGTGCTCGAGATTGCGACCACGACATCGCCGGGTGCGAGCATCGTGGCCGCCATGCCGTGGACGTGGGCGTCGGAATAAGCGACCGCCTGCAGCCCCAGCCGGAAGAACTTGTGGCGCGCGTCGGCGGCCACGATCCCGGAGCTGCCGAGTCCGTAGAACTCGATCCGTCGTGCTGCCGCGAGCAGCGCGATCGCGGCCTCGAGCCGGGCCGGCGCGATCTGGCCGGAGACGTCGCGCAGCGTGCGCGCCACCCGCTCGAAGATCTTCGCGGCCAGGTCGGCCGCCGAGTCGCCGCGATCGATGTCGCGGTGCAGGACCGAAGCGCCGCTGCCGAGGCTGTGGGCGAGCCGCAGACGGAAGGTCTGGTAGCCGTCAAGGCCGAGCGACCGACAGAAGCGGATGACCGTCGGATCGCTGACCCGGGCGCGGGCAGCCACGGCCGACAGGGTGCTCTGCAGCACCCAGGCAGGCGCGGCGAGCACCGCGTCGGCCACCCGCGCTTCGGACGGCGACAGCGACGCGCGCAGCGAGGAGATCCGCTTCAACAGTTCCGCCTCCTGCAGGTCGCGCGCGCCGGCGTCCGTCGCGCGCGGTGCGCCGGCGCTCACTGCTCGTCGTGCCAGGCGAAGCCATCGCGCGCGATCAGCGCGCTCGAGGCTGCCGGCCCCCAGCTGCCCGCGGTGTAGGACCGCGGTCCGTCCTCGTCGGCGTCCCAGGCCGCGCGGATCGGGTCGATCCAGTTCCACGCGGCGTCGACCTCGTCGCGGCGCATGAACAGCGTCAGGTTGCCCTGGATCGCATCGCCGAGCAGGCGTTCATAGGCCTCGAGCGGCCGTCCCTTGAAGGATTCGCCGAGGTCGAGCGCGAGGTCGACGGGCTTGAGGCGCATCGCCTCGCCCGGGCTCTTGGCGAGGATCCGCAGCGTGATGAATTCGTCGGGCTGCAGCCGGATGACCAGCCGGTTCGGTGGCTGCGAGCTGAAAGGACCTTCGAAGATCGAGTGCGGCACCTGCTCGAAGGTAATCACAATCTCGGCGACGTGCTCGGGCAAGCGCTTGCCAGTGCGCAGGTAGAACGGCACTCCTGCCCAGCGCCACGTGTCGATTTCGGCCTTGATGGCCACGAAGGTCTCGGTGCGGCTCGCGGCACCGACGCCGGGCTCGTCGAGATAGCCGGCCGCCTTGTCCGCGCCCACAATGCCGCCGCGGTACTGGCCGCGGACCGTCTTGATGAGCGCCTCCGCCTCGCCGATCGGGCGCAGCGCGCGCAGCACCTTGAGCTTTTCGTCGCGCACCGCGTCGGCGGCGCTCGACGCTGGTGGCTCCATCGCGAGGATGCACAGCAGCTGCAGCAGGTGGTTCTGGACCATGTCGCGCAGCGCACCGGTGCGGTCGTAGAACTCGCCGCGCGACTCGACCCCGAGCTGTTCGGCGACCGTGATCTGCACGTGGCGGATCTGGCCGCGGCGCCACAGCGGCTCGAACAGCGCGTTGCCGAAGCGCAGCGCCAGCAGGTTCTGAACGGTCTCCTTGCCGAGATAGTGATCGATGCGATAGACCTGCCGCTCGCCGACCATCGCGCCGACGGTGTCGTTGATGCGCCGCGCCGACGTGGCGTCCTCGCCGAGCGGCTTCTCCAGCATGATGCGCGACTCGGGCGTCACGATCCCGGCGGCCGCGAGCTCGCGGCAGATCGCGGCGAACAGGTCCGGCGCCGTCGACAGGAAGAAGATGCGCGCGACGCCCGGCCGGTCGCCGAGGATGGCGGCGAGCGCCGCGTAGTCGCCGGCGACGGTCGCGTCGACGCGCACGTAGCCAAGCGTGGCGGCGAACGTCTCCCAGCCCGGCGCGCGATAGTCCGCGCCGAGGTGTTGCCGGCAGGCGGCCTGCGCCTGGGCGAGGTAGGCCTCCCGGCTGTGCGCCGAGCGGGCGACGCCGATGATGCGCGAGCCCGCTGCGATCAGGCCGTCGCCGAAGCGCCGGTACAGCGCTGGCAGCAGCTTGCGCATGGCGAGGTCACCGGTGCCGCCGAACAGCACCAAGTCGAACGCCGGCGGAGGACGGTGGCTGGACAGGCTGCGGACGTCAGCATTCATGGGGACACTCAGTAGTTAAGCTACCTGAAACCCAGCGGGAACCAATCAGCGCCTTATGTAATGTAAAATATAACACATTGTATTTTATCACAAATAATGTATCCGGTGCTGAAACTTTGATCTGGAATGTATATAAACTACACTCCTGTTCAACAAATCACCACCGGAACCTGCCGTGCCGCCGAGTCCCGCAGTACCCCTGCATCCGGTCATCCGCGACATTACCGCGCGCGTCCTCGCGCGTAGCGACGACGGCCGCGCAAGCTACCTCGAGCGACTCGACGTGGCGCGCACGCGGCATGGCGCGCGCGGCCGGCTCTCGTGCGCGAACCTCGCGCACGTGTTCGCGGCGTCGGACCGGCACGATAAGGCGCAGCTGCGCGGCAACCGCTGGCCGAACCTCGCGATCGTCTCGGCCTACAACGACATGTTGTCGGCGCACCAGCCGCTTGCCCACTATCCGGTCTTGATCAAGCAAGCCGCGCGCGCGGCCGGTGCGATCGCGCAGTTCGCCGGCGGCGTCCCGGCGATGTGCGACGGGATAACGCAGGGGCAGCCCGGCATGGAACTGTCGCTGTTCAGCCGCGACGTGATCGCGATGTCGACCGCCGTCGCGCTCAGCCACGATGCTTTCGATGGCGTGGCGTGCCTCGGCGTGTGCGACAAGATCGTGCCGGGCTTGCTGATCGGCGCCTTGTCGTTCGGGCATCTGCCGGCGGTGTTCGTGCCGGCGGGTCCGATGCCCTCGGGCTTGCCGAACGCCGAGAAGTCCCGGGTGCGGCGCGAGTACGCGGCGGGCACCGTCGGCCGCGAGGCGCTGCTCGAAGTGGAGGCGCAGAGCTACCACGCGCCTGGCACCTGCACCTTCTATGGCACCGCCAACAGCAACCAGATGCTGATGGAGGCGATCGGCCTGCACGTTCCGGGCAGCGCCTTCGTGCCGCCCGGCACGCCGCTGCGCGACGCGCTGACCGCCTATGCCGCCACCCGCCTGGCCGCCATCACCGCGCTCGGCGGCGACTATCGCCCGCTCGGTCGAATCGTCGACGAGCGCGCGCTCGTCAACGGGATCGTCGCGCTGCTCGCGACCGGCGGCTCGACCAACCACACCATCCACCTGATCGCGATCGCTGCGGCGGCAGGGCTGGTGGTCAACTGGGATGACTTCGACGAGTTGTCGGCGGTCGTGCCGCTGATCGCGCGCGTCTACCCGAACGGCGTCGCCGACGTGAACCACTTCCACGCGGCCGGCGGCACGGGCTTCGTAATCCGCGAGCTGATCGGCGCCGGCCTCATGCACAGCGACGCGCAGACGATCATGGGCGGCGGGCTCGCGGCCTACACGCGCGATCCGCTACTGATCGACGGCGAGCTGACGTGGCGCGACGTGCCGGCCGAGAGCCTCGACCGGTCGGTGTTGCGACCGGTGGCCGACCCGTTCAGCGCGGAGGGCGGCACGCGTGTACTGCGCGGCAACCTTGGACGCTGCGTGATCAAGACCTCGGCGCTGAGGCCGGAGGACCACGTCGTCGAAGCTCCGGCCGTGGTGTTCGACAGCCAGGACGCGCTCGCGGCGGCATTCAAGGCCGGCGCGCTCGATCGCGACCTGGTCGCGGTGGTGCGCTTTCAGGGGCCACGCGCGAACGGCATGCCCGAGCTGCACCAGCTGACAGCGGTCCTCGGCGCCTTGATGGCGCGCGGCTTTCGGGTGGCGCTCGTGACCGACGGACGCATGTCCGGGGCCTCGGGCGCCGTGCCGGCGGCGATCCACGTGACACCGGAATGCGCCACCGGCGGACCGCTGGCGCGGGTCCGAGATGGCGACGTGATCCGCCTTGATGCCAACGCCCGCACGCTCGAGGTGCGCGTTGCCGCGGACATCCTCGCCGGCCGGCCGGCCGTCCGGCCGTCGGCGGCGGCGACCAGCGGCCACGGCCGCGAACTCTTTGCGACACTGCGCGGTGCGGTGCGCGACGCTGAGCAGGGAGCCCTGGCATGTCTGTGACGCTGCCGATCCGCGAACTGCTCGGACGCGCACCGGTGATTCCGGTCCTGACGGTAACCGACCTCGCCACGGCCGTGCCGCTGGCGCGCGCGCTGGTGGCCGGCGGACTGCCGGTGCTCGAGGTCACCTTGCGGTCCGCGGCGGCGCTCGCCGCGATCGCCGCGATGCGGGCGGCGGTGCCGGAGGCGATCGTCGGCGCCGGTACCGTCGTCGACTCTGCCCAGCTGGCCGCGGCGCTCGCGGCCGGTAGCCAGTTCATCGTCTCGCCCGGCTACTCGGCGGCGTTGTGCGCCGAGGGCGCGCGGCTCGGCGCGACGATGCTACCCGGCGTGATGACACCGACCGAGCTGATGGCGGCACTCGGCGCCGGGCTCGACACGCTGAAGTTCTTTCCGGCGGCCCAGGCCGGTGGGGTGGCGATGCTGCGGGCGATGGCCGCGCCGTTCCCCGGCGTGCGCTTCTGTCCGACCGGCGGCGTCGACGTGACGAGCGCTCCGGACTATCTGGCGCTGCCGAACGTGCTCTGCGTCGGCATGTCGTCGCTGGCGACGCCGGCGCTGCTTGCCGCCGCGGACTACGCGGCGATCACGGCGCTCGCGCGCCGCGCCGCGGCACTCGGGCGGGTGCGCGCGCCGGCTTGAACCGGGCCGGCAGCGACTCACCGGCCGCTCGCGGCGGTGCACGATGCCCGGACGGGCGTGCGCGGCCCGGCGGTGGCGACGGTCGCCGGGAGTGCCCCCGTTCGTGACGACACGCCGACCGCGATATCCATCGCCCGGCCGCGTGGTCCCCGGGGTGCCGCCACGTCCAATCAATAAGGCTCTGTCACCAAATCGTGTTGGTGGCCCGCGACGAACGGAAGGCACGGCGGTCGCCTCTTCCGCAACCGGGGATAGGCACCTCCTGGCCGGCGTCGACCCCAAGCTGTCGGGCGACGTGCTCCATACCAGCTGATCAAAATGGCCGACGCGGACATCGCGGCCGTTCGATCGAGAGCATGGGGCTGCGAGCAATTGCGCCGGCGCAGCGAGCGAAATCCAGCCCTTGGTCGTAGACTAGTGCCGTCGAGTCCCCGATGCGGCTCGGTATGGAAATGGCAATCAGATTGAGACGTGGACGGCAAATCGCGAGCCGGTGGCTTCGCGGCGCACCGGTGTGCCTGCTGCTCATATCGATCTGTGGCTGTTCTGCGCTTGCGGTCCGCATGGGTCTTCGCGTTCGATTGGATCGTCTGGCGGTGACTGCAGTGACGGCCTCACTAGAGGATGGGCACGACGGCTCCGTGGTCAGCGCTTTGGGGCCGGGTCAGTCGGCGCAACTTGTGATCGTTGCCACGACCCAGGACGGCAAGCAATACGCCACCGTAGGTGGCGGCGAGGGCAAAGTCGCCTTTGACAACTACGCGATCACGGCCACCGTGGTTCAGGTGACCAACAGTGGGGAGGTTTCGCTGACTTCGGATCCGCGGGTTAGTGAGGGCAAGGTGGCGCACCTGCGCATTGCGCCGGTCGCACACGCCGATGTGGTCGCCGAGCTCGATATCCCTGTGCGCTATGACCTCGCGTTTGTCGCCGATTACTCCGGCGCCGATGGCGCGAACGGAATCGACGGAATGGCCGGCTGGGATGGCAGTAGCGGCGCCGATGGCGCAGCGGCCAGCGTCGATCCCGTCACAGGCCTGATCCGTCCTCAAGGACCCGGCGAGCGCGGGTCCGACGGAAGTAACGGTGGCGACGGTTCCAACGGCCAAGATGGGTGGCCCGGGCTCCCGGTTCATATTTGGGTACGGTTGGAACCCGCAAGAACGAGCACCCCGTTGCTTCAGGTCAGAGTCGCCGGCGCCGGCCGCCAGTCAATGTACGTCGTCGATCCTAACGGTGGCTCGCTCAAGGTGTTGGACAACGGCGGCACAGGGGGCCGCGGCGGCGCGGGAGGCAGAGCGGGTCGTGGCGGATCGGGGGGCCAGGGCTTTCCTCCCGGAACGAGCGGCCTCGACGGCCGACCTGGCTCGGAGGGTCGCCCCGGCTACGCCGGCGCAGGCGGCACGATCACCATGTCGGTCGACCCTGCTGCACAACCGTTTCTGAGTTGTATCAAATGGTCGAACCGCGGCGGCGGTGGCGAACCGGATCCGGCGCCGACGATAACGGTAGAGCCGGTATCAGCGCTTTGGTAGTAAGTCACGCTGTCATAGCGCTCGGCGAGCCAGCGCAACCGAAAGAACGTGCACGCACAATGCGCGCGGTTCCGAGTTTCCAACGGTATTGGCTGGAAGAAGGAGCCGCCGAATGGCGGGTCTGGAGGTTTTTCTGGCGCTCGCCGAAGGTCAGTTCTTGGCCGCTTCCTGCCATCGCACCAACACAAATTGGTGACAGAGCTATAAATAAAGGGCCCGCGGCGCGGGCGCCGCGGGCCCTGCTGTTGCCAGCATCCGTCAGCCGGTCAGAAGCGAGCGCTCACCTCGAGGCCGAAGGTGCGGCCGAACGAGTCGTGAATGAACGAGCCGCCGAACTCCGGCGCCGGGATGATCTCCTCGAGGTATTTCTTGTTGGTCAGGTTGCGGGCCCACGCCGTGACCCCCCACTTGTCGCTCTCGATGCCCACTCGCCCATCGGTGACCGCGTAGGGCTTGCGGTACTGCTTGGAGAAGTCGCCCTCGCCGAAGCCGAAGCCGGTGAAGAAGTTCGGCAACCGGTTGTTCTGCACCGTTGAGAACCACGTCTTGCCGGTGAAGTTCTCGTCCAGCCGAGCGACGACGCTCAGGTTGCCACCCACCGGCACTGCAAAGTCGAGCCCGAGGTTGCCGGTGTAGTCCGGTACGTACGGCACCTTGTTGCCGACGGTGTACGGGCGGACCGCGTACGCTTTGATCTCGGTGTCCGTGTAGCCGAAGCTGCCGTGGACCCCGATCCAGTGCGTCGGCCGCCAGCGGAAGTCCGCCTCCATGCCCTTGATGTCCACCTTGTCGATGTTGGTCACGATGCGCAGCACGCCGAAGGGGCCGGCGAAGAAGCTGAAGTTCTGCATGTCGTCTACCTTGGTGTAGTAGACGGCACCGTTGACCGACAGCGTGCGATCGAGCAGGTTCGACTTGAAGCCGACCTCGGCCGCCTTCGAGACTTCCTTGCGGAAGTCGTCGGTGACGTGCTGCAGGTTCGGCGTGCCGTCATCGAGTTTGAGCGAGCCGAATGCCCCGAGCAGGGTCGCGGCGCTGCCGGTCGAGTTGAAACCGCCGCTGCGGAAGCCGTAGCCGTATGACGCGTACAGCGCGAACTCCTCGCTGAACTTCCAGTTGATCGACGCCTTCGGCTGCAGCTGGTCGAAGGACTTGCTGCGGCTCGGGATCGACGTCAGGGTCGGGTCGAGGTTGTAGGCCGGGTTGATGTAGACCGAGCAGTTGCTCGGGCCGTTCGGGCAGGACGGGCCGAACAGGAAGCCGAACGGTCCGAAACCCGGCGTCTGCGGGCTCACCTTGGGCACGTTGTTGTCGACCGTGCGGTCTTCGTTGTCGTAGCGCAGGGCCAGCGCGAGTTCGACTCCCTTGGCGACGTCGTAGGCGACGTTGCCGAAGCCGGCGTAGACCTTGCTGTGGAAGTTGTCGTCGAACAGCGCGTCGGTCGGATTCGGGCCGGTGCTCGGCACGAAGGCCTGCTGCAGGAATCCCTGGCCGAGGTCGCCGCCCTGCGCGACCACGACGTGGCGTTTGATGTCGGCGAGGTAGGCCCCGACCATCCAGCGCAGCGCCTGGTTGCCCGGCGACGCGAGTCGCAGCTCGAGCGACGAGTCCTTCTGGTCACGCTGCTGGTACTGGTAGCCGCCGCAGGTCGAAGGACCGTAGGCCGGCGGGAAGGAGTTGCCGAAGTTGGGCGGCGGGTTGCCGTAGCTGAACGGCGGCGGCACCGGCGTGTCGGCGGAGCGGGCCGCGAAGGTCTGCTGACAGAGGGTGTTGGCGCTGTAAAGGTGGAACGCGTCCGCGGCGCTGTCGGTCAAGAAGAAGTTGGTCTGGTCGTTGTATGCAAGCGTGCCCGTGAACGTGCCGACCGGGACGTTCCACGTGCCCTTGACCGACACGTCCTTGTTCTTCTGTTCGTTCACCGGAACGATGTTGTTGAGGTAGACGAACTGGTGCGCGTTCGGATCCTCCCACAGCGGGCCGAAGCCCGAGCCGAGCGCCGCGTCCTTGAGCGCGACCGAGGCGTTGAAGGTGATCGCGCCGCCCTTGACCTCCGAGTACTTCGCCTTGACGTCGATCTCGCCGTTGTCGCCGGCCTTGAGCACGAAGCGGCCGTTGACGCCCGTTTCGCGGAAGTAGTTGGTGCAGCCGTCGCAGTTCAGGTAACTGTTGTGGTACGAGCCGTCGGTGCGGCGCGTGTAGGCGCCGAGCGAGCCGGCGGCGGCGGCGCCGAGCGGCCCGCTCAGGTTGACGCTGCCGTTCCAGGAACTGTAGTTGCCGCCGCCGACCTTGGCCTCGGCCTCGAAGCTGTCACCGGGCTTCTTGGTCGTGATGATGATGGCGCCGGCCAGCGCGTTGCGGCCGTAAAGCGCGCCCTGCGGGCCCTTCATGACCTCGATCTGGGTGACGTTGGCGAGTTCCTGGTTGAAGGCGCTCGGGTTGGTCTGCAGCACGCCGTCGATCACCAGCGCGAAGTTGGTCTCGGCATCCCGGCCGGTGCTGATGCCGCGGATGTTGACCTGCAGGTCGCCGACCTCGGCATCCTGTACCTGCGAGACGCCGGAGGTCAGCGAGATGAAGTCTCCCGGGCGCTCGATGCCTGCCGCCTTGATGTCCAGGGCCGTGAAGGCCTGTACGGTCGCCGGCACGTCGATGAGCTTTTCCGCGCGCTGCCGAGCGGTGACGACGATCTCGCTGAGCTCGTTGCCGGCGCTGCTGCTCGCCGCGGGCGCCTGCTGCGCGCCTGACGGCGCCGCGGCAAGGCTCGCCGCGACGCTCGCGGCCAGCAACGTGAGACGGGTGATGCGGGTGGTCATGGCTCCCTCGCGTGGTGTAGTGGGTCTTCTGTCGGGGACCGATCGGCGCATGTCGTAGTCGGCCGCCCCCGCGGCCTCCCTGGCATGTCGGCTGGATTGTATACAACCTGGTTTCGAGGATAGCACCGGCTTTCCTGTAGCTGCAACGCGACTGTCAGCTCAAGCGACGGCTTCGGCGGCGCTTCCCGACGGTGCCGAATACCCAGCGGCGCCCCATGTTTCAGGTCGTTTTGCGCCACGTCCGCCAGACCTGTTGCAGGCTCGCAACATGCTCGGCAAGGCTGCCTGATATCATCAGGCTAGACCCCCGAAGCGACCGCCCTGCCGCCCCCGCGATGTACCGCCAGAACATCCAATTCCCCGCCAAGGACGCGCCGCTGCGCGAGGACGTGCATGCCCTCGGGGCGCTGGTCGGCGAGATCCTGCTCGAGCAGTGCGGCCGGGAACGGTTCGACCTCGTCGAGGGCGATCGGGTCGCGGCGATCCAGCGCCGCGAAGGCGTTGAGGGTGGCGAGGCGGAGCTGCTCGCCCGCACCCGCGACCGCGATCCGCGCGAGGCGCGCGACCTGGTGCGCGCCTTTTCAACCTGGTTCCACGTCGTCAACCTCGCCGAGAAAGTGCACCGCATCCGGCGGCGGCGCGAATACCTCAACAACTCGGCGCAGCCGCAGCCGGGCGGCCTGGACGACGCGCTGACGCGCCTCGTCAAGGACGGCTGCACGCTCGCCGACGTGCGCGGACTGCTGTCGAGGGTCTGCATCTACCCGGTGTTCACCGCCCATCCGACCGAATCGACGCGGCGCACGATCCTGCGCAAGCAGCAGCAGATCGCCGAACTGCTGCTCGATCGACTTGACCCGTCGATCACGCCGAGTGAACGGCGCGCGACCTGGGAGCAGATCCGGACCGAGCTCACTTCCGGCTGGCAGACCGAGGAACACCCGCGCGAGCGGCTGACCGTCGCCGACGAGCGCGAGCACGTGTTGTTCTTCCTCGCCGAGATCCTCTACCGCATCCTTCCCGGCTTCTACGAAGAGCTGGCGGCGTCGATCGAGAAGAGCTGCGGCGCGACGCTGACGGCGCGTGAGCTGCCGCGCGTGCTGCGCTTCGGATCGTGGGTCGGCGGCGACATGGACGGCGCGCCGGACGTGCATGCCAAGACCATTCGCGAGACCTTGCAGCGCCAGCAGCTGGTGATCGTCAATGCCTACTTCATCGAGGTGCAGCGGCTGGGCGAGCGGCTGTCGCAGAGCGCGAGCCGGGTCGGCGTGTCCAAGGCACTGCAATCGCGCATCGACGACTACGCGACGCTGATGCCAGCGGCGCAGCAGGGTGCGCCGGCGCGGCACGACCGGATGCCCTACCGGCAGTTCTGCGCACAGCTCGCCGCGCGCCTGCGCAATACCTACGACGGACGGCCGAATCACTACGAAAACGCCGGCCAGTTCCTCGCCGACGTGCAGGTCATGGCCGAGAGCCTGGCCACCAACAAGGGCGCGCGCGCCGGCCTGTTCCACGTCGAACGCCTGCTGCGCCGGGTCGGCACGTTCGGCTTCCACCTCGCGACGCTGGACGTGCGCCAGCACGCCGACGTGCACCGCGCGGTGGTCGGGCAGGGACTCGGCGAAGCGGAGTTCGCCGCCCGCTCGGCCGCCGAGCGGCTCGAGCGCGTGCGGCTCGCGCTGGAGCGCGATGAAGGCCCTTCGCATCCGCTCGATGCCGTCGGCCGGCGCACGCTCGCCGTCTTCGAGCAGCTGATGCACGGACGGCACCGGCACGGCCGCGAGGCGATCGGCGACTACGTCGTCAGCGGCACCAACGGCCCGGACGATGTGCTCGCCGTGCTGTTGCTGGCGCGTTGGGCCGAGATGGTCGACAAACGCGTCGGCGAGGTGCCGCTCGACGTCGCGCCGCTGTTCGAGTCGGTCGATGCGCTTGACGGCTGCGGCGCGACGCTGCGCACGCTGCTCGCCGAACCGATCTACCGCCGCCACGTGGCGGCGCGCGGCGACCGCCAGGCGGTGATGATCGGCTATGCCGATAGCAACAAGGAGAGCGGCTTCGCTGCCTCCCGATGGGCGTTGCACCGTGCCCAGGAGACGCTCGCCGCGGCAGCCGCGGATGCCGGCGTCGTGCTCACCGTGTTCCACGGTCGCGGCAGCGCGACCGGGCGGGGCACCAACCGCATCGAGACGATCCTCAAGAGCGCACCGCCCGGCAGCTTCCAGGGAGTGCTGCGGGTCACCGAGCAGGGTGAGGTCATCAACCAGAGCTATGCGCTGCGTCCGATCGCGATGCGCAGCCTCGAGCAGTCGCTCGGCGGCGCGATGCAGGTGCTCGCCGGGCGACCGGACCGCCCGGCGCCTGAGCCGGTGTTCGTCGCGGCGTTCGACACGCTGGCGGCCGCGAGCCGAACGGCCTACCGCGGGCTGGTGCACGAGTCCGAGGGCTTTCACCAGTACTTCCGCGACGCCACGCCGATCGACGTCATCGAGCGGATGCAGATCGGCTCGCGCCCGGCGACGCGGGGCGGTCGCTCGGGACTCGAAGCGCTGCGCGCCGTGCCGTGGGGCTTCGCCTGGAGCCAGAGCCGCCACCTGCTGCCGGCCTGGTTCGGGATCGGGTCGGGGCTCGACGCCGCCGCCGCGACCCACGGCGCCGCGGTGCTCGAGCGCATGCACGCCCACTGGTCATTTCTCGGTCTGCTGCTCGACGAGGTCGAGTTCGGCCTTGCCGTCGCGGATATGGACATTGCGGCCTGGTACGCCGAACTCGCGGCGCCGGCGCAGCGCCAGCACTTCGTGACCGTGCGCGCCGAGTACGATCGGACCCGCGACTGGTTGCTGCGACTGCGGGGCGAGCGACGACTGCTCGACGGCGAGCCGGCCATCCAGCGGGCGATGAAGCTGCGAAATCCCTATGTTGACCCGATGCACCTGATGCAGATCGACCTGCTGCGGCGCTGGCGGGCCACGGATCGCCAGGACTTCGACCTGCAGGACGCGCTGATCGCCAGCATCGCCGGCATCGCGCAGGGGCTGCAGGCGACTAGCTAGCCGCATCGCGGCGCGTAGCCGGTCACGGTTTCGGCGAGCGAGCGCCGGCGTGCTCAAGCCCGGTCCCGGGCGGCCGATCCATGGACGGTAGCCCGGAGGTTACCGTGAAGCCTGAACGCCGCTCTGATCAGCACCCCGTGATGACGCCCGAGAGCGCGGTGTGGCTGTTGTATGCCGGGGTGGTGCAGAGCATCCGCTGGCGACGCCACCTGGCCGCCAGCCCGCGTCCGCAGGCGGTGCCGGTGCCGAGGCTGCGCGGACCGGCGTCGCGCTGAGCGGCCGCTGCGCGCTCAGCACTCGGGGACGTTGACCGCGAGACCTCCCTGCGAGGTCTCCTTGTAGATCGCCGACATGTCCTCGCCCGTCTGGCGCATGGTTGCGATGACCTGGTCCAGCGTGACCTTGTGCGTGCCGTCGCCCCGCATCGCGAGCCGCGCGGCGTTGATCGCCTTGACCGCGCCCATCGCATTGCGCTCGATGCACGGAATCTGCACGAGTCCGGCGATCGGATCGCAGGTCAGCCCGAGGTTGTGCTCCATGCCGATCTCGGCGGCGTTCTCGATCTGCTCGTTGGTGCCGTTGAGGGCCGCCACGATGCCGCCGGCGGCCATCGAGCAGGCGACGCCGACTTCGCCCTGGCAGCCCATCTCGGCGCCCGAGATCGAGGCATTCTTCTTATAGAGCATGCCGATCGCACCGCCGACCAGCAGGAAACGCAACACGCCCTCGTCGGAGCCGCCCGGCTCGAAGCGCCGGTAGTAGCTCATAACCGCGGGGACGATGCCCGCCGCGCCGTTGGTCGGCGCCGTGACGATGCGGCCGCCCGCGGCGTTCTCCTCGTTGACGGCCAGCGCGAACGCGTTGACCCAGTCCATCGCCGCCATCGGTGAGGCGCTGCCGGTCTCGGTCAGCTGCCGATAGAGCTTCGGCGCACGGCGCCGTAACTTGAGCACGCCCGGCAGCAGGCCCTGCGCATGGAAGCCGCGCTCGATGCAGGCCTGCATGATCGCCCAGATGTTGAGCAGCGCGGCGCGCGTCGCCGCCGGCTGCCGGTAGGCGGCCTCGTTCGCCAGCACGAGCTCGTGCAGGTCGAGGCCGCTCGCGCGCGCCTTGTCGAGGAGCTCGCCGGCCGACTCGAACGGGAACGGGACCTGGATCGCCGCGGCCGCTGCGGCCGGCGTGTCGAGCTCGTCGGCGCGCGCGACAAACCCGCCGCCGATCGAGTAGTACTCCTCGCGGCAGAGCACGGTGCGGGCGGCATCCAAGGCCGTGAAACGCATTCCGTTGGAGTGGCCTGGCAGCGTCTGATCGCGGTGCCACAGCAGGTCCATCGGCTCGTCGAAGGCGATCTCCTTGGTGCCGGCGAGGCGCAGTCGCGAGCTCGCGCGGATGCGCTCCAGCGTCGGCTCGACGATCGCGGGGTCCAGGCCCTCCGGCGCGTGGCCTTCGAGGCCGAGCAGCACGGCGCGATCGGTGCAGTGGCCGCGGCCGGTCAGCGCCAGCGACCCGTAGAGCTGCACGCCGACCTGCGTCGTGCGCGCGAGCTGGCCCTTGTCGACGAGGTCGAGCACGAAGCGGCGCGCGGCGTTCATCGGACCCATGGTGTGGGAGCTCGACGGGCCGATGCCGATCTTGAAGATGTCGAGGACGCTGAGTGTCATGCGGGAAGTCTGACGGGATCGCGGCGGCGCCGCAATTGCCCGCGGCTGCGCTCAGCCTGCCGCGGCGCCGGCGCTGTGCTCGGCCTTCAGTCGCTCGAGCGCGGCGTCGCGCCTGAGCTCGCGGGCGACGCCTTCGAGCACGTCACGGTCGCGGTAGTTGCCCGGGACGCAGCGGCCGCCGCGTCGCCAGCAGGCTTCGACCTCGTCGAGCGCCTCGCCGCGCCGGCCGAGGGCGATCAGGCGCGCGACGAGTTCCTCCGTGAGGCGATCGGCGAAGGGCGGCTCGGCCCAGCTGAGCGCCCGGTCGCGCAGCCAGCGCGTCGCCTCCGGATCCCGCCCCTCGGTCGCGAGCCATGCGCTCGCGCGCGTCCAGGCGAGCTCCGCATGCCGGGCGCGGACGAGCCCGTAGAGCTCCTCGGCGAGCGCCGCGCGCTCGCGCTCGGCGAGCCGCGCGTCGCGTGCAGCGGCATGTTCCGGCGCGTGCCACGCGTCGAGTCCGAGCTGGTGGCGGCGCGCGTACAGCGCCGTGCCGAGCGCCGTGGCCAGCGAGCACAACAGCAGCTGGTCGATCGCGATGACGACGATCCGCGGCAGTACCCTGTCGAGCGCGGCGGCGAGGGCGCCATAGGCCGCGCCGAGCGCCAGCAGCCCGAGGTAGCGCACGCCGAGTCCCGTCGCGACGCGCGCGATGGCCAGCGGCGACAGCGCGCGCAGCGCCTCACCCTCGACGGCGAGCAGCGCGAGCGAGGCGGGGAAGCTGAACAGCGACACGACGCCGACCGCCACGGCTGCCCACCGGCCGACGTGCTGCGATAACCACGACGCGAGGCTGGCGGCGATCGCCAGCAGCGCGAGTTGCAGCAAGGGACGCGGCTCATGCCACGGATTGGCGTTCTCGACCGCGAGCACCGGCAGCGGCAGCCCGTGCGCGGTCGCCACGACCAGCAGGTAGGCATAGGTCCAGATCCACGACGCGCCGATGATCAGCAGCGGGATGCCGAGCAGCCCGCCCGCGTCGCCGATCGCGAGCACGACGGTCGTGAACGCCACGAGCCAGAGCGGCGGGCCGGCAAAAGCGCGCCAGGCGCCGCGCAGGAGGGAGTCGTCGCCCATGCCAACATTATGCGCCGCGCCGTGCAGCCGGCATTCGCTAGAATGGCGCCCCGTCCTTTGTGGCAGGGCCGAGCGATGAGCGAGCGACTGGCGCGCGCGGTGTGCGTCTACTGCGCTTCGAGCAGCAGCTGCGACGCCGAATACCACGCCGCGGCGCGACGTCTGGGCGAGCTGCTAGCGGACGACGGGCGGCCCGTCGTCTACGGCGGCAGCCGGATCGGCTCGATGGGCGCTCTGGCCGACGGCGCGCTCGCGCGCGGCGGCCGCGTGATCGGTGTCTTGCCGCGCTTGCTCAGCGACCTCGAGGTCTCCCACGGCGGGCTCACGGAGCTGCACGTCGTCGAGGACATGCGCACGCGCAAGCACCTGATGCTGTCGCGCAGTGAGGCCGTGGTCGCGTTGCCCGGCGGCTGCGGCACGCTCGAGGAGTTGCTCGAAGCAATCACGCTGAAGCGCCTCGGCGTGTTCCTCGGCCCGATCGTGCTCGTCAACACGCGGGACTACTTCGCGCCGCTCCTCGAGCTGTTGGCCGCCGCGGTGCGCGAGCGCTTCATGGACCAGCGGCATCTGTCGATGTGGCAAGTCGTCGCGACGCCCGACGACGTCATCGCGGCGCTGGCGCGCGCGCCGGCCTGGAGCGCCACTGCGCGCGCCTTCGCGGCCTTGTAGCGCCGGGCGCCGACCTCGCGCAAGCGCTTGATTCACCACGTCCGGCGAGTCGCGCCGCTCGCGATTTCGCGCGGGCAATTGCCTAGTTATATCGCCACTGTGCCAATGGCGGCGAGCGCTCGGTGAGCGCACGCTTTCGCTGTCCACCCAAGACGACGCGGCTACAACTGCCGCAGGGGGTGGGGCGAAGGAGGATGCCATGCTTGCCCGCGATCTGTTCCCTGTAAAAGCGTTCGAAGGCCACCTGGATCGGTTTGAGCCGTTCTTCAGCGGCGATTTCATGCCGCGTATCGCATGGCCGCGGAAGCTCGACATCACTGCCGAGTGGCGTCCGAATGCCGACATCATCGAAAGGAAGGACGAATTCCTCGTCAAGGCCGAGCTGCCGGAGGTCAAGAAGGAAGACGTCAAGATCGACGTCGTCGACGGTCTATTGAAGATCCGCGGCGAACGCAAGTTCGCCGTCGACGAGAAGAAGGACACGGTGCATCGGATCGAGACGTTCTACGGCAAGTTCGTCCGCACTTTCAGCCTGCCAGAGAACGTGGACGTCGCGAAGATCCGCGCCGAATGCGCGGACGGCGTGCTGACGGTTCACATTCCGAAGGTGGTCGCTGCGATGCCGAAACCGATCGAGATCGCGATCCAGTAGAGGGTCGGCTCCGAGCGGGGTCTCGGCAGGGGCGGGCGCCCGCTGGGCCCGCCCCTGTTCATTGGGTCGGCCGCGGGCGAGTGCCCGGGATCACGTAGAATCAGCGGGCGTCTTCGCCGGTTCCGGGAGTGGTCCATGTCCAATGAACAGCTCAATTCCCTGCTGCAGGGCCTGCACGAGGAACTCGCCCGGGCAGCAACTCTCGACGGCGAGTCGCGCCGCCTGCTCGGCGTCGTCGTCGCTGACATCGAACGGCTCGGGCTCGCGGCGCCTGCCACGGCCGGCGGCATCGAGGCGCTTGCGGTGCGTTTCGAGGCCGACCACCCGGCGGTGGCGGCGACCTTGCGCCAGGTCGGTGATCTGCTGGGCAAGGCCGGGATCTGAGTCGTGGCGCGGGCCGCGACGGACCGGGTCGCGCTGTTGCGGGCGGCGACCGCGGCGGATATCGACTTCGTCTGGGCCACCGAGCGCCTGCCGGGCTACGAGCGGTTGACCGCGCGCTGGAGCCACGAGGAACACGCCGCCGCGCTCGCCCGGCCGGACACGCGCTACCTCGTCGGCGCCCGGCCGGCTGGCGAGCCTGAGGGCTTCGCGATCCTGCAGCCGCTCAACGATCCGCATGAGGGGGCCAAGCTCAAGCGCATCTGCGTGACCCAGCCAGGCAGCGGCTTCGGGCAGCCGTTCCTCGCCGCAGTCATCGACTGGGTTTTCGCCTCGACGGCGAACGAGCGACTCTGGCTCGACGTGTTCACGCACAACGAGCGCGCCAGGCACGTCTACCGGCGCGCCGGCATGCGCGAGGACGGGCTGCTGCGCCAGGCCTACCGGATGGCCGACGGTTCGCGCGCCGACCGCTGCATCATGTCGATCCTGCGCAGCGAGTGGCGCGCCACGTGAGCGCGCTGCGGCTCGGCGCCGCGATGCTGCTCAGTATCAGCATCGGCCGGCCACCGGCCGCCGCCGCCACGGCGCCGGAGATCGTGCCGCCTGGCATCGTGACGCGACTCGCGACCCGCGAGCGCGTCGTCGCGCTGAGCTTCGACGCCTGCCAGGCGGTGGAGCGCATGCACCTCGACCAGGGCATCGTCGAGTTCCTCGTCGGACGGCGGATCCCGTTCACGGTGTTCATGGCTGGTCGCTTCGCGCGCGATAACGCCGCGGAGGTGCGCGCGCTGGCGCAGCATCCGTTCGTGGCGATCGAGAACCACTCGTGGAGCCATCCGCAGGACATGCGGCTGCTCGACGACGCGCGCGTGCGCGCGGAGGTCGAGCGCGCCGACGCCATGATCGCGCACGTGACCGGGCACCACCCGACGCTGTTCCGCTTCCCGGGCGGCAACGCCGACGAGCGCACGGTCGCGATCGTGCGCGGGCTCGGCTACCGGATCGTGCACTGGCGGTGGGCAGAGGGCGACCCGGCGCCAAGCGTCGATGCCGACCGGCTGGTGGCGCAGACGCTGGCGCGCACCCGTCCCGGCGACGTGTTGATCTTCCACGTCAACGGGCGCGGCTGGCACACCGCGGAGGCCTTGCCGCGGATCGTCGACGGCCTCGAGGCGAAAGGCTTCCGGTTCGTGCTGCTGCCGCAGGTGCTGGCGGCCGAGGTGCCGCCTCGCTAGCTCCACCGTGTGCCCGGCGTCAGATTGTCTGCGCTTCACTAATCATTTGACGACAAATAATTATTGTGAAACAATAATTAATCGTCATGAGGAGTTGCGCATGAATGCCGCCGCCGATGTCATCCCGAGGGTCAGCGCCCGCCTGTGTCGTGTCGCCGCCGCCGTCACGCCGGTCGCGGCGGCCGCGTTCCTCAGCTTCACGGCCTACTCCTGGCTGATGCCTTCTGAGAACGACGAGCGCCTGCGCAGTTCGATGGGCCACTACCTCGGCCTGATCACGGTGACGCCGCTGGTCCGGCTCGCCGGCTGCGGCGTCAACCTGCTGCACGTGGCGATTCTGGCGTTTGCGCTGTGGTCGGCGCGCGCGCTGCTGCTGCGCTTCGCGGCAGGCGAGGTGTTCGAGATCGAGACCGGCGCGCTGCTGCGCCGCTTCGGCAAGGCGCTGCTGCTCTACGCGGCGCTGATTCCGCTGGTGAACTCCGCGACGCTGCTGATCGTTACGCTCGCGAACCCGGCCGGCGAGCGGGCGCTCGGCTTCGGCCTCGGCAGCGAGGAAATCACGCTCGCGCTCGTCAGTGTCGTGATCCTCGTCACCGGCTCGGTGCTGGCCGATGCGGCACGCATGGCGGCCGACCACCGGCAGATCGTCTGACCGTGCCGATCGTCGTCAGACTCGACGTGATGCTGGCGCGGCGCAAGATGCGCTCCAAGGAACTGGCGGAGCACATCGGCATCACGGAGGCGAACGTGTCGCTGCTGAAGAGCGGGCGCGTCAAGGGCGTGCGCTTCGAGACGCTCGCGCAGATCTGTGCCGCGCTCGACTGCCAGCCGGGGGAACTGCTCGAGTACCGGCCGGATGGCGGCGCGTCCGAGGGTTGACTGCGGGCCTGCGGGCCGCGTGTCGCGCGCTCAGTACTTGGCGCCGGTCCGGTACAGGTAGTTCTCGAGGTCGCGCATCTGCAGGCTGAGGCGGCGCTGCACCTTGTGAGCGACGCGCATCACCGCGCGCATCACCTTGTAGACGACGCGCGGCTCGGTCTCGACCAGCGTTTCGAAGTCGCGCCGGTCGAGCACCAGCACCTCGCAGACACCGGACGCGACCAGGGCCGCGTAGCGCGGCTCGTCGTCCATGAACGACAGCTCGCCGACCAGGTCGCCGGGCTCGACGGTGTGCAGCAGGGTGCGTCCGTGGGGGCCTTCCTTCATGACGTGGATGCGGCCGCTGACGACCACGTGAAGGTGACCATCGCGCGCGCCCTCCGGCAACAACACCTCGGCATCCTTCAGCGCGCGGACCCGCACCAAGGCGGCGAGCACCTGGGTCTCGGCCGGCGTGAGTTCGGCCGCGAGCGGGCTCGCTCGCAGAGCGTCGATGGTGGTGGTCATGATGGCAACTCCGGTGGCTCCGGGGAGATAAGGCCACTATCGCCCAATCCGCCGGGCACATCGTCCGGGGTTGCCGCAGGCCGGCCCGGAACGAGCCCTACGGTGGATCCGCCAGGAACGCCAGCAGGTCCGCCGCCGTCGCGGCGGGTCGTTCGATCATCGGCAGGTGCCCGGTGGCATCCATCAACCGGAGCCGCGAGCGCGGTACGCGTGCCCGCATGAACTCGCCGGCGGCCGGGTTGAGGATCCGGTCCTCGCGGCCCCAGACGATCAGCGTCGGCGCGCGGATCGCCGCGTAACGCTCGTCGAGCGGCGGCGACTCGACGCCGATCTCGCGGAATATTCGGCTGTGGAGCGCGTAGTCCGCCGCAGCGCGGCGGCCGAGTGCCAGGCGCAGTGAGTGCGGCAGCAGCGGTCTTCGGTAGGTCACGGCGGCGAGCAGTGCGCCGTAGTCGGCCGCGCGACGCACCAGCAGCGGCATCTCGCCAGTGGCGACGTAGCGGTTGATGAGCTCGGTGTCGCGCGCCATCGCGGCACCCGCGGCGTCGAGCAGCCACAGGCTTCGCACCGCGTCAGGGTGGGTTGCGGCGAATTGCGCAGCGATGAATCCGCCCATCGAGCTGCCGCCGAGGTGCACCGCGCCGAGCCCGAGCTGGTCGATGAAGGCGCGCAGTCGCTCGACCTGCGCGTCAATGTGGTAGCGGGCGGCCGGCTCGCGGGTGGCCTCGCCGAAGCCCGGCAGGTCTGGCGCGATCACCCGCAAGCGCGGCGTCAGCAGGCGCGCGATCCGCGTGAAATTGTCCTTGTCCGCGCCGAAGCCGTGCACCAGCACGAGCGGTTCACCCTGTCCGCCGTCGAGGTACGGCATCGAGAATCCCGGGACCTGTGCACAACGCAGCCGCAGCCCGGCGCGCCGGCGCTCGAGTGCAAGCCAGCGGCGCGCCATCCACGCGGGCGCGAGAAACTCGAGGGCGCCGACCACCGCCGGCACGGCGGCGATCGCGACTGCGACGACGATCCAGGACATGGGTCTCGGCCTCGGGCGGTGTCTGCAGACGGAACGCGCGCAGCTTAACCTGCGGCGGCAGCGGCGTCCGGCTCGAAGACGAAGTCGCCGTAGCGCGGCTGGCGCGTCTCGCGCACGTAGCGCGTGATGTAGCCGGGATAGGTCGCGAGGATCTTGCCCGAGTTCATCTTGTACCAGCTGGTGCACGCCGGCGACGCCCACACGGTCGCGGCCAGCCGGCGCTGCAGCTCGGCGTTGTGCTCGCGTAGAACGTCGGCGCGCACGTCCATCGAGCGCGCGCCGCGGCGACGCAGCTCACCGAGGCAGGCGAGCACGTAGCGCGCCTGCGCCTCGATCGGGATCAGCACGGAGGTGTGCCCGGTGCCGGTGTTGGGCCCGAGCAGCAGGAACAGATTCGGAAAGCCTGCCACGGTGATGCCGTGGTAGGCCTCGGGACCATCGCGCCACGCCGCGGCGAGCGCGCGGCCACCGCTGCCGCGCACGTCGAGGTGGGCGAGCGGCTCGACGGTCTCGAAGCCGGTGGCGCAGACGAGCGCGTCGACCTCGCGCACCGTGCCGTCGGCCGCGACCACACCCGAGGCGGTGAACGCCGAGGCCGGCTGCGCGACCAACTCGACGTTGCTCCGCTGCAGCGCCGGGTAGAAGTCGTTGCTGATGAGGATGCGCTTGCACCCCATCGGGTAGCGGGGCCGCAACGCGTCGCGCAGGGCCGGGTCCCGTACCTGCTCGTTCAGATGCTTCGCGGCCATGTGCGTCAGCAGCCGGTACATGATGCCGCGGCCCTTGAACGCCGCGAAATTCGCCTCGAACCGCCAGTAGAGCCACGCCCGATAGGCGCGCGCGACCAGCGGGATCCGAAACAGGCGCCGCTCGAGGCGCCCGTAGAGCCGGTCCGGGCGCGCGACGATCCAGGACGGTGTGCGCTGGAACACGGTCAGCTGTGAGGCCTGCTCGGCCAGCGCCGGCACGACCTGCACCGCGCTCGCGGCGCTGCCCAGCACCGCGACCCGCTTGCCGCGAAAATCGTAGCGTTGGTTCCAGCGCGCTGTGTGCATGACTTCGCCGCGGAAAGCCTCGACGCCGGCCGGCAGGCGCGGATGGTTGAGCGGCCCGAGGCTGAGCACGAACACCCGCGGCCGCAGCACCTGCCCCTGCCTGGTCGTCACGCGCCAGCGCGCGGCCGGCTCGTCCCAGGCGGCGGCGATCACTTCGGCGCCGAGCCGCAAGTGCGAGGCGAGCGCGTAGCGACGCACGCAGTGCTCGACGTAGCTCTGGATCTCGTGGCTCGGGGCGAAGACGCGGGTCCAGTCCGACTTCAGCTCGAACGAGAAGCTGTAGAGGTGGGACGGGACGTCACATTGCGCGCCCGGATAGGCGTTGTCCCACCACGTGCCGCCGACCCCCGCCGACTGCTCGAGCACGACGAAGGAGTTGAGTCCGGCGCGCTTGAGCTCGATCGCCATGCAGATGCCGGACATGCCGGCGCCGAGGATCACGACGTCCGGCTCGGCCGCGAAGGAGCTGCCGGCCTCGTCCGGGCGTGCGCCGGCCATCGTCACCTGCGACATCAGCGCGCTCCACGCCGCCAGCCGCGGCCAGCTCATGGGCGCAGTATGCCTGCGCCTCAGCCGGCCGGCGTCGCGCCGGCGTGCAGGTGACCGGCGAACGGTCGCCCGGTCGCGGTCGAGCGGGCGACCGCCTCGGCGAGGTAGTCCACGGTCATGCCCACCTGCGCGCGCCTTTCGGTCACCGTGGTCTCGACGTGCGGGTCGAGCGCCCCGGCGCGCAGCGCCGCGGCGAGCGCGAGTTCCTGCGACAGCCGTCGGGCGTGCTCGATCGCCGGTTCCGGTTCCTCGTAGTCGCGGGTGCCGGACGGATCGTGGACGCGAAACACCTTGAAGGTCGGCTGGTTGACGAGCACGTCAACGGTCTGCGACACGACGCCGGCGACGGCGCCGACCGCGTTGCAGACCGCGGCGTGCTCCGGGATCGACAGCGGCGCGCCGAGCCGGCGGGCGACTTCGGGGTAGTAGGCGCCGACCGGGGCGCCGATCGCGACCAGCGGCGAGGCGAGGCTGAAGCCGGCCCGCACCAGGCCCGAGAACGGGCGGCCGGCGACGACGTCCGCCATCAGCCGGTCGCCGAGCGGTCCCCAGCGGCCGGCGCGCGCCTCGAGGCCCGGGTCGTGCGCGAGCGCGGTCGCGAGCACGATCCGCGCGGACTCCTGAATCACGTGCTCCGCGGTGCGTTCGCAGATCTCGAGCGGCGTCGCCGCCATCCTGGCGCCGCGCGCGTTGCGCTCGTCGATCGCGAGCAGCTGCGCGCCGAGCTGCGCGGCCTCAACACTCCAGCCGTGCTGACGGCCGAGCACGTGCATCGCGTCGCTGGGGGTGAACGAGGCGAGCGTGGCGAGTCCGGCATCGGCCAGCCGTCGCAGCGCATCGAGGCCGGCGGCGTTGCGCACCAGCACCGAGGCGCGTCTCGGCTCCGGGCCGAGCGCGTCCCAAACGCGGCGTTCGAGCGCCGTCAGGTGTGCCGGCGGCTCGCGGCCGGGATTGCGGAACGCGAAGTGCGTCGCGAACTCGGGCAGCCGTTCCAGCGTCGCGAGCACGCGCAGGTCGGCGATCACGTCCGGCACCTGGTGGCCCAGCAGGCTGAGCGGCATGGATTTGCGCGGCCCGACGCGCAGACGCAGGTCGCGATCGATGTGCACCTCGCTGTCGCCACCGAGGCCGATGGTGCGCATGTCGACCGCCTGGACCATCGTGCGCCAGCCGCCGACCAGCGCGCCTTCGGCGTTGATCACCGGGCGCCCGCCGTTGACGACGGCGACGTCGGTGGTCGTGCCGCCCATGTCGGAGACGACGAAGTCCTTGAGGCCGGTCAGAAAGCCCGCGCCGACGACGCTGGCCGCCGGGCCGGAGAGGATGGTCTCGACCGGATACTCGAGCGCGACCTCGGCCTTCATCAGCGAGCCGTCGCCCTTGACGATCATCAGCGGCGCGTCGACCGATTCGGCCTCGAGCACGCTGCCGAGGGCCTCGATCAGGTGGCGGATCTGTGGCGTCAGGCGCGCGTTCAGGGCCGCCGTCAGTGCCCGGCGCGGCGCGTCGAGCTTCGAGCTCAGCTCGTGCGCGCAGGTCACGGGCTTGCGCGACAGCGTCCGGATCCGCTGCCGCACGCGCAGCTCGTGGGCGGGATTGCGGACCGAGAAGCGCGCGGCGACGGCGAAGCCCTCGACGCGAGCCTCGAATTCGCGCACCGCCGCGGCGAGGCCGTCCTCGTCGAGCGCTTCGAATTCGTCGCCGGTCGCGTCGTGGCCGCCGCGGATGCGCGCCACGAAGCCGCTGCCCTCACGCGCCAGACCGGAGCGCTCGAGCATCGGCTCGTCGAATCCGATGAGGATCGTGCAGACCGGGCTGAAACGGTTCTCGACGACCGCGTTGGTCGCGAGCGTCGTCGATACAGACACCAGCGTCACGTCCTCGCGGCGCGCGCCGGCCGGCAGCGCCGCGAGCACGGCGCGGATCGCGCCGCCGAGACCGACGGCGAGATCCCAGTGCGTGGTCAGCGACTTGGCGCTCGCGACGACACGCCGCTCGCCATCGAGCAGGACCGCGTCGGTGAACGTGCCGCCGGTGTCGAGGCCGAGCCAGAGCTCGGGACGCAGGGCAGGCGAGGCGACGCCGGCAGGCGGCACAGATGAGGACGTCATGACTCGTATCGACCCGCGCGGGGCTCCCGGAGACCGTTCGCACACGTTGGCGGTGACCGCGGGCGCCCGCCACGCGCGTCGCCGCGGCCGAGGCGACGGATCGCTGCGGCGCGAGGCGGCGGTCGGGGAGGCAGGCCGGGCCGGCGCCGCATGCGGCGGCGCAGTGCTGCGGTCAGCCGCAACGTGACCAAGAAACTCGGATCGGCGCGAGGTTACCACAGAGCCGGCGCGCCGCCGGGACCCAAACATCGGCGTTCAGCGCGGCGCGTACAGCGCGGCGTGCGTCTGCCGCAGCAGCGCCTTCTGCACCTTGCCCATCGAGTTGCGCGGCAATTCGGCGACGAACAGCACGCGGCGCGGCACCTTGTAGCGCGCCAGGCAGGCCTGCAGCGCCGCCACCGCGTCGGCCTCGGTCAGCGTCGCGCCGGCGGCTCTGACGACGACCGCCGTGACTCCCTCGCCTAGGTCTGGGTGCGGCAGGCCAATGACGGCGCTCTCGACCACGCCAGGCAGTGCGTCAAGCTCGGCCTCCACTTCCTTCGGATAGACGTTGTAGCCGCCGCTGATCACGAGGTCCTTAGCGCGACCGACGATGTGGACGTAGCCGTCGGCGTCGATCCGGCCGAGGTCACCGGTGATGAAGAAGCGGTCCGCCGTGAACGCCTCGGCGGTCTTGATCGGATCGTTCCAGTAGCCGCTGCAGACGTTGGGTCCGCGGACCTCGAGCATGCCGACCGCGGCGGTGGCGGACTCGCCCGAGCCGGCGCCGGTGACGCGGATCTCGGTTCCCGCCAGCGCCGGCCCGACCGAGCCCGGGAGCCGGAGCCCGACGTACGGGTTCGAGGCGTTGACCAGCGTCTCCGTCATTCCATAGCGCTCGAGAATCGTGTGGCCCGTGCGCGCCGCGAACTCGCGCTGGGTCTCGGCGAGCAACGGCGCGGAGCCGGAGACGAACAGCCGGACCGCGCCGGTCGTCTCGCGACTCAGACCGGGTTCGGCGAGCAGCCGCGTGTAGAAGGTCGGCACGCCCATCAGCACGCTCACCGACGGCAGTCGCGCCAGCACCTCGGCCGTGTCGAAGCGCTCGAGCAGTAGCGCGCTCGCACCGGATGCGAGCACCGTGTTCATCGAAATGAACAGGCCATGCACGTGAAAGAGCGGCAGCGCATGCAGCAGCACGTCTCGCTCCGTGAAGGCCCAGCAGTCCACGAGCGCGGCGGCGTTCGAGGCGAGATTGCCGCGCGTCAGCATCGCGCCTTTCGAGCGACCGGTCGTGCCCGACGTATACAGGAGGGCGGCGAGCGTCTCGGCCGGCAGGCCCGTCGGCAGGCCGAATTCGGCGCCGGCGCCGGCGGCGGCGGCGTTGCGCGCGAGCAGCGAGCCGTCTCCGGCCGTGCCGAGCGACTCAACGTGGCGGCAACCCGCGGCGCGGGCGAGCGGCGCGAGCGCGGCCTGGTCCGCCGGGCGCACGACGGCAAGCAGCGGACGCGCATCGGTTAGGAAGTATTCGAGTTCGCGCGGCGTGTAGGCGGTATTGAGCGGCAGCAGCACCGCGCCGAGCCGCAGGCAGGCGACGTACAGCACCAGCGCCTCGACCGATTTGTCGACCTGAATGGCGACCCGATCGCCGACGCCGACGCCGAGCGCCGCGAGCGTCGCGGCGTAGCGGCGCGATTCGCGTTCGAGGTCCAGGTAGCTCAGCCGTCGGCCGCTCGATGTCAGCAGAAACGGCCGATCGCCACGACTTGCGGCTGCGGCCTCCACCCAGGCCGCCGGGTCGGTTCGCGATGGAATCAGGGTCGCCATCGGTGCGGTCGTCGGATCCGTGCGTCGTTGGGCGGCACACAGCGGCCGGCCCGGGGATCGAGCAACCCGAGCGACCGGAGGCGCTCCTGCGCGCCGGACGCTCCGAGCGCGATCGGTGCCGTGTCGCATCGCTCGAAGGCTCGATTCACCGGGACCTTAGCACAGCCGGCGCCGGCGGCCGGACGCCCCGGCCGCGCGGCCGTCCGTGCTGCGACGCAAGTCCGGTCGCAGGCGGCAGCGCCGGCGTGCCGGTGGCCGTGCTCCCCTAGTCGATCCCTCGCGGGATGGGCAGTGCGCCGCAATGTCGAATCGTGTGCGGCGATAAAGTGCGGCCATCGCGCAGTGCGCGCGGCGCCGCCTCAAGAACGTCGAGCACCGGTCGTCGAATGGTGTGGGACCGGCGCCGCCGGCGATGTCCTCTGCCTGCCGGACGGAGTCACGCACGACGCCGGAAGCAACATTCGGATCGGCCCGGTCCTCGTGCCTTGCGCCCTCCGGCCGGCGCGCTGCGAGCCGACACGAAGCCTGGCCGCGCGCCGCGATGCTGCTCAGCGGCCTGCTGCTCGCCGCCGGGCCGCTACTGGCCGCGCCCGGCGAGGTGGCCGAAGCGGCGGCGACGCCGGCGGCGGAGTTGTCGGAGCCGATGCGGATTGCGCTAGTCCTGGCGAGGGCCGCCGGTGGCGGTCTCGGCTTCGTCGGCGCCGCGCCTGCGAGCGACGATTCGCCCGCGCCGGCAGAGGTGGCGATCATCCAGGCCGTGCCGCTGGATAAAGATGAAGACCGGCGAGATCGTCATGCTCGCCAAGGACGACCGCACGTCGCCGACCGACTGCCTGCTGGCACGCCGGATCATCGAGAAGTGCGGCACCAACGTCGCGACCAAGCGCTACGGACGCCCGGCAGGCGATGCGGTGCAGGCCGTTGACGCGTCGGTGATTGGCCGCGTCGCGTACGCGATCGACCTGAACGCCGGGCGGATCCGCGATATGCGCCACGACGACGTCAAAGAGATCTCGCTGGTGGAGGCCTTGCGGCGGGAGGCCCGCAAGTGGCACTACGTCGGCAACACCGTGCGCCCGCGGCCGATCCGGACCTGAGTCGCGATCGCGTCGTGCGCGGCTCGCCAGCTGCAGATGCCGCACGCCGTGGCGAGCGAGCAGTGACGCCTACTGTGAGCTTGGCGCGGCGACCGGCCGAACGGGGCCGCCGCGGCTGAGTGGCACTCAGCGGCCGGTCTAAAGATGGTCGGGGTGACAGGATTTGAACCTGCGACCTATACGTCCCGAACGTAGCGCTCTACCAGGCTGAGCTACACCCCGTCGCGTGCCGCGATCCGCGGGCTTTGGTCAGTACGAGCGACTGATCGCAAATCCCGCCAGCTGCCTGAGCGCTTCGCCGTGAACCGACTCGGGGAGAGGTTCCAGCGCCGCAAGAGCTTGATCGGCCTCGCCTTGAGCGAGTCGGGCAGTGTACTCAAGCCCTCCGGCCGATTCAATCGCTTTGAGCACCGCCGGCAGGTCGTCAAGGCCACCGCTCTCGATCGCGCGCCGCAGGAGCGCCTGTTGCTCCGCGGAGCCAGCGCGCAGCGCATGGATGACCGGCAGCGTCGGCTTGCCCTCGGCGAGGTCGTCGCCGACGTTCTTGCCGCGTTCGGCCGGGCTGCCGCGATAGTCCAGCGCGTCGTCGACCAGCTGGAAGGCATTGCCGAGGTGGCGGCCGTAGCTCGCGAGCGCCTGCTCGACTGCCGGAGTGGCGCCGGCCAGCACTGCCGCGATTTGCGCACCGGACTCGAACAGCCGCGCCGTCTTGCGGTAGATGACCTCGAGATACCGGCTTTCGGAGGTCTCCGGGTCGTGCGCGTTCATCAGCTGCAGGACCTCGCCCTCGGCGATCACATTGGTCGCGTCGGCCATGATCTCCATGACCCGCAGGCTGCTCAGCCGCACCATCATCTGAAAGGCGCGCGAGTACAGGAAATCCCCGACCAGCACGCTCGCCGAGTTGCCCCAGACCTCGTTGGCGGTATCGCGGCCGCGCCGCTGGTGCGAGCCGTCGACCACGTCGTCGTGCAGCAGCGTCGCGGTGTGGATGAATTCGATCACGACCGCCGCCATGACCTGCGGCCCGAGCGGCGGGGCGCCGGCGGCGCGCGCGGCGAGCAGCACCAGCAACGGGCGCAAGCGCTTGCCGCCGGCCCCGATGATGTATTCGGAGACCTGATTGACGAGCGCTACATCGCTCGCGAGCTCGCGACGGATGGTCGCGTCGACGGCGACCAGGTCCGCGGCGACGCTGCCACGCAGGCCCTCGAGCAGAGTCGGTTGTTCGGCCGCCATAGGGCCCGGCATCCTACCGGCAATCCGGATGACGGCCAAACAGGGCTTGCCGGCCGCCCGGCAACCGGGTTTGACGCAACCCCGCGCCCTCATTAGAATTCGCGGTTCCGTCGACCGGCCTCAGCGCCGGTTGCCCGGGATCCCGAGGATCCCCGTTTCGAGGTGCATCTGAACATGTTCGCGGTCATCCAAACCGGCGGTAAGCAGTACCGCGTCAGCGAGGGCTCGGTCCTTCGCATCGAGAAGCTCCCGGCCGACGCCGGTGCCACAGTCGAGTTCAGCGACGTGCTGCTGCTCGCGCAGGGCGACAACATCAAGCTCGGCAAGCCCTATCTCGCCGGCGCCAAGGTCACGGCGACGGTCCAGTCCCACGGGCGCGCCCCGAAGGTGACGATCGTCAAGTTCCGTCGCCGCAAGCACTACATGCGGCAGGGGACGCACCGCCAGTCGTACACCGAAGTCAAAGTCACCGGGATCAGCGGCTAAGCCGCGTCCCACGAGCACTGGAGTTCACTCCCCATGGCACATAAAAAGGCAGGCGGCAGTACCAAGAACGGCCGCGATTCCCACTCGAAGCGCCTGGGCGTCAAGCGCTTCGGCGGCGAGCAGGTGCTGGCCGGCAACATCCTGGTCCGTCAGCGCGGCACGCTCTACAAGCCCGGCCGCAACGTCGGCGTCGGCACCGACCACACGCTGTTCGCGCTGGTGACCGGCAAGGTCGCCTTCGCCAAGAAGGGTGCCGAGCAGCGCACCTTCGTCAGCGTCGTCTCGGACTGACAGGCCGGCGCCTGCGGCCGAGGAACCCCGGCCCAGCGCCGGGGTTTTTCGTTTTGGGGCCGCCGCCGGCGGCGCCGGGGAAGGCAGCGGCGATGATCACGATCCGCCAGGATGACCTCAGCAGTGCGGCCAGCCGTGCGCTGCTGGCTCTGCACCTGGCGGGGATGCACGCCCACTCGCCGCCCGGCCACGTCTTTGCGCTGGGTGAGAGCGGCCTGCGGTCGCCGGAGGTCACCGTCTGGACCGCCTGGATTGGCGATGCGGCCGCCGGCATTTGCGCGCTGAAGGAACTCGGTGACGGTGACGGCGAGCTCAAGTCGATGCGCACCCACCCGGCCTACCTGCGCCGAGGGGTCGCGGCCACGTTGCTCGAGCAGGTGATCGGCGAGGCGCGGCGCCGCGGACTCAAGCGGCTCAGCCTCGAGACCGGCAGCGGCGCCGCGTTCGAGCCGGCGCTCGTGCTCTACCGGCGGCGCGGCTTCGTCGACGGCGCCGCCTTCGGGGACTATGTCAAGAGCGCCTTCAATCAGTTCCTCCATCTTGCGCTGTAGCCCGCACACGGCCGGCCGTCGGAGTTGGAGCCGGCTCCGTCGCGCGGACGGCGCTAGACTGCCACCATGAAATTCGTCGACGAAGCCCTCGTACGGGTCCAGGCCGGCCACGGCGGCCGCGGTTGCGCCAGCTTCCGCCGCGAGAAGTTCGTGCCCTTCGGCGGCCCGGACGGCGGCGACGGCGGCCTGGGCGGCAGCGTCTACCTGCGCGCACAGCACGGCATCAACACGCTCGCCGACTTTCGCATCCAGCGCACCTTCAAGGCGCAGCACGGCACCGCCGGCAGCAGCAACGACTGCACCGGCGCCGGCGGCGAGGATCTGGTCGTGTTGGTGCCGGTCGGCACCACGGTGCTCGACGACGAGACGCAGGAGCAGCTCGGCGACCTGCTGCAGGCCGGCCACACGGTGCTGGTGGCGCGCGGCGGCAAGGGCGGCTGGGGCAACACCCGCTTCAAGTCGAGCACCAACCGCGCGCCGCGCAAGTTCATGCCGGGGCTGCCCGGCGAGAAGCGGGTGCTGCGGCTCGAGATGCGCGTGATCGCGGACGTGGGCCTGCTCGGCCTGCCGAACGCCGGCAAGTCGACGCTGATCCGCGCGGTGTCCGCGGCCCGTCCGAAGGTGGCCGACTATCCGTTCACGACGCTCTATCCGAACCTCGGCGTCGTCAGCGTCGGCATGGGCCGCAGCTTCGTGATGGCCGATATCCCCGGCCTGATCGAGGGTGCCGCCGACGGCGCTGGCCTCGGCATCCGGTTTCTCAAGCACCTGCAGCGCACGCGGGTGCTGCTGCACCTGGTCGACATCCTACCGCCGGACCCGGACGCCGATCCGGTCAAGGACGCGCGCGCGATCATCGGCGAGCTCAAGAAGTTCAGCGCCGAACTCGGGAAGCGCGAGCGCTGGCTGGTGCTCAACAAGATCGACCTGTTGCCGCCGGCCGAGGCCGAGGCACGCTGCAAGGACATCGTGCGGCGGCTTCGCTTCAAGGGCCCGACGTTCCGGATCTCGGCGGCGACCGGCCCCGGGACGCGGGAGCTCGTCGAGGCGCTGATGCGCCGGGTCGAGGAGCTCGCGCCGCCGGTGGCGGACGATCCGCCGGGCTGAAACGCAACGGGCCGGTCAAGGACCGGCCCGTTGCGCATCCGGCCTCCCCGGGGGGAGGCTGCGGCAGTGTTACTTGAGCGCCTTGACGAGCGCCGACAGGCGGCTCTTGTGGCGGGCAGCCGTGCTGCGATGAATGATGCCCTTGTTGACCATCGAGTCGATGACCGGCACGGCGGCCTTCACGGCGGCCTGGGCGCCGGCCTTCTCGCCCGCGGCGATCGCGGCACGCGCCTTCTTGATGGCGGAGCGCATCTTGGAACGCAGCGTCATATTGTGCGCGCGGCGGACGACGCCTTGGCGGGCGCGCTTCTGTGCGGACTTGATGTTGGCCAAGGGACCGGACCTCGGAAAGGACTCGAAACTGAGCCCGCTATTTTGCTGATTCGTGCAATTTCTGTCAATTCTATCGGCGAGTGCCCCGGGCCGGGGCCGGGCCGGCCCGGTATAGTGCCCGGCCGATGAACCCCTCGATCTCAGCCTGATGAAGGGCGGCTTTCTCCGCAGCACCTCGATCGTGGGCGCGATGACGCTGGTGTCGCGCATCACGGGCGTAGTGCGCGAGACCGTCTATGCCGCGATGCTCGGCGCGAGCCCGGCGATGGACGCGTTCCTGGTTGCCTTCAAGATCCCGAACTTCCTGCGGCGCATCACCGCCGAGGGGGCCTTCTCGCAGGCCTTCGTGCCGGTGGTGTCCGAGTATCGCCTGAAGCGCGAGCACACCGAGGTCGAGGCGCTGGTGGCCGGCGTCACGGGCACCCTTGGCCTGCTGCTGCTCGCAGTGACCGCGATCGGCGTCGTCGGCGCACCGGTCGTCATCTACCTGTTCGCGCCGGGCTTCGACCCGGCCGGCACGCGCCACGAGCTGGCGGTGGAGATGCTGCGCTGGACGTTCCCGTACATCTTCTTCGTCTCGCTGACGGCGCTCGGCGCGGGCGTCCTCAACAGCTACGGCAAGTTCGGCACCGCGGCCTTCAACCCGGTGATCCTGAACGTCGTCATGATCGTGTTCGCGGCAGTCGTCGCGCCGCACTTCGAGCGCCCCGGGCTGGCGCTGGCGATCGGCGTGTTCGTCGCCGGCATCGTGCAGCTCGTGGCCCAGTTCCGTGGCCTAGCGCGCCTCGGACTGTTGGCCCGGCCGCGCTGGGCCTGGTCCAACGAGGGCGTGCGCCGCGTCGGCCGGCTGATGCTGCCCGGCATCTTCGGTTCCTCGGTCGCGCAGGTGTCGATTCTGCTCGACACCTGGATCGCGTCGTTCCTCGTCACTGGCAGCATCTCCTGGAACTACTACGCCGACCGGCTGGTCGAGTTCCCGATGGGCGTGTTCTCGATTGCGCTGGCCACCGTGATCCTGCCTCGGCTCGCGTCGCACCATGCCGAGGACACGCCGGCGCATTTCAACGCGACGCTCGACTGGGGGCTGCGCCTGACCTGCCTCGTGTCGCTACCGGCGGCGGTCGGTTTGTTCATGCTCGCCGGGCCGCTCAACGCGACCCTCTACGGCTACGGCCGGTTCAACGTGCACGACGTCTGGATGACCTCGATCGCCCTGATGGCCTACGCGCTCGGGCTGATGGGCTTCAGCCTCGTCAAGGTGCTGGCGCCCGGCTACTTCGCCCGCCAGGTGGTCGGTCCGGCGGTGCGCGCAGGGGTGATCTCGCTGATCGTCACGATGAGCTTCAACCTGCTCGTCGCCTTGCCGGCGAGCCGTCTCGGCGTGCCGGCGCCGCACGCGCTGCTTGCGCTTGCCACCGGTATCGGCGCCTACGTCAACACTTGGCTGCTGTATCGCGGCCTCCGGCGCAGCGGCGTCTACGTGCCGTCGCCGCACTGGCGGCGGCTGGCCGGGCAGATGCTGCTTGCCAACGCCGCGATGGCGGCGTTCCTGTGGTGGGCCGGCGGCAGCTGGGCGGACTGGACCACTTGGCGCGCACCGGCGCGGGTTCTGCACCTCGGCCTATGCGTGGCCGGCGGCGGCGCCGTGTATGGCGCCGTGCTGTGGCTCGCCGGGCTCCGGTACCGGGATCTGCGGGCCGTATAATCAACGGTTTTCGGCGCGCCGCTTCGCAGGCACCATGCACCTCTTTCGCGGGCTCAACAATTGCAAGGCTGACGGCCGCGGCGTGGCGGTCGCGATCGGCAACTTCGACGGCGTGCATCTCGGTCACCAGGCCCTGGTGCGGGCGGCACGCGAGCGCGCCGGAGCGAGCGGCGCGTGTCTTGCGGTGCTGACCTTCGAGCCGCATCCGCGCGAGTACTTTGACCCTGCCGCGGCGCCGCCGCGGCTGATGCGGCTCGGCGAGAAATGCGCCGCGCTCGACGCGCTCGGCGTCGAGCGCTTGGTGGTTCTGCGCTTCGACGCCCGCCTGCAGCACCTGAGCCCCGACGCCTTCGTCGAGCAGGCTCTGTGCCGTGGCCTCGGCGCACGCCACGTCGTGGTCGGGGAGGGCTTTCGCTTCGGCTGCCGGCGCGCCGGTACCGTCGAGACGCTCGCCGGACTCGGCGCCCGCGCCGGCTTCGAGGTCGTCGCGGTGCCGGGTGTCACCGCCGACGGCGCCCGCGTGTCGAGCACGCGGGTGCGCGAGGCGCTCGGTGCCGGCAACCTGGCCGCCGCCGCGCGCCTGCTCGGCCGGCCGTACGCGATGAGCGGCCGGGTCATCTACGGCCAGCAGCTCGGCCGGCGTCTCGGCTACCCGACCGCCAATCTGCGGCTGCACCGCCGCTCGGCGCCGCTCGGGGGCGTGTTCGCGGTCGAGGTGCGCGGCATCGAGGGGCGCCCGGCGGCGGCGGCGGTGGCCTCGCTCGGCACCCGGCCGACCGTCGGCGGCGGCGAGACGCTGCTCGAGGTGCATGTCTTCGACTTCGACGGCGAGCTCTACGGCCGCCGATTGTCGGTTGACTTCCTCGCCAAGCTGCGCGACGAGGAGAAATTTCCGTCGCTCGACGCGCTGGTGGTGCAGATGCACGCCGATGCCGCCCGCGCCCGTGAGATCCTTGCGGCCCGCGCCGCCTGATTCGAGAGCCGAAGTGGACTACAAGCAAACGATCAACCTGCCGCAGACCGACTTCCCGATGAAGGCGGATCTCGCGAACCGCGAGCCGCGCTGGCTGGAGTTCTGGCAGAGCCGCGACGTCTACCCGAAGCTGCGCGCCGCGGCCCGTGGCCGGCCGACCTTCATCCTGGCGGACGGTCCGCCGTACGCCAACGGTGCGATTCACATCGGCCACGCGGTCAATAAGGTGCTCAAGGACATCGTCGTCAAGTCGCGCACGCTGGACGGCTACGACGCGCCGTACGTGCCGGGTTGGGACTGCCACGGCTTGCCGATCGAACACCAGGTCGAGAAGACGCACGGCCGGGTCGGGGGCAAGCTCGACGCCAAGGCATTTCGCGCGGCGTGCCGCGAGTACGCCGGCAAGCAAGTCGCGACGCAGCGCGCCGACTTCGTGCGGCTCGGCGTGATGGGCGACTGGCAGCGGCCCTACCTGACGATGGCGCCGGGCTACGAGGCCGCGCAGCTGCGGGCCTTCGGCCTCATCTACTCGCGCGGCCACATCTACAAGGGCTACAAGCCCGTGCACTGGTGCCTCGACTGCCGCTCCTCGCTCGCCGAGGCGGAGGTCGAGTACGAGGAGCGCACCAGCCCGAGCATCGACGTCCGCTACGCGGTGGTCGACACGGCCGACCTCGGCCGGCGGGCCGGCGTCGACGCCGGCGACCTGCCGGCGGCGAGCGTCGTGATCTGGACCACGACGCCGTGGACGCTGCCGGCGAGCCAGGCGGTCACCGTCCACCCGGATTTGGAGTACGCGCTGCTGCGCGCCGACGGAGCCAACGGCCCGGAGACGCTGATCGCCGCTGCCGAGCTCGCGCCGGCACTCGCCGTGCGCGGCGGCTTCGGCACGCTGGCAGCGATCGCCCGCCTCAAGGGCAGCGCGCTCGAGGGCCTGAGGCTTCGGCACCCGTTCTACGACCGCGAGGTCCCGGTGATCCTCGGCGGCCACGTGACCCTCGACGCCGGCACCGGCTGCGTCCACACGGCGCCCGGACACGGTCTCGACGACTACATTGTCGGGCAGCGCTATGGCCTGCCGGTCGACAACCCGGTAGGTGGCGACGGCCGCTTCGTCGCGTCGACGCCGTTGTTCGCCGGCCTGCAGGTGTTCGAGGCCAATCCGAAGGTCGTGGAGGTGCTCGCCGCGGCCGGACGGCTGCTGTCGCACGCGCCGTACCGCCACAGCTACCCGCACTGCTGGCGGCACAAGACACCGGTGATCTTCCGCGCCACGCCGCAGTGGTTCATCAGCATGGAGAAGGAGGGCCTGCGCGCGCAGTCGCTCGCTGAGATCCGCAAGGTGAGTTTCACGCCGGGCTGGGGCGAGAATCGCATCTACAGCATGATCGAGGGCCGCCCGGACTGGTGCGTCTCGCGCCAGCGCACCTGGGGCGTGCCGATCCCGTTCTTCATCCACCGTGTCAGCGGCGAATTGCACCCGCGCACCGTCGAGCTCATCGACGCGGTCGCCGCGCGCGTCGAGCAGGGCGGCATCGACGCGTGGTTCGACCTCAAGCCCGAGGAACTGCTCGGCGCGGAGGCCGCGGACTACGAGAAGTCAACCGACGTCATGGACGTCTGGGTCGACTCCGGCGTCTCGCACTGGTGCACGCCGCACCTGATGCCGGAACTGCGCTTCCCGGCCGATCTCTATCTCGAGGGCTCGGACCAGCACCGCGGCTGGTTTCACTCGTCGCTGCTGACGTCGGTGGCGATGCACGGTCACGCGCCGTACCGCGGCGTTCTCACCCACGGCTTCACCGTGGACGAGAAGGGCCGCAAGATGTCGAAGTCGCTCGGCAACACGATCGTGCCGCAGAAGGTCATCAGCTCGCTCGGCGCGGACGTGTTGCGCCTGTGGGTCGCGGCCACCGACTACGCGAACGAGATCGCGGTCTCCGACGAGATCCTGAAGCGGATGGCCGACTCTTACCGGCGCATGCGCAACACGGTGCGCTTCCTGCTCGGCAACCTCGCCGGCTTCGTGCCCGACGAGCACGCGCTGCCGGCCGCCGAGCTGGTCGCGCTGGATCGCTGGGCGATCGCCCGCGCCCACGCGGTGCAGCAGCAGATCGTCGCCGCGTACCGCAGCTACGAGTTCCATGTGATCTACCAGACGATGCACAACTTCTGCGTCGTTGACCTCGGCGCCTTCTACCTCGACGTCATCAAGGATCGTCTCTACACGACGCCGGCAGGCGGCCCGGCGCGGCGCTCGGCACAGACGGCGCTGTGGCACATCGCCGAGTCGATGGTGCGCTGGCTGGCGCCGATCCTGTCGTTCACGGCCGAGGAAATCTGGCAGGCCCTGCCGGCGGCCGCCGGCCGTCCCGAGTCGGTATTCCTCTCGCAGTGGCACGTGCTGCCGGCGGCGACCGCCGACGCCGAAGTCGACTGGGACGCCGTGATCGCCCTGAAAGCCGACGTCAGCCGGGAACTCGAGGCTTTGCGCGGCGCCGGCCTGATCGGCGGCACGCTCGACGCCGTCGTCGACGTCTGGGCGGAGCCGGCGGTGCACGCGCGGCTCGCACCGCTCGGCGACGAGCTGCACTTTGCGCTGATCACCTCGGAGGCGCGGCTGCACGACGCGGCCACGCGCCCGGCCGATGCGGTGCCGGCGCCGGGCGTCGCCAAGGCAGGCGTCTACATCGCCGTGCGACCCAGCACCGAGAGGAAGTGCGTGCGCTGCTGGCACCTGCGAGCGGACGTCGGCGGCGACCCGCGGCACCCGGAAATCTGCGCGCGCTGCGCGAGCAACCTCGACGGGCCGGGCGAGACGCGGAGGTTCGCATGAACGCGCCGGGTACCGCCGCGATGCCGAGCGCGGTCCGCTGGCTGTGGCTGAGCCTGCTAGTGATCGCGCTCGACCAGGCTACCAAGGCCATCATCGTCGCGCGTTTCGAGCTGTTCGAGCGCAAGGCGCTGTTGCCGATACTCGAGCTTACGCGGCTGCACAACAAGGGCGCCGCGTTCAGCTTCCTGAGCGACGCCTCCGGCTGGCAGCACTACCTGTTCCTCGGGCTCGCCGCGCTGGTCAGCGTCGGGATCGTCGTCTGGCTGCTGCGGCTGCGCGCGCCGGGGAGCGCACTGCTCGCGAGCGGGCTCGCGCTCATCCTCGGCGGCGCGCTCGGCAATGCGACCGACCGCCTGCTGCGCGGTCACGTCGTCGACTTCATCCACTTTCACTGGTTCGAACGCTGGTACTTTCCGGCATTCAACGTCGCCGACACGGCGATCACGATTGGCGCGGGGCTGCTGATCCTCGACTCGCTGCTCGAGTCGCGCCGCAGCCGCGGCGCGCCGGCGCCCGACCCGGGGTCGCCGCCGACCACGCCGTGAAGATCCACCTCGCCAATCCGCGCGGCTTCTGCGCCGGCGTCGACCGGGCGATCGACATCGTCGAGCGCGCGGTCGCGCTGTTCGGCGCCCCAATCTACGTGCGCCACGAGGTCGTGCACAACCGCTACGTCGTCGAACGTCTGCGTGCGCTCGGCGCGGTGTTCGTCGAGGAGCTGGACGAGGTCCCGGACGGGGCGACCGTGATCTTCAGCGCGCACGGCGTGTCGCGCGCGGTGCAGCAGCAGGCCGCGCGCCGCGCGCTGCACGTGTTCGACGCGACCTGCCCGCTGGTCACCAAGGTGCACATGGAGGTGACCCGCTACGCGCGCGACGCGCGCGAGGTGATCCTGATCGGACACGCCGGTCACCCGGAGGTTGAGGGTACGACCGGCCAGTTCGACGAATCGCTCGGTGGACGGATCTACCTGGTCGAGACGCCGGAGGACGCGATGAAGCTGGAGGTCCGCGACCCGTCGCGGCTTGCCTTCGTCACGCAGACGACGCTGTCGGTTGACGACACGGCGCGGATCGTCGAGACGCTCAAGGCGCGCTTCCCCGGTCTCGCCTCGCCGCGTAAGGAAGACATCTGCTACGCGACCCAGAACCGGCAGGATTCGGTCAAGGAGCTGGTGGCGAGCTGCGACGTCCTGGTCGTGGTCGGCTCGAGCACGAGCTCGAACTCGAACCGGCTACGGGAGATCGCGGCCAAGCGTGGGGTGGCAGGCTACCTGGTCGACGGCGCGGACGATCTGCAACGGCAGTGGTTCGCCGGTGCCCGGTCGGTCGGGGTCACTGCGGGCGCATCGGCGCCCGAGATCCTGGTGCAGCAGGTGGTGACGCGCCTCCGAGAGTGGGGCGGGGAGCCGGCGCTTGAGGTGCCGGGCCGCACCGAGCACGTGGTGTTCGCGCTGCCGCGGCCGCTGCGCGACATCGCGAAGGCGGACTAGCGGCGCCGGCGCGGCGCGGCCAATCGCGTTGCCGCCGGCAGGGCTGTTTCCGTATACTGCGCCGCCTTTCGCGCCGGTGTAGCTCAGTTGGTAGAGCAGTCGCTTCGTAAGCGAGAGGTCGGGAGTTCAAGTCTCTCCACCGGCACCAATAAAATCAACCAGTTGTCCTCGCCCTCACCGGTCCGGCAGCTGGTTCGATTCAGCTCCCGCGACCGTCCCGCGGCGTGCCGCCGGCGCTCGCGGGAGCGTTGAGCGGCCATCCGAAGCCGTCAAAAAAACGTCGCGCGGCGCATGACGCCGCGCGACTCAAGGACGCGACCGGACCCTAGGAGAGGTTGCCCGGTCGTGCCCAACACGCTCTATCGCGTGCTGGTTCTCGCCAGCGCCGAGGCCAGCCTGACGCCGTTTGGCGTGCCGAGCCCCGTACACGCGTCCCAGCCAGCGGTCGCGACGAAGTCGCCGTTGCTGCCGACGGTGATGTCGTTAAGCAGGCCGCGCTCGGCGTAGAGCTGCGAATTGATGAAGCCGAGCTTGGTCTGCGCGGTCGAGTTGAGGCGCGCGATCAGTGCCGCCCAGAGTGGCGCCACCGCGCTGGTCCCGCCGATGACCGCGTCGGAGCCGTCGACGCGCACGTCGTAGCCGGTCTGCGGGTCTGCGTCACCGGCGACGTCCGGGACGCCGCGCATCGTCAGCGGTGTCGTGCCCGCGGTGCTCGCCACTGGCAGGCCGTTCTGCCACGCCGGCACGGCGAATACGGCGCTGACGCCGCCGCCGCCCGCACCGCCCGCCAGGCCGTCGTTCCAGACCGTCTCGGTGGCAATCTGTCCGTCGCGGGCGCGCAGGCTGGTGCCGCCGCAGGCGAGCACGTGCGGGCTCGAGGCCGGAAAGTCGACGTGCTCGCGGCCGTCGCCGACGCCGTCGCTCGAGCCGTTGTCGCCGGATGCCACGCAGACCGTGACGCCGAGCGCCAGCGCCTCCTGAAAGGCCTGGTCCAGCGCCGCCATCGCCTGGGCGCTCCAGCTGGACTCTGCGCCGCCCCAGCTGATCGAGATCACCGACGGCCGGTTGTTCATATCGTGAATCGCCGTGGTCACGGCGTCGATGAACCCCGCGTCGGTATTCGGGGCGAAGTAGACCGCGAACTTCGCCTGCGGCGCCGTCGCGCCGGCGATCTCGATGTCCAGCATGACCTCGCCGTCCGGACCGTTGGGATCGCCGGTCGGATGGTTGCGACCGTGGTCGACGGAAATCGCCGCGATCGTCGGCACGTGCATGCCGAGCTTGGCGAAATACTGCGCCAGATCGACGGTGCGAAAGCCGCCGCCGAGCTCGATGATCGCGATGCACTCGCCCTGACCGGTTCCGCCCGGGAAGTCGTACAGGGCCGCCAGCTGCGGCGCGCTGAACGAGGCGGCCGGCGCGTTGTCGGTCGACGGTCGGCGCATACGAAAGTGCGGCTTCGCCTGTGGCCGGTTGTCGAGACCAAACACGCCGATGACACGCTCGTGGACGGCGTCCGGAAGCGAGATTGCGCCGGCGTGGCCGCGATAGGTGCCCTGGTCGTGCTGGTAGTGCGTCAGCTGCACGTCGAAGGCCTTGTTGAACTGCGCGACCGTGCCGGACAGCACGACGCTCCGCCGCGGACCGTGCTCCTGGACGACCGCGAGGCCGAATCCCGCAGCGAACTTGCGAACGGCGGCCAGATCGTCCGGTCGCGCGCCGTGCGTCGCCGCGAATTCCTCGCGACTCAGGTGGCGGTCCGATCGGTCGCCGGCGACGACCCGCTCGACCCGGGCGCGCAGCGCGCCGGCGGCAGGTGAGCGCAGAATCAGGCTGACCTCGAGGCGTTCGCCGGGATCGGCGGCGGCGATCGGCCGGGCGCCGGCAGCAGGGGTCCGTTCGCTTCCGTTCAGTGTGCGCATTTGCATGTTGCGTCTCCGAATCTGGAGAGACGGGCGTCGGATCGTGCGACCGCGGGCGACTCGTCGGGAGGCAGCGTGTCGTCGGTGTTCGGCGCTCGCGAGGCCGTGAGTTGTTCAGCCGGCATTGCCGTCGGCTCACCTCCCTCGCCGCGTGTGGCGTGTCGAGTGGCGTCGCCTCATCGACGCGCCATGCGCGTCGGTTCGCGCAGCTTCCGTTCAGGGCAGCCTGTTGCGCGTTGTGGGTCTCGCTGCCGACAGTGCGCGCCGTCCGCGCAACTTGCAATCCGGATCGCGCACCGCGTGATGCGACGCAGCGCGTGAGCTCGACCAGCGAATGACGCTATTCGCGCCTGCGCCCGCAGCCGGTCGAATCCGCCGCGCCGCGACCCGCCGCGGGCTCGCGGCGCGGCGCGGAGTCAGCGCAGCTCAACGCGCTGCAGCCAGAATTCGCGCGGCCCGTCCGGTCCGCTGCGGAACAGCGCGACGTTCGCCACGTGCGCGAGGTCAAGCGTTCGGCCGTGCGGCGCGAGGCGGACCGTCTCGAGCGGAAACTCGAGGGTCTGTCGGTGTCCGGCCGCAATCGTGACGGTGACGTTGAAGCGATCGGCGTAGGTCCAGTTGTGCTCGCGATCATGGACGCGGACGGTGAGCTCGAGGTCGCTGCGCCCGGGGTTGGTCACGTCGACGGCCAGCGTCCGATAGCCGGTCCAGTCCGCTCGCGGCTCGTCCAAGGTGACGCCAGCGTACGGACGCGTCAGCAGCGGTACGCGCAGCGCCATCTCGCCGGCCTCGCGCGCGAACGCCGCCGGCAGCGCGAAGCGTTCGAGTCCGCCGCTGGTGCCGGACAGGAACACGAGGTCGAGCCGCGTCGCTGGCACGAACAACGCCGGGAACCGCGCCGTCCGCAGCGTGTAGCCGGCGACCGTCCACGCGAGCGGCGTCAGGATCACCGCGGCGAGAACTGCCGCGGCGGCGATGTACAACGCCCGCCAGCGGCCCGGACGCTCGCCCGGGCGGCAGCGGACGTCGAAGGCGGCGGCCAGCGCCAGCACGCAGGCCGCGCCGCGGCCGTCGAGTCCGACGTCGCGCAGCGACGGGTCGCGGTGGGTGAACAGCTGGCCGAGCTCCGTGATGCCACCGATCGCGAGCGCGATCACCAGCGCCGTCAGGTAGTCGCGCCAGGCCGGGCGCGCCGGCGCGGCGCGCTGGCGCGACAGCACTAGGACGCCGAGCGCGATCACGCCGAAGACGCTCGGATGCGCGAGCTTCTGCAGGACGTGCAGGATCAGCGGCCGCCCCGGCAGCTCGCCGAACACCACCAGCAGCGCGAGCATGAGGATCGCGGCCACCAGAAAAGGTGGCCGGATCACGGTCAGGCGCGCGACGTCGAAGCGCGGCAGCGCGCTCGGATCCGGGGATGGCGTCCGTGCCACTTGCGCTCGGGACCGTGTGGTCGGATCGGGGCTCAGGCGCGCTGCGCCGCGAGCTTGGATTCGACGTGCTTGGCGAGCGAGGCGACCGTCGGGTAGTCGAACAGCTCGGTCAGGTCGACGATGCCCGGGTACTCCTTGTCGATCTCCTCATGAATCTGGATCAGCGTCAGCGAGCTTGCGCCGATCTCGAACAGGTTGTCGTCGACCTCGACGCGCTTGCCGGGCAGGGCGCCGTCGCAGATCGCCTTGATCTTGCTCTCGACGCCGGCGCCGGCGTCGCGGTGTCCGTGGTGCGCCTCGCGCAGGCGCTCCAGCGCGACCATCTCGTCGACGAATTCACCGGCGACGAAGGCCTCCTCGAGCTGCACGCGCTGGATCTTGCCGCTGGTGGTCTTCGGGATGCGCTTGACCGGGACGACGTGCGCCACCTCGAGCCCGGCGTGCTCGTTGACCAGCCGGGTCACCTCGGCGGCGACCGGCAGGAAATCCTCGAGCGAACCGCGGTGCAAGATGAAGAAGGTCAGCTGGTCGCCTTCGGCGCCCGCAGGGCGAGTGCCGGCGGCGACCACTTTGCCGAGCTCGAGGCCCTCGGCGCGCTGCGCGATCTCCTCGAGGTCGTGCGGATAGTAGTTCTGGCCGTTGACGAAGATGATCTCCTTGGCGCGACCGGTGATGTACAGGTCGCCGTCGACGAATACGCCGAGATCACCGGTGTCGAGCCAGCCGTCGGCGGTGATCGTGCGGGCGTTGATCTCAGGCGCCTCGTAGTAGCCCTTGGTGACGTTCTCGCCGCGGATCAGCAGGTGTCCGACGTGCCCGTCCGGCAGCGGCGAGCGGTCCTCGGCCGCGATCCGGACTTCCGTCCCGGGGATCGGCCGCCCGACATTCATCAGCGACAGCGCGTCGCGTGCATCGGCCCCGGCGCGGCCAGCCGGCGCACCGAGCACCAGCCGGTGCCGGTCGAAGCGGATCGCGCTGTAGACCGTGCCGGGTACCGGGAACGTGGCCGCCAGGGTCGCCTCCGCCAGGCCATAGACAGGGAACATCGCTGTCCGCTTCAGGCCGTGCGGCGCCATGCGCTCCATGAACTCGTTGCAGAGCTCGACCGAGATCGGCTCGGCGCCGTTGAACATCAGCCGGACGGCGCTGAGATCGAGGCTCTCGAGCTGCCGATCGCCGAGCACCTTGAGAAAGTGGCGATAGCCGAAGTTAGGCGCGCTCAGGATCGTCGCGCGCCGCTCGCTCGCGAACTTCGGCCACAGCAGCGGTCGGCGGATGAACAGCTCCGTCGGCATCAGGTGGTTCTCGATGCGGTTCGCGAACATGAAGATGTGCTTGCCGATCAAGCCCATGTCGTGGGTCAGCGGCATCCAGCTCAGCGAGACGTCGTGTTCGTTGAATCCCGCCGCGGCGGTCGTGCTGCGGCAGTTCGCGACCACATTGCGGTGCGTGAGGACGATACCCTTCGGCGCGCTGGTCGAGCCGGACGAGAACTGGATGAAGGCGACGTCGTCCGGCGTCGCGCGGACCACGCGGCCGGCGCGCGCCACGTCATCGAGCGAGTCGGCGAGGAACGCGCGGCGCTTGAGGCGCTCGAAGGTCGCGGACTCGCCGACGCTCTCGGCGAACGCGCCGAGGCGGTCGAGGTTCTTGCGATCGGTGTACAGAAACGGGTCGCCGAGCAGCCGCGCGATGCGCAGCAGCTTGTGGCGGTGCTCGTCGGAAATGCCGACAGCCAGCGGTACCGGCACGATGCCGCCGCTGAGCGCTGCCCAGAAGCCGTCGATGAACTGCTCGTTGTGGTTGAGGAAGACGATCAGCTTGTCGCCGCGGTCGGCGCCGAGCTTCTGCAGGTGCCAGAGGATGCCGAGCGCGCGCTCGTACAGTTCGCCGAACGGCACGACGCGCTCGTCGTGCTCGCCCTCGAGGTAGTGGATCGAGCGCGGCGCCGTGCGGTTCGCCTCGAGGATTTCGGTCAGGGTCGCGTGTTGCATTCGTCAGGGTCCTTGGCGGCGCGCGCGCGGCGCGCCCAGTCATGTGCCGCTCAGCGCCGCGGCCGCAGCCGCATGCGCAGCCCACGGCGCGTACGCAGATTGATGGCCGCCTCGACGCCGATCGGCCCGTCGTCAAGGTACTCGAGACGCCAGCGTCGCGCGACGCGCGCGACGTGCAGGGTCATCTCGTACATTGCGAAGTTCTCGCCGACGCAGTGGCGCGGGCCGGCGGCGAACGGGATGTAGATCCAGCGGTCGCGCGGATCGTCGTCGCTGTCGATGAAGCGCTCGGGGCGGTAGGCGTCAGGCTGCTGCCAGTGCGCCGGGTGCCGGTGGATCAGGTACGGGCTCAGCATCACGTCTGTGCCGGCCGGAACCGCGTAGCCGGACAGGACATCGGTGCCGATCGTGCGTCGCGTCAGCAGCCAGCCGGGCGGGTACAGGCGCATCGCTTCCTTGATTGCGGCCTGCGTGTAGCGCAGGCCTTCGCTATCGGCGAAGCCCAGGCCGCTGCGTTCCGGCGTCGCATCGAGCTCGGCGGTCAGCTGGGCGTAGGCCTCCGGATGGGTCGCGAGCAGGTACCAGGTCCAGTTGAGCGCCGCCGCGCTGGTCTCGTGGCCGGCGACCACCAGCGTCATGACCTCGTCGATCAGGTCGCGCTCCGGCATCGGCTCGCCGTTCTCCTTGTCGCGCGCGCCGATCAGCATGCCGAGGAAGTCGTGGTGCTCCTCGCCGCTGTCGCGGCGCCGCGCGACCAGTTCGCCGACCAGCCGCGTCAGCGAGCGGAACTTGTAGGCGAACTGCAGATCACGCGCCGCGTGCTCGGTCACCATGGCGAACGGGTTGCCGCCCATCCGTTCGTCGAGCCAGCTGAGGTCGCGACCAAAGATCGCCCCGAGGATGATGTCGAGCGTCAGCGCGCTCATCTCCTCGGTGACGTCGATCGGCTCGTCGCGGTCGGCGAAGCCCTGCCAGCGCTCGACGCGATCGTCGACGCAGCGCTCGATCAGCGCGCCGAAGCCCTCGGTGACGCGGCGGTGGAACATCGGCTGGATCATGCGCCGCTGCCGCCGCCACTGATCGCTCTCGCTGGTCATGATGCCGTTGCCGAGCAGGATCTTGACCCGGTCGAGGCCGACGCCTTTGGTGTAATTGCGGTGGTTGGTCACCAGCACGCGCTTGATGTCCGCGGGGTTGTTGATGATCCAGGTGTCGGAGCCGCGGCCGGGCGCCCGGATCCGGAACACGTCGCCGCAGCTCGCGGCGGCCGCCACCAGACGCTCGAGCGAGTCCTCGGTCGAACCGACGTCGAAATGCTCAAGTGCCAGCGGCGGCAGCTCAGCGCTCGCGCTATGCTGGTCTTTAATTCGCGACATGCGGGCTGAAAAGCGGCTGCCGATCCCCTTGGAAGAGTGCGTCAGTTTACATTACGCGGAGGTTCCGGCGCAGCCTTGGCCCGCGCTCGCGGCGGTCTGGTTGCCGCAGCTGCCGGAGTCCAAGCGCGCGGCGATCTTGCGGCTGCGGGAACCGCTTGACGTGAACGCGAGCCTGCTCGGCTGCGCGCTGCTCGGGGCAGCGCTCGCGGCGCGGGCGGTGCCGTTCGAGCCGCGAGCGCTCGACTACCGGCCACGGGCCAAGCCGCGCCTCGCAGCCGGCCCCGACTTCAGCATCGCGCACGCGGCCGGCTACGTGGGCTGCGCGCTCGCCACCGCCGGGCGCGTGGGCTTCGACCTCGAAGCGGCCGGCGCGGTCGAGCCGGAGGCGCTGCGGCTGGCGCTGAACGCGGGTACGCGCGGCCGGCTCGGCCGCGGCGACGGCGACGCCACCACGTACTGGGTCATGACCGAGGCGGTGCTGAAGGCGGCCGGTCGCGGCGTCGACACCGCGACGCGCGTGCAGCTCGGTGAGCGCGCGGCGACGCTGGATGGCGCGCGCTTCGCGCTCGCGCCGGCGCCGCTCGCGCCGGCGCTGGTGGCCTGGCTCGCCCACCAGGGGGCCTCGCTCGAGCTGTGCTGCGTGCGCCACGGCGCCGGCGAGTTCGCGCCGTTGCCGTGAGCCGCGCCAGCCCGCAGAATTCGTCGACCTCGAGGACCCCGATGTCCGATTCGCCAGATCCGCAAGGCCCGAAGAACACGCTCTACGAGCGCCAGACGCGCTCCGGACGCCGCCTGACGCCGCTGCGGCGCCGTTTGTATCAGATGGCGCTCCCGGTCGGCATGCTGCTGATCCGCTTCTGGTGGCGCACCTGCCGCGTCGTGCGCGTGGTGGGCCAGGAGCACGCGGTTGCGGCGCTCGCGGACGGGCCGATCGTGCCGGTGTTCTGGCACCAGCACCAGCTGTTCTGCACGCGCTTCCTGATCCAGCAGCGCGCGCACGGTATCGTGCCGGGGTTCCTGATCAGCCCGTCGGTCGACGGCGAATTGCCCGCCATGATCGCGCGCCGCGAGGGCGCGGTGGTACTGCGCGGCTCCTCGAGCAGCAGCGGCGCGCGGGTACTGCGCGACAACTACATGGCGCTGCGCGAGGGCGTTTCGCCGGCGATCACGCCGGACGGGCCGTACGGGCCGCGATTTGAATTCAAGCCGGGCGCCATCCTCGCCGCCCAGTTGTCCGGTCGGCCGATGCTGCCGCTCGCGTTCCACGCGAGCCGGGTGTGGCGGTTCCGGACCTGGGACCGCTTCGTGCTGCCGTGGCCGTTCGCGCGCGTGGTGATCGCGGTCGGTGCGCCGCGCTACGTGCCGAAGAGCCTCGATGCGGCGGCCCTGCAGCGCTGGCAGGCCGAAATGGCTGCCGAGCTGCACGCCACCTATCAGGTCGCGCGCGCGGCGCTGGCCGCCGGCTGACCTGGCGCCGCGCTGCCGTGGCAGCGCGGATCGTCGTCGGCGCAATCGCTGGCCTCGAGCTGAATCGTCGAGTGCGTGATCGCGAACTCGTCGACCAGCACGCGCTTCAGCGAGGCGAGAACCGCGGCGCCGTCGGCGCCCGGCGCCAGCCGCGCGTGCAGGGTCAGCAGCGTCTCGCGCGGCGTCAGCGACCACGCGTGCACGTGGTGCACGTCGAGCACCGCGGGCACGCTGTCGACCAGCCGGCTCGCCAGCCCGCCGGCGTCGAAGCCGTGCGGCGCACCTTCCTGCAACACGTGGGCTGAGTGCCGCAACAGCTGCCACGCGCCGCGGGCGATCAGCGCCGTCACCACCAGCGACAGCCAGGCGTCCGCCGGCAGCCAGCCGGTCGTCATGACGATCAGTGCGGCCAGTACCGCGGCGCCGGAGCCGGCGAGGTCGCTGAGCACGTGCAGGTAGGCAGCGCGCACGTTGAGGTCATGCTCGTCGCCGTGCAGCAGCCACGCGGCCACCAGGTTGATCACGGCTCCTGCCAGCGCGACGCCGAAGGCGAGCGGCGCGTTGATCGGGTGCGGCGTCATCAGTCGCTGTACCGCTTCGACCAGAATCGCAACCACGATCGCGAGCAGCAGCAGTGAGTTGACGAAGGCGGCGAGCACCTGCATGCGGCTGTGGCCGAAGCTGCGCGACTCGGAGGCCGGGCGACGCGCGAGGCGGTGCGCGAAGAAGGCGAGGGCAAGGGCCAGCGTGTCGACAAACATGTGGCCGGCGTCGGCGAGCAGCGCCAGCGACCCTGACCAGTAGCCGCCCAGTGCCTCGACGATCGTGAAGCCGCCGATCAGCCAGAAGGCGACGCCGAGTCCCCCGGACCCGCCGCTCGCGGCCAGCCCGTGCACGTGCACGGGCTCGTGATCGTGGCCCGGGATCCCGGCGTGCCCGTGATCGTCGTGGTCGTGGTGGTGGTCGTGGTGCCCGTGACGATGATCGCGGGGGTGATCCCCGTGCGCCGCGGCGGGCCCGCGGCCGGGGCGGTCGCCTGCTGACGGGGCGTGGCGGTGGCCGGGGTCGTTCGGCGGATGGTCTTGCGTCGACATCGGCGCACTCTAGGTGGCAGGACAGGTCGATGCAATGCGCGCCAAAAACTCAATGGAAGCTTGTGGTTAGCTTGCAATCCTCGAAAATCATGCCAGAATGCGTCGCAACTCCGTGACGTGAGGGGATCCGAGAACTGTGCCACAGGTCCGCGTCTACCCGGAGGGCGACTGCGAGACTCGGCACAGATCCGAGGGGGTTGGGCCACGGCGATGCCGATCATGAAGGGCCAGGAAGAGCGGGATTTCACCGCCTCTGACATTCTGGCGCCCCAGCGTTGGGCGTCGGCGACGAGCCGTCCGCAGTTCGGCCTCGACGTCACCTGCACCAAGATCGCGGTCGACTTCCAAAACCTCGAGCCGAAGACGGCCGAAGTCGTCATCCGCCAGAACCTCGAGCTGCTGCGCGATGCCACCGGCACCGACGCGGTGTTCCTCGCCACCTACGACGCGACCGCGGCCTCGATCGTCACGGTGGACGTCTCCAAGGGCCTGTTCGTGTCCTGCTCGCCTGAGGTGCTGCGCGGCGAGAACCTCGAGCGCCTGTCGTGGATCGGCCAGCGACTGACGCATACCCGCATCCTCGAGATCCGCGACACGCTGAACGCGCGCCGCGAGCACGCCGCCGAGGCGCAGCGCTTCGGCGAGCTCGGCATGCGCGCCATCCTGCTGGTCGGCCTCGCCGTTCGCGGCCGCATGTACGGCTTTCTCGGCCTCGCGACCGGCTCGCCGTGCGCCGGTTGGGACGTCAATTTCCACCTGCTGCTGAAGCTGGTCGGCAACAGCCTCGCCGCCGGCCTCGACCGCGTCGCGCTCGAGCACGAGCTCGCGGACCTCAAGGAGCGCAATGAGCTGTCGTTGCCGTGCACCAACGAGGGGCTGTGGGACTACGACGCGGCCAGCAACCGCACCTGGTTCTCGCCGCGCTGGAAGGCGATGCTCGGCTACGCCGAGGACGAGCTGAACCGCGCGCCGGACTGGAACAAGCTCGTGCACCCCGACGACCTGCCGCGCGTCTCGCAGATGATTCGCGAGCACGTCGCCGGCCGCTCGCCACAGTTCGAGAGCATGCACCGCATGCGCCATCGCGACGGCGAGTGGCGCTGGGTCGTGTCGCGGGCCAAGGCGCACGTCGACAACGGCAGCCTGAAGCGCCTGATCGGCGTCGAGCTCGACGTGACCGAGCGCAAACTGTACGAGGAGGCGCTGTTCCGCGAGAAGGAACGCGCCCAGATCACGCTGCAGTCGATCGGCGACGGCGTGATCACGACCGACGAACATTCGCGGGTCGAGTACCTGAACCCGGTCGCCGAGGAGCTGACCGGCTGGCGCGTCGAAGACGCGATGGGCCGCAACCTCGACGACATCTTCCGGGCCTTCCACGAGGAGACCTGCGAGCCGCTCGAGAACCCGCTGGCCTCGGCGATCCGGCGGCTCCGGCCGGTGAAGTCGGTGCGGCCGATGCTGTTCATCCGCCGCGACGGCAACGAGATCTACATCGAGAGCACCGCCTCGCCGATCCGCGACGGCACCGGCACCGTGACCGGTGGAGTGCTGGTGTTCCACGACGTCAGCGAATCGCGCGAGCTCAACCGCCGGCTCAGCTACCACGCGAGCCACGACGTGCTCACCGGGCTCGTCAATCGCCGCGAGTTCGAGAACCGGCTCGAGCGCGCGCTGCGCAGCGCCAAGGCCCGCGAGACCTCCTACGCGCTGTGCTACCTCGACCTCGACCAGTTCAAGATCGTCAACGACACCTGTGGCCACAGCGCCGGCGACGCCCTGCTCGGCCAGGTCGGCCAACTGCTCAAATCCAAGGTCCGCTGGCGCGATACGCTGTCGCGGCTTGGCGGCGACGAGTTCGGCGTGCTGCTCGAAGCCTGTTCGCTCGACGAGGCGCTGCGCACCGCGGAGGGGCTGCGCGAGGCAGTCCGCAACTGCCGCTTCCAGTGGGAGGACCGCACCTTCCGTCTCGGTGTCAGCATCGGCGTCGTGCCGATCGCGCCTGAGAACGAGGACGTCGCTTCGGTGCTGTCGGCGGCCGACAGCGCCTGCCAGGCGGCCAAGGAGCAGGGCCGCAACCGCGTGCACTGCTTCGAGGAAAACGACATCGACCTGATGCGCCGCCGCCGCGAGATGCAGTGGGCGGCACGCATCAATACGGCACTCGAGGAGGGCCGCTTCGACCTCTACCGGCAGGCGATCCGGCCGCTGCAGAGCGACGAGCCGGGCCTGCACTACGAGATCCTGCTGCGCATGCGCGACGAGCAGGGTAAAATCATCACGCCCGACAACTTCATCGCCGCCGCCGAGCGCTACGGCCTCACGCCGTCGATCGACCGCTGGGTGGTGGAGAACACGCTGCGCTGGCTCGTGTCGGAAGCGGACGAGCGCGACAAGCTCGCGATGTGCTCGATTAACCTCTCGGGGCAGAGTCTCGGCGACGACAAGTTCCTGCCGTTCGTGATCGAGCAGTTCCACCGCACCGGTTTGGACGCGCGCCGCATCTGCTTCGAAATCACCGAGACGGCGGCGATCGCGAGCTTCTCGCAGGCGAATCGCTTCATCCAGGCGCTCAAGGAACTTGGCTGCAAGTTCGCGCTTGACGATTTCGGCACGGGTCTGTCGTCGTTCGGCTACCTCAAGCACTTCCCGGTGGATTTCCTCAAGATCGACGGCAGCTTCGTCAAGGAAATCCTGCACGACCCGATCGACCGCGAAATGGTCCGCTCGATCAACGAAATCGGCCACCTGACCAACAAGAAGACGATCGCGGAGTTCGCCGAGAACGAGGACATCATCACGATGCTGCGCAATCTCGGCGTCGACTACGCGCAGGGCTACGGCGTCGCGCGCCCGCAGAAGATCCAGCGCAGCCCGCTCGAGCGCAGCGTCAGCGGCGAGCCGACCTGAGGGCGCGCCCGGCGCGCTAGCCGAGCAGCTCCAGCCGCATCGACAGGTCGAGGGCACGCACGTGCTTGGTGATCGAACCGACCGAAATGAAGTCGACGCCGGTCGCGGCGATGGCGTGGATCGTGTCGAAATCGATGCCGCCGCTGGCCTCGAGGCCGAGCGGCCGCGAGCGGCTGCGGTTGCGTGCCACGGCGCTGCGCAGGTCCGTGAGGCTGAACTCGTCGAGCAGTGCGAGGTCGGCGTCGGCCGCGAAGGCTTGTTCCAGTTCCTCGAGGGTCTCGACCTCGACCTCGACCGGCACGGTCGGCGCGAGACGCCGCGCCGCGGCGACCGCCGCCGCGATCGAGCCGGCCGCGGCGATGTGGTTTTCCTTCACCAGGATCCCGTCATACAAGCCGAGGCGGTGGTTGCGGCCACCGCCGCAGCGGACCGCGTACTTCTGCGCGAGCCGTAGTCCGGGGATCGTCTTACGGGTGTCGAGGATGCGGCAGCCGGTGCCGGCGATCGCGGCCACGTAGCGTTGCGCCGCGGTCGCGGTGCCCGACAGCGTCTGCAGGAAATTGAGCGCGGTGCGCTCGCCGGTGAGCAGCGGGCGGGCAGGTCCTTCGGCGGTGAACAGCAGCTGGCCAGGGGCGACGGCGGCGCCGTCGGCGACCTGCCACGACAGCCGCACGCCGGGATCGAGGGCGGCGAACACGGCCGCCACCCAGGCGCTGCCGCACAGCACGCCGGCCTCGCGCGTGATGACGCGCGCCCGGCCGCGAGCCTGCGCCGGCACCAGCTGGGCGGTCAGGTCGCCGGCGCCGAGATCCTCGGCGAGCGCGGCGGCAACGGCCTGGCGAATGCAGTCGGCGGGCGGCAGCTCCATCCGCAAAGCCTTGCACGCCGGCGTCGAAAAAGGAACCGCGCCGCGCCGGCGCCGAGCCGGCGCTAGTCGAAGCGCACCGGCTGTTGCGGCTGGGTGTTGACCCGCAGCTGGAACAGGTCTGGCCGCGCGTAGTGGCCGACGACGTCGAGACTGCGGCGCGCGGCACCGACCCGCGCGGTGTCGATCTCCGCGTAGAGGATGCCGGCCTGCCGGCGCAGCGGCCCGGCGACGATCGTCCCGCCGGGCGCGATGACGACGGAATCGCCGACGTTGACCCATTCCTCGGCGTCCGGATACAGCGTCTCGCGCCCCGGAAAATCCGCGGCGAAGTCGCTGGCCCGCAGGATGCAGCCGCCGCCGACGACCCAGCAGCAGCCTTCGCGCGCGATGTGCTGGAGCGTGCCGATCCAGCCGTCGCCGGTGTCATAGGTGGGTGCGACGTAGATCTCGATGCCCTGCGCGTACAGCGCGTAACGCGCGAGCGGCATCATGCTCTCCCAGCACAGTAGTGTGCCGAGGCGGCCGGCCGGTGTGTCCACGACCTTGAGGCCGCTCGCGTCGCCGAAGCCCCACACCATCCGCTCCGGGTTGGTCGGCATCAGCTTGCGGTGCCGGTTCAGGATCGTGCCGTCGGCGCCGATGAGCAGCGCCGTGTTGTAGAGGGTGCCGCCGCCAAAATCGTCGTCGCGCTCGTCGATCCCGCAGACCACGGTGACCGCGTGCCGGCGGGCCGCATCGAGCAGCGGCGCGAGGTCGCCGCGCCGCAGGCTGACCGAGTTCTCGAGCAGCAGGGCATGCAGGCGCGCGCTCAGCGCGCCGTCGGCACCCGGTCGCAGCCGCCACAGCCACGCCGGATAGCCCGGCACGAAGGCCTCGGGGAATACGATCAGTCGGGCGCCGGCCGCGGCAGCCTCGGCGACGGCCGCGACGGCCGTTGCGAGCGTCGCCTCGCGGTGCAGGTAGGTCGGCGCCTGCTGGACCACGGCCACTTTCGAGACGGTCATGGATCCCGCCCTCGGCAACGTACCGGCAAGCGCGGCGCCGCGCGCTCAGGACGCGGCGCGGGGGACAGGCGCGGGCCTGATCCCGCGCCGCCGCTTCAGAACGGCAGTCCGTGAGTGTGGGCGCCCATGCACATCAGCATCGGGATCGACAGCACGAAGTTGATGCGCGAGGCCATCCCGGCGGTCTTGCGCGCCGCCGCCTTCTGCTCGTCGCTCGCCGGCACGATGCCGAGGATCTTCTTCTGGTTCGGCCAGATGAACACCCAGACGTTGAACAGCATGATCGTGCCGAGCCAGGCGCCGACCCCGATCGTGCGGAAGCCTTCCGACAGCATGAAGGCCTTGTGGATCGTGTCCATCGCCCCAAAACCGAACATCAGGTAGTAGGCGCCCGTCAGCCAGGTCACGACCGCCGCCCAGCGAAACCACCAGAGCGCGCGTGGCGCGATGTACTTGCTGATGCCGGCACCGCCGGGTCCGCCCTTGTCGGCGGCCGCGACGGCGAGGCCCGGCGTCTGCACGACGTTGAAGTACCACAGCAGGCCGATCCACATCACGCCTGCCAGGATGTGCAGCCAGCGGCCGAGGTGCGGGGCGCTGAAATCGAGGCTGTGGCCGGTGCCGCTCGTCGCCGTGAGCACGACGCTCACGATGATGGCCAGCACGAAGCCGGTCGTCATGGCGCCCTTGACCGAATGGAGTGGATTCATCTCGTTAGTCCCCTTAGTGGCTGTGCCCGGATGGCGTCGCAAGCGGATGCGACGGATCGCGACGTGTCAGGTAGAATAGGTGTTTGCCCCAGTTGATTTCAACCGGCCTGCGGCCGGCTCGGGGCACGTCCCCGAGCCCAGCATGACCGCACCCGCGCCCAATTCGCCGTGCATCAACGTCTGCCACATCGGCCCGAGCGGCTGGTGCAGTGGCTGCTTCCGCACGATAGAGGAGATCGCGGGCTGGGTCCGGCTCGACGCCACCCGCCAGTGGGCGGTGCTGCGCGCGTGCGAGGCGCGTCGCACCGTTGCCGATTGCCGCGCCGTCGACGGCGCCTGAACTTAGCCCATCCGCCACGAGGTTCGCACCGATGAGTGAGTCCGAAGTCAGCGCGCGCATCAAGGCGCACATCGAAAAGTCCCCGGTCGTGCTGTTCATGAAGGGTACGCCCGACTTCCCGCAGTGTGGCTTCTCGGCGCAGGTCGTCGCGGCACTGAACGCCTGCCACGCCGCGTTTCACGCGGTCAATATCTTCGAGGATCCGGAGCTGCGCGAAGCGCTCAAGGCGTACTCGAACTGGCCGACCTACCCGCAGCTGTACGTGCGCGGCGAGCTGCTCGGCGGCTGCGACATCCTGCTGCAGATGTACCGCAGCGGCGAGCTCGCGCCGGTTCTCAAGGAAGCCGGCGCGGTCGCCGCCTGAAGTCGCCTCAGCCCTCGTCGGGCTCCGGCGACGGCTCGATCATCGGGTTGCGCGGCTCGTCCTCGAGCGAGGTCAGGGCCGCGATGCGCGAGCGCGCCGCGTCGTAGATCGGCCGGAACTGGTTGCAGACGTCGCAGAACAGGTCCGCCGTGCGTTCGGCATCGTAGCGCGCCGAGTGCGCCGAGTCGCGCTCCCAGCGCAGGCCGGAGGCGATCACCGCCCGCGACAACACCGTCTGGCCGAAGGCGACGCCGGCGAGCGTCGCCGTGTCGAAGCAGCTGAACGGATGGAACGGGTTGCGCTTGATGCCGCAGCGCGCGACCGCCGCGTTGAGGAAGCCGAGGTCGAAAGCCGCGTTGTGGCCGACCAGGATCGCCCGCGTGCAGTCCGCTTCCTTGATGGCGGTGCGCACCTCCTTGAACAGCCGGCCGAGCGCATCGCGCTCCGGCAGCGCCGGCCGCAGCGGGTGATGCGGGTCGATGCCGTTGACCGCCAGCGAGGCCGGGTCCAGTCGCGCCCCCGGGAAGGGCTGCACGTGGTAGCGCCAGGTCTCCTCGCGGTGCAGTACGCCGTCGGGGTCGAGCTTGAGGATGACCGCGGCGATCTCGAGCAGGCCGTCGGTGGCGGCGATGAAACCGCCGGTCTCGCAATCGACCACGACCGGCAGGAAGCCGCGGAACCGGTCCTTCATCAGGTAAAGCTCGCCCATTCGGCTATCTGCCGCCGCTCGGCTGCAGGCGCCAGGCGACCGTTTCGCCGGCGCGGAACGGCACCAGCGCGTCGGCGCCGAAGGGATAGTTCGCCGGCACCGTCCAGGACGAGCGGCTCAGCGTGATCGATGCGTCGTTGCGCGGCAGGCGGTAGAAGTCGGCGCCGTGGTGGCTGGCGAAGCCCTCGAGCTGCTCGAGGCGGCCGGCGCGGTCGAAGGCTTCGGCGTACAGCTCAATGCCGGCGTGCGCCGAGTAGACACCGGCGCAGCCGCAGGCGCTCTCCTTGCTGTGGCGGGCGTGCGGCGCGCTGTCCGTGCCGAGGAAGAACTGCGCCTCGCCGCCGGTCGCCGCCGCGACCAGCGCCTCGCGGTGCGCCTCGCGCTTCAGCACCGGCAAGCAGTAGTGGTGCGGCCGGACGCCGCCGTCGAACAGCGCATTGCGGTTGAGGAGCAGGTGCTGCGGCGTGATTGTCGCCGCGACCCGCGGCCCGGCGCTGCGCACGAAGGCCACGGCCTCGCGCGTCGTGACGTGCTCGAAGACGATTCGCAGCTTCGGGAAGCGCCGCACGACGTCCGCCAGCACGCGGTCGATGAAGGCCGCCTCGCGGTCGAAGACGTCGACCGCCGGATCGGTGACCTCGCCATGCACTAGCAGCGGCAGATCGTGCTCCTCGAGCGCCGCGAGCGCACCGTGGACCTTGTCGATCGCGGTCACGCCGGCGTCCGAATGGGTGGTCGCGCCGGCCGGATAGTACTTGACGGCGTGCACGAAGCCGCAGGCGCGGGCGCGGGCGATTTCCGCGCCGCTCGTGTTGTCGGTCAGGTACAGCGTCATCAGCGGCGTGAAGCGTGCGCCGGCCGGCAGCGCCGCTACGATCCGCTGGCGGTAGGCGGCGGCGAGCTCGGTGGTCGTCACCGGCGGCTTGAGGTTCGGCATCACGATCGCGCGCGCGAAGCGTTCTGCCGTGTGGCCGACGACCGCGGCGAGGGTGGCGCCGTCGCGCAGGTGCAGGTGCCAGTCGTCCGGGCGGCGCAGCGTCAGCGTCATCGGCGCGCCCCGCGCGCCGTGATCGCGCGGCGGAAGGCCGCGTCGGTCAGCAGCGCCGTTCCGAAACGCACGCCGAAGCCGGTGGTCGGCGACGGCACGTGCGCGAGGCCGCCGCTACGCTCGGCAGCCGACAGGTCGACGTGCACCCACGGGATGCCGGCGCCGACGAAGCGCGACAGGAAGCGGGTTGCGTAGATATGGTCGCCCTTGCCGTCGAGCAGGCACTGCACGACGTCGGCGACCGGGCTGTCGAGGTCCTCGTCGAAGTCCTCGGGCATCGGCAGCGTCCAGACCCGTTCGCCGGACCGACGCCCGGCGCCCTCCAGCAGGTCGCGCAGCCGCTGCTGATTCGTGAACACGCCGGACAAGCGCTCGGTGAGCGCCGTGACGCAGGCGCCGGTCAGCGTCGCGAAGTCGATGATCGCCACCGGCCGGGTGCGCGAGGCGAGCGCGAGCGTGTCGGCCAGCACCATGCGCCCCTCGGCGTCGGTGTGCATGACCTGGATGGTCGTGCCGTTGGCCGCCGTGACGACGTCTTGCTGCGTGTAGCTGCCCGGGCCGATCCGGTTCTCGGCGATCGCCAGCCAGGCGTCGACCGGATGCGGGTAGGCGGTCTCGGTGAGTGCCGCAAGGATGCCGACCGCGACGGCGCTGCCGGCCATGTCGCCGTGCATGTCGAGCATCGACTTCGCGGTCTTGATGTTGAGACCGCCCGTGTCGAAGCACAGGCCCTTGCCGACCAGCGCGATCGGACGGCCCTGCGCGCCGCGCGGCCGGTACTGCAGGCGCACCAGCGCGGCATCGCGGCGCGCGCTGCCGCGGGCGACCGCGGTAAAGGCGCCGGCGCCGAGCCGCCGCAGCGCCGCCTCACCGTGGACCTGCATTCGCCAGCCGTGGCGGCGGGCGAGCGTCGCGAGCGCGCGGCGATAGCTGCCCGGCGCAAGCACGTTCGGCGGCAGCTGCGTCAGCCAGCGCGCCAGCTGCGCGCCGGACTCGATCGCCGTCGTGCCGTCGACGTCCGCGGCGCCACAGAGCTGCACGCGCGGCCGCCACGGCGCGGCCGGCTTGCGCTTCTGCTGCGGCCGGCGCTCGGTGCCGGCCAGCACGGCGGCGAGCAGCGCCTCGGTGGCGGGCGGCCGGTCCGCGCCGCTGGCGGCAAGCGCCGCGAGGCCGAGCGTCGCCGGGCGGGCGCTGGCCAGCTCGCGCAGCATGCGTCCGGCGAGCGTGAGCGACTGGAACGCGTCGGCGCGCGCCGGCCGCACGCCCACCACGACCCGCAGGCCGCGGGCCGTCGGCAGGCTGAGCGCGAAGTGGTGTCCCGGCGTGCACCGCAGTCGCCGCTGCTCGCGCTGCAGCAGCGTGCCCCAGGGCAGTGCCGCAAGCTCGTCGAGCCGCTCGGCGTCGACCATCAGCAGCAGCGCGTCGAGGCGCGCGAGCCAAGCCTTGGCAGGCGGTGCTGCGACGCGACTGACGGCGAGACGATCGTCCGGAGGAAGCAGTTTCACGTGCGGAGCTTACCTTGACCCACCCACATCAAAGCCAGATGATATCGGAGTCGCGCCCCGGGGCGAGTTGCTTCAGCTGTGGACTGACCCAAGCATGGCCGATACCCCGAGAGTTGAGGACCTCGATCCGCTCGAGACGCAGGAGTGGCTCGAGTCGATTGACGCGATCCTGAAGGTGCACGGCCCGGAACGCGCGCACTACCTGCTCGAGCGGCTGATCGACCACTCGCGCCGCGCCGGCGCGTACCTGCCGTTCAAGCCCAACACCGCCTACGTCAACACCATCAGCGCGGCGCACGAGAGGCCGTACCCCGGCAACCGCGCGGTCGAGCGGCGCCTCGAGGCGTATATCCGCTGGAACGCCATGGCGATGGTCGTCGCCGCCAACCGCCAGAACTCCGAGTACGGCGGTCACCTCGCGACCTACGCCTCGTCGGCGACGCTCTACGAGGTCGGCTTCAATCACTTCTGGCGTGCCGCGAGCGAGCAGCACCCCGGCGACCTGGTGTTCGTGCAGGGCCACTCGAGTCCCGGCATCTACGCGCGCGCCTACCTCGAGGGCCGGCTCAGCGAGGAGCAGCTCAGGAACTTCCGCCGCGAGACCACCGGCAACGGCCTGTCGTCGTATCCGCACCCGTGGCTGATGCCCGACTTCTGGCAGTTCCCGACCGTTTCGATGGGCCTCGGTCCGATGATGGCGATCTTCCAGGCGCGTTTTCAGCGCTACCTGGAGCACCGCGGCATGGTGAAGCCGTCCGATCGGCGCGTCTGGTGCTTCCTCGGCGACGGCGAGATGGACGAGCCCGAGTCGATGGGCGCGCTGACGATGCCGGTGCGCGAGAAGCTCGACAATCTCGTGTTCGTCATCAACTGCAATCTGCAGCGGCTCGACGGGCCGGTGCGCGGCAACGGCAAGATCATCCAGGAGCTCGAGGCCGCATTCCTCGGCGCCGGCTGGAATGTGGTCAAGGTGCTGTGGGGCTCGCGCTGGGACCCGCTGCTGGCGCGCGACCAGAAAGGCCTGCTGCGCCGCCTGATGGACGAGTGCGTCGACGGCGAATACCAGAACTTCAAGGCCAAGGGTGGCGCGTACACGCGCGAGCACTTCTTCGGCAAGTATTCGGAGCTGCGTGAACTCGTCGCCAACATGTCCGACGAGGAGATCTGGCGGCTGAACCGCGGTGGCCACGACTTCGTCAAGGTGTGGAACGCCTACGCTTCCGCCACGGCGACCCGCGGCCAGCCGACCGTGATCCTCGCCAAGACCGTCAAGGGTTTCGGACTCGGCAAGGCCGGCGAGGCGCAGAACCCGACGCACCAGCAGAAGAAGCTCGACGACGAGGCGCTCAAGGCGTTCCGCGACCGCTTCAATATTCCGGTGTCGGACGACGAGATCGCGAGCCTGCCATTCAAGCGTCCGGCCGAGGACAGCGAGGAGATGCGCTACCTGCGCGAGCGCCGCGGCGCGCTCGGCGGCTACCTGCCCGCGCGGCGCGCGTCGGCGCCGCCGCTGCTGGTGCCGCCGCTCGAGGCGTTCCAGCCGCTGTTCGAGTCAACCGGCGAGCGCGAAATCTCGACGACGATGGCCTTCGTGCGCCTGCTCGGAATCCTGCTCAAGGACAAGAACATCGGTCGCCACGTCGTGCCGATCGTGCCGGATGAGGCACGCACCTTCGGCATGGAAGGCCTGTTCCGCCAGATCGGCATCTATTCGTCGGTCGGCCAGCTGTACACGCCGCAGGATGCCGACCAGCTGTTGTCGTACCGCGAGGACAAGAAGGGCCAGATCCTCGAGGAGGGGATCAACGAGGCCGGCTCGATGTGCTCGTGGATAGCGGCCGCGACCGCCTACGCGAACCACGGCACGTACATGGTGCCATTCTACATCTACTACTCGATGTTCGGCTTCCAGCGGGTCGGCGACTTCATGTGGGCCGCCGGCGACATGCGCGCGCGTGGCTTCCTGCTCGGCGCGACCGCCGGCCGCACGACGCTCGCCGGCGAGGGCCTGCAGCACCAGGACGGCCACTCGCACCTGATGATGAGCGTGATCCCGAACTGCATCGCCTACGACCCGTGCTACGCCTACGAGCTTGCGGTGATCATCCACGACGGGCTCACGCGCATGTACGTCGACCAGCAAAGCGTCTTCTACTACCTGACGGTGATGAACGAGAACTACGTCCAGCCGGCGATGCCGCCGGGGGTCGAGGCCGGCATCGTCAAGGGCATGTACCTGCTGCACATCGGCGGGCCGGGCAAGGTGCGGGCCACGCTGCTCGGCTCCGGCACCATCCTGCGCGAGTGCCTCGAGGCCGCGAAGCTGCTGCAGGAGGACTTCGGCGTCCCGGCCGACGTCTTCAGCGTCACGAGCTTCTCGCAGCTGCGCCGCGACGCGCTCGATGCCGAGCGCCACAACCGCTTCCACCCGTCCGACAAGCCGCGCGTGTCGTACGTCCGCGAGTGCCTCGGCGAGCGCCCGGGGCCGTTCGTCGCAGCAACCGACTACATGAAGCTGGTCCCCGACCAGGTCCGCGAGTGGGTGCCCGGCCGCTACGTCGTGCTCGGCACCGACGGCTTCGGCCGCTCGGACGGACGCGCCGCGCTGCGGCGCCACTTCGAGGTCGATCGCCACCACATCGCGGTCGCGGCGCTCAAGGCGCTGCACGACGAGGGCAAGCTCGACGTCGCGACGGTCAGCGCCGCGATGCAGAAGTTCGGCATCGAGCCGACGACCCCGAACCCGCTGACGGTCTGACGCCATGGCGCCGCGCATCCCGGTTCTGGTCCCCGATCTCGGCGACTTCAAGTCGGTCGACGTCGTTGAAGTGCTGGTGCGCGTCGGCGACGTGATCGCGGTCGACACGCCGTTGGCGACGCTCGAGACCGAGAAGGCGACGATGGACGTGCCCTCGAGCCGGGCCGGCCGTGTCGTCGCGGTGCTGATCAAGAAGGGCGAGAAGGTCTCTGCCGGCTCGCCGGTCGTGGAGCTCGAGGCCGCGACCGCCGAGGTCGAGCCGACGTTGATCCAGCCGCGCCCGCCGCCGCCCGCTGCGCCGCCGCCGCCGCCGCCGACCTCACCGCCCAGGGCAGAGCCGCCGCCGCCCGCGTCGTCGTCGATGGCGCCGCCGGCAGCCTCGTCCGCGCCGTCGGAGCCGGTCGCCGGGCGCACGCCGGTCGAGGAGATCGGTTTCGCGCGCACGCACGCCAGTCCGTCGGTGCGCCTGCTCGCGCGCGAACTCGGCGTGGACCTGACGCGCGTGACCGGCTCCGGGCCGAAGGGCCGCATTACCCACGAGGACGTCAAGGGCTGGGTCAAGCGGGCGCTCGCGGCTGCGCCGCCCGCGGCCGCCGCCGGCGGCAGCCTGCCGCGCGTGCCGGAGGTCGATTTCGCGCGCTTCGGCCCGGTGGACGTCCAGCCGCTGACGCGGATCCAGAAGATTTCCGGGCCGCGACTGCACGCGAGCTGGGTCAACGTTCCGCACGTCACGCAATTCGACGAGGCGGACATCACCGCCCTCGAGGAGGCGCGCGCCGGTCTCAAGCAAAAGGCGCTCGACGAGGGCATCAAGCTGACGCCACTGGCGTTCATCCTGCGCGCCTGCGTCAAGGTGTTGCAGCAGTTTCCGCGCTTCAATTCCTCGCTCGATGCGCGCGGCGAGAACCTCGTCTACAAGAAATACCTGCACCTCGGCTTCGCGGCCGATACGCCGAACGGGCTGATGGTGCCGGTGCTGCGCGATGCGAACCGCAAGGACGTCTACGAGATCGCCCGCGAGCTCGGCGCACTGTCGGACAAGGCGCGCGGCGGTAAGCTCACCGCGGCCGACATGCAGGGCGGCTGCTTCACCGTCTCGAGCCTGGGCGGCATCGGCGGTACGGCGTTCACGCCGATCATCAACGCGCCGGAGGTCGCGATCCTCGGCGTGTCGCGCTCGGCGATGAAGCCGGTGTACGCCGACGGCCAGTTCGTGCCGCGGCTGATCCTGCCGCTGTCGCTGTCGTACGACCACCGCGTCATCGACGGCGCCGAGGCAGCCCGCTTCACGACCGCGCTCGCGGCCGCGCTCGCCGACGCGCGCGGCCTGCTCGAGGCGGTGGTGCCGTGACCGAGGGCGCGGGCACCACACGCGAGGTCCGCGTTCCGGCGCTCGGCGACTTCAAGGACGTGCCGGTCATCGAGGTCCTGGTCAAGGTCGGCCAGGCGGTCGAAGAGAACGATCCGCTGGTCACGCTCGAGAGCGACAAGGCGACGATGGACGTACCGGCGCCGTTCGCGGGCGTGATCCGCGAGCTCCGTGTCAAGGTCGGCGAGCGCGTAGCCGAAGGCACGCTGCTCGCGCTCGTGGCGAGCGTCGGCACGCCGGCCGCCGCGCCGGAGGCGAGTGCGACGGCCGCGGACGAGACGCCGGGCGGGCGTTCCGGCGACACCGTGCGCATGCAGCGGCCGGCCGCGTTCGAGGCGGTCGCCGCCGCCGCCGCCGCCGCGACCGCGGCCGGCGACGAGCCGGCAGCCGACGTGTTCTTCTCGCTGGTCGTGCTCGGTGCCGGTCCCGGCGGCTACACGGCGGCGTTCCGCGCCGCGGACCTCGGCCTCAACGTCGGACTCATCGAGCGCGCACCGACCCTCGGCGGGGTCTGCCTCAACGTCGGCTGTATCCCGTCGAAGGCGCTGCTGCACGCGGCCAAGGTCGTCGACGATGCCGCCTCGATGGCCAGCGCAGGCGTCGTGTTCGGGCCAGCGCAGATCGACCTCGATCGGCTGCGCGCCTGGAAGCACCGCATCGTCAGCCGACTGACTTCGGGCCTGAATTCGCTTGCCAAGCAGCGCAAGGTCGAGATCGTGCGCGGCGAGGCGCGCTTCGTCTCGCCGCACCGCATCGTGGTCACCGGCGAGGCCGGGAGCCGCGTGGTCGGCTTCGACCAGTGCATCATCGCCGCGGGCTCGGAGGCGCTGCGCATGCCGGGCGCGCCTGACGACCCGCGGATCATCGATTCCACCGGTGCGCTGGAGCTCGCGGCAATCCCCGAGCGGCTGCTGGTCGTCGGCGGCGGCATCATCGGGCTCGAGATGGCCTGCGTGTACGGCGCGCTCGGCACCCGGATCACGGTCGTCGAGCTCGCGCCGGGCCTGATTCCGGGCTGCGACCGCGACCTGGTGCGGCCGCTCGAGAAGCGGCTGCGCGCCCACTACGAGGGGATTCACACCGGAACCAAGGTCACGCGCATCAAGGCGGCGGCCGACGGCCTGCAGGTGAGCTTCGAGGGCGACGGCGCCCCGCCGGCACAACGCTACGACCGCGTGCTGGTCGCGATCGGCCGGCGACCGAACGGCCGCGGCCTCGGCGCCGAGGCGGCCGGCGTTCGGGTTGACGAACGCGGCTTCATTCCATCGGATCGCCAGCTGCGCACCAACATCGCGCACATCTTCGCGATCGGCGACGTCGCCGGTGCGCCGATGCTCGCTCACAAGGCAAGCCACGAGGGCAAGGTGGCCGCGGAGGTGGCCGCCGGCCAGAAGCGTGCCTTCGACGCCCGGGTCATCCCGTCGGTGGCCTACACCGATCCGGAGATCGCCTGGGTCGGCCTCACGGAGACCGAGGCGCAGGCGCAGGGAATCCGCTTCGGCAAGGGCGCATTCCCGTGGATCGCTTCAGGGCGTTCGCTCGCGCTCGGCCGCGAGGAAGGCTTCACGAAGCTGCTGTTCGATCCGGAGACGCATCGCGTGCTCGGCGCCGGTATCGTCGGCACCAACGCCGGCGAGCTAATCTCGGAGGTCGCACTGGCGATCGAAATGGGCGCCGACGCGCATGACATCGGCCTGACCGTGCACCCGCACCCGACCCTGTCGGAGACCGTCGCCTTCGCGGCGGAGGCCTTCGAGGGCACGCTGACCGACCTCTACATACCGCGGAAGGGCTGACTTCGCAGTTGAGCGCCGGCGCCTGCGCTCAGGCAGGCGCGAACCCGGCGAGCGGCACGGCGAGCACCACCCGCAGCCCGGGAGCGGCGTCGGCGAGCTCGAGATCGGCGTGATGGAGCCGGGCCACCGCGGCCACCAGCGACAAGCCGAGCCCGGAACCCGGCAGGCCGGAGCTGCCCGGCAGCCGCCGGAATCGCTGCGTGGCGAGACCGCGGTGCTCGGCCGGAATGCCGGGACCGCCGTCGGTGACTTCCAGCCGCGCGTGCCCGCCGGCGCGATGCAGGCTGACGCTCACCGGCGTGCCCTGGCCGTACTTCAGCGCGTTGTCGAGCAGGTTCGACAGCGCCTGCGACAGCAGCTGCCGGTGGCCGCGCACGGTCAGGCCCGGATCCACGGCCACCGACAGCTGGCCGGCCTCGGCGACCGGCTGGTAGAACTCGGCGAGGTCAAGCGCGACGGCGCTGAGATCGACGTCCTCGAGCGGCGCCGTGCCGGACTCGGCGAGCGCGATCCGCAGCAGCCCCTGCAGTGTCTCGCTCAGGCGGTCGATCTCGGCGAGCACGGTGTCGGTCGCGGCGCTCTCGGCCGGGCTCGCGGCCGCCTTGCGCGCGTCCTGGGCGGCGCCGCGGATGCGGTTCAGGTGGCCGCGCAGGTCGTGGGCCGTGCTGTCGAGCACGGCGCGCATGGTGGTCGTCAGCGACTCGACCCGGCCGAGCAGCTCGTTGAAGCGCGACACCAGCGCGTCGATCTCATCGCCGCTGCCGGTCACCGGCAGGCGCTCGCCGAGGCTGCCCGCGGCGATGCGCCCGGCGCTCGCGCTGATCGCCTGCGCGGTGCGCGAGATGCGTCGCCCGAGCCACCAGCCGCCGAGTGCGCCGAAGAGCAGCGTCACCAGCACCGCCCAGGCGAGGCTGCGCAGCATCACGGCGCGAAAGGCCCGGCGATCCTGCACGTCGTGGCCGACCAGCAGCCGGAAGCCGCTGCCGAGCTCGGTCAGCTTGGCGCGGATGCGGCGGCTCGCATTGGCGTCGCCGCGTGTCACCGCGACGTCGAACTCGGCCCAGCCGCCAGCCTGGATCGTCAGGTCCGGAAGCACTACGACGTTGCCGGCCAGGAAGTCGCCGGTCGGGCCGCGCAGCTCGTAGACGCCACCGCGCACCCACGGATCGTCGGCGCGATCGACGACCGCGGTCACGAAGCCGTCGAGGTCGCGTTCGCGAAACTCGGCGGCGAGGCCCTGAGCCTCGAGCGAGATCAGCTGGTCACCCTCGGCGGCGATCAGTCGCGAGGTGCCGAGGTAGACGCCGCCGAGCACCGCCATCATCGAGGCGGCGAGCAGCAGCCCGTGCAGCAGCGCGAGGCGGGCGATCGACGAGCGCGCGAAGCTGACGAGGGCCACGCCGCAGCGCGCTCAGGGGTCTTCGGTGAGCGTGTAGCCGGCGCCGCGTACCGTGTGCAGCAGCTGGCGCTCGAAGCCCTTGTCGATCGCCTGCCGCAGCCGGCTGATGTGCACGTCGATGACGTTCGTCTTCGGGTCGAAGTGGTAGTCCCAGACGCCCTCGAGGATCATCGTCCGCGTCACCACCTGGCCGGTGTGGCGCATCAGGAACTCGAGCAGCTGGAACTCGCGGGCGGTCAGCTCGATCTTGCGACCCGCGCGGGTGACGCGACGGGCGCGGGCATCGAGCTCGAGGTCGGCGATCTTGAGTTTGCCGACGAAGCCGGCCTCGCCCTGCCGCCGCGCCAGCGCGTCGAGCCGCGCGGCGAGCTCCTCCAGGTGGTAGGGCTTGGCCAGGTAGTCGTCGCCGCCGGCCCGCAGCCCCTGGATCCGCTCGTCGACCTCGTCGAGGGCGCTCAGGATCAGGATCGGGACGCTGCTGCCGGCGCCGCGCAGGCGCTTGACGATCTCGAGGCCGTCGAGCTTTGGCAGCATGCGGTCGAGGACCAGGACGTCGTAATTGCCCGTCTCGGCGGCCTTCAGGCCCGTTTCGCCGTCGAACGCCTGCTCGGCCACGTGACCGAGTTCACGCAGGCCCTTCGCCAGGTACTCGCTGGCGCGGCGGTCATCCTCGACGAGCAGAATCTTCATGGCGGTGTCTCGACGCCAAGGATACGGCAACTCAAGTCGCGGCGAAGACCGCAACCTTAAGGAGTCTTAACGCGGGCGTAAGGCGCCGAGGGGCGAGGTCGGGCTAGTCTGCGAGCGTGACACCACGACTACCCAGCGACGCTCGGCCGAGTGCGGGGCCAGCTCTGCGGCGACTGCGTGCTGCATCGGCCGGCATCGCCGCGGCGTTCGTGGCCGGCCTCGCGCTCGCCGCCGGGCCGACCGGGCAGGGCACGCCGCCGCGGCCGGCGACGCCGGCGGCCGCGACGCTCGGCGAGTGTCAGAACCTCCTCAAGCAGTTCGACGTCGCCTGGCCCGCGCACCGCGACTCCGCGCGCGCGGCAGGCGCCCGCCACAGCCGCGATCTCGGCGAGGCGGATTGCCAGGGCGGGCGCTACGCCGACGCCGTGCACAATCTGCGGCGCGCGCTGCATGACATCGGCGTCAAGCCGGTCAAGAGCGCCTCGCTCGCCCCGGCGCGCTGAGCGCGCCGTCCGGCGCCGCCGTCTTCGGCCGGAAGCCGCACTCGGCGCTCACGAGGCAGCGCCAGCATTCGGGCCGGCGCGCCTTGCAAGTGTAGCGGCCGAGCAGGATCAGCCAGTGGTGCGCGTGCTGGCGGTACGCCGCCGGTACCACCTTGAGCAGGCGCTCCTCCACTTCGACGACGTTGCGTCCCGGCGCGAGCCCGGTGCGGTTGGCGACCCGGAAGATGTGCGTGTCGACCGCGATGGTCGGTTCGCCAAACACGCAGTTGAGCACCACGTTCGCCGTCTTTCGGCCGACCCCCGGCAGCGCCTCGAGCGCTTCGCGGTCGTGCGGCACTTCGCCGCCGTGGCGCTCGAGCAGCAGCCGCGACATTTCGAGGATGTTGCTGGCCTTCGAGTTGTAGAGACCGATGGTGCGAATGTGCCGCTTCAGGCCGTCGAGGCCGAGCGCCACGATCGCCGCGGGCGTGCGGGCGGTGGCGTACAGTCCCCGGGTCGCGAGGTTGACGCTCTTGTCGGTCGCCTGCGCCGACAGGATCACGGCGACCAGCAGCTCGAACGGGCTCGAGAACACGAGCTCGGTCCTGGGCTCAGGATCGGCTGCCGCGAGCCGCGCGAACAAGGCGATGCGCCTGGCCGGCGTCACGGCCCGGTCTCCGGCCGGCCGCGCGCCGCGAGGCGCTCGGCGCGCTGCCGGACGCGGGCGGTGGCGCGCGCGGTGTGCGCCAGGAATCGCGACCGGTAGCGCCCGGCGAGCGCACGCAGCGTCGCGAGCGGCAGCGTCGCCGGCGTCGTGACGAGCAGCGTGATGCAGTCCACCGGGCAGGGCGGCAGGCACAGCTCGCAGCCGGAGCATTCGGCGGTGATCACGGTATGCAGCTGGCGACGCGCGCCGACGATCGCGTCGACCGGGCAGGCCGGCAGGCACTTGGCGCAGCCGATGCACACCGTCTCGTCGATCACGGCGATCTTGCGCGGCCCTTCGGCGCCGAAGGCGGGATTCAGCGGCTTGGGCTCGCGGCCGAGCAGCGCGGCAAGCGCGGTGACCGTCGCCACCCCGCCCGGCGGACACTGATCGATGTCGGCCTGACCGGCGGCGAGCGCCTCGGCGTACGGCCGGCAGCCGGCGTAGCCGCAGCGCGTGCACTGCGTCTGCGGCAGCAGCAGGTCCAGTTGCTCGACGGTCGCCGCTTCCACCAGGCTACTTGACGGCCATCCCGGCCGCCGCGTCCGGATCGGGGCTGACGAGGAACACGCCGGCGCCGTCGCCGCTCGCGGCGAGCACCATGCCCTGCGAGACGCCAAAGCGCATCTTGCGCGGCTTGAGGTTCGCGACCACGACGACGTGTCGGCCGACAAGCTGCTCCGGCGCGTAGGCGCCGCGAATGCCCGCGAACACGGTGCGCTGCTCCGCGCCCATGTCGACGGTGAGCTTCAGCAGCTTGTCCGCACCGTCGACGAACTCGGCGGCGACCACCCGTGCGACGCGCAGGTCGATGCGCGCGAACTCGTCGACGGTAATTTCCGCGGGCGGGGCGGCCGGCGCGGCTTTGGGCCCGGCCGCCGGGGCCGCGGCCGGCGCGGTCGCGGCCACCGGGGCCGGCGTCGAGGCTGCGGCCGGGACCTCCGCCTCGACCAGCGTCGCCACGACCTTCGAATCGAGCCGCGTCGCCAGCGGCTCGTAGGCCGCGAGCGGCGAACCGAGCAGCGGCGTCGTCACGTCGTCCCAGTGCCGCAGCGGCTGGCCGAGGAAGCTGGCCGCACGGTCGGCCATCGCCGGCAGCACCGGCTTCAGGAAGGTGATGAGCACCCGGAAAAGATTGACGCCCTGCGTGCACACCGCGAGCGCCTCGGCGGCGCGCGCCGGGTCCTTGGCGAGGTTCCAGGGCTTGTGGGCATCGATGTACTGGTTGGCGCGGTCGGCGAGCGCGGCGATCTCGCGGATCGCGGCGGCGAAATCGCAGCGTTCGTACAGCGCGCCGACGCGCTCGCGAGCCGCCGCGAACTCGGCGTACAGCGCGGGCTCGGGCAGCTCAGCCGCGAGGCGCCCGCCGCCGCGGGCGATGAAGCCGGCGCAGCGGCTCGCGATGTTGACGAGCTTGCCGACCACGTCGGAGTTGTAGCGGCTGACGAAGTCGTCGAGCGACAGGTCCATGTCCTCGACGCCGGGGCTCAGCTTGGCCGCGAAGTAGTAGCGCAGTGCCTCCGGCGGCAGCCGCTCCAGGTAGCGGGCACCGGTGATGAAGGTGCCGCGCGACTTCGACATCTTCTGGCCATTGACCGTCAGGAAGCCATGGGTGTGCACCGCCGTCGGGCGCCGAAAGCCCGCGCCGGTCAGTACCGCCGGCCAGAACAGCGTGTGGAAGTAGAGGATGTCCTTGCCGATGAAGTGGTGCAGCTCGGCATTGCTGTCCGGGCCCCACCAGGAGTCGAAGTTGAGTCCGTCGCGGCGCGCGAGCGCGAGGCTCGCGCCCATGTAGCCGATCGGCGCGTCGAGCCAGACGTAGAAGTACTTGCCGGGGTGGCCGGGGATCTCGAAGCCGAAGTACGGCGCGTCGCGCGAGATGTCCCAGTCGCGCAGCCCGGCGTCGAACCACTCGTCGAGCTTGTTGGCGACGCTGTCGTCGATTGCGCCGGAGCGCGTCCATTCGCGCAGCATCGGTTCGAAGGCCGCCAGGCGGAAGAACAGGTGCTCCGACTCGCGCTCGACCGGGCGCGTGCCGCTGACGACCGACAGCGGGTCGATGAGCTCGGACGGCGAGTAGGTGGCGCCGCACACCTCGCAGCTGTCGCCGTACTGATCCTTGGCCCCGCATCGCGGGCAGGTGCCCTTGACGTAGCGATCGGGCAGGAACATCTGTGCTTCGGCGTCGTAGGCCTGGCGGATGGTGCGCCGCGCGATGTAGCCGGACGCATCGAGCGTGCGGTAGATCCGGTCGGTCATCTCGCGGTTCTCGGCGCTGTGCGTCGAGTGGAAGAAGTCGTATTCGATCAGGAAGCCGGCGTAGGTCGCGCGGTGCTCGGCGGCGACGGCGGCGATCAGTTCCTCCGGCGTGATGCCTTCCGCCTGCGCCTTGAGCATCATCGGCGTGCCGTGGGTGTCGTCGGCGCACACCAGCACGCACTCGTGGCCGGCGAGGCGCATGTAGCGCGCCCAGACGTCGGTCTGCACGGCCTCGAGGATGTGGCCGAAGTGCAGCGGGCCGTTGGCGTAGGGCAGGGCGTGCGTGACGAGGATGCGGCGCATGAGGTGTGCAGCGGGCCGGAGGAGGCCGATCATTATGCCAGCGGCCCGACAGGGCCGCTCAGGCGTCGTTCCTGACCTGCTCGAAGCGCTGCTTATTGATCGCCTTGCGGAAGGCCTCGCGCCCGGTGATGACCCGGTTGTCCAGCAGCTGCTGGATCGCCATGTCCATGGTCCGCATGCCGAAGTTCGCGCCGCTCTGCATCGCGTTTTCGAGCTGGTCGATCTTGCCCTGGCGGATCAGGTTCTGGACCGCCGGGTTATTGATCAGGATCTCGAGCGCCGCCACCCGGCCGGCCTGGCCGGCGCGCGGCAGCAGCTGCTGCGAGATCACGCCACGCAGGCTGGTCGACAGCATGGTGCGGACGTGCGACTGCTTGTCGGCCGGGAACGCGTTCACGATCCGGTCGACGGTCGGTGCCGCGCCGTTGGTGTGCAGCGTGCCCATGACGAGGATGCCCATTTCCGCCGCCGATACGGCCACGCTGATCGTCTCGAGGTCGCGCATTTCGCCGACCAGCACGACGTCGGGATCCTCGCGCAGAGCCGAATGGACCGCGTCGGCGAACGACGGCGCGTGCACGCCCACTTCGCGTTGGCTGATGAGGCAGTTTTTGCGCTGGTGAACGAACTCGATCGGGTCCTCGACGGTCAGGATGTGGCCCTTGAGGCGCGTGTTGATGTCGTCGATCATCGCCGCGAGCGTGGTCGACTTGCCGGAGCCGGTCTTACCGGTCACGAGAATCAGGCCGCTGTTGGCGCGGCACAGCGAGCGAACCGCCTCCGGCATATTGAGCTGGTCGAGCGTCAGCGCCGCCGACGGGATGACCCGCGCGACGCATCCCATGCCGTTCAGCTGGCGCATGATGTTGACGCGAAAGCGCGCCAGGTTCGGCACCGAATAGGCGAAGTCGGCGCCTTCCTTCTCCTCGAAGCGCGCCACCGCCTTCGGCGGCATGATCTCGTAAAGAGTTTCCCTGACGAAGTCGGCCTTCAGCGGCTCCGGGCGCAGTGGTTGCAGCTCACCGTAGACGCGCAGCCGCGGCGGATCGCCGGCGATGAAGTGCAGGTCCGAACCCTTGCGGTTCAGAACTTCGGTGAGGAATTCGTCGATGCGCGGCATGCTGCGGGCTCAGGCGCTCGGGGCGTCCATCTTGGGCAGCATGCTCGTGTCGGTCACGTAGCGCTGCAGGACCTTGCGGTCGACGGCGTAGACGTAGGCATCGTCGGGGTCGAGTTCCTTGGCCAGCACGCCGGCGAGCAGCGACTGGTCGAGCAGCTGCATGCCGCTGTCCCTGCCGGTCTGCAGCTGGGCCGGGACCTGGTGGGTCTGGTCCGTCTGGATCAGCTTGCCAATCGCGCGGTTCATCACCATGACCTCGCAGACCGCGCGCCGAGCGCGGCTGTCGGCGCGCTTGACCAGCACCTGCGTGATGACCGCCAGCAGGCTCTGCGACAGGAAGCTCTTGGTCTGCTCGCGTTCCTCGATCGGCAGCGCGTCGATGATGCGGTCGATCGTCTTGACCGCGCTGGTCGTGTGCAGCGTGCCGAGCACCAGGTGGCCGGTCTCGGCGGCCGTCATCGCCATGCGGATCGTCTCGGCGTCGCGCATCTCGCCGACCAGGATCACGTCCGGGTCCTCGCGCATCGCGGCGCGCACGCCCTCGGCGAACGACGGCACGTGCGTCCCGTACTCGCGCTGGATGATCTGCGCCTCGACGCTGCGGTGCACGAACTCGATCGGATCCTCGAGGCTGATGATATTGAGCCGGCGGGTCCGGTTCAGCTGGTCGATCATGGCCGCCAGCGTCGTCGACTTGCCGGTGCCGGTCGAGCCGGTGACCAGGATCATGCCCTGGTGGTAGTCCAGCAGCTTGCCGACGATCGGCGGCAGATTGAGGCTGTCGAGCGTCGGCACCGTCGACGGGATCGAGCGGAACACGGCGCCGACGCCGGTCTCCTTGCGGAACACGTTGACGCGAAAGCGACCGCCGTCCTCGGCGACGTACGAGAAGTCGAGGTCGTGCCCGCCCTTGAAGACGTCGGCCTGGTTCTTGGTCAGGATCTCGTGGACGTAGGCTTCGAGCTCCGAGTCGCCGAGATCGCGGAAGCGGATCGGCATCAGCTCGCCGTTCATCCGCAGCATCGGCGGCACGCCGACCGCGAGGTGCACGTCCGAGCATCCCTGTGCGGTGCCGAGCTTGAGGAAGGCATCTATGCGGGGCATCGCACGGCGTCCGGCTAGAGGAACTTCTCGAGCGCCACGCGCAGCTCGTCCATGCTCTGAAAGCGCTTGGTCTTGTCGACCGCCATCGCCTTGACTACGAGGTCGGAGAGCGGCTTTGGCAGCTGGCTGTTGATTTCGATCGGCGGACGCGCCTTGCCCTGCACGTGCTGGTACATGACGGCCATATGGTCGCCGCGGCTGTAGGGCGGCACGCCGGTCAGCATTTCGTAGAGGATCACGCCGGTGCTGTAGACGTCGGCGCGCGGATCCACCTGCTTGCCGAGGATCTGCTCCGGGGCCATGTACTTGGGCGAGCCGATCACGTAGCCGGTCTTGGTCAGCTGCACGTCGCCCTCGCGCTGTGCGGCCGCCACGCCGAAGTCGACGATCTTGAGCAGGCCCTGATCATTGATCAGCACGTTGGCGGGCTTCAGGTCGCGGTGCACGATGCCGATCTCGTGTGCGACCGTCATGCCGGTCGCGATGTCGATGCCGTATTTGACGGCGCGCGCGATCGTCATCGGCTTCTCGTTGACAATCTCGGCACCGAGCGTGTGGCTCGGGAAGTACTCCATCGAGATCGCGTAGTTGCCGCGGATGAACAGGAAGTCGTAGATCCGGATGACGTTGCGGTGCGTGATCTTGCGCGAGTAGCGCAGCTCGTGCACGAAGCGCTGCATCATCTCCTCGTCGCCGGATACTGCCGGGTTCAGGAACTTCAGGATCAGCCGCTCGTCGACGACCGTGTCCTCCATCAGCAGCACCGTGCCGAAGGCGCCCTTGCCGATCTTCTCGATGTACTTGTAGCGGCCGTCGAGGATGTCACCGGTCTTCAGCGTCGAGATGTCGAGGCGCTGGGCGGCGGCCTCGTTCTGGCGCACCAGCTCGGCGAGGTCCGCATTTTCGATCAGCATCGTGCGCGCCGGCGCTGCCGCGACGTGCTCGGCCTTGCGCTGCGAGGCGAGCTCGGCGGTCGAGAAGCGGGCGTCGAGGTCCTCGAGCGCCCGGTTGGCGGCGACCACCACCGTCTGGTCGGTCGAGATCTCGCCCAGCGCGCGGATCTTGCCGCGGATCGTCTCGGCGTTGGCCTCGTCGGTCAGGCGCGCGAGCGCGTGCATGGTCTCGACGCGGATCTCCTTCTCGGGTCGCGTCAGCTGCGGCAGCAGCGAGTCGATGATCCGCGAGTCGCCGAGCTTGCCGAGCGCGCGGATCGCCGATGGCACGGAGCGGGCCGGTCCGCGCAGCATCTCGATGAGCCGCGGCAGGGCGCGCTCGCTGCCGAGGTCGGCCAGCGCATCGACGGCGCGCTCGCTGACCCACCAGTCGGTGTCGCGGGTCGCCTGCAGCAGATAGTCGACCGCGCGCTCGTCCTTGGTGAGGTTCAGGATCTCGATCGCGGTGCGGCGGATGTCCTCGTCCGGGTCGCGCACCAGCAGCAGCACGGCGTCCACCACGCGCGGCCCGCCGATCTTGCCGAGCGCATCGGCGGCGCGGCTGCGCACCCACCAGTCGCTGTCCTTGATCGCCTCGAGCAGGTGCTTGATCGAATTGGCGTCGCCGACCTCGTTCAGCACCTCGACCGCGGCGCGGCGCGCGTACTCGGACTCTTCCTTGAGCACCGGGATCAGGAAGCGGACGGTCTGCGGGTGATGGGCCTTGATCAGCAGTTCGATGGCCCGATTGGTGACTTCCATGTCGACGTCGGCGAGCAGCGGCGCCACCGCCTCGATCTCGGTCAGCGCCGGGGTCTTGAGCAGGGCGGCGAGGGCCGCCTGGCGGATGATCTTCGAGGGGTCCTTGAGCTGACTGATCAGCGCTTGCTGGACCTCCGGCGTGCCGAAGCGCGACAGGATGTCCATCAGGTTGATGCGGACGATGAAGTCCTTGCCGTCAAGCCGTGCCAGCAGGTCCGGAATCGAGCTCTCGTCGGCGACGTCCGCGATGATCTTGAACAGCGCGGCCTTGTCGCCGGAGTCGTGGGCGTACGCTGCCGCGAGCAGGTCCCGCAGCGGGATTCGCGCCTTGTGGGCGGCGATGACCTCGATGAGCGCCGGGCCGGCGACGTCCGGGTTCTTGAGCGCATCCAGCAGCAGGCTGGCCGGGAAAGCCTTGGCGCTGCCCAGCGCCCAGGCGACGGCGGCGGTCGTCCGCGGGTTGGGCTCGGTCAGCCCTGCCAGGATCAGGGGCACGTTCTTGGCGTCGGCCAGCGCGGTCAGCACCTCGACGAAGGCCATCGTCGCGCCCTTGTCGGCGGTGCCGAGCGCCTCGATCACCATCGGGATCCCGTCCTTGCCGAGGCCGATCAGCTTCTCGACGGCCTTGCGGACCGTGGGGCTGGACGGGTCGCCGCCCGACTTGATGTCGGCGAGGAGTTTTTCACCGCGTAGAGACGATAGAAACTTCACCCCAGAATTATGCCATAGGGGGCCTCCCGAGCCGCCCCCGGTGCGTACCGGTCCGCTAGAATGGCGGGTCACTGGTCGATACCCCACCCCAATGAACGCCAACGAGCTTCGCGCCCGAGCTTCCGCCGTCGTCGAGCCCTATCTCGGCCAGCCGTTCGGCGCCGCCGTGACCGGTACGGAAATTGTTGGTCCGGACGCCGTGATCGACATCACGCTCGGCTTCCCCGCCGGCGGCTACGAGGGCCCGCTCGGTCAGTTGCTGGGGCAGGAGCTCTCGGCCGCCGGCTGGACCGGTGGCGTCCGGCTGCGGCTGAGTTCGAAGATCGTTGCGCACGCCGTGCAGGGCAGCCTCAAGCCACTGCCGACGATCCGCAACGTACTGGCGGTTGCCTCCGGCAAGGGCGGAGTCGGCAAGTCAACCACCGCCGTCAACCTCGCCCTCGCGCTCGCCGCGCAGGGTGCCCGGGTCGGCCTGCTGGACGCGGACATCTACGGGCCCAGCCAGCCGTTGATGATGGGGCTCGAGGGCGAGCGCCCGAACACGCCTGACGGCAAGCAGATCGAGCCGCTGCGGGCCTACGGCGTCGCGGTGATGTCGATCGGCTTCCTGATCGATCCGGCGCAGCCGATGGTCTGGCGCGGCCCGATGGTCACCCAGGCGCTCACGCAGTTGCTCGGCGATACCCAGTGGGGCGAGCTCGACTACCTGATCGTCGACATGCCGCCGGGCACTGGCGATATCCAGCTCACGCTCGCGCAGCGCGTGCCGGTCAGCGGCGCCATCATCGTGACGACGCCCCAGGACATCGCGCTCGCGGACGCGCGCAAGGGCCTGATGATGTTCCGAAAGGTCTCGGTGCCGGTGCTCGGCATCGTCGAGAACATGGCAACGCATATCTGCTCGAAGTGTGGCCACGAGGAACACATCTTCGGTAGCGGCGGTGGCGATCGGATGGCGAAGGAATACGGCGTGCCGCTGCTCGGCAGCCTGCCGCTCGACATCCGCATCCGCGAGCAGACCGACGGCGGCCGGCCGACGGTCGTTGCCGAGCCGGACGGCCGTCTCGCTCAGGCCTACCACGAGATCGCGCGCCGTACGGCCGCGCGCCTCGCCTCCGGGGCCGCGACGACCGCGTTCCCGACGCTTTCCGTCAGCGACGACTAGCGCCGTGAATCGGTCGATTCCGGGGACAGATGCGACTCACCGTCGACGGTGGGCGCAGCGATGATTCGATCGTTTGGTCCGGGGGACGCATGAGCATCAAGTCAGACCATTGGATTCGCCGCATGGCCGCCACTGGCATGATCGAGCCCTTCGAGCACGGCCAGGTACGGTCCGTCGACGGTCGGAAGATCGTTTCCTATGGCACTTCGAGCTACGGCTACGACGTTCGCTGCGCGAACGAGTTCAAGATCTTCACGAACATCAACTCGACGATCGTCGATCCGAAGGCCTTCGACCCCGCGAGCTTCGTCGACGTGACCGCGGACGTCGCCATTATTCCGCCAAACTCGTTCGCGCTCGCGCGCACGGTCGAGCTGTTTCGGATCCCGCGCAACGTGCTTGTAATAACACTTGGGAAGTCAACGTACGCACGCTGCTTTCGCGGCGATACCAAGGTTGCGCTGGTTGACGGTACCGCGCCGACGCTCGAGCAGATGGCCCGCCGCGCCGAGTCCGGCGAGGCTTTCTTCGGCTACAGCATTGGTGCGAACGGGCGGATGATCGTGTCGCTGCTGGATTCGCCGCGATTCATTGGAAGAGACGCCCTGCTCGAGGTTGAGCTCGATGACGGCGCCCTGATTCATGCCACTCCGGACCACCTGTTCATGACCCGCGACGGCCGGATGGTCGCCGCCGGCGACCTCCGCCCGGCCGACGCGCTCATGCCGCTCTATCGACAGCTCTTTCGCGGCTCCGAGATGGCATATCAGCCGCTGACCGGGCACTTGTCGCCGACGCACCGGCTCGCGGACGAGTGGAACCTGCGCCACGGAGTCTACCGGGACGTGCCTAGCACGCATCGACATCACATCGACTTCGACCGTCGCAATAATCGGCCGACGAATCTTGTGCGTATGGCTGCGAGCGAGCACGTTCGCCTGCACAACAGCGAATCGTACGGCGCTGGCTTGGACGCCGCCGAGGATTCCGCCGCGATCCGTCAGGCGCTCGAGACGCGAGCGCAGGATCCGTCCTGGCGCCAGCGTTTCGCTGCCTTGCGGTCGGATCGCGCCACAGCCTTCTGGTCGGACGACCGATTCGCTGCCGCGCGCGAACGCATTCTGGCGTTGCGGCGCAACGGCTCCGACGAGCAGCGCGAACGGCACCGGGCGGCGACGCTGCGGCGCTTTGCCGATCCAGCGGAGCGCGAGCGCCAGCCGGCCATGAGCGCGCGTGCGTGGAGTCGAGATGACGGATCACGTCGCGCCGCGCAGCGCGAAATTGCCCGCGGCATCGATCTGCGGGCGGACGTCGATGCGGCCGGCGTGCAGCGCGCGCTGCACGCGGCGGGCTCGATTCGGGGTGCGGCGCGGCTCCTCGGCTGCGACCGAGCGGTCTTTCGCCGGTTCCCCGAGGTCGTCGCGCAAGCGGCCGGGCGTCCGTATCGCAACCACAAAGTTGCGGCGGTCCGGTCGCTGAAGGGCGATCACGATGTCTACTGCCTGTCCGTTCCGGAGGCCGGTAACTTTGCGCTGCAGTGCGGCGTGTTCGTCCACAACTGCGGGATTATCGTCAACGTAACGCCCTTGGAACCGGAATGGGAAGGGCACGTGACGCTCGAGTTCTCCAATACGACAACGCTGCCGGCGAAGATCTACGCCAACGAGGGCGTGGCGCAGATGCTGTTCTTCGAGTCGGACGAGGTGTGCGGCACGTCCTACAAGGACCGCGCCGGCAAGTACATGGGCCAGCGCGGCGTTACGCTGCCGAAGACCTGACCGCCGGCGTCACCGGGCTGCGGGCGCGGCGACGCCGGCATCGAGCCATTTCAGCGAGCGGATCGCGAGCGTCATGCGCGTCTTGCCGTCCTCGCGTTGCTCGGCGCGCAGCGGCAGCCAGCCGAGCGACGGCGCGTACCAGTACTGCCAGATGCGACCGCGACCGTCGGAGTCCTTGCGATCGCTCTTGTAGATCACCGTGTCGTACTCGCCGATGTCGGTCTTGAGCTTCGCGGTGCCGACTCGGGTGTAGACGTAGTGCTTGAGCTCCCGGCCGTCGAGCATCGTGTACTCCTGCGGCTCGCGACCGGCGAGAAGGTCCACGAGCACGACCGCGCGGATCGACATCACATCCTGCGTCCCCGGCTCGAGCGCGAGATCGAGCGGCTGTCCGCGTGCGCTGCCGGTGATCCGGCCCTGCGCCCAGTCATAGCGCAGATCGCTGCTGTTGCTCTTGTCGGAGGAGCCGTCATCGATGTAGTAACGCTGCGGTTCGACGCCGGCAGGCGTCACGCGGAACCAGCCGCGCTCGATCGAGTTTGAGCGGACGAAGAAGCTGGCGAGGAAGTTCGGGTGCGCGTGGGTCTCGTAGATCCAGCTGTCCGGCCCGGCGTCGGCGCGCAGTTTCAGTTCGAGTTCGCCGCCGCTGACGCCTTTGAAGAGGAACTGATAGACGACGTCGTGCGGCCGCAAGCCCTCGCCGAGCGCGGGTAGGCCGAGCCACGCAAGGCCGAGGCCGAGCAGCCAGGCTCGCCAGGGACGGCGCCGACCATCAAGCCTCGGCATGCAGATTCTCCAGCCGCACCGGCGTGCTGAGCGGTTCGCCGTCGAGCGTGACCACGCCGGCGGTCGAGCGCAAGCGACCGGTGGCGTACCAACCGATGACCGTCGGGTAGAGTCTGTGCTCGGCCCGATGAACCCGCGCTGAAAGCGTTTCGACCGTGTCGCCGGGCAGCACCGGCACCGGCGCCTGCGCGACGAGCGGGCCGCCGTCCAGCTCCTCGGTGACGAAATGGACCGAGCAGCCGTGCCAGCGGGCGCCCGCCTCGAGCGCGCGCTGGTGCGTGTTCAGGCCGCGGTACTCCGGCAGCAGCGACGGATGGATGTTGAGCATCCGGTCGGCGTAGTGCTCGACGAAGGCGGCCGAAAAGATGCGCATGTAGCCGGCGCAGACCACGAGCTCGGGCCGGTAGGCGTCGATGCAGGCCGCAAGCGCCACATTGTGCGCCGCGCGATCGGCGTGGCCGGTGACCGGCACCGCCTGCGCCGGGATGCCGAGCGCGCGGGCCCGCACGAGCCCGTACGCGGCCGGCCGGTCCGAGACCGCGGCCCGCAGCTCGATCGGCAGCGCGCCGTGGCCGGCCGCCGCGGCGATGGCGGCAAAGTTGCTGCCGGAGCCCGACAGCAGGATGACGACCGGCAGCCGACGGGCTGCCTCAGCCGTCGAGGACGACACCGTTCGTGCCCGCACGGACCTCGCCGATCACCGTCGCCGTTTCGCCGAGGGCCCGCAGCCGCACGAGCGCCTGCTCGGCGCCGTCCGGCGGCACGCAGACGGTCATGCCGATTCCGCAATTGAAGGTCCGGTGCATTTCGGTTTCGTCGATGTTGCCGGTCGCCTGCAGCCAGTCGAACACCGGCGGGCGCGTCCAGGCGCGCCGGTTGAGGCGCACCTCGAGGCCGTCCGGCACAACCCGCGGGATGTTGTCGAGCAGGCCGCCGCCGGTGATGTGCGCGAAGCTGCGCACCGCCATCTCCGCCTGCAGCGCGAGCAGCGATTTCACGTAGATGCGGGTCGGTGCGAGCAGCAAGTCGTAGAGCTTGCGGCCGTCGACTTCGGTGGCCGGGGTCGCGCCACCGAGCGCGAGCAGCTTGCGGATCAGCGAGTAGCCGTTCGAGTGCGGGCCGGAGGAGGCGAGTCCGATGATGACGTCGCCGGCCCGTGTCGTGCTGCCGTCGATCAAGCGGTCCTCGTCGGCGATGCCGACGCAAAAGCCGGCGAGGTCGTAGTCGGCGTCGTGGTACATCCCCGGCATCTCGGCGGTCTCGCCGCCGACCAGCGCGCAGCCGGCCTGGACGCAGCCCGCGGCGATGCCGGCGATGACCCGTTCGGCGACCGCGACGTCAAGGTGGCCGGTCGCGTAGTAATCGAGAAAGAACAACGGCTCGGCGCCCTGGACCACCACGTCGTTGACGCACATCGCGACGAGGTCGATGCCGATGGTGTCGTGCCGGCCGGTCTCGATCGCGAGCCGCAGCTTGGTGCCGACGCCGTCGGTGCCCGAGACGAGGACCGGCTTGCGGTAGCGATCGAGCGGCACGCGCACCAGCGCGCCGAAGCCGCCGAGCCCGCCCAACACCTCCTTGCGCAGGGTCCGTCGCACGTGCGGCTTGATGCGCTCGACCAGTTCGTCGCCTGCGTCGATGTCGACACCGGCGTCGCGGTAGGTCACGGAAGGGCGGGAATTGGACATAGGGCGTCGCCGGGAGAGGTTTCGAGGCTATGGTATTTTACATGGCGATCCACGTCGCCGCCGGTCGCGCGGTGACCTCGGTACCCGCCAGGGAAACGCATGCGCCTTGTCCACCCGATCGCCGCCGCGCTGCTCGCCGGCCTGCTCGTTGCCGGGCTTCCGGGGGCGGCCGGCGGCGTCACCGTGGAGGGCCTCTACGAGGGTACCGGCGCCGGGGATGCGTCCGACAGCGGGCGCGCTGCGGCCGCCACGGATGCCCTTCACCAGGTGGTGGTCCGCCTGACCGGCCGTCGGGCGGCGGCCACCGACCCTGGCCTGACGGCGCTGTACGCCGACGCAGCGCGGCTCGCGCGCACCTTCCGCTCGGCCGCGGGCAACCAGCAGGTTGTCAGCTTCGACCCGGAAGCACTCGAGACGCGGCTGTTGCAGGCAGGTCAGCGACTCTGGTCGCGGGAGCGGCCGCTGACGCTGGTGTTGCTGGTGAGTGCCAAGCCGGGCGCCGCGCGCTCGCTCGGCCCTGGCGCCGAGCCGGAGGTGCGCCGCGCGGTCGTTGCGACGGCGCAGCTGCGCGGCCTGCCGCTGCTCTGGCCGACCGGGCTGCCGACCTCGATCGAGCAGCTGCGCGCCGACGACGCGCTCGCCGGCCGCCTGGAGCCGTTGCGGGATCTCGCGCGCCAGTACGGTGCCGACGCGCTGCTGGTCGGCCGCGTGGCGCCCGGCGTGGTGAGCTGGATCTGGACCGGCCCGGCCGGCGAGGGCAGCGCCAGCGGCGCCAGTGATGAGGGGGTGCAGGCGCTGGCGGACCGCTTCGGTGCCCAATTCGCCACCGCCGGTGCACGCGCCGGACAGATCGACGCGGTCGTGCGCGGCGTCCGCGATCTCGCCGGCTACGCGCTGGCCGGCAACGCGCTCGCCGCGCTCGCCAACGTCCGTGCCGTCTCGCTCGAGGAAGTGAGCGGCGAGTCGCTGCACTTTCGGGTCGCCTTCGACGGCGACGCCGACGCGCTGCGCCGCGCCGCGCGCGAATCCGGCCGCTTCGCGCCGGACGACTCCGCTCCGCCGGGGGGCGCACTGCAACTCGTGCTGCGGCCGTGAACCTGGCGTGGATCCCGAACGCGATCTGCGTGCTGCGCATCCTGTTGGTCGCGCCGAGCGCGCTCGCGCTACTCGCCGGTCGCTACGAGCTGACCCTCGTGCTGTTCGGCGTCGCCGCCATCTCCGACGGTTTGGACGGCTGGCTCGCCAAGCACTTCGGCTGGACCTCGCGGCTCGGCAAGATCCTCGACCCGATCGCCGACAAGCTGCTGCTGGTGACGGTGTTCCTGACGCTGGTCTGGATCGGACTGGTGCCGCTGTGGCTCGGCGTCGCGGTCGTGGTCCGCGACATCCTCATCGTCGGTGGCGCGATCATCTACCGCGTGCTGATCGGCTACGTCGAGGGTCACCCGACGCCGGTCAGCAAGCTGAACACGTTGCTGCAGCTGACGTTCGTGCTCGCGGTGATCGCCGCGGCGGCGTGGCAGAACGTGCCGCGGCCGCTGGTGGTCGCGATCGGCGCCGCAACCTTGGTCACCACCGTCGTCAGCGGCATCGACTACGTCCTGACCTACGCGCGCGAGGCGATCCGGGCAACCCGCGTCGCGTCGCGCAGCGCGCAGTAATGGAGCAGCTGCCGCTCGGCGTCCGGCTGCGCGCCGCGTCGACCTTCGCGAGCTTCCAGATCGGGCCGAACGGACCACTGGTTGCCGCGCTCGAGGCACGTGCCACGACGCCGGGTGTCGCGCCGCTGTGGCTGTACTCGGCGGCAGGTGCCGGGCGCACGCACCTGCTGCAGGCCACCTGCGCGCTCGCCGGCGCGCGCGGCCGCCGCGCCGGCTACCTGCCGCTCGGCGAGCGCTGGCCGTCCGCCGAGATGCTCCCCGGGCTCGAGCAGCTTGAGCTCGTGTGCCTCGACGACCTCGACGGCGTGGCCGGCGACGCGGCCTGGGAGCGCGCGCTGTTCGCGCTCTACAACGACCTCGCCGAGCGCGGTGGCAACCTGGTGCTCAGCGCGAACGGGGCGCCGGCGGCGCTGCCGGTGGCGCTGCCGGATCTCGCCTCGCGTCTGGCCGCCTGCGTCGTCTGGCAGCTGCGCGCGCTCGACGAGCGCGAGCAGGGCATGGCATTGCTGGATCGCGCGCGGGCGCTCGGCATCGAGCTGCCGGAGGAAACGCTCGCCTATCTGCAGCGGCGCTTGCCGCGCGACCTCGCGGCGCTGTGCGAGGCGCTTGACCGTCTCGACGCCGCCGCGCTGTCGCAGCAGCGGCGCCTGACCGTGCCCTTCGTCAGGTCGGTGCTGCAGTGGACGGGCGACTGAGCCGCAGCGACGCGATCAGCGCGACGAAGGTCGCGAACGCGACCAGCACGAGCGCGCCGGCGTAATGGCGTGCGCCGGGGTTGGCGAGCACCTCCATCAACCCGTAGCCGAGGTAGGGGACGGTGAGCAGCGTCGCGGCGACCT
>JANYAE010000138.1 GCA_025355105.1 Pseudomonadota bacterium | reverse complement strand
GGGGGGTGGCCGGCCGGGCTGAGGGTCCGCCCGGGCCGACGCCGGCCGGGCGGCCGGCGCGGACCCGGCCCGGCGGCGGGCCGGCGGCTCAGATCCGGCCGCGGGGGGCCTCGGCGGCGTGATGGTCGCCGCGCTTTTCCTTGTGCTTCTTGACCAGCCGATCGAGCTTGTCGGTCAGGACGTCGATGGCGGCGTACATGTCTTGCTCGGCGGCATCGGCGTGGATGTTGCCGCCGCGCACGTGCAACGTCGCCTCCGCCTTGTGAGACAGTTTTTCCACGGTCAGCACGCAGTGCACGTCGATCACCTGGTCGAAGTGCCGCACGACGCGGTCGAGCTTCTTCTCGACGTAGCTCTTGAGCGGCGCGGTGATGTCGACATGGTGTCCCGTCAAGGTCATCTGCATGTGCGTTCTCCTGGTAACTTCATCGATCAGCGCGCCGGCACGCGGCGGCGCTCGCTGGACGGTGCGATCTGCATCGCCTCGCGGTACTTGGCCACGGTGCGGCGCGCGACCCGCGCGCCGTCGGCGGCCAGCAATTCGGCGATTCGGCTGTCCGACAGCGGGCTCGCCGGATCCTCACCGGCGATCAGCTTCCTGATCTTCGCGCGAATGGCGGTCGACGCGATCTCCGTACCATCCGTAGCGGCGACGTGGCTCGAAAAGAAGTAGCGGAACTCGTAGACGCCGCGCGGCGTGTGCATGTACTTACCGGTCGTGACCCTGGAAATGGTCGATTCGTGCATCTCGACCGCCTCGGCGACGTCGCGCAGCACCATCGGCTCCATCGCCTCGTCCCCCTGGTCGAGGAACGCCGACTGCCGCTGCACGATGCAGCGCGCCACCTTGATCAGGGTCTCGTTGCGGATCTCGAGGCTACGCAGCAGCCAGCGCGCCTCCTGCAACTGGGTGCGCAGCACCGCGTGGTCGGCGGCGCGCGTGACGAGCCCGGCGTAGCTCTGGTTGAGGCGTACGCGCGGCAGCGCGCCGGCGTTGAGCTCGGCCACCCAGCCGTGCTGGCCGCGGCGCACGAACACGTCCGGCACGATGTAATCCGGCTGAGTCGGCTGGATCGTCGAGCCCGGCCGGGGATGGCATGAGCGTACCAGGGCGAGGGCCCGCGACAGCTCCTCCTCGTCGATCGACAACGTACGGCGCAGCAGCGCGAGCTGCTGCGTGGCGACCAGGTCGAGATGGCGGCGGGCCACCTCGATCGCGGCGCCGAGCCCGGCCGTGTCCGGCGCCAGCTGGCTGAGCTGCAGCTCGATGCATTCGGCCACCGAGCGGGCGCCGATTCCCGGCGGATCGAAGGCCTGCACCACCCGCAGCACGCGCTCGATCTCGGCCGACTCGGCCTCGATGTCCGGGCGCAGCACCCCGGCGACGTCCTGCAGCGAGTCGACGAGGTAGCCGTCATCGTTGATGGCGTCGATGATCGCGCGGCCGATGGCGAACTCGCGCGGCGCGAGGCGCGCCATCTCGAGCTGCCAGGTCAGGTGCTCCTGCAGCGTCTCGCCGCGCTGGTCCGAGAACTCCTGCGGCCGGTCGTCACCGGACCACGGCGTTTCGGAGGTCCCGGTGACGGGGCCCTCGTCCCAGGTGTCGTCGGCGGTGTCGAGGTCCGGTTCCGACTCGGCGGCACCTTCGGCCGCGGCGCCGGCGGCGGCGGCGGCGGCGCCGAGCTCGGTCTCCGCCTCCGGGCCGGCCGCCTCCAGCGGCACCTCGGCCTCGCCCTCATCCTCGGCCTCGAGCATCACGTTCTGCTCGAGCGCCTCGCGGATCGTCTGCTGCAGGTCAAGCGCCGGGAGCTGCAACAGCCGGATGGCCTGCTGCAGCTGCGGCGTCATCGTCAGCTGTTGGCCGAGGCGGAGCTGCAGTGCGGGTTTCAGCATCGGGCGGGGGAACTCGGCGACTGGCGGTGCCGGGCGTGCCGCCGCGCGGCGGTCACATCCGGAAATCCTGGCCCAAGTACACCTCACGAACCTCAGGGTTGGCAAGGATCTCGGCGGCGGATCCGGACGCAATCACTGAGCCCTGGTTCACGATATAGGCGCGTCCGCAGATACCGAGAGTTTCCCGGACGTTGTGATCGGTGATCAAGACCCCGATGCCCCGGGCGCGCAGGTGTTCTATGCTCCGCTGGATGTCCGCGACCGACAGCGGGTCGACGCCCGCGAAGGGTTCGTCGAGCAGCACGAAGCGCGGTTCCGCCGCCAGCGCCCGCGCGATCTCCACGCGCCGCCGCTCGCCACCTGAGAGGCTCTGGCCGAGGCTGTCGCGGATGTGCGCGACGTGCAGCTCGTCGAGCAGCGCCTCGAGGCGCTGCTCGCGTGCCTCGGCGTCCAGTTCCGGGCGGGTCTCGAGGATCGCGCTGACGTTCTGCGCGACGGTGAGCTTTCTGAATACCGAGGCCTCCTGCGGCAGGTAGCCGAGGCCGAGCCGCGCCCGCCGGTGCATGGGTAAGCGCGTCAGCTCGCGGTCGTCGAGGAAGATGCGGCCGACCTCGCAGCTGACGAGGCCGACGATCATGTAGAAGGCAGTGGTCTTGCCGGCACCGTTTGGCCCGAGCAACCCCACCACCTCGCCCGAGGACACCTCGACCGACAGGTCGCGCACCACCGCGCGCGACTTGTAGCTCTTCTGCAGGCCGCTGGCCGACAGTCGGCTCATGGATTGGGCTTCGCGTCGGGCTTGGTATCCGGCGGTGCGTCGGACTTCGGCTCGGGCTTCGCGTCCGGCTTCCTCGGGTTGATCGTCAGCCGCACCGGCTGGCTGCCCTGTTCCTCGGGGTTGGCGATCACGCGCTGGTCGCGCATGTTGTAGACCAGCGTCGCGGCGCTGATCTCGTTGTTGCCGTCCGACAGCCAGGCATCCTCGGTGAGCCGGACCGTTCCGGCCGCCGGTTGGTACGCAATGTGCAGAGCCCGGCCGCGCGCGACGCCCTTGTCGCGCTTCTGCTCGAAGCGCGCCGGACTGCCGCTGATCTCGGCGATCGAGACGAGATTGGCCGAGAACGCGATGCGCGCCTCGTCGGCCGCCAGCGAGCCGTCCGGCATCGTGATGCGCACGTCGCCCTTGAACAGCCAGCGACTGTCCTTGAAGTCGAGGCCGGTGGCGGTGCCGTCCTCGGCCTCGATCGAGAGCCCGCCCTGGGCGATGCGCACGCCGTGGAACACGAGCGTGTTGTTCTTGTAGTCGAAGTCGGTCGAGCGCGCCTCGAGCTGGATCGGTTGCGCGTCGCTGAGCTGCAGCGGCGAGGCGTCGCGGGCCGGCGCCGCGAGCGCCGCGCCGGCCGCGAGCAGGGCCGCTGTCATGCAGCTAACGCGTGAAGGTGCCATTGACCGCGGATTCTAGCCTGAGTGTCTCGCGCTTCAAGTCGGCGTGCAGGCCACGCGCGACGACGGCGTGCGGTCCGAACTCGATCCGCACCGGATCCGCGGTGGTCGCGAGCGTCGAGTCGACGTCGAGCGCGAGATGTTCGGTTCGCACGACGGCACCGGTGGCGCTCGCGGCCGCCGTGGCGCGCAGACGGACGTCGCCCTCGAACTCGACGACGCGCCCGGCCGGCGGCAGCGAGCCGGCGGCCGAGGTCATCAGCCAGTCCTGCCCGGCCTCCGGAAAATAGTGGGCCTCGAGCTGCTCGAGCCGGACCGCGCCCTGCTCGCCCTGCTGCGCCGCGCGCGCCGCGTGGACCCGCATCGTCAGCCGCCCGGTCGCGTCGGTCTGCTCGAGGGTCGCGTCGGTGAGGTAGTAGCCGGGCTGCGCGCTGGCCGCGGGCGAGCCCTGCGGCTCCTCGGCGTCGCGGCGCGCGAGCCACCAGGAGCCGATCGCCAGAGCGACCAGGAGCGCGAGCGCGGCCGGGCCCGACGGCTTCACGGCCGCGCGTCGAGCAGCAGGTCGCAGACCTCGCGCACGGCGCCGGCGCCGCCGGCCGCGCGCGTCACGTGCCGCGCCGCCGCCAGCACGCTCGGGTGCGCGTCGGCGACCGCGATCGGCAAGGCCACCAGCGCCATCATCGGCAGGTCCGGAGTGTCGTCGCCGACGCAGGCGGCGGCGTCGGCCGGTACGCCGAGGGCGGCGCCGAGCGCACGCAGCGCCTCGGCCTTGTCCTCGCAACCCTGGCGGAGGTGCCGAATCCCGAGCTCGGCCGCGCGCCGCTCGACGGCCGCCGAGCGACGTCCGGAGATGATGGCGACCTCGATGCCGGCGCCGAGCACGGCCTTGATGCCGACGCCGTCGCGGACGTGGAAGGCCTTCAGCTGCTCGCCGTCCGGCCCGAACCACAGCCGGCCGTCGGTCAGCACGCCGTCGACGTCGAGCACCAGCAGCCGGATCCGCCCGCCGAGCAGGGCGATCACATGACCCCCGCGCGCAGCAGGTCGTGCACGTTGAGCGCGCCGACCACGTGCCGCCCGGCGTCGACCACCACCAGCGCCGTGATGCGGTGGCGTTCCATCAGCAGCACCGCCTCGACGGCCAGCTCGCGCGGGCCGACCGTGCGCGGGTCGGCGGTCATGACGGCGCGCATCGGCGTCGAATGCACGTCGATGCGCCGGTCGAGCGCACGCCGCAGGTCGCCGTCGGTGAACACGCCGAGCAGCGTTCCGCCAGCATCGGCGACCGCCGTCATGCCGAGGCCTTTCTTGCTCATCTCGAGCAGCCCTGCCGAGACCGTGTCCTCGGGCCCGACGGCCGGCACGCCGGTGCCGGTGTGCATCACGTCCTCGACGTGCAGCAGCAGCCGCCGGCCGAGGCTGCCACCCGGATGCGAGCGCGCGAAGTCCTCCTCGGTGAAGCCGCGCAGCCGCAGCAGCGCCACGGCGATCGCATCGCCCATCGCCAGCGTCGCCGTGGTACTCGCGGTCGGCGCGAGGTTCAGCGGGCAGGCCTCGGCCGGCACGCTGACGTCGACGTGGACGTCGGCGGCGCGGGCGAGTCCCGATCCCGGGTTGCCGGTCAGCGCGATCAGCGGCACGCCGAGCCGCTTCAGCACCGGCACCAGCGCCAGGATCTCGCCGGTTTCGCCGGAGTTGGACAGAGCGAGCAGCAGGTCCTCGCGCGTGATCATGCCGATGTCGCCGTGCACCGCCTCGGCCGGGTGCAGGAAGAACGCGGGCGTGCCGGTGCTGGCGAGCGTGGCGGCGATTTTGCCGGCGATGTGGCCTGACTTGCCCATGCCGGTCACGACCACGCGACCCCGGCAGGCGAGCGCCAGGCGGCAAGCGGCGACGAAGTCCGGCCCGAGGCGTCGCGCCAGCGCCGCGACGGCGTCCGCCTCGATCGCGAGCGCGGTACGGCCGAGCTCGACCAGCTCAGGGTCGCTCAGGGCGGAAGGGGCGGGGGCGGGGTGCGCCGGCGGCGCCATGCGCGGACCTCGGCTGCAACGGTTGGGTGATGATAGCAAGACGCGCTGCGACCGGCGCCCGGCCCGACCGCACGGCGCTGTTCGCGCCGGGGCGGATTCACTACACTCGGCGCCCGACGCGGGATCCCCCCGCAGCCACCGGAACGACCGCCGTCATGAAGGCCGCCGAGGTCGAGCGCCAGATCCAGGCCGGGATGCCCGGCAGCCGTGTCGAGGTCCGTTCGGACGACGACACGCATTTCGAGGCCGTGGTGGTCGCACCGCAGTTCGCCGGCAAGCGCCCGCTGCAGCGCCACCAGCTCGTGTACGCCACGCTCGGCGAGGCGGTCGGCCGCGAGATCCATGCGCTGTCGATCCAGGCGCACACGCCCGAGGAATGGGCCGCGCGCGGCCGCAGCTGAGGGCCGGCGCCGGTGGACAAGCTGCAAATCGTCGGCGGTACCCCGTTGCAGGGCGAGGTCCGCATTTCCGGTGCCAAGAACGCGGCGCTGCCGATCCTCGCGGCGACGCTCTTGATCGACGGTCCGGTGACGATCGCCAACGTCCCGCACCTACAGGACGTGACGACCACCAACGAGCTGCTCGGCCGGATGGGCGTCACGGTCTCGATCGACGAGAAGATGCGCGTCACGGTCGACGCGTCCTCGATCCGGCAGTGCGTCGCGCCGTACGAACTCGTCAAGACGATGCGCGCCTCGATCCTGGTGCTCGGCCCGCTGGTGACGCGCTTCGGACAGGCGGACGTCTCGCTGCCCGGCGGCTGTGCGATCGGCGCGCGCCCGGTCAACATCCACGTCGCCGGCCTGCAGCAGCTCGGCGCCGACATCCGCATCGAGAACGGCTACATCAAGGCGCGCGCGCAGCGCCTCAAGGGCGCGCGGCTGGTGCTCGAGACGGTCACGGTGACCGGCACCGAGAACCTGATGATGGCGGCGACGCTCGCCGAGGGGACGACCTGGATCGAAAACGCGGCGCGCGAGCCGGAAGTGGTCGACCTCGCCAACTTCCTGATCGCCATGGGCGCGCGCATCCAGGGTGCCGGCACCGACACGATCGTCGTCGAGGGTGTCGAGCGGCTGCATGGCGGCAGCTACGAGGTGCTGCCGGACCGCATCGAGGCCGGCACCTACCTGGTCGCCGGAGCGATCACCCGCGGCCGCGTCAAGGTCCGCGGCGTCCGCCCGGATCATCTGGACGCGGTACTGCAGAAGCTGCGCGAGGCCGGCGGCACCGTGACCAGCGGCGAGAACTGGATCGAGGTGGACATGCACGGCGCGCGGCCGCGCTCGGTCGACATCCGCACCGCGCCGTACCCGGCCTTCCCCACCGACATGCAGGCGCAGTTCGCGGCGCTCAACACGGTCGCCGACGGCGTCGCCACGATCACCGAGACGATCTTCGAGAATCGCTTCATGCACATGCTCGAGATGCGCCGGCTGGGCGCTGACATCCGTCTCGAGGGCAACACCGCGATCATCCGCGGCGTGCCGCGCCTGACCGCGGCGCCGGTGATGGCAACCGACCTGCGCGCGTCGGCGAGCCTGGTACTCGCCGGCCTGGTCGCCGACGGCCGCACCCAGGTGGAGCGGATCTACCACATCGACCGCGGCTACGAGTGCATCGAAGAGAAGCTGAAGTCGCTCGGCGCTCAGATCCAGCGCCTGCCGGCCTGACGCCGCCGGCGATCCTCAGCGCTCGAGCGGCCGTGCGACGATGGGCAGATTGACGTCGAAGCGCCGCTCGCCGGGCCGGATCACCTTGAGGCGGACGGTCGAGCCCGGCGCCTTGCGGGCGATCGCCGCGAGAAACTCCGCGTCGTTGCGCACGGCGGTGCCATCGAGCTCGGTGATGACGTCGCCGCCGTCGAGGCCAGTGCCGATCGCCGGGCTGCCGCGGAAGACGCCGCGGATCTGTACGCCGTGCACCGGCGCGCCGCTGTCGTCGACGAGCTCAGGCGGCAGGCTGGTGACAATCAGCCCGGACCAGCCGCGCACGACGTGACCCTTGGAAGTGATCTCGGCGGCGACGCCGCGCACCAGATTGACGGGAATCGCGAAGCCGATGCCCTCCAGCCCCTGCTCGCGGCCGACGATCGCGGTGTTGATGCCGACGAGTTCGCCGCTGGCCGAGATCAGCGCGCCGCCTGAATTGCCGGGATTGATCGCGGCATCGGTCTGGATGAAGTCCTCGAGCAGCGCCGCGCCGATCTCGCGGCCGGTGGCGCTGACGATGCCCTGGGTCACGGTCTGGCCGAGCCCGGCGTTGTTGCCGATCGCCAGCACGACGTCGCCGACGCGCAGCCGGTCGGAGCGACCGAGCGCCATGACCGGCAGGTTCTTGAGGTCGATCTTCAGGATCGCGAGGTCGGTGTCCGGGTCGGTGCCGACGAGCTTCGCCGCGGCGGTGCGCCCGTCGGCGAGCTGTACAACGATTTCCTGCATGCCCTTGACGACGTGAAAGTTCGTGGCGATGCGGCCGTCGGCGTCGAGGATGACGCCCGAGCCGCGGCTGGATTCCTCGCGCCGCTGAAACGGAGGTAGGCCGTTGAACCACTCGAAGATCTGCGGCACGCGCCGCTCGACCACGATGCGGCGGCTGGAGATATTGACGACCGCCGGCGCGCCGCGGGCCACCGCGTCGGCGTAGCTCGCCGCCGCCGGCGGCCGCGTCGGCAGCGGGGCCGCCGCTATCGGCGCCGCGGTCTGGGCCGGCACCGCCGCCGGCGTGGCCGGGACCGGGACCGGTGCTTGGCCGTGCGGTGCGGGCAGCAGTGACGGACGCAGGTAGACCGCGACCAGTGCGGCGGCGAGACCGAGCGCGATCCACGGTGACAGGAAGCGGGCGATGCGGTTCAGGCTGCTCACGGAAAACCCCTATGTCGGTCGGCTGGGCCGGCCTGCAGGCTGCAGGCGACGCGAGGCCGTGTGTATAATGCGGAATCCCTCGAATTGGCGAAACCTTGAGTCGGCGTGCGCGGTTGCGTCGCTTTCGCACGGCCGGGGGCCTAACGGTGCGGGACGCCGACTGAGGTCTCACAGGGGTAGTTCATGAGCGAAGTGGTTGACCAAGGCCGGCGCCGCCTGCTGATCGCGGCGACCTCACTCACCGGCGCCGTCGGGGTCGGATTTGCCGCGACTCCGTTCCTCGCCAGCTGGAAGCCGAGCGCTCGCGCCAAGGCGCTCGGCGCACCGATCGAGATCGACATCGGCAAGCTCGAGCCGGGAGCGATGCTCAAGATCGAGTGGCGTGGCAAGCCCGTGTGGGTCGTGCGCCGCACCGCGGAGATGCTGAAGCAGCTCGACAACGCCAAGCCCTTCTTGCTCGATCCCGCTTCCGACGGCTCGGTGCAGCCGGACTACGCCAAAAACGACGCGCGCGCCCGCAAGCCCGAATTCTTCGTCGTGCTCGGCGTCTGCACCCACCTCGGCTGCTCGCCGCTGCCGAAGTTCGAGGCCGCCGACGTGACCGTCTCGTCCGACTGGCCGGGCGGCTTCTACTGCCCGTGCCACGGCTCGAAGTTCGATCTCTCGGGCCGCGTGTTCAAGGGGGTGCCCGCGCCCTCCAATCTGGCGGTGCCGCCGTATACCTTCCTGACCGACAGCCGCATTCTGGTCGGCAGCGATAGTGCGCAGTCCGCCTGACCGGCCGGACGCAGCAAGGAGCGAAGACGATGGGGACTGAGAGCGACGTCAAGGCCCAGGGCGCCGGCCTCTGGGGCTGGATCACCGAGCGTTTTCCGATCGACGAGATGCTCAGGGAGCACGTCACGGAGTACTGGACGCCGAAGAACTTCAACTTCTGGTACATCTTCGGCGTCATCAGCGGCTTCGTGCTGGTGCTGCAGCTCGCCACCGGCATGTTCCTGACGATGAGCTACAAGCCCTCGGCCGCCGAGGCCTTCGGCTCCGTCGAATACATCATGCGCGACGTCGAGTGGGGCTGGCTGATCCGCTACCTGCACTCGACCGGCGCGTCCGCGTTCTTCATCGTCGTCTACCTGCACATGTTCCGCGCGCTGCTGTACGGCTCCTACCGCGCGCCGCGCGAGCTGGTGTGGATCTTCGGCATGGTGATCTACCTGGCGCTGATGGCCGAGGCCTTCATGGGCTACCTGTTGCCGTGGGGCAACATGTCCTACTGGGGCGCGCAGGTGATCGTGTCGCTGTTCGGCACCTTCCCGATCATCGGCAACGCGCTGGTGGAGTGGATTCGCGGCGACTACTACATCTCCGACATCACGCTGAACCGCTTCTTCGCGCTGCACGTCGCGGTGATTCCGATCGTGCTGGTGTTCCTCGCGCTGGCGCACATCCTCGCGCTGCACAAGGTGGGCTCGCTGAACCCCGACGGCGTCGAGATCTGGGACGAGACCAACGAGCGCGGCATCCCGAAGGACGGGATCGCGTTCCACCCGTACTTCACGGTCAAGGACCTGTTCTACATCTCGTGCTTCATGCTGCTGTTCTGCGGCATCGTGTTCTTCGCGCCGACCTTGAACGGCCTGTTCCTCGAGCCGCCGAACTTCGAGCCGGCGAATGCGATGAACACGCCGCCGCACATCTCGCCGGTGTGGTACTTCACGCCCTTCTACGCGATGCTGCGCGCCGTGCCGTCCTTTGCCGGCACCCAGGTGTGGGGCGTGCTGGTGATGTTCGCCGCGATCGCGCTGCTGTTCTTCCTGCCGTGGATCGACCGCTCGCCGGTCAAGTCGATCCGCTACAAGGGTCCGATTACCAAGGTGGCGCTCGGCGTGTTCGTCGTGACCTTCGTGGTCCTCGGCGTCTGCGGCATGAAGCCCGCGGTCGGCATCTATCCGCTGCTGGCCAAGATCTTCACGGTGCTGTATTTCGTGTTCTTTCTGCTGATGCCCTGGTACTCGCGAATCGACAGCGTCAAGCCGGTCCCGAAGAGAGTGACCTACCATGCGCATTGACAAGCTGGCGCCGGCGCTCGCCGCCCTGGCAGTCCTCGCCCTGCCGCTCGCAGCCTTCGCCGAGGAGGGTGCCTCATTCCCGCCGGCGGGCAACGACATCCGCAACCGCGCCTCGCTGCAGCGTGGTGCGCGCAATTTCATGAATTACTGCTCGGGCTGCCACTCGGCGAAGTTCGTGCGCTACAACCGCGTCGCCACGGACCTCGGCATCCCGGATGCCGAACTCAAGGCGAACCTGATGTTCACGTCGGAGAAATCCTACGAGACGATCAAGATCGCGATGCCGGCCGAGGACGCGAAAAAGTGGTTCGGCACGTCGCCGCCGGACCTGTCGCTGATCGCGCGGGCCCGCGGCAGCGACTACCTGTACGCGTTTCTGCGCAGCTTCTATGCCGACGCCTCCAAGCCGACCGGCGTCAACAACACCGTCCTCGCCGGCACGGCGATGCCGCACATACTGGCCGACCTGCAGGGCGTGCAGAGCGCCGTGTTCAAGACCGAGCCGGGCGAGGGCGGCGCGGCGAAGAGCGAATTCGAGAAGTTCGAACTCGCGCAGCCGGGGACGCTGTCGCCGGAGAAGTACGACGACTTCGTCCGCGACACCGTGAACTTCCTGCAGTACATCGGCGAGCCGATCGAGGTCGAGCGCCGTGACCTCGGCGTCTGGGTGATGCTGTTCCTGCTGGTGTTCACCGCGTTCTCCTATCTGCTGTACAAAGAGTACTGGCGCGACGTCCACTGAGGGACGCGCGGAGGCTCCGCATGGCCAAGGAACAGCCGCTGACACCGCGCCGCCCGTACCTGCTGCGGGCGATGCACGAGTGGATGACGGACAACGGCCAGACACCGCACCTGGTGGTCGACGCCGCCGTCGAGGGCGTCGTCGTCCCACGCCAATACGTGCGCGACGGCAAGATCGTCCTGAACATCGGCTACTCGGCAACCGCCGGCCTGATGATGAAGAACGACCTCATCGGCTTCAGCGCGCGCTTCGGCGGCATGGCGTTTGACGTCAGCCTGCCGATCCACGCGGTGCTCGGCATCTACTCGCGCGAGACCGGCCAGGGCATGATCTTTTCGGACGATGAGCCCGCTCAGGAAGCGAGCGGCAGCCCGCCGAAGCCGACCGGCGACGACCAGCCGCGCCGGCCGACGCTCAAGGTCGTCAAGTAGCGGCCGGCGGCCGGAGCCGACGCCGGCTCCGATTGCGCTACCCTGCGCGCATGCCTGACCACCTGCCCTGTTCCGCGGCCGCGGAGCGCAACAAGGGGCCGATCCTCGACGTGCTGCGCGGCCTGCTGCCGCCGCACGGCGCGGTCCTCGAGATCGCCTCCGGCACCGGCCAGCACGTGGTGCATTTCGCCGCCGCGCTGCCGCTGCTGAGCTGGCAGCCGTCCGACCCCAATCCGGAGCGGCTGGTCACCATCGCCGCGCGACTCGCGGCCACGCCGCTCACCAACGTCCGCGCACCGTTCGCGCTCGATGTCCACGATGAACCGTGGCCGCTCGCCGCACCGGTGACCGCGATCGTCTGCATCAACATGATCCACATCGCGCCGGCGTCCGCGACCACGGCGCTGCTCGAAGGCGCGCGCCGTGCGCTCGATCCTGCCGGCCCCCGGCTGCTGCTGCTCTATGGTCCCTTCAGGCGCGACGGGCAGCACACCGCGGCATCGAACGCCGCTTTCGACGCGTCGCTGCGTGCCGAGAATCCGGCGTGGGGAGTTCGCGAGCTCGAGGCCGTCAGCGGCGAGGCCGCGGCCTGCGGCTTCGCCTGCACCGCCGTCGTGCCGATGCCGGCCAACAACCTCTGCGTCGTCTTCGGCCGGGCCGCGCCCGCTGGCGTGGCGGTGCCGCGGGTCTGAGGTCGCGACGCCTCTCGAGTCGGCCCGCCGGGGCGCGCTAGAGCTCCGGGTTCGGCGGCGGCAGCGGACGGGACTGGCCGTCGCTGCCGATCACTGCCCAGTCGAGGCCGCGGTGCACGCGGCCGGCGGCGTCCACGGTCAGGCGCCCGGTCATTCCTGCGACCGGCTCGGTGAGCGGTCCCTGCGCCGTCGCCAGCTCGCCGATCAGCCGCCAGGCGTCGAAGCCCATCGCGAACAGCCGGCTGCGGCGCCGCGCGTTTGCCGGCCAGAGCTGGCCGACGGCGCCGCGCAGCTCGGCGATCGCCGGATCGTCGGCGATCATCCACGGCACGTCGACAAAGATGATGCCCTCGAGATCCTGGTTGGCGGCCGCGTTCGGCTCGAATACGTCCGAGGTCGAATACAGCGGCAGGTCGCCGGCATAGTGGAACTTGAGCTGCGGGCGCACCAGCCGCCCCTGCACCGGCTGCCCGCCGAAGAACACGAACTGCAGGTCGTCGCGCCGCCGTGGCGTGAACTGCAGCGGCGTGCCGATGACGGCGGCGAGTGCGCGCTCGCGGCGCTGGCTGTCCTCGAAGCCGAGAATCTGCACCAGCGGCTCGGAAAAGTCGGTGGTGCTGGGTGCGAAGGTGCGTGTCGTGACCAGCGTCCCGCCGCCGGCCGTGAAAGTCGCCTCAAAGGCCGCCAGCACGCGCGCGCCCCATTCGCCGGCCGGCAGCAGCGCGACCCCGGTGCGCCGGCCCTCGGCGAGCAGCCGCTCGGCCACCTGGCGCGCCTCGTCCTCAGGTGCGAGTGCGTACTGGTAAAAGCGCGCCGGCGTGGTCTCACCGTCCGGCAGGAAGTTGAGCACCAGCGTCGGTACGCTGCCGTCGGCGATGGCCTTGACGGCGGACGCGTTCTCCTTGCCGAGCGGCCCGACGATGAAGCCGGCACCGTCGGCCACTGCGCGGCGGTAGGCGCCGGCGGCGTCGGTCGCCGTGTCGTAGAGCTTGACGAGCGGCCGGCTCGCGGCGTCCTGCTGGTAGTAGGCCGCGAGGAAGCCGTCGCGCAGTGATTCGCCGGCGTCGCCGAGTCTGCCGCTGAGCGGCAACAGCAGCGCCACCTGCGCCGGGAAGCGCAGCTGAGGCATCACTTCGGTCTGCATGGCGTCGACGATCGGTCCGTTGGCTGGGTGCTGAGGATAGCGGCTGTGCCACTCGGCGAGTTGTGTGCGTTGCGCGTAGGGGTTGCGTCGACCCTGGGTGGCCACCCGCGCGAGCTCGAGCCAGCCGGCACTGATGACATCGGTGCCGCGCGGCACGCTGAGGTTCGCGCCGCGGGCCGCGGCGGCGCGCAGCGATTCCCACAGCAGGCGCTGGTTGTCGGCCGCCTGGCTCGCCGGCAGGGCGCGCTCGCGGGCGCTGAGCGCGCGCACGCCCTCCAGTGCCCGGCCGGCGGCGAGGTAGGCGCGACCGCGCAGCGCCATCACCTCCGCTTCGCTGCCTGCCGGCGGCTGGTCACCGAGCGCGCGCAGAGCGGCGAGCGCGCGATCGGCCTGGCCGGCCGCCAGCGTCACCTCCGCGGTCGCGAGCGCGCGCGTGGTGCCGGCCGGCGAACGCGGCTCGATCCCGGCGACGGCACCGAGCGCGGCGGCGACGCGCGTGGCGTCGGCGATGCTCGGCACGCGCAGCCATTCGCGGGCGGCCTGCGACAGCGCGTTCGACTGCGCGTCGGCGGTCGACGCCGACGCGAGCTGCTCCCACTGGCGGGCGCTACCGGCGTGATCGCCGCCGCGCGCGAGCCGTTCGGCGCGCTCGGCCGTCGGCGCGCGCTCGGCGCTCGGTCGCACGGCCTCCGGGCCGGCGCACGCGCCGAGCGCTGCCGCCACCACCAGCAGCGCCGCGAGGCACGTGCCGCGCCGGCCGCCAGGCAGGGTGTCGCTCATCGGACGTTGCATGCCTCGTGCTCTCCGTGCAGGATGCCGTCGCGCGATTTCCGCGTGCCGACTGCCCAGTATAGTGTCAGCGCCCGGCACCCTCTTCATCGTCGCCACGCCCATCGGCAATCGCGGCGATCTCACCGATCGCGCTCGCGACACGCTCGCCGGCGTCGACCTGATCGCGGCCGAGGATACCCGCCACACCGGCCAGCTGCTGGCGCAGCTCGGCATCCGCACGCCGCTGTACGCGCTGCACGAGCACAACGAGGCAGGCCGCGCCGCGGAACTCACCGCGCGCCTGCTGGCCGGCGCACGTATCGCGCTGGTCTCCGACGCCGGCACGCCGCTGATCAGCGATCCTGGCTACCGTCTGGTGGCCGCCGCCGCCGCGGCAGGCGTCACGGTCGTGCCCATCCCGGGCGCCTGCGCGGCGGTCGCCGCGCTGTCGGTGGCCGGGCTGCCGACCGACCGCTTCGTGTTCGAGGGCTTCTTGCCACCGCGCGCCGCGGCCCGGCGCGCGCAGCTCGCGACGCTTGCCACCGAGCCGCGCACGCTCGTGTTCTACGAGGCGCCGCACCGCGTTGCCGAGACGCTGGCCGACCTCGCGGCGGCCTTCGGCGGCGAGCGCCCGGCGGTGCTCGGCCGCGAACTGACCAAGCTGCACGAGACCGTCTACCGCGGCACGCTGGCCGAGCTCGTCGCGCGCGCCGCGGCCGACCCGAACATCGCGCGCGGCGAGGCCGTACTGATCGTCGCCGGCGCCGTGCCCGACGCGGTGTCCGATTCCGCCGAGCTGCAGCGCCTCGACCGGCTGCTCGCCGCGCTGCTCGCCGCGCTGCCGCTGTCGCAGGCGGTGGACCTGGCCGTGGAGTTCAGCGGCGCGCGCCGCAATCGCGTCTACGAGCGAGCCCTGGCGCTCAAGCGCGGCACGCCAGGCTGAGGCACGGTGCTCTTGAGCTTCGGGCCCCCGGGCCCTATCGTGCGGGTGGGAGTCGGCCAGGCAACCGCTCGTGGCTCGGCTGCGGGAGGAAAGTCCGGGCTCCATAGGGTAGGGCGCCAGGTAACGCCTGGGGGGCGCGAGCCCACGGAAAGTGCAACAGAAAGTAAACCGCCGAAGCCACAGGTTCGCCTGAGGCTGGCAAGGGTGAAACGGTGCGGTAAGAGCGCACCGCGGGCCTGGTAACAGGCACGGCATGGCAAACCCCGCCCGGAGCAAGACCAAATAGGGGAACAGGTTGGCCGGAGCTTGCTCCGACCGGCAGCGCGCGGCCCGCGCGTGTTCCCGGGTAGGTCGCTTGAGGTGCACGGCGACGTGCATCCCAGAGGAATGGTTGCCCAAGACAGAACCCGGCTTACCGGCCGACTCCCACCTCTTTCCCGGCGCCGTGCGGATCCCGCACGGCGCTGTGTGACGCCGGTCTCAGTTCCCAGAACTGCATCCTGGCCCGATTCTTGCTGCGTTCTGACATAACGCTACAAGATCCCCTCGTAAGCCGCTGATTTTCGCACCTTTCATATCCTGATCGCCGGCACAGCTGTGTCCGGTAAGTGATTGTCGTCGCAGGAAAAATCGACGTCCGGAGCGTTGACCTCATCCGGGCTTGCCCCTATAGTGGCCGCCGGTGGGAAAAAGTGGGGAGGAATGGGGCCTAGTCCCATCCAGAACGTGTTCCGGGGCGCCAATTCAGTCACGCTTGATGCCAAGGGCCGGATGGTCATGCCGACCCGTTACCGCGACCGTCTGGTCGAGCGGTCCAATGGGCGTCTGGTGGTCACGATCGACCGGGACCAGTGCCTGCTCCTCTACCCGGTACCTGACTGGGAAGAGATCGAACGCAAGCTCATGCGCTTGCCCACCCTCAACCCCCAGGCCCGGCGCTTGCAGCGCCTGATGGTGGGCTACGCGACCGACCTCGAGCTCGACGGCCACGGCCGCGTGCTGCTGCCGTCGGAACTGCGCAACTTCGCCGGCCTCACCCGTGCGGCGGTGCTGCTCGGCCAGGGCAACCGCTTCGAATTGTGGGACGAGGCCCGCTGGAACGAGCGGCGCGATGAGTGGCTGAAGGACGAGGAACTGCCCGTCGACCTGAAGGGCGACCTCGAGTCGCTGACGCTGTAGCGATGGCGGTGAACGCAGAGCCGGCCCACTCGCCGGTGCTGCTCGAGGAAACGCTGGCCGGGCTCGCCGTCCGGCCGGACGGAACGTACGTCGACGCCACGTACGGGCGCGGCGGCCATGCGCGCGCCGTACTGACGCGGCTGGGTTCGGGGGGAAGGCTCGTTGTCGTCGATCGGGATCCTGAGGCCACTGAGCACGCGAGGCAGGAATTTGGCGGTGACCCGCGCGTTCAGATCCACCAGGCCACCTTCGACCGACTCGTCGAGCTGGTCGGCGCCGCCGTCGCCGACGGCGTGTTGCTCGACCTCGGCGTCTCCTCGCCGCAGCTCGACGACCCCACCCGCGGCTTCAGCTTTCTGCGCGACGGCCCGCTCGACATGCGCATGGACCCGGGCAGCAGCCCGAGCGCCGCGGAGTTTCTCGCCGGCGCCGCCGAGACGGAGATCGCCGCGGTGATCGCCGCCCACGGTGAGGAGCGCTTCGCACGGCGCATCGCCCGCTCGATCGTCGCCGCGCGCGCGACTGGGCCGCTCGCCACGACCGGCGCGCTCGCCGACCTCGTGAGCGCTGCGATCCCGGCGCGGCTGCGCGAGCCCGGCAAGCATCCGGCGACGCGCACCTTCCAGGCGCTGCGCATCCACGTCAATCGCGAACTCGCGCTGCTCGAGCGCGGCCTCGAGGCTGCGCTCGCGGTGCTGCGGACCGGCGGCCGCCTGGCGGTGATCAGCTTCCATTCGCTCGAGGACCGGCGCGTCAAGCGTTTCATGCGCGCGCATGCGCTCGGCGACCCCGTCTGGCGCGGCCTGCCGAACGTGCCGCTCGCCGCGCAGCCGCAGTTCGAGCTGATCGGCAAAGCGCAGCACGCGACCGCTGACGAACTGACCCGCAATCCGCGCGCGCGCAGTGCCGTGCTGCGGGTCGCCGGCAAGGTGCGCGCATGAGCCGCCGCACGCTGGTGGCGGCGGTGATCGCGCTGTGGCTGGCGGTGCTCGGCTCGGCGGCCGGCGTTGTCTACGTCAAGCACGAGTCGCGCACGCTGTTCGTCGAGCTCGAGAAGCTGTCAGGCGAGCGCGATCGGCTGAATGTCGAGTGGGGTCGGCTGCAGCTCGAGCAGAGCGCCTGGAGCGCGCATGGCTTCGTCGAACAGGTTGCCAACCGCCAGCTGCACATGACCATTCCGAGCGCGACCGAAGTGAAGATCGTCCAGCCATGAAGCTCCGGCGCACCGAAGCCCAGAACGCCGCGCGCCAGTTCCGGGTGCGCGGCTGGTTCGTGCTCGGCGCGATCGTGCTGTGCGCTGGCGCGATGATCGGGCGTGCGAGCTACCTGCAGTATTTCTACAAGGATTTCCTCGAGAAGGAAGGCGCCGAACGCTACATGCGCGACGCTCGCATTCCGGCGCACCGCGGCCAGGTGCTGGATCGCTTCGGCGAGCCGCTCGCGGTCTCGACGCCCGTCGATACCGTCTGGACGATTCCAAAGCAGCTGACGGCATCGGCCTCGCCCGAGCAGCTGGCGAAGCTCGCCCGGGCGCTCAATCGCGACAACGACTGGCTGACGAGGCGACTCACCTCGAACCTCGAGTCGCACTACCTCGTGCTCGCCAAGCAGCTGCAGCCGGACGAGGCCGAGCGCGTCAAGTCGCTGCAGATCCAGGGCGTCAACCTGGTGCGCGAGTACCGCCGTTTCTATCCGGCCGGCGAGGTCACCGGCCACGTGCTCGGTTTCACCGGCGAGGCGGACCAGGGCCAGGAGGGACTCGAGCTCGAGTACGAGCAGAAGCTGTCAGGCGAGGACGGCATCAAGCGCGTGATTCACGATCGGCTCGGCCGCACGGTCGAGGAGGTCGACAGCGTTCGACCGGCGCGGCCGGGCGAGGACCTCACGACCAGCATCGACCTGCGCATCCAGTACCTTGCCTACCGCGAGCTGAAGAGCGCGATCCGCGAGTACCAGGCGCGCGCCGGCTCGGCGATCGTCGTCGACGTGCGCACCGGCGAGATCCTCGCGATGGTCAACCAGCCGTCGTTCAACCCGAACGACCGCACCCAGTTCGAGGTGTCCCGTTACCGCAATCGCGGCGCGACCGACATCTTCGAACCGGGCTCGTCGATCAAGCCGTTCTTCATCGCCACCGGCCTCGCCTCGGGCAAGTTCAAGCCGGGCAGCGTCATCGATACCAATCCCGGCTTCATCAAGGTCGGCGTCAAGGTGTTCGAGGACGAGCACAACCTGGGCGTCGCCGACCTGGCGACGATCCTCGCCAAGTCGTCCAACGTCGGCATGGCGCACATCGCGCTCGCGCTCGACAAGGAAGCGATCTGGAACACGCTGACCGGCCTTGGCTTCGGCCAGGTGTCGGCGACCGGCTTCCCCGGTGAGTCGGCCGGCCTGCTGAGCTCGTACTCGCACTGGCGCGAGCTGACCGTCGCGACGCTGGCGCACGGCTACGGCCTGTCGGTCACGCCGCTGCAGCTCGCGCAGGCCTACGCGACGCTCGGCGCGCTCGGCGTCCGCCGCCCGCTCACCTTCCGCCGCGTCGACGGACCGGTCGCCGGCGACACGGTGCTCGACCCGCAGGTGTGCCGCGACCTGATCCACTTGCTCGAGACCGTGATCACGAGCGGCACCGGTACCCGGGCCGCGGTGCATGGCTACCGGATCGCCGGCAAGACCGGCACGGCGTGGAAGTCGACCGGCGGCGGCTACTCGACGGACAAGTACATGGCGGTGTTCGGCGGCGTCGTGCCGGCGGCCGCGCCGCGGCTGGCGGCGATCGTCGTCATCGACGAGCCGAGTGGCGGCAAGTACCACGGCGGTGACGTGGCGGCGCCGGTGTTCTCGGCGGTCATGGCCGGCGCGCTGCGGCTGCTCGCGGTGCCGCCCGATGACCTCAGCCACGTGCCGTCCGCGACCTTCGTGCAGGCCACGCGATGAACGCCGCCGCCAGCACGCCTGATGGCGTCGAACTCGCCTGGCTGCTGGCCGGGCTGGTCGCGGCGCCGCGCATCGCGGTGCGCGACTTGCGGCTCGACAGTCGCGCGGTCGCGCCCGGCGACGCCTTCGTCGCACTTGCCGGCCGCTCGTCGCACGGCCTCGACCACGTCGGCGAGGCCGTGGCGCGCGGCGCGATCGCCGTGATCTGGGATCCGACCGAGGGCCGTGCGCTGCCGCCGCTGCCGCCGGCCGTCACCGCCGTGTCGGTGCCGGCGCTGCGCCCGGAACTCGGCGACGTCGCCGATCGCTTCTACGCCGAGCCGTCGGCCGACGCCGCGGTGGCTGGCATCACGGGCACCAACGGCAAGACGACCTGCGCCTGGCTCTACGCGGTGTGCCACGGCGACGCCGGCGGTTACATGGGCACGCTCGGCACCGGCTGCCCGCCGGCGCTCGAGGCGACCAGCCACACGACGATGGATGTCGTCTGTGTGCACCGCTCGCTGCGCGCACTGGTCGACGCCGGGGCGCGCCACGTCGCGATGGAGGTCTCCTCGCACGCGCTCGATCAGGGCCGCGTCGCCGGCGTGCGCCTGCCGCTGGCGGCGTTCACCAATCTGACCCGCGACCATCTCGACTACCACGGCACGATGGCGGCCTACGGCGCGGCCAAGGGCCGGCTGTTCCACAGCCGCGGCGTGGAACACGCGATCATCAACGTCGGCGACGCCTTCGGGCGCGAGCTCGCGGCGCAGCTCGGCCCGGGTACCGAGCTGACGAGCGTCGCGGTGCGCGGAGCGGTGCCCGCCGGCGGGCGCTTCGTCGTCGCGAGCCGCGTCGACTGCCACGCGACCGGTCTCGAGATCGCGGGCGCGACGCACGCCGGCCCGTTCCTGCTGCGTTCGCCGCTGCTCGGCGCGTTCAACGCCGAGAACCTGCTGGTCGTGCTCGGCCTGCTGCTCGCCGCGGACCTACCGCTCGGCGAGGCCGTCGAGCGGCTCGGCGGCGCGCGGCCGCCGCCCGGCCGGATGGAGACCTTCGAGCTCGGTGCGCGCGGGCCGACGCTGATCGTTGACTATGCGCACTCGCCGGATGCGCTCGCCAAGGTGCTGGCGGCGCTGCGGGCACACACGCCCGGCACGCTGTGGTGCGTGTTCGGCTGCGGCGGAGACCGCGACGCCGGCAAGCGGCCGCTGATGGCCGCCGCCGCCGAGGCCGGCGCCGACCGGCTCGTGGTCACCGACGATAACCCGCGCAACGAGGATCCGGAGCGCATCATCGCGATGATCACGGCGGCGCTGAGCGGTCGCGTGCCGGCGCACATCGAGCGCGATCGCGCGAGCGCGATCCGCGGCGCCGCGGCCGAGGCGCGCCCGGGCGACGTGATCCTGGTCGCCGGCAAGGGCCACGAGGACTACCAGATCTACGGCACCGAGCGGCGCGCCTACAGCGACCGTGAGGTGGCGCGCGAGCTCGCCGGGGGCGCGCGATGAAGCGCTCGCTCGCCGACTTCGCCGCCGCCATGCAGGGCCGCTTGCAGGGCGCCGATGCCGCGTTCGGCGCCGTCTCGACCGACTCGCGGACGCTGGCGCGCGGCGAACTGTTTGTCGCGCTCGCCGGACCGAGCTTCGACGGCCACGATTTCGTCGCTGCTGCTGCCGCCCGCGGCGCCGCCGGCGTGGTCGTGACGCGGCCGCAGCCGGTGGCGCTCCCGCAGATCGTCGTCGACGACACACTGCGCGCGCTGCAGCGCGCCGCCACCGCGTGGCGGCTGCAGTTCGCAATTCCGGTGGTCGCCGTCGCCGGCAGTAACGGCAAGACGACGACCAAGGAGCTGATCGCGACGGTGCTCGCGGGCCGCGGCCCGTGCCACGCGACGCGCGGCACGCTCAACAATCACATCGGCGTGCCGCTGACGCTGCTCGGTCTCGAGCCGGGCCATGCGACCGCGGTCATCGAGATCGGCGCCAACCATCCGGGCGAGGTCGCCGAACTCGTGGCCTACGCGCGGCCGACCGTCGGCATCGTCACCAACGCCGGTGCCGAGCACCTCGAGGGCTTCGGCTCGCTGGAAGGCGTGGCGCGGGCCGAGGGCGAGCTGTTCGCCGGCCTCGGCCGCGACGCGACCGCGGTGGTGAACGCAGACGATGCCTACGCGGCGCTGTGGCAGTCGATGAGCGGTGCCGCACGGCGGCTCCGCTTCGGCGTCGCGCGCGATGCCGAGTTCCGGGTCGGCGGTCCGGTCAGCAGCCAGGGTCCGGCCGGCGCGATCCAGGAGTTTCAGCTGGTCACACCCGTCGGCACGAGCACCGTGCGCCTCGGGCTCGCCGGCGCGCACAACGTGCTGAACGCGCTCGGGGCCGCGGCCGCCGCACATGCGGCCGGCGCCGACCTCGCGACCATCGCCGCCGGACTCGGCCGGATGCGGCCGGTGCGCGGAAGGCTCGAGGTGCAGCCGGCGCTCAACGGCGCGGTGCTGATCGACGATTCCTACAACGCCAACCCGAGCAGCCTGAGCGCCGGTCTCGGCGTGCTCGGCGGCGCCGCCGGCGAGCGCTGGCTCGTGCTCGGCGACATGGCCGAGCTCGGTGCCGCGACCCACGCGGCGCACGTCAGCGCTGGCCGCGAGGCACGCGGCGCCGGCGTGACCCGGCTGTTCGCCGTCGGCGCGCTGACCGGCGACGCGGTGGCCGAATTCGGCGCCGGTGCCGAATGGTTCCCGGACGCCGCGGCGCTCGCCGCGCGCGTCAAGCCACTGCTCCACCCGGGCGTCACGGTGCTGGTCAAGGGGTCGCGGCTCAATCGCCTCGAGCGCGTGGTCGAGGCGCTGCGCGCCGCGGCAGCGCCGAACGCCACCGCGGGTCACTAGCGAGACACCATGCTGTACCGCCTCGCCGAGTTGCTGCTGCCGCATTACTCCGGGTTCCGGGTATTCACCTACCTGACGCTGCGCGGCATTCTCGCGGCATTGACGGCGCTGCTGATCGCGCTGCTGGTCGGCCCATGGATGATCCGCAGCCTCGCCGCGCGCCAGATCGGGCAGAACGTGCGCGAGCTCGGGCCGCAGTCGCACCTGTCGAAGCAGGGCACGCCGACGATGGGCGGCGCGCTGATCCTGGTCGCGATGCTCGCCTCGACGCTGCTGTGGGCCGATCTCGGCAACCGTTACGTCTGGATCGTCGCCGGCGTGACGGCGGCCTTCGGCCTGATCGGCTTCTACGACGACTACCTGAAGCTCGTCGTCGGCAACTCCAAGGGCCTGCCGGCGCGCTGGAAGTACCTGCTGCAGTCGGTCGCCGGGCTTGGTGCCGCGGTCGCGCTGCTGTACACCGCCTCGACCCCGGTCGCCACCGCGCTGCACGTGCCGTTCCTGAAGAGCGTCGCGGTGCCTCTCGGCCCGGTGAGCTTCGTCGTCGTCAGCTACTTCGTCATCGTCGGCAGCAGCAACGCGGTCAATCTGACCGACGGACTCGACGGCCTCGCGATCATGCCGTCGGTGATGGTCGCCGGCGCGCTCGGTGTGTTCGCCTACGCCTCCGGTAACGCGATCTTCGCCAGCTACCTGCTGATCCCGCACGTCGCCGGCGTCGGCGAAGTGCTGATCTTCTGCTCGACGCTGGTCGGCGCGGGCCTTGGCTTCCTGTGGTTCAACACCTACCCCGCGCAGGTGTTCATGGGCGACGTCGGCGCGCTCGCGCTCGGCGCCGCGCTCGGTGCGATCGCGGTGGTCGTGCGGCAGGAGATCGTGCTGTTCGTGATGGGCGGGGTGTTCGTTCTCGAGACCGTCTCGGTGATCCTGCAGGTGGCCTCGTTCAAGCTGACCGGCAAGCGGATCTTCCGCATGGCCCCGATCCACCACCACTTCGAGCTCAAGGGCTGGGCCGAGCCGAAGGTGATCGTCCGCTTCTGGATCATCACCGTCGTGCTGGTGCTCGCCGGGCTCGCGACGCTCAAGGTGCGCTGATGGCGGAGCGTCGCAACCTCGTGGTCGGACTAGGCAAGACGGGCCTGTCGGCGGTCCGCTGGCTCGCCGCGCAGGGCGAGTCGGTCGCCGTCACCGATTCGCGCGCGACCCCGCCGGGCCTCGACGCGCTGCGCTCCTTCGGTTCCTCGGTGGTCGCCCGGCTCGGTCGCTTCGACCTCGAGCTGCTCGACGCCGCCGACCGCATCGTGCTGTCGCCGGGCGTGTCGCGCGCCGAGCCGATCGTGCGCGAGGCGCTGGCGCGCGGCCTCGTGGTGGTCGGCGATGTCGAACTCTTCGCGCATGCCAAACGCGCGCCGGCCGTGGCGATTACCGGCACCAACGGCAAGAGCACGGTGACGACGCTGGTCGCGGAGATGGCGCGCGAGGCCGGCCGGCGGGTGCTGGCCGGCGGCAACCTCGGCGAGCCGGCGCTCGAGCTGCTGGCGCAGCCGGTGCCGGAGTTCTACGTGCTCGAGCTGTCGAGCTTTCAGCTGGAGTCGACCGAGTCGCTGGCGCTGCTCGCGGCGGCGGTCCTCAATGTCACGCCTGATCACATGGACCGCTACGCGACGCTCGCCGACTACGCGGCGGCGAAGGCACGCGTTTTCGCGCACGCCGCGGTCGCGATCGTCAACCTCGACGACCCGGCGGTGGCCGCGATGCCGCGTCCCGGTCAGCGCCGCGTCGGTTTCAGCACGGCGCGCCCGGACGCCGACTTCGGCCTGGTCGAGTCCGGCGGTGCGCTGCAGCTCGCGCGGCGCGGCGAGCCATTGCTGCCGCTGGCGGCGCTGCGCCTCCCCGGCCGCCACAACGCGGCCAACGCGCTCGCGGCGCTCGCGCTCGGCGTCGAGCTCGGTCTCGAGCTGGCGCCAATGCTGCGGACGCTGAGCCGCTTCGACGGGCTGCCGCATCGCGGCCAGCTGGTGGCCGAGCGTCGCGGTGTGCGCTACGTCGATGATTCGAAGGGCACCAACGTCGGTGCCACGCTCGCGGCGGTTGCCGGCCTCGACGGGCCACTGGTGCTGATCGCCGGCGGTGAGGGCAAGGGCCAGGACTTCGCGCCGCTGGCGCCCGCGTTTGGTGGCAAGGTGCGCCACGCGGTGCTGATCGGTCGCGACCGCGAGCAGCTCGCCGCGGCATTGGCCGGCGCCTGCAGCACCGAGTTTGCCGCCGACATGGACGCCGCCGTCGCGGCCGCGGCGCGCGCCGCGCAGCCGGGCGACCTCGTGCTGCTGTCGCCGGCCTGCGCGAGCCTCGACATGTTCCGCGACTACGCCGCGCGCGGTGACGCCTTCGCCGCCGCCGCGCGGAGGCTCGACGCATGAGCGCCACCACGCTCGCCATGCGCCACGCGGCCCGCGGCCGGCTGCATCTCGACCTGGTGGTCATCGGCCTGGTGGCCGCGCTGCTGCTGCTCGGCCTCGTCATGGTCAGCTCGGCGTCGGTGACGCTGGCGGCGCGCGACGGCAACCCGTTCTTCTTCGTCGAGCGCCAGCTGCTGTTCGCGCTGGTCGGCGTCGGCTGCGGCGCCGTGGCGCTGCGCATCCCGACGGAGACCTGGGAGCGGCTCAGCATGGTGCTGCTCGCGGTGTCGATCGTGATGCTGGTGCTGGTGCTGCTGCCGGGGATCGGCCACTCGGTCAATGGCAGCAAGCGCTGGCTGCACGTGGCCGGCCTCAACTTCCAGGCCTCCGAGGCTGCGCGCGTGCTGCTGCTGATCTACCTGTGCAGCTATCTCGTGCGTCGCGAGGAGGAGGTCCGCACCACCGTCATCGGCTTCCTCAAGCCGCTCGCCGTGCTCGGTTTCGCGGCGGCGCTGCTGCTGCTGGAGCCGGACTTCGGCTCCGGTGTGGTGCTGCTCGCGACCGGCGTCGGCGTGCTGTTCCTCGCCGGCATTCGGCTGCGCCACTTCCTGGCGCTGTGCGCCGTGGCCCCGGCGCTATTCGCGGTGGTCGCGGTCGCGAGTCCCTACCGCCTGCGCCGGCTGATCATCTTCCTCAATCCCTGGGCGGACGCGCAGAACGGCGGCTACCAGCTGACTCAGTCGCTGATCGCGATCGGTCGCGGCGAGTGGTTCGGCGTCGGGCTCGGCGCTTCCATCCAGAAGCTCTTCTACCTGCCGGAGGCGCACACCGACTTCGTGTTCGCGGTGCTCGCCGAGGAACTCGGCTTCGTCGGCATCGCGCTGGTGGTCGCGCTGGTGCTCGCGCTCGCGTACCGCGCGCTGGTGATTGCGCGCAACGCCGCCGAGGCCGGCCTCAAATTCCAGTCGTATCTCGCTGCGGCCTTCGGCATCTGGTTCGGCCTGCAGGCGTTCATCAACATGGGCGTCAACATGGGGATGCTGCCGACCAAGGGCCTGACCCTGCCGCTGCTCTCGTACGGCCGCTCGAGCCTCGTCGTCACGCTCGGCTGGATCGGCATGCTGCTGCGCGTGCACCACGAGACGCAGAGCAAGCGCACGATTGCGCTGCGCGGCGGTGCCCGATGACCACCGTGCTGATCATGGCCGGCGGCACCGGCGGGCACGTGTTCCCGGCGCTTGCGGTGGCGGACGTGCTGCGCAGCCGCGCCTGCCAGGTCGTCTGGCTGGGCACCCGTCGCGGCATCGAGGCGCGGCTGGTGCCTGCCGCGGGCATCCCGATGGAGTGGGTGCGCGTCTCGGGCCTGCGCGGCAAGGGGCTCACGAGCTGGCTGCTCGCGCCACTGCGGCTGCTGCAGGCGCTCGGCGACGCGTTCGGCGCGATTCGTCGCACGCGGCCGGACGTCGTGCTCGGCCTCGGCGGCTTCGTTGCCGGCCCGGGCGGGCTCGCGGCACGCCTGCTGGGTCGGCCGCTGGTGATCCACGAGCAAAACGCGATCGCCGGGCTCACCAACCGGATTCTGGCGCGCTTCGCCGATACCGTCGCCGAGGCCTTCCCCGGCAGCTTCGCGCCGGGCGTCGGCGCGGTGGCGGTCGGCAATCCCGTGCGGCGTGCGATCGAGGCGCTGACCGCCGGCGCGGCCGAGCGGTTGCCGCGCGCGCCCCGCCACCTGCTGGTCTTCGGCGGTAGCCAGGGCGCGCGCGCGCTCAACCGGCTGGTGCCGGCCGCGCTGGCGCAGCTCGCGCCGGCCGAGCGGCCGGCGGTCGTGCACCAGACCGGACGCGATCGCCGCGAGACGACGGCCGGCGCCTATGGCGCGCTCGGCGTCGAGGCGGACGTGCGCGAGTTCATCGACGACATGGCAGCCGCCTACGCGTGGGCCGACCTCGCGGTGTCGCGCAGCGGCGCGCTGACGGTGGCCGAGCTCGCCGCGGCCGGACTTCCGGCGCTGCTCGTGCCGTTCCCGGCCGCGGTCGACGACCACCAGACCCGCAACGCACGCTATCTCGCCGATCGCGGCGCGGCGCTGTTGCTCGCCGAGGACGGCCTGACGGCCGACCGGCTGGCGTCGGAGCTGCGCACGCTGCTGGGCAGCGACGACCGCGCGCTGGCGGCGATGGCCGAGGCCGCGCGCCGCGCCGCGACGCCGGGCGCCGCCGAGCGGCTCGCGGCGCTGTGCCTGGCGGCGGCCGGGGGTGCGGCATGAACGCCCGCATGCGTCGGATCCAGCGCATCCACTTCGTCGGCATCGGCGGCAGCGGCATGGGCGGCATCGCCGAGGTGCTGCTCAACCTCGGCTACTCGGTGCAGGGATCCGACCTCAAGCCGAACGCCGTGACCGAGCGCCTCGCCGGGCTCGGCGCGCGCGTCAGCTTCGGCCACGCCGCCGCGAACGTCGACGGTGCCAACGTGGTGGTGGTCTCGAGCGCGGTGCCCGCCGACAACCCGGAGGTGGTGGCCGCGCTCGCCGCGCGCGTGCCGGTCGTGCAGCGCGCCGAGATGCTCGCGGAGCTGATGCGCTTCCGGATCGGCATCGCGGTCGCCGGAAGCCACGGCAAGACCACCACTACCAGCCTGGTCGCCAGCATCCTCGCCGAGGGTGGCGAGGATCCGACCTTCGTGATCGGCGGCCGGCTGAAGAGCGCGGCCAGCAACGCGCGCCTCGGCACCGGGCGCTACCTGGTCGCTGAGGCCGACGAGAGCGACGCCTCGTTCCTGCACCTGCAGCCGATGATCGCGATCGTCACCAACATCGACAACGACCACCTGATCACCCATGGCGGTGACTTCGAGGCGCTGAAGCGCAGCTTCGTCGACTTCCTCCACAACCTGCCGTTCTACGGGCTCGCGGTGCTGTGCCTCGACGATCGCGAGATCCCCTCGATCCTGGCGCGCGTCAGTCGGCCGGTCGTCACCTACGGCATCGACTCGGCCGCCGACGTGCGCGCGACCGCGGTCGAGCGCCACGGCCTGCGCTCCACCTTCAGCGTGCTGCGCCCCGATCGCGCCGAGCCGCTGGTGATCACGCTCAATGTGCCGGGGCGCCACAACGTGCTGAACGCGCTCGCCGCGATCGCGGTGGCGACCGAGCTCGGCGTGGCGGACGCCGCGATCCAGAAGGCGCTCGCCAACTTCCAGGGCATCGACCGCCGCCTGCAGGTGGTCGCCGAGCTCACGCTGCCGGCCGGTCGCGTCACGCTGGTGGACGACTACGGCCACCACCCGACGGAGATCGCCGCGACCCTCGAGGCGATTCGCCAGGGCTGGCCGGGCCGGCGCATCGTGCTGGCCTTCCAGCCGCACCGCTACACGCGCACCCGCGACCTGCTCGACGACTTCGCCGAGGTGCTGTCGACCGTCGACGTGCTGCTGGTCACCGAGGTGTATGCCGCCGGCGAGAAGCCGATCCGCGGCGCCGACGGCCGCGCCATCTGCCGCGCGATCCGCACGCGCGGGCGGGTCGAGCCGGTGTTCGTCGCCAAGCCCGAGGCGCTGCACACGGCGATCGGCGGACTGCTGCGGGACGGCGACGTCGTCGTGACCATGGGCGCCGGCCACATCGGCGCGATCGCGCAGGAACTCGCGGTGCGCCTCGCCGCCGGAGCGCGCGCATGAGCCTCGCGATGCGCGACACGATCGGTGCCGAGTTCCAGCCGCACGTGCGCTTCGACGAGCCGCTCGCGCGGCACACGTCGTGGCACGTCGGCGGACCGGCGGACGCGTTCTACACGCCGCAGAGCGCGGACGAGCTGGCGCGCTTCCTGGCCGCGCTGCCGCGCGACTGCCCGGTGCACTGGCTCGGCCTCGGCAGCAACGTGCTGGTGCGCGACGGCGGGCTGCGCGGCGTGGTGATCTCACTGCACCTCGGCCTCGACCGCCTCGAGCGCATCGGCCTGACCCGCGTGCACGCCGACGCCGGCGTGCCGTGCGCGCGCGTGGCGCGCCAGTGCGCCAAGTGGCTGCTCGGGCCGGCGGAGTTCTTCGCCGGCATCCCGGGCACCGTCGGCGGCGCGCTGGCGATGAACGCCGGCGCCTGGGGCGGCGAGACCTGGCCGCACGTCGTCGAAGTCGACGTCGTCGACCGCCACGGCACGCGTCGCACGCGCGCGGCCCGCGAGTACGGCTACGGTTACCGCGAGGTGCGCGCGCCGGCGGCGGGCGAGTGGTTCGTCGCGGTGCGCTTCGAGTTCGCGCCGCAGCCGGATGCCAGCGCCGAGACGATCAAGAACCTGCTGCTGCGACGCCGCGAGACGCAGCCGATCGGCGCCTGGAGCTGCGGCTCGACGTTCACCAACCCGCCTGGCGACCACGCCGCGCGGCTGATCGACAGCGCCGGGCTCAAGGGCACGCGTGTCGGCGGCGCGGTCGTCTCGACCAAGCACGCCAACTTCCTGATCAACGAGGGCAGCGCGACCGCCGCCGACCTCGAGCGCCTGATCGGCCACGTGCAGACGGAGGTCGAGCGCCGCCACGGCGTGCGGCTGCTCACCGAAGTTCGCATCGTCGGAGAAAACGCATGAGCGCGCCGGCCGCCATCCACCGCCATCGCATTGCCGAGGCCGCCGGCTTCGGCCGGGTCGCCGTGCTGTTCGGCGGCGACAGCTCCGAGCGCGCGGTGTCGCTCGAGTCCGGCCGCAACGTCCTCGAGGCGCTGAAGTCGCGCGGCGTCGCCGCCGAAGGCGTCGACGGCGTCGGCGCGCTGGTCGCGGCGCTCGCCGAGCGCCGCTTCGACCGCGTCTTCAATATCATGCACGGCGGCGCCGGCGAGAACGGCGTCGTGCAGGGCCTGCTTGAGGCGCTCGGCGTGCCGTATACGGGCTCGCGCGTGCTCGGAGCCGCGCTGACGCTCGACAAGATCCGCACCAAGCAGGTCTGGATCGCGGCCGGGCTGCCGACGCCGCGCTACGAGCGGCTCGCGCCGGGCGGCGACGTGGCCGCGGCGGCGACCCGCATCGGCCTGCCGCTGATCGTCAAGCCGTCGCTCGAGGGCTCGAGCGTCGGCGTCAGCCGCGTGTTCGCCGCCGAGCAGCTGCCGGCGGCGGTCGAGCTCGCGCGGCGCTACGCCGGCGAGCTGTTGATGGAAACGCTGATCGAGGGCGGCGAGTACACCGTCGGCATCCTGCAGGGCGTGGCGCTGCCGTCGATCCGGATCGTGCCGGCCGGGGAGTACTACGACTACCACGCCAAGTACGTCGCCGAGGACACGCAGTACCTGTGCCCGGGCCTCGAGCCTGCCGCCGACGCGGCGATGCAGGCGCTGGCGCTCAGCGCCTTCGACACCGCCGGCGCCGGCGGTTGGGGCCGAGTCGACGTGATGCGCGACCAGCGCGGCGGCAACTGGCTGCTGGAGGTCAACACGACGCCGGGCATGACCAGTCACTCGCTGGTACCGAAGGCGGCGCGCGCCGTCGGCATCGAGTTCGACGAGCTGGTCTGGCGCATCCTCGAAACCAGTTTTGCGACGCGGGGGCTGCGATGATCGCCTCGCTCAGCGCGCTCTGGCCACGCCGCGCCCGCAACCGCGCCCGCGTCGAGAAAGCGCGGCGCTTCACGCTGCCGCAGATCCACTGGGCGCGCCTCGCCCCGGCCGCGCTCGGCGCGCTCGCCCTCGCCGCGCTGGCGGGATCGATCGCCTTCGCGCTCGACCGCCCGGTGCGCCGCATCGAGGTGGTCGGCTCGTTCCAGCGCGTCTCGCCGCTCGACGTCGAGCAGGTGGTCCGGACGCAACTGCGCGGCGGCTTCGTGTCCGCCAACCTCGATGCGCTGCAACGCGCGATCGAGGGCCTGCCGTGGGTCGACCATGCGCGCGTGCAGCGCCGCTGGCCCGACGCGCTCGCGGTCCAGGTCACCGAGCAGGCGGCGAGCGCGCGCTGGGGCTCGACCGGGCTGCTGAACTCGCGCGGCGAGCTGTTTCTGAAGGACGCGCGCCACGTGCCGCCGGAGCTGCCGCGCCTCGAGGGCCCGGACGGTTCCGAGCGGCAGGTCGCGGAGCTGCTGTTTCAGATGCAGCCGCGCCTGCTCGAGGCGGGGCTGCGCATCAGCGGGCTGCGGCTGGACCCGCGCGGCGCGTGGGAGCTCGACCTCGCCAACGGCGTCAGCGTGCGCTTCGGGCGCCGCCAGCTGCAGGAGCGGGTCGAGCGATTCATCAAGATCGGCGCGTCCGTCGTCGCGAGCCGCCCGAACGACATTGCCTTCCTCGACATGCGCTACTCGAACGGCTTCACCGTCGGCTGGCGGACCCCGGGCATGCCGCAGGCGCGGCCGGCGTCCGGCGAGGAAACGCTAGTGAACCAGAAGCGGAACCAAGATGTCTAAGCGTAGCGATCGCCACCTCATCGTCGGACTCGACATCGGCACCTCGAAGGTGGTCGCCCTGGTCGGCGAGCTCAAGCCGGACGGCGAACTCGAGGTCATCGGCATCGGCTCGCACCCGTCGCGCGGACTGAAGCGCGGCGTGGTCGTGAACATCGACTCGACCGTGCAGTCGATCCAGCGCGCCGTCGAGCAGGCGGAGCTGATGGCCGGCGTCGAGATCAACGCGGTCTACACCGGCATCGCGGGCAGCCACGTGCGCAGCCTCAACTCGCACGGCATCGTCGCGATCAAGGACAAGGAGGTCACGCAGGGCGACATCGCGCGCGTGATGGACGCGGCGCAGGCGGTCGCGCTGCCGGCCGACCAGCGGATCCTGCACGTCATCCCGCAGGAATACATCATCGACAGCCAGGAGGGCATCCGCGACCCGATCGGCATGTCCGGAATCCGCCTCGAGGCGCGCGTGCACATCGTCACCGGCGCCGAGAGTGCGGCCCAGAACATCGTGAAGTGCGTGCAGCGTTGCGGGCTCGAAGTCGAGGACATCGTGCTCGAGCAGTGGTCCTCGAGCTACGCGGTGCTGACCGACGACGAGAAGGAACTCGGCGTGTGCCTGGTCGACATCGGCGGCGGCACCACCGACCTCGCGGTGTTCGCCGGCGGCGCGCTGCGGCACACGGCGGTGATCCCGATCGCCGGCGACCAGGTGACCAACGACATCGCGGTGTCGATGCGCACGCCGACGCAGTACGCCGAGGACATCAAGATCCGCTACGCCTGCGCGCTCAGCCAGCTCGCGAACCCCGACGAGACGATCGAGGTGCCGAGCGTCGGCGACCGCCCGCCACGACGCCTCGCGCGCCAGACGCTCGCGGAGATCGTCGAGCCGCGCTACGAGGAGCTCTACAACCTGATCCGCGACGAGCTCAGGCGTTCCGGCTTCGAGGAGGCGATCGCCGCCGGCCTCGTGATCACCGGCGGCAGCGCCAAGATGGAAGGCGCGGTCGAGCTCGCCGAGGAGGTCTTCCACGTGCCGGTGCGTCTGGGTGTGCCGCACGGCGTCACCGGACTCGCCGACGTGGTCCGCAATCCGGTTCACGCCACCGGCGTGGGCCTGCTGCTTTATGCGCGGGCGCAGCAGTTCGCGCTGCCCGGCGAGCGCGGTCACGGCCCGGTCAACGTCCAGAACGTACTCGAACGCCTCAAGACTTGGTTCAAGGGTTATTTCTGATTTCCGATTTCAATTCGCTTCACAGGAAGGAGACTCATATGTTTGAACTCATGGATGCCTACAGCCAGAGCGCCGTGATCAAGGTGCTCGGCGTCGGCGGCGCCGGCTGCAATGCCGTCGACCACATGCTGCTCGCCGGCATCGAGGGCGTGGACTTCGTGTGCTTGAACACCGACTCGCAGGTCCTCAAGAAGTCGAAGGTCAAGACGACCCTGCAGATCGGCACCAACATCACCAAGGGACTCGGCGCCGGCGCCGACCCGGAGGTCGGCCGCCAGGCCGCGATGGAGGACCGCGACCGCATCATCGAGCTGATCGAGGGCTGCGACATGCTGTTCATCACCGCCGGCATGGGCGGCGGCACGGGCACCGGCGCGGCGCCGGTGGTCGCGCAGGTGGCCAAGGAGCTCGGCATCCTGACCGTCGCGGTGGTCACCAAGCCGTTCACGATGGAAGGCAACAAGCGCATGGGCATCGCCGAGATGGGCATCGCCGAGCTCGGCAAGTACGTCGACTCGCTGATCACGATCCCGAACCAGAAGCTGCTGTCGGTGCTCGGGCCCAAGACGCGGCTACTGGACGCGTTCACCTCGGCGAACGGCGTGCTGCAGGGCGCGGTGCAGGGCATCGCCGAACTGATCACGCGGCCGGGCCTGATCAACGTCGACTTCGCCGACGTGCGCACCGTGATGAGCGAGACCGGCATGGCGATGATGGGCACCGGCCACGCGACCGGCGAGGAGCGCGCGCGGCTGGCCGCCGAGATGGCGGTCTCGAGCCCGCTGCTCGAGGACATCAACCTCGCCGGCGCGCAGGGCATCCTGGTGAACGTCACCGCCGGCATGGACCTCTCGATCGGCGAGTTCGAGGAGGTCGGCAACACGGTCAAGCAGTTCGCGAGCGACGACGCGACCGTGGTGGTCGGCACTGTCATCGAGCCGGACATGCAGGACGAGCTGCGCGTCACGGTGGTCGCAACCGGGCTCAACAAGCCGGCGCAGCGGGTCGTGCAGCCGGTGGCGGCGGCGGCGCGCCAAGGCGAGGCCAACGACCGGATGCGCGTCGTGTCGCGCAACTCGCGTCCGGCCAGCGGGACCTCGAGCTTCAACGCTGCCGACTACGACCGTCCGGCCGTGGCGCGCAAGGCCGCGGTCGGCGACGGGCTGCGCGCCGAGGTCGATTCGGACGAGATGCTCGACATTCCGGCGTTCCTGCGCCGGCAGGCCGATTGAGGCAACGGTGCGGCGCGGGCCGGGTCCGCGCCGGGAGGAGTCAACGATGCGCGACGATCGGCGTTTGAACGTGCTGGCGCGCGGCCGGCTGCGGGCGCGACGCGGGGCTGAACCGAGGCTGTCGGACGACGACGGCCGGGCGGCGCGGCTCGAGCGTGTGTCGCAGGTCTCACCGGACGAAAGTTTGGCCGCTCAAAGACTTGTGGCGATTTTGGAGCCTGTGCTAGGGTGCCGGCATCTTGCCGAGGCCCCGGCCCCGGCGACATGGCTTTGGCTGCCCTCCGAATGCTGAATCAGCGCACGCTCAAAAACTCGATCCGCGCCACCGGCGTCGGCCTGCACTCCGGCCAGAAGGTCTTCATGACGCTGCGCCCGGCGCCGCCCAACAGCGGCATCGTGTTCCGCCGCTCGGACCTGCCGGACGCCGCCGACATCGAGGCGCGCGCGGAGAACGTCGGCGACACGATGCTCGGCACGACGCTGGTCAACGGCGACGTCAGGGTGGCGACGGTCGAGCACCTGCTGTCGGCGTTCGCCGGACTCGGCATCGACAACGCCTTCGTCGAGGTCAGCGCCGCCGAGATCCCGATCATGGACGGCAGCGCCGGTCCGTTCGTGTTCCTGCTGCAGTCGGCCGGCATCGAGGAGCAGACGCTGCCGAAGCGCTTCGTGCGCATCCGCAAGACGATCGAGGTGCGCGACGGCGACAAGTGGGCGCGTTTCGACCCGTTCAACGGCTTCAAGGTCAACTTCGAGATCGAGTTCGACCACCCGATCTTCCGGCGCCACTCGCAGCGCGCGTCGATGGATTTCTCGACGACCTCGTTCCTGCGCGAGGTGAGCCGCGCGCGCACCTTCGGCTTCATGCGCGACCTCGAGACGCTGCGCTCGCGCAACCTGGCGCTCGGCGGCACGCTCGACAACGCGATCGTGCTCGATGACTTCAAGGTGCTGAACGAGGACGGCCTCCGCTACGAGGACGAGTTCGTCAAGCACAAGATCCTGGACGCGATCGGCGACCTGTACCTGCTCGGGCACAGCCTGATCGGCGAGTTCAGCGGCTATAAGTCCGGGCACGCGCTCAACAACCGCCTGCTGCGGGCGCTGGTTGCCGATGCCTCTGCCTGGGAGGAAGTCACCTTCCGGGACCGCAACGAGGCGCCGATCTCCTACGTCGCCGCGGCCGCGGTCGGCCATTAGCTAGGCACGCGGGCGGACCCGGACCACGGTCCGGGCCACGGCCCCTTGCAGCGCCGTCCCGAGGGACGGCAGCAGCTCTGGCAGCAGGAAGCGCAGGCGGGTCGCGTACGCCCCGCTGTCAACCAGCACGGTCAGTACACCGTCCGGGTCCAGGGTCGCTCCGAAGACGTGTCCGGCGACGTCCAGGGGCAGGGCTTGCTGCACCGCAGCAAGCACCCGGTTGGCGCCCTCGGCGCCGGATCTGAGGCGTTCGAGTGCCGCCTTACCTTCGGCCAGTAACTCGCTGACCGACCTTGCTTTTCGCATCAGGCGCCCCGGATCTATGTCCCAAAACGATACTAAAGTGGTTGTTCCGCCGAGGGTTTTTGTTGCATAGTCCCGGCCGCTGCACAAGGGCAAACCCGTCGAAAGGCGGGGACGCAAAGCCACCGGTCTACGGCGCGAGCTACGACAGCGGGGTTGCCAGTTATGACGGAGCGATTCGTCGGGGGCAGGCGGGGATCCTTGGATCCAACCGCCAGCCGTTACCGACCGCTGAGGGGGGCGGAGACCATGGCGTCGCCGCCCCGGAGCGTCGACCACGCGGCGGCTCATGGAGAGCCGGCTACCGCGGCGTCGGCCAGCCCTTCCCGGCCAGCTTGCCGGGATCGCGTGAGCGATCGGTCGAAGGCTCGACCGGTCATCCGGGTCCCGTTGTCAGGCTGCTTGGGGGTGTGCGTGGAGCGACGGCCATGAACATCATCATCTTCAACCGGCAGCAGGGCCGGGCGCGGCAGTTCGACCTGCGCTCGCCGCTATTCCTCGCCGTCTCGCTCACCGTCCTCTGCTTCGTCCTCGGCGGCGTGTTCGCGGCCGGCTCCTGGATCGGCGCCCACTGGGCGGAGGCCCAGCCGGGGCAGCAGCTCGAGCGCTGGAGCGCCGAGCTCATCGCGCAGCGGGCCGACCTCGAGGCCGCGCGCCAGCTGCTGCAGCAGAAGGTCGACGCGCTCGCGATGCGGGTCGGCCAGATGAACGCCCACGTGATCCGGCTGGACGCGCTCGGCAAGCGCCTGACCGACATGGCCGGCCTGAAGAAGGGCGAATTCGACTTCGAGAACACCCCGCCGATCGGCGGCATCGACGTCTCGAGCGCGACCGGCCAGCCGGCGAGCGTGCCGCTGCTGACCGACATGCTGGACCGGCTCTCGAACCAGCTGTCCGACCGCGAACGGCAGCTCGGGGCGCTCGAGAACCTGATCCAGACCCGCGAGCTGCGTCGCGAGGTGTACCCGCAGGGGCGCCCGGTGCAGAGCGGCTTCATCTCCTCGTTCTTCGGCAACCGCGTCGATCCGTTCACCGGCTACACGGCGTTCCACCCGGGGGTCGACTTCGCCGGTGAGGAAGGGGCGCAGGTCGTCTCGGTAGCCACCGGCATCGTGACCTGGGCCGGCGAGCACATGGGCTACGGCAACCTCGTCGAGATCAACCACGGTAATGGCTATCTGACCCGCTACGGGCACAACTCGAGGGTGCTCGTGAAGGCCGGCGAGACGGTCCAGAAGGGCCAGGTCCTCGCGCTCGTCGGCAGCACCGGCCACTCCACCGGGCCGCACGTGCACTTTGAGGTGCTCCGGGACGGCAGCCCGGTGGACCCGATGGCCTTCATCAACCAGAACGCCGCCCCACCGCTCGCGGCCGCCCGCCGCTGACTCCGGACCGCCGGCGGCCGGCCGGCAGCAACCGCTTCCCGAGGCCGCACAGCCCGAGCGCGCCCTCCGGCCCGGCCGGCAGGTAATGCTGCCCGCACCTTAGTACAATGCGCGACTTTTCCTGCGCTGCCCCGCACCCCCGGGCGGCCCCGAAGGATCCTGACCCGTGCTGAAGCTCCTGAGATCGATATTTGGAAGCCGCAACCAGCGCCTGCTGCGCCAGTACGGCAAGTTCGTCGTGGCAGCCAACGAAGTCGACGCGCGCACCACCGCGCTCGCCGACAACGCCTTCCCGGCGCTCACCGCCGAGTTCCGTGACCGGCTCGCGAAGGGCGCGACGGTCGACGAACTGCTGCCCGAGGCCTTCGCCGCGGTGCGCGAGGCCGCGCGGCGCACGATCGGCCTCAGGCACTTCGACGTGCAGCTGATCGGCGGCATCGCGCTCCACCAGGGCAAGATCTCCGAGATGCGCACCGGCGAGGGCAAGACCCTGGTCGCGACCCTGCCGGTCTATCTCAACGCGCTGCCGGCCCGTGGCGTGCACGTGGTCACCGTCAACGAATACCTCGCGAGTCGCGACGCGGAATGGATGGGGCCGGTCTACCGCTTCCTCGGCCTGACGGTCGGCGTCATCAAGTCCGGCCAGAGTCCGGAGGAGAAGCGCGCGGCCTACGCGTGCGACATCACCTATGGCACCAACAACGAGTACGGCTTCGACTACCTGCGCGACAACCTCGCGTTCCGACTCGAGGACCGCGTGCAGCGCGGGCTCGAGTACGCGATCGTCGACGAGGTCGACTCGATCCTGATCGACGAGGCGCGCACGCCGCTGATCATCTCGGGCCCCGCCGAGGAGAGCACCGAGCTCAATCTCAAGATCAACCAGCTCGTGCCGCGGCTCAAGCGCGGCACTACCGAGGAAGCCGAGGACGGCGACTACTGGGTCGACGAGAAGCAGAAGCAGGTGCACCTCACCGAGGGCGGTCACGAGACGGTCGAGGAGCTATTCGCGAAGTCGGGCCTGATGCGCGACGGCGGCAGCCTGTACGACGCGTCCAACATCCGCCTGATGCATCACCTGAACGCGGCGCTCAGGGCGCACGCGATCTACCGCAAGGACGTCGAGTACATCGTCCGCAACGACGAGGTCATCATCGTCGACGAGTTCACCGGCCGCACGATGCCGGGGCGGCGCTGGTCGGACGGCCTGCACCAGGCGGTCGAGGCCAAGGAGCAGGTCGAGGTTCGCGAGGAGAACCAGACGATCGCCTCGATCACCTTCCAGAACTACTTCCGCATGTACCGCAAGCTCGCGGGCATGACCGGCACGGCCGACACCGAGGCCTACGAGTTCCAGCAGATCTACGGCCTCGAGGTCGTGGTGATCCCGACCCACCGGCCGATGGTCCGCAAGGACAACTCCGACCTCGTCTACCTGACGACGGCCGACAAGTTCCAGGCGATCACCGACGACATCCGCGACTGCCGGCAGCGTCAGCAGCCGGTGCTGGTCGGCACGACGTCGATCGAGACCTCGGAACTGCTGTCGAAGATGCTGACCAGCCAGGGCATCGCCCACGAGGTGCTGAACGCCAAGCAGCACGAGCGCGAGGCGCAGATCGTCGCCCAGGCCGGCCGTCCTGGCGCGGTCACGATCGCGACCAACATGGCCGGCCGTGGCACCGACATCGTGCTCGGCGGCCGGCCGGACGCGGAACCCGCCGGCGCGCCGCCGGCCGACGCGGCCGCGACCGCGCGCGCCAAGGGCGAATGGCAGGTGCGCCACGAGGAAGTGATCGCCGCCGGCGGACTGCACATCATCGGCACCGAGCGCCACGAGTCGCGGCGCATCGACAACCAGCTGCGCGGCCGCTCCGGCCGCCAGGGCGATCCGGGCTCGTCGCGCTTCTACCTGTCGCTCGAGGACAACCTGATGCGCATCTTCGGCGACCCGACGCGCATGAAGGCGTTGCTGTCGCGGGTCGGCATGCGCGAGGGCGAAGCCATCGAGAGCGCCATGCTGTCGCGCCAGATCGAACGCGCGCAACGCAAGGTCGAGGCCTACAACTTCGACCTGCGCAAGAACCTGCTCGAATACGACGACGTCGCCAACGACCAGCGCAAGGTGATCTACGGCCAGCGCAACGAGCTGATGGCGGCCGACGACATCGCCGACACGATCCGCGCGCTGCGCGACGAGGTCGTCGCCGGGATGGTGGCGCAGCACATCCCGGCCGAGAGCATCGAGGATCACTGGAACCTGCCGGCGCTCGCCGAGGCGACGCAGCGCGATTTCGGGGTCGCCGTCGATGCCAAGGCCTGGCTCGACGAGGACAAGACGCGCGGCCCGAAGGAGCTCGAGGTTCACCTGCTCGAGGTGCTCGAGAAAGCCTACGCCGACAAGGAGGCGCTGGTCGGCGCGCCGGACCTGCGGCGCATCGAGCGCACGCTGATGCTGCAGATGGTCGACAGCCACTGGCGCGAGCACCTCGCGGCGATGGACTACATGCGCCAGGGCATCTTTCTGCGCTCCTATGCGCAGAAGAACCCGAAGCAGGAGTACAAGCGCGAAGCCTTCGAGATGTTCTCGGCGATGCTCGACCGCATCAAGTTCGAAACGGTCACGCTGCTGTCGCGGATGCAGGTTCGGTCGGAAGCCGAGCTCGAGCGCGAGGAAGAGGAGCGCCAGGCGCGGCTCGCGCGGCTGATGCAGTTCCAGCACGCCGCGCCGCCGCCGGTGGCGCTCGAGACCGACCCGGCGGTGGCCGCGGCCGGCTCCGGCGCGCCGTCGGACACCGTCGAGCCGGACCCGACCGCGGTCATCGCGCCGTTCCAGCGCGCCGAGCGCAAGGTCGGGCGCAACGAGCCGTGCCCGTGCGGTTCCGGCAAGAAGTACAAGCACTGCCACGGTCAGCTGCAGCGCGAAGCCTAGGAGCGACGGCGTGAGCGGTGGCGAGCGGCAGCGCGCGGCCAGCCTCGAGGTCGTCGCCGGGGCGCTGGTCGACGCGCACGGTCAGGTGCTGATCGCGGCGCGCCCGCCCGGCAAGAGCTTCGCCGGCCGCTGGGAGTTCCCGGGCGGCAAGATCGATCCCGGCGAGTCCCCGCGCCAGGCGCTCGAGCGTGAGTTGCGCGAGGAGCTCGGCATCGAGGTGCTCGCGGCCGAGCCGCTGCTGCAGGTCAGCCATCGCTACCCCGGCGCCCGCGCCGCGGTGCGGATCGATTGTTGGCGCGTCACCGGTTGGCGCGGCACGCCGGCGTCGCTGGACGGCCAGGCGCTGCGCTGGTGCGGGCGCAGCGAGCTCGCCGAGGCCGACATCCTCGAGGCCGACCGGGCCATCGTGACCGCGCTGCGGCTGCCGCCGTGCTTCGTGCGCGTGCCGGCCGACGAACTGCTCGCCGAGCGCGTGCCGAGCGCGCCACGCGCGCAGTGCGTCGCGTGGCTGGTGGCCGCCCTGCCGCCGGACGCCGGCGTCGTGCGCCGCCTCGAGGAGCACGGCGACCTCGTCTTCGTCCTTGACCCGCGCGCCGCGCCGGTGGCCGGTGCCGGCAGCGTCTACTCGACGCCGCACCGCTTCGAGCGTGCCCCGCAGCGGCAGCGGCTGGCCGGGCAGGTCGTGCACGGCGCGGCCGAGGCGCTCGCGGCCGCGGCCTGCGGCGCGGACTTCCTGCTGGTGCCGTCGCGCATGCTGCCGGGCGAGGAGCTCGAGGCGATCGCCGCGGCCGGCCTGCCGTGGTACCTCGACGCCGAGGTGGCGGCGAGCGGCGCGGTGGCGCGCCCGACCGGACGCTTGTGGTGGGCGGCAGGGCTCGCGACCGGACGCCTCTGAGGCCCGCTACTCGAGCGCGGCGACCTCGAGGTCCACCTGCACGGCGGTGGCCTCGCCGATGAGCAGCGCCTGGCCGTCCGGCGTCAGCGTCAGACCGGCGTCCGGCAGCAGCGCCGGCAGCGGCTGGCGCACGCTGAACTTGCCGTCGAGCAGCGAATAGCGCCCGAGCCGCGGCGGTCCCTCCGCCGGGCGCGTCACGAACCAGATCGCCTCGGCCGTGACGTCCCAGTTGCGAAAGTCCGCCGGCGAGAGCTCGGCCGAGATCAGCGTGTCGTCGCCGCCCGGTTCGCGGGGGCGCTGCCACAGCCCGCGGCGATCGGGGCGCACGAAGTAGAGCGAATCGCCGTCGCGCGACTCGATCGCGGCGAGCCCGCCCTCGGTGGTCAGCTGTTCCGGCTGGCCGTCGCCCGGCCACGGCCGTCGCCACAGCTGCCAGCCGGCGGAGCGCGCCGAGCCGTAGTACAGCCAGCGGCCGTCATGCGAGAACGACGGCGCGCGGCTCTTGCCGTTGTCGGTGACGCGGCGCTCCGCGCCGCTGGCGACCTCGACGGTCCAGACGTCGAGCTGCTGGTCGCGGCTCGCGGCGAAGGCGATGAAGCGGCCGTCGGCCGACCAGCGCGGTGCCTCGAGGTAGTCGAAGCGGCCGCTGGTCAGCGGCTTCGCCTCGCCGCCGCTCGCGGCCGCGAGCAGCAGCTGGTCGCGACCGCCCTGGTTCGAGACGAACACGAGGCGGCTGCCGTCCGGGGCGAACTGCGCGCCGCGCTCGCGCGCGGCCGTCGCGCGCCACGGCGCGGACGCCGCCGAACCGTCGGCCGGCAGGCGTGCCAGACGGCTGGTCTCGTGCCAGCGCTCGAAGGCCAGCGCGCGGCCGTCGTTGCTGAGCGCTGGCGCACGCAGCGCCTGCGGCCGCTCCAGCAGCACTTCCGGCGGCGTGCCGTTGACCCGCGAGCGCCACAGCGCGTCGCGGCCGGTGCGTGGCGAGGAGAAGATCAGGCTGAGCCCGGCCGGCTCCCAGGCGGCGCCGGCGGTCGCCAGCCCGTCACGGCTCAGCCGCTCCGGCAGGTTGCCGCCGAGTTCGAGCAGCGTCAGGTCCGCGGCGCCCGGCGCGCGGGTGCGAACGAAGGCGAGGCGGCGGCCGGTCATCGCGAGCGCCGGGCTGGAGTCGCCCGGCATGCCGACGACCGGATTGGTGACGCCGACCATGCGGGTGTCGGCGACGCTGACCGAGACGAGCTGCGTCGGCAGCTTCCACGCGGTGCGGTGCGTGTAGATGAGCGCGGTGCCGTCGCGCAGCCAGGTCATCGGCCCGCCGCCGCCGAAGTCGCAGTCGCCGAGCAGGCGCATCTCGCCGCCGCCCGGCGCGATCGCCAGCACCGCGCAGCTGGACTCGGCGCGCCGTTGGAAGGCGATCAGATCGCCGCGCGGCGACCAGGCCGGAAAGCTGTCGCCGCCGCCGCCGCCCGTCAGGGCCCGCGGCGCGCCACCGGTGAGCGCGCGCAGGTAGAGCTTCTGCGAGCCGTCCGGCTGGCGCCAGCTGTAGACGAGCTGGCGGCCGTCCGGCGAGAAGCTCGGGCTGGTCTTCTCGCCGGGCTCGGTGGCGAGCGCGGTGACGCCGGCAACCCGGCCGCCGAGCAGCACGACGTGGCCGTCGTTGCTGATCGCGATCAGCAGCACCGTCAGGCCGATGACCATCGCCGCCGCGACGCCAATCGCGAGCGCGCGGTGCTTGCCGCGCTTCAGGAAGCTCTCGACGCCGGTCGGGTTGTCGAGCAGCACGTCGGCGGTCGGCCAGCGCAGGCCGCGGCCGGGGTCCGGCGTCCCGACCTCGAGCACGAAGCAATCGCCGGGCGCGTTCAGGATGCGCACCGCGCCGTCCTCGGAAAACGCCCGCCGCAGGAAGCTGAGGCAACGCCTGAGCTTCTCGTGTGCGAGCTGCTCGGCGCCGGCGCCGAACACGCGCACTACCAGCTGCTCGCGGTTGACGCCGCCGGCGGGGCGCTCGGCGAGGATCAGCAGCACCAGCAGCGTCTGCGGATCGAGCGCGAGGATCCGGTCGGCCTTGGTCATGCGGCCGAGCGAGGGCCGCACGCGCCAGGTCGCGAGTTCGAAGTCGGCCACCGCGGCCGGGTCCGGTGGCGGCGGCACCGGTCCGACCGGCTTCTTGAGCGGCCGGCCGAAGGCCGTGCGCCGGCCGAGTTCGAGGTAGGTCAGGCGCTTCACGGCGCGTGCACCGGCAGGCCGAGGTGCCAGGCGAGGAATGCCCATTGCTCGGCGTAGTCCTCGACCTGCATCCAAACGGGCCGGTCGTTGCCGTGGCCGGCGCGCGTCTCGACCCGCAGCAGCAGCGGGCTGGCGCAGGCCGGCGGCTCGGCGGCCTGCAGCGCGGCCGCGAATTTGAAGCTGTGCCACGGGACGACGCGGTCGTCGCGATCGGCGCTGGTGATCAGCGTCGGCGGATAGCAGACGCCGCCGCGCACGTTGTGCAGCGGCGAGTAGGCCAACAGCGCGCGAAACTCCTCGGCGTTCTCGGCCAGGCCGTAGTCGCTAGACCATTGCCGCGCGGTGGCGCTCGCCGTCTGGTAGCGCAGCATGTCGAGCACGCCGACCGCCGGCAGCGCCGCCGCGAACAGGTCCGGCCGCTCGAGCAGCACCGCGCCCACCAGCAGGCCGCCATTGCTGCGGCCGCGGATGCCGAGGTGCTCGCGCGAGGTGACGTGATTCGCGATCAGCCACTCCGCGGCGCCGATGAAGTCGTCGAACACCGTCTGCTTGTGGGTCTTGGTACCGGCGAGGTGCCAGGCCTGGCCGTACTCGCCGCCGCCGCGCAGGTTCGCGACCGCGTAGACCCCGCCCTGCTCGAGCCAGGCGGCGACCGGCACGCTGTACACGGGCAGCTGCGACAGGTTGAAGCCGCCGTAGCCGTACAGCAGCGTCGGCCGCCGGCCGTCGCGGGCCATGTCGCGGCGATGGGTGAGGAACATCGGCACCCGCGTGCCGTCCTTCGACGGATAGAAGACCTGCTCGGTGACGTAGACGGCAGGATCGAGCGCCGCCGCCGGCCGGAACACGAGCTCGAGCCGGCGCGCCGCGACGTCGTAGCGATAGACCGCGTGCGGCGTCAGGAAGTCGGTGTAGGCAAAGTACGCCGCGGCGTCCGCGCCGTCGCCGTTCAAGCCGGCCACCTGGCCGATCGCCGGCAGCGGCAGTTCCTCGCCACCGCTGCCATCGGCACGGAACACGCGGACCACCGAATGCGCGTCGCGCAGGTATGCCACCACGAACTCGCCGCCGACGAAGCGGGCGCTGTCGATCGCCTCCGGCGCTTCGGCCACGAGCGTGCGCCACGAGTCGGGGCCCGGCGCGTCGAGGTTCACGGCGACGATGCGGCCGCGCGGCGCACCGGCGCTGGTTTCGAAGTAGTACTCGCGGCCGCGGTTGCCGAGGTATTGGTAGCGCCCGTCCCAGCGGTCGAGCAGCCGCACCGCATCGGCGTCGCGCGTGCCGAGGTCGAGCAGGTAGACGCCGTTGGTCGCGAAGCCTTCACGGACGTGGATCACGAGCACGCGGCCGTCGTCGCTGACGGTGCCGTAGGGGTTGCGGGTCAGGTGGTCGCTCACCGCGTAGACGAAGCGGTCGGAGCTCTGCGGCGTGGCGAGCACGTGGTACCAGATGCTGACCTGCTTGGAGTCGTCGCCGTGGCTGGCGTCGAGCGCCGGGTAGCGCGAGTAGAAGAAGCCGCGCCCGTCCGGCGTCCACGACAGCGGCGTCGATTTCACGAGGCCGAGCTCCTCGGGCAGGTCGCGGCCGCTCGCGACCTCGCGCACCCGCACGCTGTGCCAGTCGGAGCCGCCGTCGGAGGTCGCGTAGGCCAGGTGCCGGCCGTCCGGCGACGGCTCGTAGTCGGCCAGCGCGACCGTGCGGTCGTCGGCGAATCCGGCCGGATCGAGCAGCGGCCGCGGCGCGGCGTCCGGCCCGTCGCTGACCAGCAGCACGCTCTGGTCCTCGTGGCCGGAGTTGTACAGGTAGAAACGCCGCGCGCCGCGCTCGAGCGGCGCGGCGAAGGAGTTGCCGCCGGAGAGCGACGCGCCCCAACGCTCGTAGTTCCAGATCGCCGCCAGCCGCTGCTTGAACACGGCACGCGCCGGCAGCCGCTCCAGGTAGCTGGCGGAGACGGCGTTCTCGGCCTCCACCCAGTCGCGCACCTCGCTGCTCTCGAGCGCTTCGAGCCAGCGCCAGGGATCGTCGACGGCGATGCCGTGGAAGCTGTCCCGCTGCGCAACGCGCCGGCTGGCCGGGTAGCGCGGCGCCACCGGCCCGTCGGCGACGCTGGCCGCCGCCGCAGTGGTGCCGCGCGGTGCCTGGCCCGCGCAGCCGCCGCCGAGCGCGAGCGCCAGCAGGGCAAGCGGCAGGACGGCTGGCGCCTGCGAGCGTGCGCCGCCGAGGCCGGCCGCCGGACGGACCAGGTCAGGCATGGCGCATCAACTCCGACAGGGCCGAGAATTCTAACAGACCGGTCGGCCGCGCCCCGGTTCCCGCGGTGCGTTCAGGCGCGGGCGCTCGGCCGCGCGCCGACGCGCTCGTACCAGCGCTGCAAGGCCGGCCGCGCCTCGCCGACCCGCAGCCCTGACGGCTTGCCGAAGTCGACTGCGACGAAGGCGACGACGTCGGCGACCGTGAAGCGGTCGCTTGCCAGCCACTCGCGCTTACCGAGCCAGGCATCCAGCGCGTCGTACTCGGCGAGCACGGCCGCGCGCTGCAGCTCGCCCCACGCCGGCACCTGCGTCAGGCGCGTGGCCCAGAATGGGTGCGTGTTGCGAAACACCTGCGCCGAGGGCACGTACAGCCGAAACAGCAGCCGGTCCACCCAGCGGTTGACCTCGGCGCGCTCCTCGACCGTGCGCCCGAAGAGGTTGGGCTCGGGGTGCGTCTCCTCGAGCCAGCGGCAGATCGCCAGCGACTCGCTGAGCCGCGTACCGTCGTCGCGCTCGAGGGTCGGCACCTCGCCGAACGCGTTCACGGCGAGGTAGTCGGCGGCGCGGTTCGCCGCCGCGGCGATGTCGATCTCGACGATCTCGAGCGCGATGCCCTTCTCGGCGGCGTACATGCGCACGCGGCGCGGGCTCGGCGCGTAGCGGTTGCTGTAGAGCTTCACGGCGTCTCCTCGGGATTCTCCGGGTCCGCGTCTGGCACGACGCTCTCGCCCGGGATCGCATGGCGGGCGGTGAGCCAGCCGCCGAGGTCGATCAGCCGGCAGCGCTCGCTGCAGAACGGCCGCCACGGGCTGCCCGGCACGGGTCGGAAGGCGCGCCCGCACTGCGGGCACTTGCGCGTCGGCACGCTCATCGGCGGCCGCTCAGGTGCAGCAGGTCAGCACGAAGGGCACGTCCACCGGCGCCTGCAGCGGCCGGTTCTCGGCGTCGACCCACGACAGGAAGCGGATCGCGCAGCGCTGGTGATTGCCGCTGATCTCGGGGTAGAGATCGCTGTCGCCCGGCAGCGTGATGCGGATCAGCTGGATCGGCGTGTCGCGCTCGAAGACGATCTGATAGCTGCCGCCAGCGGCCACTTCGCGGCGCGGCCGGGCGTTCTCGCGCGTCACCCACAGCAGGTCGGAGACGCTCTCGCACAACGGGCGCAGCGTCGACAGCCAGTTGGCGAAGTCCGCCTGGCGCGTCTCCGCGGCAAGGTTCAGCCAGTGGCAGTAGTCCGGCAGGTCGAACTCGCAGGTACCGCCCGGGATCGCGCTGCGGTGCTTGATCGCGGCGAGGAACTCGCTGTCCCGCAGCCGCGACATCGCCGTGCTCGAGGTCGCCGACAGCTCGTCGCGGCGCTGCGAGAGCCGCGCGACCACCGAGCGCAGGCGGCCGGTGTCGACGCCGGGGCGGTTCTGGAAGTCCCGCAGCAGCGTCATCTGCCGCTCGAGGTCCTTGAGCACGTCGCTGCGCGGGTCACCGCGCGCGGTCACGGCGAGAATCTCGAGCAGGCTTGACACTGCCGCGCGGCTGGACCAAGCCGCCGGCGTCTGGTTGTGATAGAGCGCCTGCTGATACAGGAACTCGAGGCGCAGAAAAGTGCGCATCCGCTCGTTGAGCGGCTGCTCGAACACGACCGTGCGGCGGGCCGCGAGGGCGTCGGGCTCGATCGGGGCCATCGGCTGCATCAGGGTATTCTGCGCGCCGGCCCCTTACGCCGTAAACCCGTTTGTGCGGCCGCTGGGGGCCGTCGCCGGCTAGCGACGCCCGGCGGCGCCGGCCAGCGCCAGATAGCGCCCGTGCAGCTGCGTGACCGCCGTCTCGAGGTCCGCCAGCGAGCCGGTATTGGCGATCACGTCGTCAGCCACCGCGCGACGTGCCTCGCGTGTGGCCTGGGCGGCGAGGATCGCCCGGCCGCCCTCAACGGTCTCGCCGTCGCGCGCGAGCAGGCGGGCCAGCTGCGTTTCCGGCGGGCAGTCGACGACCAGCACCCGGTCGTAAGCCTGCCGCTGGCCGCTCTCGACCAGCAGCGGGATCGCGACCAGCGCGTACGGGGCGGACACGGCGGCGAGCGCGCTCGCCGTGGCGGCCCGGATCGCCGGGTGCAGGATGGCCTCCAGCCGGCGGCGGCGAGCGTCGTCGGCGAACACCAGCGTCCGCAGCCGGCGGCGGTCCAGCTGCCCGTCAGGGCCGAGGATGTCGGCGCCGAACTCGGCGACCACCGCGTCGAGTGCCGGCTGGCCGGGCTCGACCAGCTCGCGCGCGAGCCGGTCGGTATCGACCACCGGCACGCCCAGTCGCGCGAAGGCCGCGGCGACGGCCGACTTGCCGCTCGCGATGCCGCCGGTCAGCGCGATGCGAAGCGGTGCGGCCATGGGCTCTCTAGCGCGCCAGGCGCCACCACGGGCTGACCAGCTCGTGCGGCCACATCATCACCAGCCAGCCGGCGATCGCGAGGTAGGGCCCGAACGGAATCGGCACCTCGCGCGCGTGCCGGCGCAGCACGATCAGCAGGATGCCGAGCACGGCGCCGCTCGCGGCCGCCAACAGGATCACCGGCAGCAGCATCTGCCAGCCGAGCCAGGCGCCAAGTGCGGCGTACAGCTTGAAGTCGCCGTAGCCCATGCCCTCCTTGCCGGTCGCGAGCCGGAACAGGTGGTAGACGCTCCACAGGCTGAAGTAGCCGAACGCCGCGCCGAGCACGGCGCTCTTGAGGTCGACGGGCACGCTCGCGGCGCCGCGGCCGAGGTAGGCGGCCGCCAGCAGGCCGAGCCACAGCAGCGGCAGCGTCAGGCTGTCGGGCAGGAACTGCGTGTCGAGGTCGATGCCGGTCAGCGCGACCAGCGTCCAGGTCAGCAGCAGCGCGAGGCCGCCGTCCCAGCCGAAGCCGAAGCGCCAGGCGACCGCCGCCGACAGCACGCCGGTGGCCAGTTCGACGAGCGGATAGCGCGGCGAAATGGGCGCCCGGCAGCGCGCGCACTTGCCGCGCAGCGCCAGCCAGCTCAGCACCGGCACGTTCTGCAGCGCGCTGATCGGCGCGCCGCAGGCCGGGCACGCCGAGCGCGGCGTGACCAGGTTGTAGACCGCAGTCGCGGCCGCCGCCGCCGGCGCCTCGCCGCCGGCGAACTCGGCGCACTGCGCGCGCCACTCGGCCTCCATCATCTTCGGCAGGCGGTGGATGACGACGTTGAGAAAGCTGCCGACCAGCAGCCCGAGCGCAGCGGCGCACGCGGTGAAGAACGCCGGCGAGTTCCGCAGCAGGTCGACGACTTCCACGCGCGATCCGCGCTCGCGCTAGGCGCCGGGCCCGCGCGTCAGACGACCGCGCCGAGCTTGAAGATCGGCAGGTACATCGCGATCACGAGCCCGCCGACCAGCACGCCCAGGATCGCCATGATCAAAGGCTCGAGCAGGCTCGACATCGAGTCGACCGCCGCGTCGACCTCGAGCTCGTAGAAGTCCGCCACCTTGCTGGCCATCTGGTCGAGCGAGCCCGATTCCTCGCCGACCGCGATCATCTGGTTGACCATGTTCGGAAACAGGCCGGTGTTGTCCATCGCGCGCTGCAGCCGCTGGCCGGTCGACACCTCGTCCTTCATGCGCATCACCGCGTCCTGGTAGACGATGTTGCCGCAGGCGCCGGCCACCGAGGTCAGCGCCTCGACGAGCGGCACGCCGGCCGCGAAGGTCGTCGACAGCGTGCGCGCGTAGCGCGCGATCGCCGCCTTCCTCAGGATCGGACCGATGATCGGCGTCTTCAGCATCGTGCGGTCGAGCCATTCGCGCATCTTGCGCGAGCGTTTGTGGAAGTAGATGAACGAGTAGCCGGCGCCGAAGGCGACGATGCCGAGCAGCCAGCCCTTCGACTGGACGAACTTCGACATGTTGATGACCATCTGCGTGAACGCCGGCAGGTCGGCGCCGAAGCCCTTGAACAGGCTCTCGAACTGCGGGATCACGAAGATCAGCAGGATGATGGTCACGATCACCGCGACCGCGAGCACCGCGGCCGGGTAGAACAGCGCCTTCTTGATCTTCTTCTTGATCGCCTCGGTCTTTTCCTTGTAGGTCGCGATCTTGTCGAGCAGCGTCTCGAGCGCGCCGGCCTGCTCGCCGGCCTCGACGAGGTTGACCGACAGGTCGTCGAAGTACAGCGGGTGCTTGGCGAAGGCCTCGTGCATCGTCGAGCCGCCCTCGACCTGAGTCTTGATGTCGATGATCAGCTTCTGCATCGACGGCTTCTCGTGGCCGGTGCCGACGATCTCGAAAGCCTGCACCAGCGGGATGCCGGCGGTCAGCATCGTGGCGAGCTGGCGGAAGAAGATCGCGATGTCCTCGGGGCTCGGCTTGGCGCCGGTGCGGAACGCGGTGCTCTGCTTCTTGATGCGGGTCGGAACCACGCCCTGGCGGCGCAGGTCGGAACGCAACGCCTGCTCGCTGGTCGCGAGGGACTTGCCGGTAACCCGGTTGCCCTTCTTGTCCTTGCCCTCCCAGATGAAGGGAGTGTCCTTGGTGGCGGTTGCAGCCTGTGCCATTTGAACTCAGCTCCTCGTGTGAAGCGCGGCGCGCCTACTCGATCGTCACGCTGTTGACTTCCTCGAGACTCGTCAGGCCGTCCTTGACCTTGTTGAGCCCGGCAGTCCGCAGGTCCCAAACGTGCTCGCGCTTGGCCTGGTCGTTGATCGTGATGGCGTTGCCGCCCTCCATGATGATTCGGCCGATGGTCTCGCTGACCGGCATGACCTGGTAGATGCCGACGCGGCCCTTGTAGCCGTCCGTGCAGCTGCCACAGCCCTTCGGGCCGTAGAGCCGGATGCCGGCGTTGACGTCCTCCTCGCGGAAGCCCTCCTTGAGCAGTGCCTCGTTGGGGATCTCGAGCGGCTGCTTGCAGTGGCTGCAGAGCCGCCGCGCGAGGCGCTGGGCGATGATCAGGCTGACCGAGGTCGCGATCGCATAGGGCTTGACGCCCATGTCGACGAGTCGCGTCAGGGTCTGCGGCGCGTCGTTGGTGTGCAGCGTCGACATCACGAGGTGGCCGGTCTGGGCGGCCTTGATCGCGATCTCGGCGGTCTCGAGGTCGCGGATTTCGCCGACCATGACGACGTCCGGGTCCTGGCGCAGGAAGGCGCGCAGCGCCGCGGCGAAGGTCAGCCCGACCTTCGGGTTGACGTTCACCTGGTTGATGCCGGGCAGGATGATTTCCGCCGGGTCCTCGGCGGTCGAGATGTTCGTGTCCTCGACGTTGAGGATGTTGAGGCCGGTGTACAGCGAGACCGTCTTGCCCGAGCCGGTCGGTCCGGTGACCAGGATCATGCCCTGCGGCTTCTTCAGGTGCTTGAGGTAGATGTCCCTCTGGAAGGACTCGTAGCCCAGCGACTCGATGCCCAGCATCGCGCTGCCGGCGTCGAGGATACGCATCACGGTCTTCTCGCCGAAGATCGTCGGGCAGGTGCTGACGCGAAAGTCGATCGAGCGGTTCTTCGACAGCCGCATCTTGATGCGGCCGTCCTGCGGAACGCGGCGCTCGGCGATGTCGAGTCGCGCCATCACCTTGATGCGCGCCGAGATCTTCTGCGCCAGCTGCACCGGCGGCACGGCCACTTCCTTGAGCACGCCGTCGATGCGCTGCCGCACGCGGTAGGTCTTCTCGTACGGCTCGAAGTGGATGTCGGACGCGCCCTTCTTGATCGCGTCGAGCATGACCTTGTTGACGAAGCGGACGATTGGCGCGTCCTCGACGTCGTCGCGGCCGAGCGAGGAGGGATCGACCTCTTCCTCGCCGCCGCTGACCTCGAGGTTCTCGAGGTCGAAGTCGTCCTCGGCCATCGCCGGCATCGAGGTGTCGACCTGCTCCATGGTTTTCGACAGGATCTTCTGGAGCTTGTCCTCCTCGACGACCACCGGCTCGACGTTCATCGAGGTCGAGAAGCGGATCTCGTCGATGCCGTGCAGATTGGTGGGGTCGGAGAGGGCGACGAACAGCCGCCGGCCGCGCTTCATCAGCGGCATGACGCGGTGCTTCTGCAGCAGCTTGTCGGACACCAGCTTGACCGTGTCGAGGTCGACCGCCACGGCGTCGAGGTCGAGCAGCGGCACGCCGAACATCTGCGACGCGGCGATCGCGATCTCGCGCGCCTCGACGATGTTCTTCGCGACCAGGTAGGTCACGAGGTTCTGGCGGTTGTCCTTGGCCGCGCGCTGGGCGTCGGCCATGGCCGTCTCGTCCAGGAGCCCGTCCTGGACCAGCTTCTCCGGCAGGCCGATATTGCTCGCGTTGCGGGCAGCGGCGCCGGCGACCGACATGGCGTTGTCGTTCATAGGCTTAGATCAGGCACGCGCGGGGCTGAGGGACCGTCGATACTACCGAACTGCCGGCACCCGGCAATGTTAAATCAGGCCGATCCTCCCACAATATGGGGGTCCCACCGCGTGATCCGCCTCACACCTGTCGAGGCGCAAAAGACAAAGCCCCTCCGGGAGGGGCTTTGCTTCATCGCAGCAGCCGCTGGCTCAGGTGCGGCAGTTCTGCGGCAGGTACTTCGGCAGGAGCGTGTTGGTGTTCGCCGGGGAAGCACCGCTCGCCGGGTCGACGGCGCCGGCCGGGGCAGCGTGGTAGCCGCAGACCCAGACGACGTCGTTGTTGGTGCTCAGCATCGGCCGCATGCCGACCTGCATGGCGGCGATGACCGAGTTCGCCTGGAGGCCATAGGCGATCTGGATCGTGCCGTTGGTCACCGTGACCGTCTGCACGTACTTGCCGCTCGGCAGCGTGGCGTTGTTGCCGCCCGCGCCGGTGTTGTCGAGCGGCCAGGCGCCGGTGTTGGCGAAGGTCTCGGCGACGCCGGTCTTGACGGCGCTGGCGAGGTTCAGGCCTTCCGTCACCTGGGCGCGGATCGTGTAGTCCTGATAGGCCGGGATCGCGATCGCGGCCAGGATGCCGATGATCGCCACGACGATCATCAACTCGATGAGCGTGAAGCCCTTGTTGTTGCGAGTAAGCATTCAAAATCTCCTGAATGAGGGGGTCCACTGGACGCGGAAGCGGTCATCTCCGGCGGTTGTTCGCGCCGCGATGCCAGGAACAAAGCAAGTCCCGTGCCGTGTGACATACAATCCGGTTAACCTTCTGATTTTTATAATGATCATCACACTTTTGGCGGCGTCGTCCGGACCGGACGCTGCCCTGTGAAGCGCGAACTGCGTCACGATGTGACGCGAGGCGTCACCGTGTCAGCCTTTGCCGACGGGCCGCCAGGCAGGACTCTGGCGCAAGGCCGCTGGTTGCGGGGCGCTAGGCCTCGTCGCCGGGCCTGAGGCCGAGGCCCTCACGGGGCCGGATCCGCGCTTGTCGCTGCCGTCAGGCAGCCCCAAAAAGACAAAGCCCCTCCGGGAGGGGCTTTGCTTCATCGCAGCAGCTACCGGTTCAGGTGCGGCAATTCTGCGGCAGGTACTTCGGCAGGAGCGTGTTGGTGTTCGCCGGGGAAGCACCGCTCGCCGGGTCGACGGCGCCGGCCGGGGCAGCGTGGTAGCCGCAGACCCAGATGACGTCGTTGTTGGTGCTCAGCATCGGACGCATGCCAACCTGCATCGCGTTGATGACCGAGTTGGCCTGCTTGCCGTACGCGATCTGGATCGTGCCGTTCGTCACGGTGACCGTGTTCACGTACTTGCCGCTCGGCAGCGTGGCGTTGTTGCCGCCCGCGCCGGTGTTGTCGAGCGGCCAGGCGCCGGTGTTGGCGAAGGTCTCGGCGACGCCGGTCTTGACGGCGCTGGCGAGGTTCAGGCCTTCCGTCACCTGAGCGCGGATCGTGTAGTCCTGATAGGCCGGGATCGCGATCGCGGCCAGGATGCCGATGATCGCCACGACGATCATCAACTCGATGAGCGTGAAGCCCTTCTGAATCTTGCGCATGTAACTAGCTCCTAGGGGGGGTCCGATGAGACAAACCAGATATTCGCGAGGCGGATCTGAATCCGCTCCTGGGCTAGTTAAAGCAATCGCCGTGCCAACCGCAGCGTCTCCTGGCAAGTGACTGGTTTATAAGAGTTTCTTGACCTGTTCCTGGCCGACGTGCTGGCAATATGTCGCCTGGCGTCCGGATCCGCCGCGGCACAAAGTGACGCGCCGGGTCAGGCCACGTCGCCGCCCGGGTACAGCGCTCACTCGATGCCGAGCTTCTTGATCCGGTAGCGCAGTGCGCGGAAGGTGATGCCGAGGAGCTTGGCCGCGGCCGTCTTGTTATAGCGGGTCTGTTCCAGCGCCTTGACGATCGCCTCGCGCTCGATGTGCGCGACCTGCGCATCCAGCGCGCCGTCGCTGAGCTCGGCAGGCGCGGCGGGCAGCGGCGCGGCGCCCGGCCGCACGGCGATGTCGCCGGCGGTGATCTTGCCGTCCGCGCACAGGGTCAACGCGCGCTCGAGGATGTTCTCGAGCTCGCGCACGTTGCCCGGGTAGTGGTAGCTCGCCAGCAGCCGCATCGCGTCCGGGGCGATCTCAGGCACCGGCAGCTTCGAGCGGCGCGCGAGGCGATTGAGCACCGCGCGCGCCAGATCCGGCACGTCCTCGAGCCGGCCCCGCAGCGGCGGCACCTTGATCTCGATGACGTTGATCCGGTAGTAGAGGTCCTCGCGGAAGCGGCCGTCGGCGACCAGCCCGGCCAGATCCTTGTGGGTCGCCGACAGGATGCGGGCGTCGACCGCCACCTCGCGCGCCTCGCCGACCGGTCGCACGGTGCGTTCCTGGATCAGGCGCAGCAGCTTCACCTGCATGTGCAGCGGCAGATCCGCGACCTCGTCGAGGAACAGCGTGCCGCCCTCGGCCACCTGCACCAGGCCCTTCTTGTCGGCCACCGCGCCGGTGAAGCTGCCGCGCTTGTGGCCGAACAGCTCGCTCTCCATGAGTTCGGTCGGGATCGCGCCGCAGTTGACCGGCACGAAGGGGCCGTCGCGCCGCGAACCGGACTCGTGAATCAGCTGCGCGACGAGCTCCTTGCCGGTGCCGCTCTCGCCGGAGATGTGCACCGGCGCCTGGCTGCGCGCCACGCGGCCGATCAGCTCGCGCAGCTCCTCCATCGCCGCCGACTGGCCGAGGAGCCGCGGCGCGACGATGACCCCGGTATCGGTGCCGACGTCGTGGCCGGAGAGCTTGATCGCCTGCGCGACCAGCTTCCTGAGGTCGGCGAGATCGAGCGGCTTGGAGACGAAGTCGAAGGCGCCGAGCTTGAGCGCGCGCACCGCCGTCTCGACATTGCCGTGGGCCGTGATCACCGCGACCGGCAGGTCCGGCAGGTTCGTCTGCAGCCAGTCGACGAGGTCGAGGCCGTTGCCGTCGGGCAGCTGCATGTCGGTCAGGCACAGCCCGAAGCCGTGCTCGCGGACCGCGCTCTTGGCGGTGGCGACGTCGTGCACGGCGCGCGACTCGAGCCCCATGCGCCCGAGCGTGATCGACAAGAGTTCGCACAGGTCCGGCTCGTCGTCGACGATCAGCACCATCGGCTTAGGCATCAGTGCGTCCCTCCCAGCGCTGCGGATCGGCGAACACCACGCGGAAGATACTGCCGCCGCCGGCGCGCGGCTCGTACAGCAGCAATGCGCTGTTGCACTGCGCGAGCTCGCGCGCGATGAAGAGCCCGAGCCCGGTGCCGCCGCGCCGGCCGGAGAAGAACGGTTCGAAGATCCGCTCGGTAGCCGAGTCCGGGATGCCCGGGCCGCGGTCGGCGACCTCGAGGAACGGCCGGCCGCTGGCCTGCAGCCGCGCGACCATCAGGTCCACCGGCGGGTTGCCGACCATGTCGGCGCTGTGGCGGGTCGCGTTCTCGCACAGGTTCCAGACGATCTGCCGCAGGTGCGTCGAGTCGATGCGCACCTCGCACTCCGGTTCCGGCAGCCGCAGCCGCAGCTGCGTCGCCGGCACCTGCAGCGTCTCGCAGAACTCGGCGTGGAACTGGCGCAGCCATTCGCCGATCGCGATGCGCTCCGGGCGCGTCGACTCTCGCCGCGACAGCTGCAGCACGTTGTTGATGATCGAGCTCACGCGCTCGCCGTTCTGCGTGATGATCTCGGTGAGCCGCCGCTCCTGCGGCCCGAGCTCGAGGGTCTCGGCGAGCAGCTGCGCCGCGTGGCTCATCGCGCCGACCGGATTTCTGATCTCGTGCGCGATGCTGGCCGACAGCCGGCCGAGCGCCGCGAGCTTGGTCTGCTGCACGCGCTCGGCGAGCTCGCTGGTGTCGTCGAGGAACGCGATCACCGGCCCCGGCCGGTCGCGGCCGAGCGCCGCAAAGTGCGCCTCGAACTCGCGGCCGCCGTCGGCGGCCAGCAGCGTCGCGTCGTTCAGCGTCGCGCCGCCCGAGCGCCGCCAGCTCTCGACGTGATACAGCAGGCGCGGCGAGATCTCGCCGAGCAGCGCGCCGGGTCGGGCGTCCGGGCCGAGCAGCAGGCGCGCCGACTCGTTGATCAGGCGGACGCGGTCGGCGGCGTCGACGACGACGATGCTCTCACGCAGGTGCTGGACGATGTACTCGGACAACTCGGCGAGGTTGGCGACGTCGATGTCGCGCTGGCGGACCACTTCCTCGGTGTCGCGCAGCCGCCGCGCCATCGAGCTCGCGGCGGCGCCGGCGAGGAACAGCATCGCGCCGTAGTAGCCGGCCTGCGCGAAGCCGACCGGCCCGGCCGTGCCCTGCACCCAGGACAGCAGCTGCAGGCCGAGCAGCGTGAGCGCCGCGCCGGCCGCGAGCACCAGCGCGCCGCGCGTGTCCACCAGCACCGCCACCGCGCCGACCGGCACGAGCAGCGCGATCGCGAGGCCGCTCTCGGCGCCGCCGCTCGCGTAGACGATCAGCGACAGCACGCCGATGTCGATGATGCCGGGGACGTAGGCGTGCCAGACCGTGGTGCGCTGGCGGCGCTTCAGCACCGCGATCAGCGCCAGCGCGGTCACGAAGTAGCCGACGCAGGCGCCGCGGAACAGGTCCGGGTGCGACTCGCCGACCAGGTGCGGCTGGCCGCCGGCGGCGAACACCAGCCCGAACACCATCGGCACCAGCAGGCGGAAGACGTTCAGCAGCCCGAGCACCCGCCAGGACAGTTCCGGTGTCTCGCGCAGCGGGCGCTGGCTCTCCATCATGCGTCGGCCTCGGCCACCGCTCGGCGCGCACGAGGCGCGGGCGCCGGCAATGTAGCATCGTTCGCTGCGTCTCTGCCGGTGCGCCCAGCCACCGCCGCTTTTTTTGCCTCGGAGTGCGCGCTTCGCGCAGAATAGCGGCCCGCAACGACCGCTGGGAGGCGCGGCACGCCGCGCGCAGTGACGATGAATCTGCACGAATACCAAGCCAAGGAGCTGTTCACGCGCTACGGCGTCGCCGTACCGGCTGGACACGTTGCGGCAACCGCCGAAGAGGCAGGCCACGCCGCCGAGCGGCTGGGCGGCGCGCTGTGGGTCGTCAAGGCCCAGGTGCACGCCGGCGGGCGCGGCAAGGCCGGCGGCGTCAAGGTCTGCCGCAGCGTCGCCGAGGTCAAGAACGCGGCGCACGCGCTGCTCGGGCAGCGGCTGATCACCAAGCAGACCGGCGCCGAGGGGCTGCCGATCCACCAGGTCTACGTCGAGACCGGCTCGAAGATCGCCCGCGAGCTGTACGTCAGCCTGCTGCTCAACCGCGATCGCGGCCGGCTGGCGTTGATCGCCTCCGCCGACGGCGGTATGGACATCGAGGAGGTGGCCGCCAAGACGCCCGAGCGGATCCTGCGCATCGAGATCCACCCGGCGGTGGGCCTGTCAGGCTACCAGTGCCGCCAGCTGGCCTACGGCCTCGGCCTCGAGGGTCTGCAGGTCGCGGCCTTCGAGAAGATCCTGCGCGGCATCTACCGGCTGTACCTCGAGCACGATGCCAGCCTGGTTGAGGTCAACCCGCTGATCGTCACCGCCGACGGCGCGGTGCTGGCGCTCGACGCCAAGATCAACATCGACGACAACGCGCTGTTCCGCCAGCAGCCGCTCGCCGCCCAGCGCGATGCCTCGCAGGAAGACGCGATGGAGCGCAAGGCCGCCGAGCACGACCTCAACTACGTCTCGCTCGACGGCGATATCGCCTGCATGGTCAACGGCGCAGGCCTCGCGATGGCGACTATGGACCTGATCAAGCTGCACGGCGGCGCGCCGGCCAACTTCCTCGACGTCGGCGGCGGCGCGACGCCGGAGCGCGTCACGGCGGCGTTCACGCTGATCCTGTCGAACCCGAAGGTGCGGGCGATCCTGGTCAACATCTTCGGCGGTATCGTCCGTTGCGACATCATCGCCGAGGGCATCATCACCGCGGTCAAGACGGTCGGCGTCAGCGTGCCGGTCGTGGTCCGCCTCGAGGGCACGAACGCCGACGTCGCCCGCGCGCAGCTCGCCAAGAGCGGGCTCGCGATCACCGCCGCCAGCGACCTCACGGACGCCGCGACCAAGGCCGTGCGCCTGGCCGCCGGCCGCTAGGACCCACGCCCCATGAGCATCCTCCTCACCAAGAAGAGCCGCGTGATCTGCCAGGGCTTCACCGGCAAGCAGGGCACGTTCCACACCGAGCAGTGCATCGCCTACGGCACGCGCGTCGTCGGCGGCGTGACGCCGGGGCGCGGTGGCCAGAAGCACCTCGGCCTGCCGGTGTTCAACACCGCCCACGACGCGGTCGCGGCCACCGGCGCCGACGTCAGCATGATCTACGTGCCGGCAGCCGGCGCCGCCGACGCGATCCTCGAGGCGGCCGACGCCGGCATCAAGCTGATCGTCTGCATCACGGAGGGTATTCCGGTCAACGACATGGTGCGGGTCAAGGAGGCGCTGAAAGGCTACGACACGCGTCTGGTCGGCCCGAACTGCCCGGGCGTGATCACGCCGGGCGAGGCCAAGGTCGGCATCATGCCGGGCTTCATCCACCAGCCGGGCAAGATCGGCATCGTCTCGCGCTCCGGCACGCTGACCTACGAGGCCGTGTTCCAGACGACCCGGCTCGGACTCGGCCAGAGCACCTGCGTCGGCATCGGCGGCGACCCGGTGCGCGGCATGAACTTCGTCGACGTGCTGCGGCTGTTCGAAGCCGACTCGAAGACCCAGGGCATCATCATGGTCGGCGAGATCGGCGGCAGCGACGAAGAGGCCGGCGCGCAGTTCATCCACGATCACGTCAAGAAGCCCGTGGTCGCCTACATCGCCGGCGTCACGGCGCCGCCCGGCAAGCGCATGGGGCATGCCGGCGCGGTCATCGACGGCGGCAAGGGCACGGCCGCCGACAAGTACGCGGCGCTGGAGCGCGCCGGCGTGCGCACCGTGCGCTCACCGGCCGAACTCGGCACGGCGATGGCAGCAGCGCTCAAGGCCGGCCGCAGCGGCGCGCGCCTGGCCAAGCCGTCCGCCAAGCTCGTCAAGGCCGCCAAGGCCGGCAAGGTGGCGCCGCGCGCCAAGCCGGCCAAGCCCGCCCGGCGCGCCAAACCGGCGGCCCGCAAGCCGGGCAAGACGACGCGGCGCGCCAGGCGCCGCTGATCGGCAGACGGTCCGGCGCCGGCCGATCCCGGCGGCGTGGCCGGAGAGGGTCTCGAGCTGATGAGCGCCACGCTTCGTCTGTTGCTCGCCCAGTACGACCTGTTCGTCGGTGACGTCGACGGCAATGCGCAGCGCGTGCTCGAGGCCGCTGAGGCCGGCGCCAAGGCCGGGGTCAGCCTCGTGCTGCTGCCCGAACTCGCGCTCGCCGGCTACCCGCCGGAAGACCTGCTGTTCCACTCGGGATTCCGCCGCAACGTGCAGTCGGCCGTCGAGCGGCTGTGCCGCGACGCGCCGCCGGTGGACCTGGTGTTCGGCTACCCGGAGTACCACGGTCGCGAGATCTTCAACTCCGCGGCGCTGGTGCGCGGCGGCCGCGTCTACGCCAACCACCGCAAGCAGGCGCTGCCGAACTACAAGGTATTCGACGAGAAGCGCTACTTCTCGCCCGGCCAGACGCCGACGCTGGTCGACGTGCAGGGCGAGCGCGTCGCGCTGCTGGTGTGCGAGGACATCTGGGAGACCGGCCCGGCGCGCGCGGCGCAGGCGGACGGCGCCGAGGCGCTGATCGTCATCAACGCATCGCCCTTCCAGCTCAACAAGCAGCGCGAGCGCGAGTCGGTGGCGCGGCAGCGCGTCACCGACGTCGGCCTGCCGCTCGTCTACCTGAACCTGGTCGGTGGCCAGGACGAGCTGGTGTTCGATGGCAACAGCTTCGTCATGGCCGCCGACGGCACGGTGACCCAGCGCCTGCCGGCATGGCGCGAGGCCACCGCGGTGGTCGAGCTCGAGCGCGCCGGCGGCCGGCTGCGACCGCGTCCCGGGCCGATCGCCGCCGAGCTCAGCGAGGAGCAGAGCGTCTACGAGGCGCTGGTGCTCGGCGTGCGCGACTACGTCGATCGCCACCGCTTCCCCGGCGTCGTCATCGGCCTCTCGGGCGGCGTCGATTCGGCGCTGACGCTCGCGATCGCCGTCGATGCGCTCGGCCCCGCGCGGGTGCACGCGGTGATGATGCCGTCGCGCTACACGGCGCAGATGAGCCGCGACGACGCGGCCGGCCAGGCGCGCGCGCTCGGCGTCAAGTACAGCGAGATCTCGATCGAGGGCATGTTCGCCGCGACGCTGGCGGCGCTCAAGGACGAGTTCGCCGGACGCGCGCCGGACACGACCGAGGAGAACATCCAGGCGCGCTGCCGCGGCGTGCTGCTGATGGGCATCTCGAACAAGACCGGTGCGATGCTGCTGACCACCGGCAACAAGAGCGAGATGGCGGTGGGCTACGCGACCCTGTACGGCGACATGGCCGGCGGCTTCGCGCCGATCAAGGACTGCTCCAAGCTGATGGTCTACCGGCTGGCGCGCTACCGGAACGCGCTCGGCGCGGTGATCCCGGCGCGGGTCATCGAGCGCGCGCCGAGCGCCGAACTCCGGCCTGACCAGAAGGATACGGATTCGCTGCCGCCGTACGAGATCATGGACCCGATCCTCGAGGCGTTCATCGAGTCGGACCTTTCGGTGGACGAGATCGTGGCGCGCGGCTTCGACCGGGCGACGGTCGGGCGCGTGCTCGAGATGGTCAAGCGCAACGAGTACAAGCGCCGCCAGGCGCCGCCCGGCATCAGGATCAGCGGCCGCGCCTTCGGCCGCGACTGGCGCTATCCGATCACGTCCGGTTACCGCAGCCGCTGATGCGGCCGGCGGCGGTCAGCTGCTGAAGCTCCACCAGTGCTTTTTCTTCGAGCGCTGGTCGCCGGCCGGGAAGTTCGCGACCAGCACCTTCTCGGAGTCGGCTGCGAGGCCGGGCAGGTCCAGCGCGCGGTAGCTCGTGACCATGATCTCGAGCGCGCGGCGCGTCGACGGCGAGCCGTCGTAGGTCTCGAGCACGTAGCGGGCGCGATCCAGCGCCGCGACGAAGGCGCCACGCCGCACGTAGTAGTCGGCGACGTGGATCTCGTACTCCGCCAGCCGGTTGCGCAGGTAGATCATGCGCTGGCGCGCGTCGGCGGCGTACTCGCTGTTCGGGTACTGCGACACGACCCGCAGGAAGGCGTCGAAGGACTTGCGCGCGTCCTGCGGCGGCCGCTCCGAGAGGTCGACGCTGAACCAGCGCTCGAGGAAGTTCGGTGAGCGCTCGAAGTACACCAGGCCCTTCATGTAGTAGGCGTAGTCGATGCGCGCGTGCGTCGGGTTCTCGCGGATGAAGGTGTCGGCCGCGTCGATCGCCGACTCCTTCTCGTGCGCCCGGTAGTAGGCGTAGATCAGGTCGAGCCGCGCCTGGCGCGCCGAGTCGCTGAACGGGAAGCGCGCGGTCAGCGCCTCCAGCACCTTGATGCCGGGCTCGTAGCTGCCCTCGTCGATCAGCTTGATGGCGCGGCTGTAGAGCGCCTCGGGGCTCGCGTTCTGCTCTTCCTTCTTGCCCCACGAGCTGCAGCCGCCGAGCGCGAACGCGGCGAGCACGATGCCGATGAGTGCGGCGCGCAGGGCCGGGAAGCGGATCGCAGCGGGCACGACGATGTCACGGGACGCGGACGTCAGGAAGGTCACGGGGCAACCAGCAGGATCTGCAAGGCCGAGCACTATAGCGTATCTTGTTCGGATGACCGAATTCCTCGAGCAGCGCATCCCGGATGCGCACCGTGGCCAGCGGTTGGACCAGGCGCTCGCCGCGCTGTTCCCCGATTTCTCCAGAACCCGCCTCAAAGCCTGGATCGAGGCCGGCCGGGTGCTGGTGGATGGCGCCCGCCCCAAGCCCCGCGACCTCGTCAGCGGCGGCGAGCTCGTGCGCGTCGCACCCCTGAACGAGCCGCGGGTGGCGGTCGCACCGGAGGCGATCGCGCTGGACGTGATCCACGAGGATCCGTCGCTGCTGGTGCTCGCCAAGCCCGCCGGCCTCGTGGTCCATCCCGGCGCCGGCAACCCGCGCGCGACCCTGCAGAACGCGCTGCTCGCCCACGACCCCGCGCTCGCGATGCTGCCGCGCGCCGGCATAGTGCACCGCCTCGACAAGGACACCAGCGGGCTGCTGGTCGTCGCCCGCACGCCCGATGCGCACGCCAAGCTGACCAAGGCGCTGGCACGCCACGAGGTCGAGCGCGAGTACGAGGCGGTCACGATCGGTGTCATGACCGCCGGCGGCACCGTCGACGCGCCGATCGACCGCCACCCGGTCGACCGCCTGCGCATGGCGGTGCGCGGCTCGGGGCGCGAGGCCGTGACCCACTATCGCGTGATCGAGCGCTTCCGCGCCCACACGCACGTGCGCGTGCACCTCGAGACCGGCCGCACGCACCAGATCCGCGTGCACCTGACGCATGCCGGCTTTCCGCTGGTCGGCGATCCGCTGTACGGCAAGCGGCTGGTGTTCCCGAAGGGCGCCACGGCGCGCCTGATGGAGACGATGCGCGGCTTCCGGCGCCAGGCGCTGCACGCGGCGCGCCTCGCCTTCGTGCACCCGGCGACCGGCCAGCGCGTCGAGTTCTCGACGCCGTTGCCGCCGGACTTCCTCGAGCTGCGCGCGGCGCTGCGCGAGGACGTGCGCGCCGCCGCGGCCGATCCGCGCCAGCGGCCGTGACGCTGCCGGTGGCGAGCGCGGGGATCGGCTGGTTGCCGGCCGAGTTCGGTGCACCGAGCGCCGTCTGCGGCGGCACGACCACCCGCGACGGCGGCCTCAGCCGCGGCTCGCTCGCGAGCTTCAATCTGGCCGCGCACGTTGCCGACGACCCGGCCGCGGTCAGCGCCAATCGCGCGCGGCTGCGCACCGATCTCGCGCTGCCGGCGGAGCCGCTGTGGCTGCGCCAGGTGCACGGTGCCGAAGTCGTCGTTCACGACGGCAGCCGGTCCGCGCCGGAGGCGGATGCGGCCGTCGCCTTCGAGCCCGGCCGCGTGCTCGCGGTGCTGACCGCCGACTGCCTGCCGGTCGCCTTCGCGAGCCGCGACGGGACGCGGCTCGGGCTCGCGCACGCCGGCTGGCGCGGCCTCGCCGCCGGCGTGCTCGACCGCACCGTCGCCGCGCTCGGCGTGTCCGGCGCGGATCTCCTCGCCTGGCTCGGGCCTGCGATCGGCGCCTCGGCCTTCGAGGTCGGCGACGAGGTGCGCGTGGCCTTCGTCGCCGGCCACGCCGCCGACGCGGCGGCGTTCACGCCGAACGAGCGCGGCCGCTGGCAGGCGGACCTGTACGCGCTCGCGCGCGCGCGGCTCGGTCGGCTCGGGATCAGCACGGTCGCGGGTGGTGGCGAATGCACCTTCCGCGATGCCGGCCGCTTCTACTCGCACCGCCGCGACCCGCGCGGCGGGCGCATGGCGACGCTGCTCTGGCGCCGCGCCTGAGCGGCGGCGCTAGACTGCTCGCCGCATGCCGTCCGTTTCCCACACCAGCGCGCTGCTCGCGGTCGTCGCGCTGACCGGCGGCGTCGGGCTCGCCTCGGCGCTCGCGGCATCGCTGTTCATCGCGCTGCCGGAGGCGCTGCGCCGCGCGCTCGTGCCGCATCTCGTCAGCTTCGCGACCGGCGCGCTGCTCGGCGCGGCGCTGCTCGGCTTCCTGCCGGCGGCGATCGCGGGCGCCGGGCTCGCCAACGCCGCGACCGTCGGCACGGTGGTCCTCGGCGGGCTGCTGGTGTTCTTCGTGCTCGAGAAGCTCGTGCTGTGGCGGCACTCGCACGATGATCCCTTCGACGCGCACGCCGACGGCGAGCGGCAGCGCAGCCACGCGGTCGGGCCGATGATCCTGTGGGGCGATGCCTTCCACAACGTCGTCGACGGCGTGGTGATCGCCGCCGCCTACCTGACGGCGCCCGGGCTCGGGCTCGCGACCGCGCTCGCCGTGTTCACGCACGAGCTGCCGCAGGAGATCGGCGACATCGGCATCCTGCTGCACAGTGGCATGGGGCGGCTGCGGGCGCTGGCCCTCAACCTGCTGGTCAGCGCCTCGGCGGTGATCGGCGGCATCGTCGCCGTCTACGCGCTCGGCACGGCGCTCGCGCTGCTGCCGTACGCACTCGCTTTCGCCGGCGCCTCGCTGCTGTACGTGGCGGTGGCCGACCTGATTCCCGGCCTGCACCGCCATGTCGGCCTGCGGCGCTCGGTGGAACAGTTCGTATTGATTCTGCTCGGGGTCGGGGTTATCTGGCTGACCCAGCATCACCCGGGCGCCGAGGCCGGGCACGGCCTGCCGTAACGGCGCCGTTGAATTTACCGCGGCGGGCCCCAACCTCTAACCGAATCAAGCCATTAGGAGCCGGCTCATGCGGCAGGACAAACTGACCTCGACCTTCCAGCTGGCTCTCGCCGACGCGCAGTCGCTGGCGGTCGGGCGGGACCATCAGTTCATCGAGCCGGTGCACCTGCTGTCCGCCATGCTCGACCAGCAGGGCGGCACCGTGCGGCCGCTGCTCGACAAGGCCGGCGTCAACCTCAACCTGCTGCGCTCGCGCCTGTCGCAGGCGCTCGAACGGCTGCCGAAGGTGGAGGGCGCGTCCGGCGAGGTGCACGTCTCCAACGACCTCGGCCGGCTGCTCAACATCGCCGACAAGCTCGCCCAGCAGCGCGGCGACCAGTTCATTTCCTCCGAGCTCTACGTGCTCGCCGCGCTCGAGGACAAAGGCGAGCCCGGCCGGATCCTCAAGGAGGCCGGCGCCGTCAAGGGAGCGCTCGAGAAGGCGATCGACGAGGTGCGCGGCGGCCAGAACGTCGGCGACGCGAACGCCGAGGAGGCGCGCGGCGCGCTCGACAAGTACACGATCGACCTCACCGAGCGCGCCAAGAGCGGTAAGCTCGACCCGGTGATCGGCCGCGACGACGAAATCCGTCGCACCGTGCAGGTGCTGCAGCGACGCACCAAGAACAACCCGGTACTGATCGGCGAGCCGGGCGTCGGCAAGACCGCGATCGTCGAGGGCCTGGCGCAGCGGATCGTCAACGGCGAGGTGCCGGAGGGACTCAAGAACAAGAAAATCCTCGCCCTCGACATGGGCGCGCTGATCGCCGGCGCCAAGTATCGCGGCGAGTTCGAGGAGCGCCTGAAGGGCGTGCTCAAGGACCTCGCCAAGCAGGAAGGGCAGATCATCCTGTTCGTCGACGAGCTGCATACCATGGTCGGCGCGGGCAAGGCCGAGGGGGCGATGGACGCCGGCAACATGCTCAAGCCGGCGCTCGCGCGCGGCGAGCTGCACTGCGTCGGCGCGACCACGCTCGACGAGTACCGCAAGTACATCGAGAAGGACGCGGCGCTCGAGCGGCGCTTCCAAAAGGTGCTGGTCGACGAGCCCTCCGTCGAGGACACGATCGCGATCCTGCGCGGCCTCAAGGAGCGCTACGCCGTGCACCACAAGGTGCAGATCACCGATCCCGCGATCGTCGCCGCCGCAACCCTGTCGCACCGCTACATCACCGACCGGCAGCTGCCGGACAAGGCCATCGACCTGATCGACGAGGCGGCGTCGCGGATCCGCATGGAGATGGACTCCAAGCCCGAGGCCATGGACCGGCTCGACCGGCGCATCGTGCAGCTCAAGATGGAGCGCGAGGCGCTGCGCAAGGAGAAGGACGAGGCCTCGAAGAAGCGCCTCGAGCAGATCGAGGAGACGCTGAAGGGCCTCGAGCGCGAGTACGCCGACCTCGACGAGATCTGGAAGCGCGAAAAGGCCGCCTCGCAGGGCGAGGCGGAAATCAAGAAGCAGCTCGAGCGCGCGCGGCTCGACTTCGAGGCGGCGCGCCGCGCGTCCGACCTCGGCCGCATGTCCGAGCTGCAGTACGGCAAGATCCCCGAGCTCGAGAAGCGCCTGAAGTCGGCCGAGGACGCCGACGCCCAGGCGCCGACGCTGGTGCGTAACAAGGTCACGGAGGAGGAGATCGCCGAGGTCGTCTCCAAGTGGACCGGCATCCCGGTCGCCAAGATGCTCGAGGGCGAGAAGGACAAGCTGCTGAAGATGGAGGCGGCGCTCGCCACGCGCGTCGTCGGCCAGGACGAGGCCGTGCAGGCCGTGGCCGACGCGATCCGCCGCTCGCGCGCCGGCCTTTCCGACCCCGGCCGTCCGAACGGCTCGTTCCTGTTCCTCGGGCCGACGGGCGTCGGCAAAACCGAGCTCACCAAGGCGCTGGCCGCGTTCCTGTTCGACACCGAAGACGCGATGGTGCGGATCGACATGAGCGAGTTCATGGAGAAGCACTCGGTCGCGCGCATGATCGGCGCACCGCCGGGCTACGTCGGCTACGAGGAGGGCGGCTATCTCACCGCGGCGGTGCGCCGCCGGCCGTACTCGGTGATCCTGCTCGACGAGATCGAGAAGGCGCACCCGGACGTGTTCAACGTGCTCCTGCAGGTACTCGACGACGGCCGGCTCACCGACGGCCAGGGTCGCACCGTGGACTTTCGCAACACCGTGATCATCATGACCTCGAACCTCGGTTCGCAGGTGATCCAGGAGATGGCCGGCGAGCGCAACTACGAGCGCATGAAGGGCGCGGTGCTCGAGATCGTCGGCGGCCACTTCCGGCCGGAGTTCATCAACCGCATCGACGAGATCGTGGTCTTCCACCCGCTCGGCCGCGCCGAGATCCGCCGCATCGTCGACATCCAGATGGGCTACCTCAAGGCGCGGCTCGGCGAGCGCGAGCTCGGCCTCGAGCTCGACGACGCGGCGCGTGACCGCCTCGGCGAGGCCGGCTTCGACCCGGTCTACGGCGCACGGCCGCTGAAGCGGGCCATCCAGCAGCAGCTCGAGAACCCGCTGGCGCAGCGCATCCTGCGCGGCGAGTTCGTGCCCGGGGACCTGATCCGGGTCTCGGCGGCGGACGGGGCGCTGTCCTTCGCCAAGCTGCGGCAGGCGGCCGCCTGAGGGCGGCCGCTGCTATGATTCGCGGCCGGCCGGGGCCCTGAAATCCTGAGCGGGCGGGCCCGCCGGGGCCGCCGTCGTCCTGGGAGTGTGTCGATGCCGTTCTACGAGTACCAGTGCGAGGCCTGTGGTCATCACCACGAGGCCATGCAGAAGATGAGCGATGCGCCGCTACGCAAGTGCCCGGAATGCGGCAAGTCGCGCCTCAAGCGCCTGATCTCGGCACCGGTATTCCGCCTCAAGGGCAAGGGCTGGTACGAGACGGACTTCAAGTCCGATAAGGAAGGCAAGCGCAACCTGCACGCCGAGGAGGCCAGCGGCGACAAGTCCGCCAGCGCTGACACGAAGGCCGACGCGACGCCGGCCAAGGCCGAGGTGAAGGCCGAGCCCAAGGTGGAGACCAAGGCCGAAAAGCCCGAGCCGACCGCGGCCTCGAAGTCCGCCGCCAAGGCGCCGGCGCGCAAGACCGCGTCGCGGGCCAAGAAGCCGGCCCGCAAGGCCGCCCGCCGTCGCTGACCGGCGCCGGGCGCTGCACGGTGCTCGCGCCTTGCAACGCACAAGGGCCCGTCCGTAAGATTGTCGGTTCCCCGCGCCGGGGACTTCGAGGCGAGCCATGCGTTCCCACTACTGCGGTCAGGTCAACGAGTCGCTCATCGGCCAGACGGTCCAGGTTGCCGGCTGGGTGCATCGCCGCCGTGACCACGGCGGCGTCATCTTCATCGACCTGCGCGACCGCGATGGCCTGCTGCAGATCGTCGTCGACCCGGACGCCGCGGACGTGTTCGCCGAGGCCGAGCGCGTGCGCAGCGAGTACGTGCTGTCGGTCGAGGGCGTGCTGCGGGCGCGGCCGCAGGGGACCGCCAACGCCAACCTCGGTTCCGGCCAGGTGGAACTGCTGGCCCGCAAGCTCACCGTGCTCAATCGCTCCGAGCCGCTGCCGTTTCAGCTGGACGAGGAGGTGCGCGAGGAGGTCCGCCTCAAGTTCCGCTACCTCGACCTGCGGCGCGACGTCATGCAGAAGCGCCTGATGATGCGCCACGAGTTGACGCGCGCGATCCGCAGCTACCTCGACGCCCACCGCTTCGTCGACATCGAGACGCCGATGCTGACCAAGGCGACGCCGGAAGGCGCGCGCGACTACCTGGTGCCGTCGCGCACGCACGCGGGCAAGTTCTTCGCGCTGCCGCAGTCGCCGCAGATCTTCAAGCAGCTGCTGATGATCAGCGGCTTCGACCGCTACTACCAGATCGTGCGCTGCTTCCGCGACGAGGACCTGCGCGCCGACCGCCAGCCGGACTTCACGCAGGTCGACATCGAGACCTCGTTCCTGACGCAGGACGAGATCATGCTGCTGATGGAAGGCCTGGTGCGCGCCGTGTTCCAGTCGGTGCTCGGCGTCGAGCTGCCGCAGCCGTTCCCGCGCATGCGCTACGCGGAGGCGATGCGCCGCTACGGCTCGGACAAGCCGGACCTGCGGATCCCGCTCGAGCTCGTCGACGTCGCCGACCTCGTGCGCGACTCGGAATTCAAGGTGTTCGCCGGGCCGGCCAAGGCGGCCGACGGGCGCGTCGCGGCGCTGCGCGTGCCGTCCGGCGGCGAGCTCAGCCGCAGCCAGATCGACGACTACACCGCGCACGTCGCGCGCTTCGGCGCCAAGGGCCTCGCCTACGTCAAGGTCAACGATGCCGCTGCCGGCCGCGCCGGCCTGCAGTCGCCGATCCTCAAGTTCCTGTCGGACGCCGCGGTCGCGGGCATCCTCGAGCGCACCGGCGCGGCGAGTGGCGACCTGATCTTCTTCGGCGCCGATCGCGCCAAGGTCGTCAACGACAGCATGGGGGCGCTGCGCCTCAAGCTCGGCGCCGACTTGAAGCTGGTCGCCAGCGCCTGGCGCCCGCTGTGGGTGGTCGACTTCCCGATGTTCGAACGCGACGAGGCCAGCGGTCGCTGGAACGCGATGCACCACCCGTTCACCTCGCCGGTGAACGAGGACGCGGCCGCGCTCGTCGCCAGCCCGGGCGAGGCGATCGCCAAGGCCTACGACTGCGTGCTGAACGGCTCGGAGATCGGTGGCGGCTCGGTGCGCATCTACCGCGAGGAGCTGCAGTCGACGGTGTTCGGCATGCTCGGCATCGAAGCGGAGGAGGCGCGCGCCAAGTTCGGCTTCCTGCTCGAGGCGCTCAAGTACGGCGCGCCGCCGCACGGCGGCATCGCCTTCGGCCTCGACCGGCTGGCGATGCTAATGTCGGGCGCCGACAGCATCCGCGAGGTGATCGCCTTCCCGAAGACGCAGACGGCGTTCTGCCCGCTCACCGAGGCGCCGACCGCCGTCACCGAGCAGCAGCTGCGCGACCTGCACATCCGGCTGCGCGCGCCCAGTGCCTGAAACCGGGTCGGTCGTCGTCGCCCACGGCCTGTGGATGACCGGGCTCGAGGCGACGCTGTTCCGGCACCGCCTCGCCGACCACGGCTACGCGGTGCGCCAGTTCCACTACCGCTCCATGACCGCGCTGCCGGCGGACGTGGTGGCGGAGCTGCGCGCCGAGGTGCTGGCGTTGCCGCCGCCCGTGCACCTCGTCGGCCACAGTCTCGGCGGCCTGCTGCTGTTGCGCTTCGCGGCCGCGCACCCGGAGCTGCCGCTCGGGCGGATGGTGTTGCTCGGCTCGCCGGTCAACGGCAGCCGCGCGGCCCGCGCCTTCGCGGCGCTGCCCGGCGCCTCGATATTCTTCGGCAGCCTGGCCGGCGGCGAACTGCTGCGCGACGACCTGCCGCACTGGCAGGGCGCGGTCGAGGTCGGCGTGATCGCCGGTGACCACTCGCTCGGCTTCGGCCGCTTCATCGGCCACCTGCCGGAGCCGAACGACGGCACGGTCGCGGTCGAGGAGACCGAGCTCGCGGGTGCGACCGACCACGTGGTGCTGCCGGTGAGCCACACCGGACTGCTGGTGTCCGAGGCGGTGGTTGCGGCGACCGTGCGCTTTCTCAGTCGCGGCCGCTTCGCCGCGCCAGATCCCTGAGGCGATACAGCGCATCCTGCGCCTCGCGCGGTGTCAGTGCGTCGGGGTCGGTTCGCGCGAGCTCATCGAGTACCCGCGCTGCGGCGCCAGGTTCCGCGGCCAGCGCCACCGCCGGCGCCGCGAACGACAGCTCGGACTGCGGTGATGGCGGCTTGAGCTCCTCGCCGCGCTGCTCGAGCGCGCCGAGGTAGCGGCGCGCGGCGGCGATCACCTCGCGCGGCACGCCGGCGAGCCGCGCCACCTGCAGCCCATAGCTGCGGCTCGCGGGTCCGGCCTTCACCGCGTGCAGAAACACGAGCGCTTCACCGTGCTCGGTCGCATCGAGGTGCACGTTGCCGACGCCGGCGGCCTCCTCGGCCAGCGAGGTCAGCTCGAAGTAGTGGGTCGCGAACAGCGTCAACGCGCGCACCCGCCGCGCCATGTACTCCGCCGCCGCCCACGCCAGCGACAGGCCATCGAAGGTGCTGGTGCCGCGGCCGATCTCGTCCATCAGCACGAGGCTCTGCTCGGTGGCGTTGTTGAGGATGTTCGCGGCTTCGGTCATCTCCACCATGAACGTCGAGCGTCCGCCGGCGAGGTCGTCGGCGGCGCCGATGCGCGTGAAGATCCGGTCGGTGGGGCCGAGCACGGCGCGCTGCGCCGGTACGAAGCTGCCGATGCGCGCCAGGATCACGATCAGCGCGGCCTGGCGCATGTAGGTCGACTTGCCGCCCATGTTGGGGCCGGTGATCACCAGCATGCGCTGCCGCGCGTCGAGCTCGAGGTCGTTCGGCACGAAGGGCCCGTCGAGCAGGCTCTCGACCACCGGGTGGCGACCGGCGACGATCGTCAGCCGGGCCTCGTCGACGAATTCAGGTTCGCTGAAGCCGAGCTCGAGCGCGCGCGCCGCGAGGCACACCAGGACGTCGACCAGCGCCAGCGCGCGCGCGGTCGCCTGCAACGCGGCGAGCTCGGCGATCAGACGCTCGAGCAGGCCGTCGAAGAGCGCTTTCTCACGCGCCAGCGCGCGCTCGCGGGCGCCGAGCACCCTGTCCTCGAACTGCTTGAGCTCCGGCGTCAGGAAGCGCTCGGCGTTCTTGACGGTCTGGCGCCGGACGTAGTCGGCCGGGACGTTTTCGGCGTCGCGACGGTTGAGCTCGATGTAAAAGCCCGAGACGCGGTTGTAGGCGAGCTTGAGGCTGGCGAGTCCAGTGCGCTGGCGCTCGCGCGCCTCGAGCTCGAGCAGATAGCTGTCGGTGTCGGACGCGATGCGCCGCAGCTCATCGAGCTCGTCGTCGTGGCCCGGCGCGATCACGCCGCCGTCGCGCAGGAAATGCGGCGGGCTCGGCACGATCGCCGCGGCGAGCAGCGCGGCGAGAGCGGGGTGGCCGGCCAGCGCGGCGCCGGCCGCGCCGAGCAGCGGCGTGTCGTGCCCGGCGGCGAGCGCGCCGACCGCCGGTACCGCGGCGAGCGCCGCCCGGAGCTGCGCCAGGTCGCGCGGCCGGGCGCTGCGCAGCG
>JANYAE010000062.1 GCA_025355105.1 Pseudomonadota bacterium | reverse complement strand
CGACGAGCCGCACCAGCACGGGCCGGCGCCGGCCGCCGAGCCCGTCGCCACCGCCCCGACTTCCCCGCCTGCTGCCGTGCGTCCCGATGGCCAGCCCTGAGCCCGAGCGCGAGAACCTCGCCGAAGGCACGCTGATCTCGCATCTGCTGGAGCTGCGCACGCGCCTGCTGCGCGCGCTGGTGGTCGTCGTGATCGTGTCGATCCCGTGCATGATCTACGCGAACGAGCTGTTCTCGTTCATCGCCAAGCCGCTCATCAAGGTGATGCCGAAGGGCGCGCAGATGATCTCGACCAGCGTCATCGCGCCGCTGATCACGCCGTTCAAACTCGCGTTCTACATCGCGCTGGTGTTCGCGATGCCCTACGTGCTGTTCCAGGTGTGGGCCTTCATCGCGCCCGGCCTTTACAAGCACGAGAAGCGCTTCGCGCTGCCGCTGCTTGTTTCCAGCGTGCTGCTGTTCTACGCCGGCGTCTCGTTCGCGTACTTCATCGTGTTCCCGCTGATGTTCGCGTTCTTCACGGCCACGGCTCCGCCGGGCGTGCAGATGATGACCGACATGACCCAGTACCTCGACTTCGTGCTGGTGCTGTTCCTGGCCTTCGGCCTGGCGTTCGAGATCCCGGTGGCGATCGTGCTGCTGGTCTGGACAGGACTGGTCAAGCTCGAGACGCTGCGCCGCAACCGCGGCTACGTGCTGATCGCGGTGTTCATCCAGGCGGCCGTCATCGTGCCCCCGGACGTGATCTCGCAGACGGCGATGGCGTTGCCGATGTACGCGCTCTACGAGGTCGGCATCGTCATGGCGAAGATCCTCGCCAAGTCCAAGCTCGAGGAGCGCGCCCGCGAGGAGCGCGAGCGCGAGGCCGGCGCAGCCTGACGGCGCCTGCCGCCGCGGACATTGCGAGCGCAGCGCGGCATCCGTCACACTCCGGCAACACTGGCTTGCCCGCCGCAGGGCTCAGGGACCGTCCTCGATGAATAACAAGAATGCGCCCGCCGAGGCGACGTTCCTCGGCCATCCGCGCGGCCTGGCGACGCTGTTCTTCACCGAGTTCTTCGAGCGCTACAGCTACTACGGCATGCGGGCGCTGCTGGTGCTGTTCCTGACGGCCGCCACCGCCGACGGCGGCTTCGCCGTCGACAATGTCACCGCCGGCTCGGTGTACGGGCTCTACACCAGTGCCGCCTATCTCGCCTGCCTGCCGGGCGGCTGGCTGGCGGACCGGCTGTTCGGCCAGCGCAGCAGCGTCCTGTACGGCGGCATCCTGATCTCGCTCGGCAACTTCATGCTGGCGCTCGGCTCGCCGCTGGTGTTCTACCTCGGCCTGGTCGTGACCGCGCTCGGCACCGGCATGCTGAAGCCGAACGTCAGCGCGATCGTCGGCGAGCTCTACCAGGGGCAGCCGGGCGAGCGGCGCGACGCGGCGTTCTCGATCTTCTACGTCGGCATCAACCTCGGCGCGTTCGTCGCGCCGCTGATCTCGGGCACGATCGGCGAGACCATCGGCTATCGCTGGGGCTTCCTGACCGCCGGCATCGCGATGCTGCTCGGCGTGCTGCAGTACCGGCTGACGAGCCGCTACCTCGGCGCCGCCGGACTCCGGCCGCACGGCACGAGTCCCGCCGAGCGCCGGAAGAGCACCCGCATCCTGCTCGCCGGCCTCGCCGCGCTGGCGCTCGCGGTCGGCGCCGTGGCCGGCGGCATCGTCGACGTCAAGGCCGTGCAGCTCGCCGAGTGGTTCAAGTGGGCGATGCAGGGCATCGCGGTGGTGTTCTTCGGCGCCGTGCTGCTGTTCGGCAAGCTCGACGTCGCCGAGAAGAAGCGTGTGTTGGTGATCGCCGTGTTCTTCCTCTGCGCCTACCTGTTCTGGACCGGCTTCGAGCAGGCCGGCACCACGCTCAATCTGTTCGCGCGCGACCTCACCGACCGCTCGTTCCTCGGCAGCTTCTTCGACGCCCACGAGCACCCGACGACCTGGTACCAGTCGGTGAACTCGGTGTTCATCATCGTGCTGTCGCCGTTCTTCGCCTGGATGTGGATCGCTCTCGGTGCGCGCCAGCTGGACCCGTCGGCGCCGCTCAAGTTCGGCCTCGGCCTGGTGCTGCTCGGCGCCGGCTTCGCGGTGCTGATCCTCGCTGCGCAGCTGATCATCGCGCACGGCGGCAAGGTCGGGCCGCAGTGGCTGCTGATGACGTACTTCCTGCACACCTGCGGCGAGCTGTGCCTGAGCCCGATCGGGCTGTCGAACGTGACCAAGCTCGCGCCGCCGCGCTTCGTCAGCCAGATGATGGGCATCTGGTTCCTCGGTGCCGCGCTCGGCAACCTCACCGCCGGCCAGATCGGCGGCCGCATCGGCAGCGAGGTGGCGACCATGCCGGCCGAATTCCTGAACATGACGCTGTTCGGCGTGGTCACCGGAGCGGTGGTGCTGCTGCTGTCGCCGCTGTTCCGCCGCTGGATGGGCGGCGTCCGCTGACGCCGCCCCGGGAGAAGCTCCGATGACCGACACCCCACAGCTCTCGCTGCGCGCGGTCCTGCTGTCGATGGTGCTGACCGTCGCGCTGGCCGCCGCCAACGCCTACCTTGGCCTCAAGGTCGGACTGACGGTCGCGACCGCCATTCCGGCCGCGGTGGTCTCGATGGGCGTGCTGCGCCTGCTCGGCCGCAGCAGCGTCCTCGAGAACAACATCGTCGCCACCGGCGCCTCGGCCGGCTCGTCGATCGCCGCCGGCACGGTGTTCACCATACCGGCGCTGGTGATCCTCGGCCACTGGACCACTTTCGACTACTGGTGGGTGTTCGCGATCATCGGCCTCGGCGGCCTGCTCGGCGTGCTGTTCTCGGTGCCGCTGCGGCGCACGCTGATCATCGACCAGAACCTGCAGTTCCCGGAAGGCGTCGCGACCGCTGAGCTGCTCAAGGCCGGCAGCGGCGCGGCTGCGAGCGCGAAGCTGCTCGGCGTCGCCGCGCTGCTCGGTGCGCTGTTCAAGCTGGTGATGTCCGGGCTGCGGCTCGTGCCCGAGTCGTTCACCCTCGCCGGCTACCTCGGCAAGCGCACGATCGCCTACGTCGGCGTCAGCCTGTCGCCGGCCCTGCTCGGCGTCGGCTACATCGTCGGGCTCAACATCGGCCTGGTGATGGTCGCCGGCGGCCTGATCGCCTGGTGGCTGTTCATACCGGCCTACAACACGTTCCTGTTCGACCACGATCCCGCGCTGGCGACGCTGCTGGTCGGCGCAGACGCCGCGACCGCTGCCGGCCTGATCTCCGATCACAAGGTGCGCTACATCGGGGTGGGCGCGATGCTGGTCGGAGGGCTGTGGGCATTGTGGACGCTGCGCGGGTCTCTCTTGTCCGGCATCCGCAGCGGGCTCTCGGTCGCAGGCATCCGCAGCGACGTGCCCGACACCGAGCGGGACCTGCCGATGGGCGCGATCCTGGCGGGCATCGCGCTGTTCGTCCTGCCGCTGTTCGCGCTCTACTATGCCGTGGTCGGCAGCTTCGGCGTCGCGGTGACCATGGCGATCATCATGATCGTCGCCGGGTTCGTGTTCTCGTCGGTCAGCGGCTACATGGCAGGGCTGGTCGGATCCTCGAACAACCCGGTCTCCGGCATCACGATCTCCACAATCCTGTTCGCCTCACTGGTGCTGCTCGCCTTGATGGGCCGCGGCAGCACCGTGGGGCCGGTGGCCGCCGTGCTGATCGGCGCGGTGACCTGCAGCGCGGCTGCCGTCGCCGGCGACAACCTGCAGGATCTCAAGGCTGGGCGGCTGATCGGCGCCACGCCTTGGCGCCAGCAGGTGATGCTGGCGATAGGCGCGGTCGCCGGCGCCGCGATCATGGCGCCGGTCCTGAACCTGCTGCTCGAGGCCTACGGCATCGGCACGCCCGCACACGCGGG